>JAAYCM010000047.1 GCA_012729765.1 Chloroflexota bacterium | reverse complement strand
TGACTGGTGCGGTGAACGCCTTCGCCCAGAGCAGCGAAACCGCCCCTGAGCCGACCGTCCAGACCAGCGCCGTGCGCCGCTTCGCCGATGCCGCGCAGGTCGTTGACGCCCATGCCAGCCTGGCCCGCTACGATAATGGGGTGAAGATAGCCCTCGCTACCAACGATCTCGTGCCGGGTGAGATGTACACCGTCTGGTGGGTGATCTTCAACGCGCCGGAAAACTGCAGCGGCGGCGTCTGTGATGCGGACGATGTCTTCGAGATGTACAGTGCCGGGATCCCGCGCGATGCGGACGGCAACATCAACTTCCGCGAGTGGGAAGCGCGCCGGTGGAGCGTTGCCGCCGAAGTCGTACGCGACGCTTACGGGAACCGCATCCTGAACACGGACGGCATTGCGGTGGCGAACATCTCGGTAGTGCTCGCGTCGCGCAGCGTCACCGCAGATGGCACGCTGGCAATCTCGGCCAGCATGGCTGAGGGCATGACGCCGGGCGCCGCCTTCGGTCCGGGGCTGATGGACGCGCAGAACGCCGAGATTCACCTGGTCGTCAGCACGCACGGCACCGCAGACGCCGAGATGTTCGCGAGCCAGCTCACCGCGTTCCAGAACGGCTGCGATTCGATGGACACCGGCTCTTGCGAGGATGTCCAGTACGCCCGGTTCGTGTCGCTGGCTGAGTAGGCTGGCGCCCGAATCCGCGCTTTCTCAGGTGTGGCCCGGCCAAAAACCGGGCCATGTCGTCCCTCCTACATGTCGCGGCTGTCACCGGACCATATCCGCGCCAGGCCGCGAGTCCGGCGCCATCAACGAAACCACTCACAGGACATGCTATGAACACCATCGATGTCTTGAGGCACGGCCACCGGGCCGTGCAAGACAGCCTCTACGGACTGCCCGAGTCAGCGTGGACCACGCCCGGCGCGTGCGGGGTGTGGTCGGTGAAGGATATTCTGGCGCACCTGGCCTCGTTCGAGCTGCTGCTGGCGGATGTCATTCGCTCGGTGCTGCGCGAGAGTCCCACCCCGGTGTTGAGCAGCTACCTGGCCGATCCGGAGCAGTTCAACGTGACCGAAGTCACGCGCCGGCGCGAGATGCCGCCCCACGAAGTCTGGGTCGAATACGAGAGCGCCTACCGCAGCACGCTTACGCTGGTCACCCAGGTGCCGATCCGGGTGCGGCGTCTCAACGGTATGCTGCCCTGGTACGGGGCGGCGACCGATCTCGAGGATTTCATCGTCTATTCCATCTACGGGCACAAGCGCGAGCACGCCGCCCAGATCGCCGCTTATCGCGGGCAGTGGAGCCAGGTGGCCTGGCGCTGGGACGGCGTGACACCGTGACTTTGTCCCGGCGCCCAGTTGTGGTATTCTGCTGGCATAATCGCATCGGCGCCGCGCCGCCAGGAGAATACCAACCATGATCACCGCCCAGGACCTTGCCCAGAGTCCCCTCTTCGCCGGCCTGCCCGCCGAGGCGCTGAACCAGTTCGCCGCGCTGGCGCAGGAGGTCACCTGTCCCGCCGGGCAGATGCTCTTCCGCGAGGGCAACGAAGCCAGCCGCCTCTACCTGCTGCGCGCGGGCAAGATTAACGTCCAGGTGCAGCCGACCGCGCTCACCGAGCCGCTCACGATCGTATCGCTGAGCACGTTCGGGCAACTGGTCGGCTGGTCCGGGTTCATGCCGCCCAACTACTACACCGCGTCGGCGCTGTGCCTGGAAGACAGCAGCCTGCTGGCGTTCGAAGGACAGGCGTTCAATCGCCTGCTTGAAGACAACCCGGCGCTGGGCCTGATCGTCATGCGGCGCATCGCCCAGGTGATCAGCCAGCGGCTCCGCACCATTCAGGGCAGCGTGATCAAGCTGCTCTATCACCAGGACCAGTGACGGGCAGCGTCCCGGCGCGGGGGCGGGCCCCAATCAGCCCTCCGCCCCCACTTCGCGCCGCCCCAGTTTGCGGCACAGGCGCGCCAGCTCGTCCTGTTCCCCGGCACTGAGCGCGCCCATTTCCGCGACGATGCCGCGGACATGCTCGTCGAACATGCCGGTCAACAGCGCCCGGCCCGCCTCCGACAGGCAGACCTCCATGTAGCGGGTGTCGTCGACCTTGCGCGCCCGCGAGATCAACCCGCGTTTTTCCAGGTTCTTGAGCACGGTCGAGATGTTGCCGGTGCTCTTGAGCAGTTTCTGCGCCAGGTCGCGCTGCGAGAGCGTGCCCAGGTGATAGAGCGCCTCCAGGGCGCCGAACTGGCTGACTGTCAAGCCGTGGGCGGCCAGGTGCGCTGT
>JAAYCM010000046.1 GCA_012729765.1 Chloroflexota bacterium | reverse complement strand
TCTCGAGCGGCTCGAGATCGATGGCTTCGGCCTCGGTCTGGACGCGCTCTGGCTCGTCCATCTCCAGCGGCAGCTCGCCCGGCATGTCGATGTCGTCTGCCGGTGCAAAGCTGTCCAGCTCGTCAGGCGTGTCGGTGTCGTCTGCCGGTGCAAAGCTGTCCAGTTCATCGGCGGCAGCCGCAAGCTGGTCGATCTCGGCAGCTTCCTGCTCCTGCCGGTCGATGATTGGCTGGTCGGTGCCCCAGCGCTGCGTGAAGCCGACCCGGCGCTGCTCCGGCTCCAGGCGGCTGATGCGCAACTGCAGGCGGTCGCCCTTCTTGACATAGCTGTGCGGCTCCTTGAGCGAGCCGTCGCCCATTTCGCTCAGGTGGAGCAGACCTTCCAGGCCATCGTCGAGCGCGATGAACGCGCCGAAGTCTACCACGTTGGTGACGGTACCCTCGACCTGCATCCCCTCGTGATACTTCTGCAGGGCATCGTCCCAGGGATCCCGCAGCAGGCGTTTGCGGCTGAGCGCGATGCGGTTGGTTTCGCGGTCCAGGCTGAGGACATACACCTCGATCTCCTGCCCGACGCGCAGTACATCGCGTGGGTGATCGACGCGGTGCCAGGCCAGCTCAGAGACATGGATCAGGCCGTCCGCGCCGCCCAGGTTGACAAATGCGCCGAAATCGCGCAGGCCGGTTACGGTGCCGGTCACTTCGTCGCCTTCGTGCAGCTCCGAGAGCAGGCGGGCTTTTTGCTGGGCACGCCATTCGCGCTGCGCCTCACGCTCGGAGAAGATCAGGCGGCGGCGGTCCTGATCGACTTCGATCACCTTGACGCCGACCCGCTGCCCAACCAGGGAATTGAGCGTCTCGCGGCGCTCGTTGCCCTGCAGCCCGGCGCTGACCGTCACCATATGCGACGACGGGATGAACCCTTCCAGCCGATTCCAACGCACCAGAATACCGCCCCGGTTGTGGCCGGTGACACTCACTTCAACTACTTCATCCTGTTCCATCAGCCTGCGGGCTTCGTCCCAGTCGTTTTGCTGCAGGCCCATGTTGATCGAGACGATCAGGTTGCCATCGCTATCACGCGGCGTAAGCACATAAACTGGGACAGTCTGCCCGACGTGCAGCGATGAGCGGTAACTGTCGTCCAGGCGCTCCAAATCCTGGCCAGTTACAATTCCGTCCTGTTTCGCCCCCATATCGACAATGATCTCGTTCGGCTCGACCTGTAAGATCGTGGCCTGACGGATCTCGCCCCGGCGCGGCGGCTCAAACGCGGCGAATGAAGCGTCCAGCATTGCCTCAAACGACTCGTCCATATCGTCCGCCTCATGATTGGGGGGAATTGGCTGCTGTTGCTTGTTTTCCTCGAAGTCCATACTCTATCTACCACCTTTGTTGGGAGTCCGCTCGGTTCGCTGGTGGGCAGTTGACCCGGCGCCTTTTAGCCCAGCACATTTATAAATATCTTAGCATAAAAGGGAAATCAGTTAGGCTTTGTTGCGCGGGGTCCCGGCCCGGTTGGCGAAGACGATCAACATTAACAAGTATAGCCCCACGCAGATATCTAAACAAGCGGTTTATGTTAGCCGTTTTATAAAAGAGTTTGAAGCAACCAAACACAAGATATAAGGCCCGCCCTTTTGGGCCGCGTGGCCGAGTTCGCCGTGCTGCGCCTGAGCCGGTGGGCGGCGCGCAAATTCGCTCTGCAACCTGACGCTAACATGCGCTACAATACCCAGCTTCGGCCCGGCCAATCCCCGCCCGAAAGTGACAGGATGCCGGGCCGGCCTCGTATATAAAATTGAGGTATGAGGTTCGATCCGTCGCGGCACTGGCGGGCCACCGGGCATAGACCCCGCCGAAACCGGACACGGCACTGCACGGAGCAGGTGTCAGAATTTTTTGTGCTGCCGCCGCGCCGAGAGGCGTGCTTTACTGAAGCAACCATCCTGAAGGAAATCCGTATGATTGCAGGTCGTCGGAGTAATTCTGTTCGCTGGACTCGACGGCTGGTAGAGGGCCTGCGCGAGCTGGGCCGGACGCCGGTTCGTTTTGCCTTTCATCTGGCGATTGCCCGGCTGTTGACCCAGTGGCGCTCCTTGTTGACGATTATCGCGGGAACGATTCTCAGCGCCTCGATCGGGGCGCTGGTCCCGCTCTATACCACCGCCGTCGCGCAGGTCGGCATGCTTCAACGCCTGGAGCAGCAGCCGGCGCGCGACGTGCATGTCGCGTCCAGCATCAGCCTGCGAGCCAGCGAGTGGGCCGACTCCGGCGGGTTGCAGCAGCAGGCCGCCGGCGCGAGCGCGCTGACCGAAGACCTCGCCGCACGTGACCTGGGCGTGATTAAGCAGTGGATCGAAAAGCTGGTGACGTTCGGCGAAACCGAGGCGATGGGCATCTCGCTGCCACCGGCTGAAGAGGGCGGCGAGCAGGTCCCGCTGTTGGGGGTGCGCGCCCGGCTGGCCTATTACGACGACTGGCCGGAATTCGTGCGCGTCGTCAGCGGGCGGCTGCCGCAGGCTCCGGCGGCGGGCGAGGACCTGGAAGTCGTGGTCGGGCTGAGCGTTGCCAACGAGCTGAACCTGGAAGCAGACACGGTCGTGATCCTGGATCAGGGCATGAACCAGAAGGGCGAGACGGGCCGGGGTCACGCCACCAGCCGCCCGGTCACGGCGCGCATCGTCGGGATCGTCTCGCCGCTGGAAGACGACGCGCCCTACTGGATGGAGCCGTCGCCGCTGCGCCTGCTGGATCGCGCCAGTGGGGCCGGGCTGTGGGATTACGAGTTCGTGTTCCTGACCGACGAAGATGCGCTCTACCGCGCGGCGGTCGAGTTTTTGCCCGACACCCCGACGCGGATCGGGTGGCGCGTGCTGTTCGCGCACGACAACCTGCCGTTCTCGCGCGTGGACGAGGCGCGCAGCGCGCTGCAAGTCTTCGAGCGCAATATGCGCTTTACCTTCAAGGATTCACTGGCCCCCACCACCGAAGAAGCACAGCAGGGAGCCGTGCAGCGGCAAGACCTGTCCTTTAATTACTATACGCGGCTGATCGATTTCGACACGATCCGCAAAAACCTTGATCGCGGCGTGCTGTTGCAGTATGCCAAAGAGGTCGAGCTGCTGGACGCGCCGTTTGGCCTGCTGCTGCTCCAGGTGGGCGCGCTGGTGCTGTTCTTCCTGATGGTGACGGCGGCGCTGGTCCGGCGGGGTGAGCGGCGCGAGATCGCCATGCTGCAAAGCCGGGGCGCGTGGGACAGCCAGATTTTGCTGCTGCGCGGGATCGAGGCGCTGCTGATCTGCGTGCTGGCGGTGGCCGTCGCGCCGCTGCTGTCGCAGGTGCTCCTGACCGCGCTCGGCCCGATCGTCGCCAACACCGACGAGTTCCCGCTGCCGCTCACGCGTGACGTTTTTCTGTTTGCGGCGCTGGCGGCGGGCGTAACCTTCCTGGCGCTGATGCTGACGCTGCGGCCCGTGCTGCGTCTGCCGCTGATCCTGGCGGGCGGGGCGGCCTCGCGCAGTGAGCGCCAGCAGTGGTGGCAGCGCTACTATCTCGATGTGGCGCTGGCGGTGGTCGGACTCGGCGCGCTGTGGCTGCTGGTGCGGCGCGGCTCGCCGCTCTCCGATGTGAATCTGGGCGGGCAGCAGGCCGACCCGTTGATGCTGATGGCGCCCGCGCTGCTGTTTCTGGCGCTGGGCAGCCTGGCGCTGCGTTTCTTCCCGGTGCTGGCCGCGATCGCGTCACGCGCGGCGGCAGCCGGCAAGGGCCTGCTCGGCGCGCTGGCAAGCTGGCAGCTCAGCCGCGAGCCGGTGCACTATGGGCGGATCACGTTCCTGCTGGCGCTGGCAATCGGGATCGGCTGGTTTGCGACCAGCTTCCGCGCGACGGTGACGAACAGCCACGATGATCAGGCGCGCTACCTGGTCGGCAGCGATGCCCGCCTGGTCGAGCGCGATACGCAGCTTAACGCCAACCGCGCCCGCCCGGTCGAATTCTACGAGGCGCAGGACGGCGTGGCCGAAGCGACGACCGGCTACCGCATCATCAACGCCAACCTGAGCACGAGCATCGCGGGCGAGCTGCGCGGCAATATCCTGGCGATCAACCCCGATACCTTTGGCGAGGTGCTCTACTGGCGGACCGACCTGGGGCCGATCTACACGCCGCGTGCGCCCGGCGATCCGCCGCCGCTGCCGGAGCGCGGCGAGGCGCTGCCGTTCGTCCCGGCCAAAATCGGGATGTGGCTGCGCTTCGAGACGAGCGGCTTCAGCTTCGCCAGCGATCGGACGTTTCAGGCCAGCGTCGGGCGGCTGACACAACGTACCAATCTCGGCCTGCGGATGCTGGATGCCAACGGCGCGTGGGTGTTGGTGCCGGTCGAGCCGGTTGAAGTCGAGTATCTGCGCGTCGGTACGGACGCGCCGGGGGCCGATGCGCGCGGCTTCGTGACGAGCGGCTGGGTGTATGCCGAGGCCGATCTGACGGCGCTCAAATACGTCCCGGAGATGCCGCTCAATCTGGTGTCGGTCTATCTGGAATACCGCAGCCCGAACAGCACCGGCGAGCGCGGAATGCGCCTGACGGTGGCCGATATGACCCTCTTCGATGCCGAGGGCAGCGCGACACCGTATCAGGTTTTCGCCAACCACGACTGGGAATTCCTCTACGACCGGGGCGCGACCGCGACCGGCAAGACGGCTCCCGGCTGGGACCTGCCCGGCGAGCGCCCCGACTCGCTCTATATCTCGTGGGACCAGGACGCGCAGCGCACGACCATCGGCGCGCTGCTCAACTATCCCGACCTGGGGCCGCTGGATGCGATCGTCAGCCGTCGCGTGCAGCAGGAAAATGGCCTGACCTTTGGCCTGGATGCCGCGCCGTTCACCCTGCTGAATATCGGCGGGATCAACCCGCAGTTCCGCGCGGTGCAGATCGCGGATTACTACCCGTCGCTGTACGATCGCGCGCCGGGCGAGGCCGACCCGAAAGGTCACTCGTTCATGGTGGTGGATGTGCGCGAGCTGATGTACCGGCTCAACCGGCGGCCCAGCGCCGCGTTCTACCCGGATGAAGTGTGGCTGCGGCTGGATGGCAGCCTCGACCCGCGCAGCGAAGCGGAAGTCTCCGGCCTGCTGGGCCATCTCGACAACGCCGAGACTCAGGGCGCGGTGATCCTGAGCAGTGTCACGCTGGCCGAAGAACTGGACCGGCTGCAAACCAATCCGCTCGGCCTGGGGCTGCTGGGGCTGATGTATCTGGCGTTCATCATGGCGCTGGCATTGAGCGTGGTGGGCCTGCTGACCTATTCGGGGCTGACCGCCCAGGCGCGCCGGAGCGAGTTCGGCGTGCTGCGCGCGCTCGGCCTGTCGTCGGTGCGGGTGGTGGCCGGGCTGGCGCTCGAACAGGCCTTCGTCATGGTGATCGGGGTGACGCTCGGCGCGGTACTGGGCGCGGTGCTGGCAAACCAGGTGGTGCCGACGCTGGCGCTCGGCGCGACCGGCGAAAATGTGGTGCCGCCGTTCGTGATGCGCGTCGAGCTGCGCCGCTTTGTGGAATATGGCCTGATGATGGCGGTCGTGTTGGGCCTGGTGCTCAGCTCGAGCCTGCTGCTGGTCCGGCAGTTGTCGCTGGCACGCACGCTGCGCCTGGGTGATGAATAGGGTACGACGGTAGCAGGAGTAATTTGATGACGCTCGGACTGATCCTGAAACGTATGCGGCGCGAATGGCGCTCGCTGGGCATCCTGCTGCTGGCGGTCTGCCTGCTGACCGGGTTCTTCGCGCTGGGGCCGTTCTATGTGCGGGCCGTAACCGATGTCGGCCTGCGCTTCGAGCTGGACAACGCGCGCCCGCAGGACAAGCAGATCACGCTGATCGTGGACAACGAGCCGCTGACGCCCGAATCGTTCGCGGTGGTGAGCGACGAGTTGGGCGATCTGGCGGTGGACTATCGCTACTACATCCGCGCCGACTACAACCCGCCCACCAGCGAGGAAGGGCTGAACGCCAGCGGCCTGGCGACCGGGGCCTATATCTACCGCTACGGCGAGCCGATCGACGCCTTTTCGAGCCGGACCGGGCACGCCTACCAGCCGTTTGCCTTCGACGATATGCCGTCGCTGCTGAACCTGGTCGAGGGGCGCTGGCCGGTGCGCCTGCCGTCGCCAGACATGGTCGATCCCACCGGGCTGAGCGACGCCGAACAACAGGCGCGCCAGGTCGGAATGTACAATCGCGGGCAGGTCGAAGTGGTGGTTACGACCACCGTTGCCCGGCGCGGCGAGCTGGAGCTTGGCAGCCGGCTGGTGCTGGGTACGCTGCTGCCCGATGGCAGCGGCAGCGTGGCCTCGATTGTTGTGGTCGGCATTGTCGAGCCGAAGGATTCCGGCGACCCGTTTTGGGAAGGCAACCGCAACTTCCTCGAAGGCTCGGATGTCGAAATGGGCCTGGGCGAGTTCCGTTACGATTTCGGCATGGCGACCATCCCGGCGGCCTATACTGACTGGCTCCAGCCGGTGACGCCGGGCAACAGCTATATGTACGTGATCGACACCGACACGGACGTGATCACCGCCGATAACATCCGCGATATCAACCGGCGGCTGGAAGTGCTGCAAAACCGCCTGGGGGCCTATCACCCCGGCATCTCCGTGCTGAGCGGACTGACCGCTACGTTGGGGAATTTCTCCGGCAACGTGGCCGACACCGAAGGGCCGATCGTGCTGCTCTCCGGCGCGGTGCTGATCATGATGCTCTACCACCTGATCAACACCGTCTCGCTGGTGCTGGAGCAGCAGGGCACGGAATGGAGCACGATTGTCAGCCGGGGCGGGAGCATCCCGCAGCTTGTCATGCTCCAATTCCTGACCGTTGGGCTGATCGGCGTGATCGGGGTGGTGGCCGGGCCGTTGTTCAGCATTGGCTTCATGTCCCTGCTCGAACGTTTCGGGCCGCTTTCGCAGGCGTTGGGCGGGCGCCCGCTCGGCGCGACGGATATCCCGACGATCTCGCTCTATCTCAGCGCGGTGGCGGCGCTGGCGGCGGTGCTCGTGCTGACGCTGCCGGGCGTCCCGGCGGCGCGGCGCAGCCTGCTGCGGCTGAAGCAGCTTGTTTCACGCCCGCCCACACGCCCCGCCTGGGCGCGCTATATGCTCGACGTGGTGCTGATCGTGGCCGGGGTGGCGTTCATGCTGCGGCTGTACTACCTGGTCGGCGGCGACTTCGGCGATCTGCTCAACAACCTGATCGCCGCGCCGCGCGACGTGATCAGGCTGATCGCGGATAATCTGAACGAAACCGGCGGGCTGAACGATCCGTTCAACCTGCTCGGCCCGGCGCTGGTCCTGACCGGGGCGGCGCTGCTGTGGCTGCGCTTCTTCCCCTGGTTGATGGATGGCATTTCGCGGCTGTTTCGGAACAACCGCTACCTGACAACGCCGCTCGCGGTATGGAACGTGGCGCGCGACCCCGGCCACTATGCCCAGTTGGTGCTGCTGCTGATCGGCACGCTGGCGCTCGGCACGGCCTCGCTGGCGCTGATGGAAACACGCGATCGGGGGGCCTGGACCTCGGCCCGCGCCACGACCGGCGGCAGCGCGCGGATCGCGCTCAATCCGGCGGAGCTTGACGCGACGACGGTCGATTGGGCGCGGCTGCCGGGCGTCTCGGCGTCAGCCGTGCTGCTGCACGCCCAGGGCGATCCCGGCTCGGCCTCGCGCCAGCCGGTGCACGTGATCGGCGTGAATCCTGACGAAGCGGCGGCGGCCTTCCCGGAACTGCGCGAGGCGGTAGCCCCGCTGCGCGCGGTCGAAGTGCCGCCTACGCCGGGCCTGATCCTGCCGGACGACGCCAGCCAGTTTACGGTGCAGGTCTATTCGACCGCGCCCGTCAGGGCCGATGATCCGCCGATCGCGGTCCAGCTTACGGCCTATGTCCAGGACAGCTTTGGCGTGCCGTTCAGCGTGCCGCTGAGCCTGCCGGATGCCGTCGTGGCGACCGATCAGCCGGGGGCGGGCGAGATCGAAGCCGTCCAGTCGGCCACGCCAACTGAGGAATGGCTGACCTTCGCGGGGGCACTGCCGGAGCGTGGCACGCCGCCTTTCAGCCTGATGCGCCTCGGTATCAACAGCCGCCAGAGCAATATCGACGCCTTTGAACACACGATCTATCTCGACCTGATCGCCACACAGGACGTGTTCGGCACTTCGACCACGCTCGAAAGCTTCGAGGACGAGTCCAACCGCTGGCACGAAGCGACCACCGCCAACCCTTACGCGGCGGAATGGTCGGTGCAGGGCGGCAGCACGAGCCGCGTGCAAGGCGCGATGCTCCAGCCGGTGAGCGGCGAAACGCCGGAGCTGGAAGGCCCGACCGCGCTGCGGGTGGATTATCGCATGGGCCGCTTTGGTGGCATGACGCGCGAGCCGAGCGTCGTTGTCAACGAGCCACAGATCGGGCGAATCCCGGTTGTGATCTCGCGCGCCTTCGCCGAGCAGTTCGCCGGGCGCGGGGCCTACCGTACCGCCGCCGACGAGCCGCTGGCGGTGGGCGACACGAAGAATATTCTGCTCAATGTCGGGCCGGGATCGGTCGAGATCGGCTATGAAGTGGTCGGCATCGTGCCGGAGATTCCGTCGCTGGCGGGCCGCGACCTGTTCATGATCACGCGCCTGGGCCTGATCCAGCCGGTGATCAACCAGGCGGCAGCGTCCAACTTCTTCTTCGCCGGTAACGAAGTCTGGCTGGAGCTGCCCGACCGCGAGCCGTCCGGCGCGCTGGAAGACCAGATCGCCGGGCTGGACGGCGTGCAGGATGTCGCCTGGGCCTGGACGCGCTACGGCGAGATTCAGCGCGAGCCGCTGCCGAGCGCGGTGGCCGGGATGCTATTCGCCGGTTTCTGGATCAGCCTGGCGCTGAGCCTGCTCGACTTCGCGTTTTACCTGATTGTCACAGCCAAGCAGCGCTCGTTCACCTTTGCGGTGCTGCGCTCGCTGGGCTGGAACACGAGCAATATCTGGCGCCTGCTGCTGATCGAGCAGATCGTGCTGATCACGCCAGCGCTGCTGATCGGCTCGCTGATCGGGGCCGGGCTGGCCTACCTGCTGCTGCCGTTCCTGGCGCTGGTGGGCGGCGAAACGCTGCAACTGCCGCTGCTCGGCATGATCGGGCTGCTGCTGACGCTGGTCGTGTCGTTTACGATCCTGATGGGGGCGGCGGCGGTGCTCCTGCGGCGGATGAGTGTCAACCAGGTGCTGCGCCTGGGCGAGGAATAGCGGCGGTTATGCATTTCACCCCCCATCCCCCACGTTTTACGGAGGGAAGGGGAGCGAGTTCGGAGAGTCCCTCGCCCTGAGGGACAGGGATATAGGGTGAGGGCTACCGCACTTGAGCAAAGAGTTTGAGTTAGCGGGCGCGGGCGCTGCGCCGGGTAAAGGTTGAGACTGAAACGATGAGCCAAGTTCCGAATACAACACCTCAGATGGCACCGGGCCTGGTGCCGGATGGTCAGGACAACGATCGCCCGATCTTCATCGAGTGCGAGAACCTGGTCAAGATTTATAAGGTGGCCGATCTCGAAGTCGTCGCGCTGCAAGGGCTGGATTTGCTGATCCGCCAGGGCGAGATGATGGCGCTAGTTGGGCCATCGGGATCGGGGAAATCGACGCTGATGAACATCCTCGGCGGGCTGGACTTCCCGACCGCCGGGCGAATCCGGGTGGGCGACTATAACCTGCTGGAGATGACGCGCCGCGATCAGGTGCGCTATCGCCGCCACATGGTCGGATTCGTGTGGCAGCAGACGGCGCGCAACCTGCTGCCCTATCTGACCGCGCTGGAAAACGTCGAGCTGCCGATGGCGCTGGCGGGCTTCCCGGCGCGCGAACGCTATGATCGCGCGGTCGAACTGCTGGACCGCGTGGGGCTGGCCGACCGGATGAAGCACCGCCCCGACCGGCTCTCCGGTGGGGAGCAGCAGCGCGTCGCGATTGCGGTGGGGATGGCGAACCGTCCGGCCCTGCTGCTGGCCGACGAGCCGACCGGCGAGGTGGATTCCATCTCGGCTGAGGCGATCTTCCACGCTCTGCGCGCGCTGAACGAGGAGTTTGGCGTAACGGTGATTGTGGTGACGCACGACATGACCGTCGCCACGCGCGTCGATCGCGTGGTGGGGATGCGCGACGGACGGACGAGCACCGAGATTCTGCGCCGCCGCGAGGGCGATGTGGCGCTCTACGAAGAAGAATACGCGATCCTCGACCGCGCCGGGCGGCTGCAACTGCCCGAAGCGTACATCGAGGCGCTGGATATGGAAGACCGCGTGCGCCTGCGGCTGCAGGAAGATCATATTGGTGTGTGGCCGGAACACAACGGCGAGGAAGCTGCCAGCCGCAACGGGCAGGAGATGACTTCATGAGTAATGGAAGCAACAGCTATTCGACCAGCCTGGAGCCGATCGTCAGCCTGTCGGGGCTGCACCGCATCTACCAGCTTGCCGGTGAGGACATTCACGCCGTGAACAATGTGACGCTGGATGTCTGGCCGGGGCAGATGACGGCGGTTGTCGGGCGTTCCGGCTCGGGCAAGACGACCCTGCTGAACCTGATCGCCGGGCTGGACACGCCGACCGAAGGCGAGGTGTGGGTGTTGGGGCGCAACCTGGGCCAGATGAGCGAGCGCGAGCGGCTGGACCTGCGCCTGAACCGGCTCGGCTTCATCTTCCAGAGTTTTGGGCTGATGCCGCTGCTGAGCGCGCGCGAGAATATCGGCGTGCCGCTGCGGATGCGCGGGATGGACCCCAAAGAGCGCGAAGCCCAGATCGACGAGGCGCTGGCCTGGGTCGGGCTGACCGAGCGGGCGCATCACCGGCCCTACGAGCTGTCGGGTGGGGAACAGCAGCGCG
This sequence comes from Chloroflexota bacterium, assembly GCA_012729765.1. Lineage (GTDB taxonomy): Bacteria > Chloroflexota > Anaerolineae > Aggregatilineales > Aggregatilineaceae > JAAYCM01. The sequence goes on along the minus strand of JAAYCM010000046.1, from coordinate 88,544 downwards.
TCGCCATCGCGCGGGCGGTGGCCGAAACCTGCGCGTTGGTGCTGGCCGACGAGCCAACCGGCCAGCTCGATACGCGCACCGGGCGGCGTGTGCTCGATCTGCTGCGGCGGCTGGTCGAAGAGAAGGGCGTGTCGCTGCTGATCGTCACGCACGATCCTCAGGTGATGGCCGAAGCGGACGTGGTGCACGAGATGCGTGACGGCCAGTTGATCGAGACGCGCATCAAGAACGGGGTAGCCGTTCCCGGCCTGTAGCGCGCGGAGCGGGGTATGAGGACTCTGGCGTGGCGGTGAATCTGAGCGGGCGTAATCTGCTGCTCGCGCTGCTGCTGGCGGCGCTGATCGGGCTGGCGGTGGCCGCCACGTCCGGCGACGATCCGCGCGCCGAAATGACGGGCCTGGGCTTCGCGCCCCAGGTCGAGGCCACTTCCGCCCCGCTGGCGATCCCGGCGGACGCGCTGCCCGGCGGCGCATCGACCCGCAGCGCGCTGGTCATGATTCAGGGTTTGGTCGAGCACCGGCTGGTGGTTTGGCCGCTGGCCGGAACCACGCCCCCGCAGGAAGTCGATCGCGCGATCAACCCCTGGCCGCTGATACCCGATCCGGCGGGTGAGCGGGTGCTGTATACCACCGAGGGCGCGGTCATGGTGCTCGACGTGGCGGCGCGGCGCGCGGTGCTGATCGGGGCGCTGCCCGATGGCGGCAAGGTCACGGCGGTGCAGTGGTCGCCGGATGGCCGCCAGGTCGCCTATGCGGTCAAGGCGGGCAGCCAGGGGATCGCGTATGTGACGCCCGGCAATGGCACACAGCCGGCGCAGGAGATGGTCCGCGCGCCGGGCGGGCTGCCGCTCGATGTTGGCTGGCTGCCGGACAACCGCCCGGTGGTGATCGAGATGGGCGTCGGGCCGGTCGGCGGGCTGGAAGCGCATTACCAGTTGTTCGACACGGCGACCGGCGATCTGCTGCCGCTGCCCTCGGACGAGCGCGTCTTGCAGCCCTGGCTCCCCTGGCGCTCCGACGATGGCGCATCGCAGGTCTATCCGGTCTATGACAGCCGCTCGTGGGGCATCGGCGCGTGCCGCAGCGCGGCGATGGGGCTGGCAAACGCGGACTGGCTGTATATCACACTGTCGGGCGGCAGCGGTCTGGCCCGCGAGATCGCCTTCGCCGTGCCGGATGTGTTTCTGGGCGGCCCGATGTGGCTCCGGGATGGGCGGGTGGTGTTCTGGGGGGTGGCTGATCCGGCCTGCACCAGCACCGGCTCCGGGCTGTACGTGGGACGCCCGCAGCAGGACGCCACCCTGCTGATGGCGACCGATCTGAGCCATGTCAGCAACGAGGCGCCGGAAGCGCTGTGGGGCGTGCCCTACTGGCTCAGCCCCGATCAATCGTTGATCGCGTGGGCGGAGAACGATGTCAATGCGCGCCAGACCACGATCCACCTCACCCCGCTCGACGGTGGCGAGTCCCGCCCGCTGATAACGCTGCCCACCGCGCCCGGTGCGGCCCCGTTTGCCTATTCCGATCAGCAGATGGTTCTGGAACTGGTCTGGCTGCCCTGAGCCGGCATGAAAAGCGGCCCCCGCGTGTGGGAGCCGCTCGTGAGGGTCGTGCTGAAAACCGGCAGATTAGCTGAGGTGCTGCGAAATGCGCGGCTCCAGGGCGGGCAGCGGCATGAAGCCAACGATCCGCTCGACCGGCTGGCCGTCCTTGAACAGAATCAGCGTTGGAATGCCCATGACGCCGTATTCCATAAGAATATTCTGGTTCGTGTCGGCGTCAAGTTTGCCTACGCGCATCTTGCCGTCATACTTCTCGGCGAGTTGGTCTACCAGCGGGGCGATCATCCGGCAGGGCGCGCACCATGTCGCCCAGAAGTCAATCAGGACCGGCAACTCGGATTGGAGAACGTCCGACTCGAAGGTCGCTTCGGTCACTTCGAAGGTTTTTGCACCCATTGATTATGCTCCTTGAGAATTTCCGGTGTGGCTTTCCAGGCGCTGACCCAGCGGCGCGCAGGCACCATTTTAGTTTGTCTCCAAAATATAACACGATTCGTCCACTTTGACTATGGCGAACCTGCTCACCGCCGCGTGGCTTTGACGCCCTCTGTCCACCGTGTTATGATTCGGACATCAGACGTTAGTCATGCTCTTAACGACGCGCTAGAGGTACGAGTTGATGTCATCCCAGAATCCACCGAGTGCCCATCCGCCCGTACCAGCCGACGGAGCGGAACTGCCGAAGCTGAGCGAGCGGCAGGAGTATATTCTCAGCCTGCTCGTGCAGGAATACATTCGCGATCCGCAGCCGGTCAGCTCCAAGCGCCTGGTAGACGCTTTTCGCCTGACGGTGAGCAGCGCCACGGTGCGTAACGAGATGGGCGTGCTGGAGCAGATGGGACTGATCTACGCGCCGCACACCTCAGCCGGGCGTATCCCGACCAAGCTCGGCTACCGCTATTTTGTCCACCGGCTGCTGGCCGGGGCGGGCACCCTCTCGATCAATGAGCGGCGGCAGATCTTGCGCGAGTTTCGCCAGGCCCCGCTGGAGATCGAAGAGTGGATGCGCATCGCGGCGATGGTGCTCGCCCGCACCGCGCAGATGGCGGCCCTGGTTACGCCGCCGCGTGCCGCCGAGCTGCATTTCAAGCACCTGGAGCTGATCAGCACCCAGGGGCGGTTGGTGTTGATGGTGCTGGTGCTGCAAGGTGGCAATGTGCACCAGCAAATGCTGACGCTGGCCGAGCCGGTGTCGCAGGATGTGCTCTCGCAGGTCGCGCAGTTCTTCAACCTCACCGGCGCGATGATGACGGCGGAGCAGGTGCGCAGCCAGGCGCGCACGCGCTCGGACGCGCTGACCAGCGAGGTTGGCGAGCTGGTGGCCGACGCGATGCTGCAAGCCAAGCAGCAGGCCGCGCGCGACATCTACCGCTATGGATTGAGCGAGAGTCTGCCGGTGTTCAGCGAGGACGAAGCGCAGCAGGCCGTGCGGATTCTGGAAGATCGCGAGCCGCTGGACGCGATTTTGAAGGAGATGCTGTTGCCGGATCAGCCCGATATCCAGGTGGTGGTCGCCGGGGAAGGGCGCTGGGAAGACCTGAGCCATCTGAGCATGGTGCTGGGGCGCTACGGCACGCCACAGACGCGCGGCGCGCTGGGCGTGCTCGGCCCGACGCGGATGCGCTATGGGCGCGTGATCAGCACCGTGCGCTATGTCGCCAGCCTGATGTCCGACCTGCTGGACGACGTGGCGGGCGAGAAGTAGGCTCGTTCCGCCCGCTTCTGCGCCGCCGGAAACACTTCAACAAGTGAATCCGGTAAATTTCGCTAACTTTCTATGTTTTTCCTGCAATCTGTTAACGAATTTCTATTACTTATCCGTTAGACTACAGACACGCTGCTAGAATTGCAGCGTTCTGTGTGTATAGCGAAGGAAAAGGTCAGTGAGCCGGGAAGAACCCACTATGAACGACGAACTGCACCAGGATTCCAACCAGCCGGGGGCAGATACGCCTGCACACGACGCAGCGGAATCGGACGCGACTGCCGGGGCGCGCAACGGCCAGGAGCCGGTTGCTCCGGAAGCCAATATGGAAGAGGAAGAAACCCCTTTGACAGTCCAGCTAGAGCAGGCTGAGGCCCGCGCACAGGAATATCTCGACAGCTTGCAGCGTGAGCGGGCGGCCTTCCAAAACTACAAGCGGCGCGTGGAGCGCGAGCGCGACGATCAGCGCCAGCAGCTCACGGGCAGTGTGCTTGCCCGGTTTCTGCCGGTGCTCGACGATTTTTACCGTGCGATGGAAGCCGTGCCCGCCGATCAGTGCGACCAGTGGTATGAGGGTGTGCTGCTGATCCAGCGCAAACTGGAGCGCGTTTTGCAGGATGAAGGCGTCAGCGAGATCGAAGCGCTGGGCCTGGAGTTCGATCCCAACTTCCACGAGGCGGTGGGGGTAGACGAGGGCGTCGAAGCCGAGAGTGGAACAATCACGCAGGTGCTCCTGCGCGGGTATAAGCACGGCGACCGGGTGCTGCGCCCGGCTATGGTCCGGGTAGCTGGCTAGCACCTGACATTATCTGAATCTGGTTATAGCAAACAGCACGTAACCAACTCTACGAGGTGAGGAAGATGGCAAAGATTATCGGTGTGGACCTGGGTACGACGAACTCGGTCGTCGCGGTGATGGAAGGCGGCGAACCGACCGTAATCCCCTCGTCCGAAGGTGGACGGCTGGTCCCGTCCGTGGTCGCAATCAATAAGCAGGGCGAGCGCCTGGTCGGGCAGTTGGCGCGGCGTCAGGCGGTCATGAATCCTGAGAACACGATCTTCTCGATCAAGCGCTTTATGGGCCGCAAGTTTGCCGATGCCGAAGTGCAGCGCGCGGTCGGGACGGTGCCCTACAAGGTCAGCGCGGCCCCGAATGGCGATGTGCGCGTGCACATGGCCGACAAAGCCTACAGCCCGCCGGAAGTCTCGGCGATGATCCTGCAAAAGATCAAGGCCGACGCGGAAGCGTACACGGGTGAAGAAGTGACCCAGGCCGTGATCACGGTCCCGGCCTACTTCAACGACTCGCAGCGCCAGGCCACCAAAGACTCCGGGCGCATCGCCGGGCTGGAAGTGCTGCGTATCATCAACGAGCCGACGGCGGCGGCGCTGGCGTATGGCATGGACAAGAAGCAGGACGAGACGCTGGCCGTCTATGACCTGGGCGGCGGTACGTTCGACATCTCGATCCTGGATGTGAGCGAGGGCCTGATCGAAGTGCGCGCCACCAACGGCGATACCTTCCTGGGCGGCGACGACTTCGACGAGCGTATTATCAATTGGCTGGCCGACGAGTTCCGGCGCGAGCAGGGTATCGACCTGCGCAACGACCGCCAGGCGCTCCAGCGGCTTAAGGAAGCGGCGGAGAACGCCAAGAAGGAACTCTCCACCACGATGACGGCGGAGATCAACCTGCCGTTCATCACGGCGGATGCTAGCGGCCCCAAGCATCTCAACGTGACACTCAGCCGCGCCAAGCTCGAAAACCTGGTATCGGACCTGATCGACCGCAGCATTGAGCCGTCGCGCCGCGCGCTGAGCGACGCCGGCCTCAAGCCGGGCGACATCAACGAAGTGCTGCTGGTCGGCGGGATGACCCGTATGCCGGCGGTGCAGGAAGCGGTCAAGAAGTTCTTCACCAAAGAGCCGAACAAGAGCGTGAACCCGGATGAGGTGGTCGCGGTGGGCGCGGCGATCCAGGCCGGGGTGCTCGGCGGCGAGGTCAAGGAAGTGCTGCTGCTGGACGTTACCCCGCTGACGCTCTCGATTGAGACGCTGGGCGGCGTGGCGACACCCCTGATCCAGCGCAACACGACCATCCCGACCAAGAAGAGCCAGATCTTCAGCACGGCATCCGACAGCCAGACCCAGGTCGAGATTCACGTGGTGCAGGGCGAGCGTCCGATGGCTGCCGACAACAAGACGCTCGGCAAGTTCATCCTGGACGGTATTCCTCCCGCGCCGCGCGGGATGCCGCAGATCGAAGTCACCTTCGACATCGACGCCAACGGTATTCTGAACGTGACCGCGCAGGACAAGGCGACCGGGCGTGAGCAGAAGATCACGATCACGGCCAGCAGCGGCCTGAACGAGAACGAGATCGATCGCATGGTGCACGAGGCCGAACAGCACGCTGCCGAAGACGCGCGCCGCCGCGAGCAGGTCGAAGTGCGCAACCGCGCCGACACAATGATCTTCACGGCGGAAAAGGCGCTGCGCGACTATGGCCAGCAGGTGCCGGACGAAACGCGCCGCGACATCGAGAGCAAGGTCGAGGATGTGCGCCAGGCGCTCGACAGCAGCGACGCCGACCGCATCAAGCGCGCCAGCGACGCGCTGGGCACGGCCATCCAGCAGATCGGCGCGGCGATGTACGGCAGCCAGCCGGGCGAGCAGCCGCCGATGGGCGGTCAGCCGGGCGGCGGTGATACCGGCTATGGCGAGCCGACCGACGAAGACGTGATCGAAGGCGACTTTACCGAGTCGTAATCCTGGTAAAACAGCCAGCAGCGTATGGGCATCTCCGGGCCTGTGCGCTGCTTTTGCCTACCTGGAAGACGCGCGCAGAGGGCCAGGCGCAACGCCCGCTGCGCTTTGCGCGTAGACCTCTGGCAGGCAGTGGTGCAGGTTGTTTTGGTAGGGGCGAGGCTTGCCTCGCCCGCCCCCCTCCCTAAATCCCTCCCCCACAAGGAGGGCGGGACTTGAAACGCACTATCGTTCGCCCCTTCCCTCCGTGAAACGTGGGGGAAGGGGTTGGGGGATGGGGGGCAGGCGCATAACAGCCTCTAGACCCGGCAGGCAGCGGCGCAGGTTGCCCAGGAGTGGGACTTGTAGACTTGCCGCAGTACGTTTAGAATCGGTCAACGTTGAGGCAGACGAGTATGGAACGCACAATGCCACGAGACTACTACGAAATATTAGGCGTGCCCCGCAACGCTTCGAAAGACGAGCTCAAGCGAGCCTTTCGCTCCCTGGCGCGGCAGTATCATCCCGACCTGAACAAAGCGCCGGACGCCGAGGATCGCTTCAAGGAGATCAACGAGGCGTATACGATCCTCTCCGACGATGACAAGCGCGCCGCCTATGATCGCTTTGGACACGCGGCGTTCGGCAACGGTGGGGCAGGTGGCTTCAGTGGCTTTAGCGGCGGCTTCCCTGGCATCGACGAGATTTTTGAGGAATTCTTCGGCGGGTTTAGCGGTTTTGGGGCTGCTGGCCGCCGCCGGCGCAACGGGCCGATTCCCGGCAACGATCTGCGCTATGACCTGACGATCGACTTTGAGCAGGCTGTGTTTGGGGCCGAGATCGATGTCGAGGTCACGCGGCGCGAGGTGTGTCCGGAGTGCCAGGGCAGCCGCGCCGCCCCCGGCACGACGCCGATCCGCTGCCCGGAGTGTAACGGCAGCGGGCAGGTGCGCCAGGTCCGGCAGACATTTTTGGGCAGCATGGTCAACGTCACGACGTGCGGGCGCTGCCGGGGGACGGGTGAGATCGTCGATACGCCGTGCCCGACCTGCGCCGGTGAGGGCACTGTCAGCCGGACGCGCACCCTGACGGTTTCGATCCCGCCCGGTGTGGACGATGGCACACAGATCCGGCTGGGCGGCGAAGGCGAGCCGGGCCAGCGCGGGGGGCCGCCCGGCGACCTGTACGTCGTGCTGCGCGTCAAGCCGCACGAGTTCTTCAAGCGGCGCAACAGCGATATCATTCTGGAAATTTCCGTCAACGTGGCGCAGGCCGCGCTGGGCGACGTGATCCACGTCCCGACGGTGGACGGCGAAGAAGAGGTCAACGTCGCGCCGGGGACGCAGTCGGGCAAGGTGCTGCGGCTGCGTAACAAGGGCGTGCCCAAGCTGCGGCGCGACGGCTCGAACGCCGGGCGCGGCGATCAGCTTGTGGTGCTCACGGTCGAAGTGCCGACCAAGCTCACCAAGGAGCAGCGCCAGTTGTTCGAGGAACTGGGCCGCACGCTGGGCCGCGATGTGGTCCCGCAGAAGGCCGGGCGCGGCTTTTTGGACCGGGTGGCCGATTTCTTTGGCGGCTAGCGTGCCCGCGCCGGACTAGCATACATAAAAGAAATGGGCAGCTTAGGCTGCCCATTTCTCTTGCGCGTATCACTTTGAGGAGGAGGACGGGATCCGTTGGTCACGATGGGGCTACGATAACTGGTTCAGCACGCGTCAATGAGGACCCCGTCAATTCACATATTAGCACATAAAAACGGCTAAGACAATAACTATGATGAATATTTACAAAACTTTAAGGTTTGTCGCGTGACACGGTATCATGGAGCGGGCAAAACGCTCGCAGGCACAAGGACGGGGCATGATGGACTGGATCGAAGTCTCGATGGAAGTGGACGGCGAGGCCGCTGAAGCAGTGGCCGATCTGTTCTACCGTTACGGGCACCAGGGGGTAGCGATCGAGCAGGCCGGCTTCCCGATCGAGGTCTGGCCGGACGAAGTTCCGCCCGCCGACCGGCTGATCGTGCGCGCCTATTTCCCGGCTACTAACCAGGTCGAAGATGCCCAGCAGAAGCTGCGCGAGGCGGTCTGGCACATGAGCCAGCTCTACCCGCTGCCGGAGCCATCATTCCGCGTGGTGAAGGAAGAGGATTGGGCCGAGGCATGGAAGGCGCATTATCACCCGGTGCGGCTGGGCCGGCGGCTGTATATCCGCCCGGCGTGGACCGAACTGCCCGACGCGCGCGCCGACGACATCATCCTGGTGATGGACCCCGGCATGGCGTTCGGCACGGGCACGCATCCCACCACGCAGCTTTGCCTGGTGGCGCTTGAGGACCTGCTGGCCGACCGTCCCGCGCTGGATGTGGTCGATCTCGGCTGCGGCTCCGGCATCCTGGGGATTGCGGCGCTCAAGCTCGGCGCGCGGCACGTCCTGGGGCTGGACATCGACGAGCTGGCGGTCGAGGCGACGCAGGCCAACGCCGAGCGCAACGGCGCCGCGGCGCATCTGACCGTGCAGCAGGGCAGCCTGGAGACGCTCAAACACTCGGCGCGGCACTTCGATCTGCTGCTGGCGAACATCCTGGCAAAGGTGATTATCGAGATGTGCGACGGGGGCCTGGGCGACGTGGTGCGGGCCGGGGGGCACGGCGTCTTCAGCGGGATCATCGACACGCAGGCCGATGACGTCGAAGCGGCGCTGCGCCGGACGGGCTTCGAGCCGGTGCGCCGTTTGCCCCAGGGTGACTGGGTGGCGATCATCGCGCGCAAGGCCGGTGGCTAGTACTACAGCCGCATCTGACGTTTTGTTGCCCCCATCCCCCAGCCCCGTCTCACGGAGGGAAGGGGAGCAGAATTTGAAGTCCTTCCCTCATTTTGGGGGAAGGATTTAGGATGGGGGGCGATCTGCGGCTGTAGTACTAGGGCCGGTTTCTACAACGAAACGGCGCGGGCGATCCAGACTCGGATCGCCCGCTGTGTTTGTGGAGTCCTAAACCGTTCCGCCGCCTTGGGGCTTGCGCTTGCGGGGCGGCGCGTCTTCGTCATCTTCCTCGCCCCAGTCCCAGGGGCCGCCGAAGCCGAACCACCCGCCCATCGGGCCGAAGCGGAAGCCGTGCCCGTGCCTGCCGTGCCGCCCGTGAGGGTGTTCTCCCCAGGGCGCCCAGTGGCCGCGCCGCCCCCACTGGCGCGGGTCGAGATTCATCACGAAGTCGCGCAGCTGCTCCTTATCGCCCTTGATCTCGATGCGGAAGCCGTCGTCCGTTTCGATGATGCGAAATTCCTGGATTACCTTCTCCATCCTGTTTCTCTCCTGTTGATTGATACCGCTTACGATCCCATTTCGGGGTTGGGGGTGTGACCGTAGAGGTCGTCGTAGATGCCTTGCAGCGAGTCAAGTGCCTGTCGCAGATCGCGCTCGGCAGGGCGGGGTTGGAACGCCTTACGGAGTTCGGCCCAGGTGAACAGGCGCGGGCGGGGCGGCGCGTGGTAGGCCCGCCACTCCGGCAATTCCATCACGTGGACGTGCGCGCCGTGCTCATCCTCGGTGACGCGCAGCTCGAACAGCACTTTCTCACTCATCCGCTTCTTCCTCCAGATCGTCCAGCATATCCTTGAGCACTTCGAGCGCTTCTTGCAGCTTGGGACGCATCACCGCTTTGAGCCGCTCCAGTTCGTCGCGCCCCGCGCCGGTGATGGTATAGCGCCGGATCGTGCGCCGCTCCGGGTCCTGCCACTCGCCGACGATCAGGCCCTGCTCTTCCAGCTCGACCAGCAGGGGATAGATCGCGCCGGGATTGGTGCCCCAGCCGCCGCCGGTCCGCTCTTCGATCAGGCTCATAACCTCGTTGCCATAGCGCGGCTGCTGGCTGAGAAGATGCAGGACATACAGCGGCAGCAGCCCGCCGCCCTTGCTGAGCGCCATCGCCACAAACGGGTTGAAGATCGATTCGCCCACCTGCCAGGGCCTGAAGCGCCGTCCGCCGAACATCCAGTGTGTTTCGGGGGGCTGGCCGAGGAACTGCTCAAACAGCCGCCGCCACTCGTGCGGGTCAGGTCCGGGTGGCCCGCCGCTCCAGAAGTTGTGCCAGGGTGGACCTTTGTGCCTGTGTCGCGCCATACCGCATCCGTCCAGACTATTGAATTCAATATAGTTGAGTTCATTATAGAGGCGCTGTAGAGTCGGAGTCAACCTTTTCTGATGTAATTCCAATAATTGTGCGGGCGATTGGGGCCAAGCGTGCTAGATTTGGTATCAGTTCAGGAGAGATAAACATGGCCAATTTTGCATTACCCGACGCGGCCCAGATCGGCTATGCGCATCTGCGCGTGCGCGATCTCGGCGGCGCACTGGCATTTTATCAGGATCTGTTGGGGCTGCGCGAGGTCCGGCGCGTGAACGGGACGGCCTATCTATCCGCGACCGGCGAGCCACCCTATCACGTGATCGTGACCGAGCAGCCGGGCGCGCGCCAGAAGCCGCCCCGGACAGCCGGGTTGTACCACGTCGCGATCCGGCTGCCGGACCGCGACGGGCTGGCGCGCGTGCTGCGGCGGCTGCTCGAAAACGACTACCCGCTGCAAGGCGCGTCGGATCACGGCGTGAGCGAGGCGATCTACCTGGCCGATCCCGACGGAAACGGCCTGGAACTGTACTGCGACCGTCCGCGCGCGCAGTGGCAGTGGGACGGTACGCAAATTGGGATGGGAACCGATCCGCTGGATGGGCAGGATTTGCTGGCGCAGGCGAGCTCGGAACCCTGGAACGGGATCGCGCCGGGGACCGATATCGGGCACGTGCATCTGCACGTTTCGGACCTGGGGCGGGCGGAAGCGTTCTACTGCGATCTGCTGGGCTTCGAGGTGATGCAGCGTTCCTATCCGGGCGCGCTGTTCGTCGCGGCGGGCGGCTACCATCACCACCTGGGGCTGAACATCTGGGCGGGGCGCGACGCACCGCCGGCCCCGACTGATGCGGTGGGGCTGATCGCGTTTTCGCTGCGCCTGCCGGAAGCCGCCGCGTGGCAGGCGTTGGTTGACCGGGTGCGGGCTGCCGGGGTGCCGGTCGAGACGCCGCCCGCCAACTCCGGCACCGACAGCGTCCTGATCCGCGATTCCGACCGGATCGGCGTGGTGCTGGCGTATGACGGGGAAGAAGGGTAGACACGTCGGGGCGTAGGGTGTACACCCCGATTGAAGGCTTAGTATCTATCCGTAAATCGGTTCCAGTGGAAAAAAGAGGCGCATCTCGTACAGAATAGGAGTACCACCTACCCATCTGAGACGAGATGCACCATGAGCAAAGACTCCACCCAAAAACCGAAAAATGACGACTACTTTCAAGTGCCACGCTCGTTGTGGCGCAAGATCAAAAAGGTTCTGCCTAAGAGCGCGAAGAAGCCAGGTCCAGGGCGATCTCCAGCTGATAATCGAGCAGTAGTGAATGGCATCTGGTATGTGCTGTGGACAGGGTGTCAGTGGAAGGCGGTCCACAAAACATGGTTTGGCATCTGCAGCATGTGGAGCAAGCGCGCTATATCGTTCATATCAAACACAAGCACAAACGCGGGGAACCCCTGATTGAAGAGTGTCCCATTCCGGGCGAAACACGTTTTCCTGCCCGCCGTTGGGTTGTCGAGCGTACCCTGGGTTGGCTGGTCAAGCGGCGCAGTTTGCGCATTCGCTGGTGCAAAAAACCTGAGAACTGGTTGGCGTTTGTCCAACTGGCCTGCGCTCATACTTTGATGAACCTGGCAATTTACGGATAGATACTAAGCTCGATTTTGCACATGACAATCTTTGCTCATTGGGTTTCGGCTAAAGAAGGTTTTCAAAACTTGTCAGAATTTTCCAATATCGGTGTAATCTCAAAACATTTGAAAATTCACCGAGGCAATTTGAACTCACCGAAAACGTCCATCAATGCGATTGTTGAGATGCGCAAAGTCGAGCTTATGACAAATTAGCTCAGAAATGCGTCCTAACAGAACCGAGGCGAAAAAGGTATGGCATCTGCAATCAAATGGGCTGACTTGCCCAACCATATCCGACTTCCCTATATTGAGCAGGGCGATTCTTCCGGGGTTCCGGTAGTCTTCCTGCACGGCTTCGCCGGTTCCTGGCGCGATTTCCAATGCGTGCTGCCTCACCTGGCGGCATCTATCCATGCCTTCGCTCTGACACAGAGAGGGCATGGTGATGCAAGCCACCCCGATACGGGCTATCGACTTCAACACTTTGCTGCGGATCTGGTAGCTTTCCTTGACATCCTCGATCTTCAAAAAGCGGTCGTTGCCGGCCATTCGATGGGAGCCTCAGTCGCGCTGCGATTTGCCAGTGACAATTCCGAACGCGCCCAGGGGCTTGTTCTGGTCAGTCCACGCGCCAGTATGCGAGACAGACCCGGTTTACTGGAGCTGTGGGAGTCTACCATCTCGAAAATGACAGATCCGGTTGATCCAGGATTTGTAAAGACTTTTGTTGAACATACCTTCGTCCGGCCAGTGCCAGAGGCATTCCTGCAAACTACCTTGCATGAAGCCCAGAAGGTTCCCGCTCATGTGTGGAAAAGTGTGTTCGGATCCGCTTTGGAAGCGGATCTAATGGCGGGTCTCGACGAGATACGGGCTCCAACCCTGCTGGCCTGGGGTGCTGAAGATGCTACAGTTCCTCAAGCCGATCAGGATACCATCGCTGCCGCTATTGGCGGCTCACAGCAAGTTATCTATCCTGGCGTTGGCCATAGTCCGCACGCGGAGGCTCCAGATCGCTTTGCGGCTGACCTGGTAGCCTTTATTAGAAAACATGTCACCTAGTAATCTATCCGTAAATAGTAGGGGCAAGATGCCGTGCCCGCCCAGGGGAACACCATCGTGTGCTCCTCTACCAGAGCGAATAAACGGATAGATACTTATTCTACGCGCGCCTATTCCAGCGCGGTGATCGTGACGTTGGCCTCGCCTACGCTTCGGTTGGCCTGCTCGATGATCTCGTCATTGATCTGAATCCCGTGACGCGGGAAGTCCATCCGGGCGCGCTTGACTCCGCCCCCTTCCAGGATGAAGCAGAAACGATCCTGGCCGGGATACTGGGTCAGGTAGCCGTGCAGGTTGGCGATCTTGCGCCGGTCGCGGGCCGAATCGCCGCTGCGCCGGATGGTCAGGGTCAGCAGGCGCGGAGCCTGCGGCTCGGCGGGTGCGGTCTGGGCGGCGGTCGGGCGGCGGCGCTGCGCCTGCCGGTTGCGGTCCCACTCTTCACGTGTCTGGGCGGCGCGAGACGGCGGCGGAGTCAGGCGCCCGGCAGGGTCGATGGCCGGGGCAGCGACCGCGCTGTCTTGCGGTGCGGCGGCGGAAGCGGACCGGCGCGGCGGCTCCGGCGTGGGCAGCCAGGCCGGATCGTCGTCCAGCCAGCCCGGCACCTCGCGCTCGTCGAGCAGCAGCGCGGGCACGGGCGGCGGCACAATCGGTGGGGCGGATGGGACGCTCGCGCCGGCGGTGGCCGGGATGATCGGCTCGGATGACGGCGGCGGCTCCGGCGGCTGAACTCCGGCCACCATCTCGCCGGTTTCCTCATCGTAGGGGCTTTCACCGCCGGACTCGTCTGCATCATCGTCGTCCACCAGCCAGCTCAGGCTCATGGCGCTGGCGCGGGGATGATCGTCCAACGCCTCGACCGCCGCGAAGTTGGTATCGACTTTGTCCACGATGATTTGCAGATCGCCGCGCGACGTGTCGGCCTTGCCGGTGAAGATCAGCACGGTATCTTCCTCGATAAGCTGGCGATATTTCTCCCAGGTGCGCGGGAAGAGTACAGCGCTGATCGAGCCGGTGATGTCCTCGACGGTCAGAATGCCCATCGCGTCGCCCTTTTTGGTCACCAGCGAGCGCACGTCCGTCACCAGCCCGGCGATACGCACCGGGCGACCGTTAGCGGCCTCGCCTTCTTCGAGCAGATCGGCGCTGGTGCGAATATTGGCGTTGGCAAACTTATCGGCCAGATCGCGCAGCGGGTGATCGGTGACGTAGAGGCCGACCAGTTCCTTTTCCCAGCGCAGCATCTCGCGCTTGTCGATCTTGCTCGTCAGCTCCGGCAGGTGGCTGAGCAGGCTCTCTTCCGTGCCGAAATCGACGCCGGTCGCGTCCCCAAACAGGCTCATCTGGCCGATCTCTTTGGCCTTGTGATAATCCACCGAAAAGCTCAGGATGCGGTCGGTCGCGGTGTAGAGAGCGGGGCGGTCGCCGAACTCGTCCAGCGCCCCGACACGGATCAGGGATTCCAGGGCGCGCTTCTGCACGACGCGCATATCGACCCGGCGGCAGAATTCATCCAGATCGCGGAAGGGGCCGTTTTGCTCGCGCTCGGCCAGGATATGCTCCAGCGGCCCGACGCCGACATTTTTGATCGCGCCCAGTCCGAAGCGGATCGCGCGTGTGCCGTCGGCCTGCGGCTCGATGGAGAAGTCGAGCATACTGGTGTTGACGTTGGGCGGCAGCACGGCGATCCCGACGCGGTGGCAGTCCGCCGCGAACAGGCTGACCTTGGCCGAGTCGTCGCGGTGCACGGACATCAGCGCGGCCATATACTCGTGCGGGTAGTGGCATTTCAGGAAGGCGGTCTGGCAGGTCAGGACGGCGTAGTCGGCGGCATGGGAGTTATGCACAATGAAATCATTGGCGACGAAGTTATGCGTGTCGGCAATCGTCAGGTCGTAGGTGGGCTTGTCACCGGTATATTCGATGGAGACGATTTTATCCCAGTAAATATCGCCATGCGCATAGGCGCGCAAGTCGTCCGAATCGAAATAATCAGCCAACCGGCCAATCACAGTGCGCGAAAAGCCGGATTTTGTTGCGGTCGACGTCGCATAGAACTCACGTGGTGCTACTCCTGTACATATACTGATTTCCTCCCAGGTCAGGTCGCGTGCCGTTTTTTGTTCACGGACAACCGATTTCACAGCCACTGGAACGACATCATGCGTACCAGAAGTCATGTCTGATCCCGAAAGCAAGATGCGTTCCAGTTTTGCCCGTCGTTCACCGCTGACGAAGCGGCAACCGATAGTCTCCATGAACGTTTTGATGTTCTTGTACCCAGTAACAAAAAGCTGGTACCCGATCCGACCATCTCGATATGGGAACTTAACTGTACGCAGGCGGCTGATTATTCCCAGCCTCAACAGCAAATGCTGAAGTTGGCGCACTAACCTTTCGGATGCCGTCGCATAGAACAGGCTGCGCCCATGCTCGTTGATGTGCCCATCACCTTCCCACATGCGCGAAATCAGCAATCCGATCAGGGCATTGGTTAGCTCGAATACCTCATCGGGAATCGTTTTGCTGTGTGAGTCTTTTCCCCAAATGCCCAACTGCCTCAGCCACGTAACTACGCCTGCTTCATTCTTACGGTCAATACGACGACTATAAACAGAGTAGGCGCTTTTGTGGCGGCTTACTGATGCAGCGGTGTTGTCAAACTGCTCTAGATTGGCTACATAATCCCGCAGTTGTTCATCGTCGGTTGTGTAATAGTAAGCACCGTGCGGATGACACAGGTTGCCCTCAGCCAGTAGATGCCCCAGTACGATTGCTGCATGATCCGGCCATTCACGCTGACCTTCAACTGGAATCACACGCGGCACAGCAATTTGCTCGCCGGGGCGCAGCTCGCCCAGCATGCGCCAGCCATCGAAGGTGTAGAAGGGGTGGTTGGCGGTCGCTTCGATCTGCCGCCCTAACTGAGTCGTCAGGCGGTACACCGGCTTAATGCCGTTTTCCACCACAGCCGTCACCGCACGTGGGACGAGACGCAGTTGTTTCGTATCGCAGGATACCGTGTGCTCAATCGTCACTGCACCGCTTGCCAGATCGCCAACGCGCACTAGACGCCCGGTCTGCGCGTCGATGATTTCGGTATCGGCCACGACACATTTGTTGAAGCCGTACCGCGCGAAGAACTCGATATCGTCGAAGATCGCGTTGGCCGTGTCGGGATCAACACCGTGCTCTGGCCCGCGTTTGACGAAAATATCGCGGTGCTTTTGCAGGTCTTCCTTTTTCTTCTTGGAGACAGCGCGGCGCATTAAGTCGGCTTCACCCAGGGAATAGCCGAATAACTTAGCGCCGATTTGCATAATTTGTTCCTGATAAACGCAGATTCCGAACGTTTCTTCCAGGATCGGCTCTAGCTGCGGGTGCAGGAATTTCACAGCCTCTTCCCCGTGCAGGCGCTTATTGTAGAGCGGGATATAGTCCATCGGACCGGGGCGGTAGAGCGAGATGCCCGCGACGATGTGCTCGAACTTGGTCGGGCGCATATCGGTCAGCATACGCCGCATGCCCTGCGATTCAAGCTGGAACACGCCAATCGTCTCGCCCCGGCTGAGCATCTCGAACGTCTCGCGGATCATGCGCGATTGTTCGGCATCGCCCGGATCGGCGCGGTAGGGGATGTTCGAGAGATCATATTGGATGCCGTGATAGCGCTCGATCAGCTCGCACGCCTTGCGCATAATCGTCAGCGTGGAGAGGCCGAGGAAGTCCACCTTGAGCAGGCCGATTTGTTCGCAGGTTTCCATCGGGAACTGCGTCACCATCTTGACCGGCACATCTTCATCCGAGCTGCCGCTGGTGGGGCGGTGCAGCGGGATATATTCGACCAGCGGCTTGTCGGCCACGATCACCCCGGCGGCGTGCGTGCTGGCGTGGCGCGTGACGCCTTCGAGCTGGCGGGCGGTGTCGATCAGACGCCTGGCGAGCGGGTCCTGCTCGTAGGCCAGCTTGAGATCGGGCAGCGCCTTTTCGGGATCGTCGCCCAGCGCGTCGTCGAACTTCACCGGCTTGGCCCCGGTCGGCAGCAGCCGGGCGATGCGATCAACTTCGGGCAGGGGCACATCCAGCGCGCGGCCCACGTCGCGGATCGCGGCCTTGCTGCCCATCGTCCCGAAGGTGATGATCGCGGCGACCTTGTCCTCACCGTACTTCTGCGCGCAGTACTGGATCATCTCGGCGCGGCGGTCTTCGGGGTAGTCCAGGTCGATGTCGGGCATCGAGACGCGGCCCGGATTCAGGAAGCGCTCGAACAGCAGCCCATTGGTCAGCGGATCGATGCTGGTGATGCCCAGGCAGTAGGCCGCGACGCTGCCCGCGCCGGAGCCGCGCACGTTCCACCAGATATCTGCGTGGCGCGCGAACTCGCACAGGTCCCACACGATCAGGAAGTAGGTGTCGAAGCCCATGTTGTGGATGATGTTCAGCTCGTGATCGAGCCGGTCGCGCACGGCGGGATCGTCGGCGCGCGCGCCATAGCGCCACTGCAAGCCCTGCTCGCACAGGTAGCGCAGATAGCTTTCGGCGCTGAAGCCTTCCGGCACGGGGAACACCGGCAGGTGATAGCCGTTCGAATCCAGGTTGACGTCGCACATCTGCGCGATCAGCACCGAATTCGTCAGCGCTTCGGGCACGTCGCCAAACAGCCGCCACATCTCGTCCGGCGTGCGCAGGTGATAGCTCGGATCGGTCATGCGCATCCGGTTCTGCTCGTTCTTCACGCTGCCGGTCTGGATGCAGAGCAGCGTGTCGTGCGCGTCGAAGTCGTCGGCCAGGATGTAGTGCACATCGTTGGTCGCCAGCAGCGGCACGCGCGCGTAGCTCTGGTTTTCGATCAGCCAGCGGTTGAGCGTGTGCAGGATGTCGATGTCGTGGTGCTGCAGCTCCAGGAAGAAGTTTTCCGGGCCGAACACGTCCTGATACCAGCCAATCTGGCGCAGGGCGTCTGCTTCGCGCCCATCCTCGACCATGCGCGGAATCTCGGCGGCAAGACAGCCGGTGGTGGCGATCAGCCCCTCGGCGTGGGCGGCCAGAAAATCGTGGTCGATGCGCGGGCGGTAGTAATAGCCTTCAAGCTGTGAGGCCGAAGCGATCTTCAACAGGTTTTGATAGCCGGTCTGGTTGCGGGCCAGCAGCAACAGGTGATAGGGGCGCGTGTCGTACTGCGGATCGCGGTCGGTCATGCCCCGGCGCGCGAGATAGGCTTCCATCCCGATGATCGGCTTGATGCCCTGCGCCTTGCACGCGCGGTAGAAGTCGATCACGCCGAACATCGTGCCGTGATCGGTGATCGCCAGCGACCCCATGTTCAGTTCGGCAGCACGTTTGGTCAGTTTTTTGATCTGGCTCAGACCGTCGAGCAGGCTGAATTCGGTGTGGACGTGCAGATGAACAAATTCCTTCGCGTCAGACATCAGATCGCACCGCCGCTTGTCGATTCCGGTATAGAACACTCTCGAACGCGGCCATTATAACATGCTGGAACCGGGGATAACCTTAAAGATCGCGGGACGTTTTCCGCGCCGTGTTTGGGCAGAAAGTCGGTCAGTGCTATAGTGTTTCTAGCAGAGAATTGAGCGTGAATCGATCACGGTGCGGAGTGGAAGATGCGGCAGATCGGGAAGGCAGTACTGGGGCTGCTGGTCGTGGGGATACTGATCGGGCTGGCACACCCGGCCCCGGTGTGGGCGGCTGTGCCCCCGACCGGCGAAGGCACCCTCGCCCAGGCGGGAGACGCGTGGCGCTGTGTCGAAGTGAACGGGCAGGTCGAGTTGAACATCCGCAGCGGCCCCGGTGTCAACTTCCAGGTGATCTCGACGCGCCCGCCCGGTGAGCAGTTGGACGCGGATTACAGCCGCCTGGAAAGCGCCGACGGCTATAACTGGGTGCCGGTGCGTTATCCTGGCGGGGAAGGCTGGTCGATCACGGGGCGGCTCAGCCCGTGCCAGTCGGATTACAACGATCCGGCGCACGATGTCGTGCTGGACGATGTGAACCGCGACGGCACGCTCGACCGCAACGAGATCGCGGCGGTGGCGCGCTCGGTGGTGCTGGTCGCCAACATACGAAACGATCGTATCTATTCGACCGGGACCGGGACGATCACCACGCCCGACGGGTTGATCGTGACCAATGCGCACGTGGTCCAGGGAGCCGACCTGGTCGCCGTCGCGCTGCTGGACGATATCAACGACCCGCCCGAATACCGTTATGTCGGGGATGTGGTCAACTCCGACCTGTCGATCGATGTGGCGCTGGTTGCCATCCGCTATGATATGGATGCCAATCCGATCGACGCCGCCGACCTGAACCTGCCCTATATCCCGGCTTCGATCCGCCCTGATGAAGTGTTCCGGGGCGACCCGGTCTATATCTTCGGCTATCCGGGCATCGGCGATGATTATCTGGTGGTCACGTCGGGCACGATTGTCTCGGTCGAGAACGGCGAAATGAGCGGCCAACGCCTGCCGGTGTGGTACCGCACCGATGCCGAGATCGCGCCGGGTAACAGCGGCGGGCTGGCGGTGAACGGCAACGGTGAGTTTGTCGGCATCCCGACCTTTGTGCGCTCCGAGCAGGAAACCGGCGGGCGGCTGGGTGGGATTCGTCCGGCGCAGGTGGCGCTGATGACGGTGCTCGGCCCGGAGATGGTCAGCGATCCCGTCACGACGCCAACCAGCAGTGAGGGGCTGCTGCTGGTCGAGCCGCAGGGCGTAACGCTGGAGCAGAATGTGATCGTCTCCGGGCAGGCCGGGCTGCGGATTCGCGCGTCGTTTCTGATCGAGGGCTGGACGGCGCGCACCGCCTTTGTCGTGGCCCGCTTCTATTTCGATACCGAGGAATTCGCACCGCTGTTCAACCCGGCGGCGCCCACGCTCTACCGCGACAGCCGCGATATTGTGCTCACGTCCGCGCCGATCACGCCGTGCTGCGAGCAGACGCTCTATGAGGACCTGGTGCTGTTCATCCCCTATACCGCTTTTGGCCTGCGCGAGCCGGGAACGTACCCGCTCAAGGTGCAGATCGAGGTCATAGCGGAAGACGGCTCGTGGCAGCGGCTGCTGGCCTGGGAATACTTCGACTATTCGCCGCGCTGAGCGGGGTGCATCATCCGTCTGTCGCGGGCGAAATTCGGCCCCGGCCTCGCGCTGTGCACCCTGGCGCTGTTGCGGCTATACTAACGCATGAATCAATCGGGTCGGCGGACTTCAGGAGAGTGTCTCATGCCTGCTGGAAAACGCACGAACAGAAAATTGCGTATCGTTCTGCTGCTGGCGTGGATCGTGCTGACGCTGCTGGTGGTCGGGCCGGTCGTCGCCCAGGACGGCGGCGAGGAGCCGGGCCTCAACACTGGGGAGGCTGCCGCGCCCAGCGGGCTGGACGAGCTGGCGACCCGGCTTGCGCCGCTGCTGGTCGGGGCGGCCCTGATCGAGCGCATCCTGGAATTTCTGTTTACCTGGGTCGAGCGCGCGGTGGTCGATGCCAACAACTTTTTGCACAGCCTAGCGATCCGCCTGACCGGGCTGCTGCAGGTTGATCTGAAGCGTGCCTGGAAGGAGTTGAACGAGCTGAAGGCGCTGGTTCTGGCGCACCAGCTCAACCGCGATCTCAAGCAGGTCGCCAACCCGGCCAGCGTCGATCCGGCGGAATGGCCGCTGGAGCTGATCGAGGTGCGGTTGCTCGAAGCGCAGCAGACTTTCGCGCGCGGCGAACTGATGCTGCGCAACGCGCTGTCGTCGGATGTCTATATCGCGCGCAAGAAGATCGTCGCGGTCTGGCTGAGCGTGCTCATGGGCCTCGCGCTGGCGTTTACGAGCCAGCTCCGGCTGTTTCAGCCGCTCGGCATCGAGGTGGCGGGCTGGTTTAAGGACCCGTTCGACTGGATCGATCTGGTGCTGGCCGGGGTGCTGATGGGCCTGGGGACCGAGTGGGTGCACCAGGTGATCGGCGTGCTGATCCAGGGCAAGGGCCTGCTGGGCCGCGCCGCCGGCGGCTCGCTCGATGCCGACCAGGTGCGCGCGCTGGCGCAGGTCGCCATCGAGAAGGAGTTCCAGGGGCAGTTGAACAGCCTGCGGGACGAACTGCTCGGCAAGATCGGCGGCCAGTCTTCGGCCCCGGCCTCGCCCGACACCGGCGAAGCTGCGCCGTCCGCCGAAGGCATGGTGCCGGTGGCTGTGCCTGTCGCCGTGCACGCCGCGGCGATCGCGCCTCAGCCGCCGGAAATGCCCGCCGAAGCGGCCCCGCCCGCCCACCAACCGGACGACACGCCGCCGGTCGAGGCGCTGCGTGCCCGGCTGGAAGAGATCGACGCGATGACCGAGAATCCGCCGCCGGTCGAGGCCCTGGAAGAGACGCTGGAGCAGATCCAGCCGCCGGACGAGATGCCGGATGGTGTGAACGAGAACTGGACGGCGGCGCCCGCTGCCGTGCTGTCGCTGCCTGAGGACGCGATCCCGCTGCAAGATGTCACGGTCCGGGGGCGGAGCGGCGGCGCGACAGTCTACCGCGCGCCGGACACCGGCAGTACGCCGCTTGGAACGCTGGCCGGGGGGCAGGCGCTGCCGGTCAGTGGGGCGATCTTCGGCGCGCAGACCTGGCTCCAGACGGTCTGGAACGGCGAGGAAGGCTGGATCGTGGGCGAGCAGACCGATTTTGCCCGCTCGCCGGATTACGCGCAGGTGGTGGACGCGTGGTATGAGTCGGATGCCGTGCTGGGGCTGCGGCGCGGGCTGGTGCGCGATCTGCTGCGGGTCAGCAGCGCGAGCCAGGACCGGCTGGCGCAGGTCGATCAACTGCGCGGCGCGGCGCTGCGCGAGCAGGAAGATCAGCTCACGCGCCAGACGCCCCCGCCGGAGTACGCCCGCTTCTGGCAGATGCGCGAGCAGTTGGGGCTACCCGATCCGTTCAACTACCTGCCGGTCCTGAGCGTGCCGCCGGGTCGGATCGAGCAGATGGAGATCAACGGCTTCGGCCCGACGACGTTTGCCTTCCACAACTGGGAGATTTTCTACGAGAACACGCGCGGCCTGCACAACGGGATCGATTATATTGTGCCGGAAGGCTCGCCGCTGATCGCGGTCAGCGACGGTGTGATCGTGGACTTCGATTTCATGCCCGATCCCGCCGAGCGGACCCTGGCGCTGCGGCCCTATCTGCCGCCGTCGGTGCGCAGCGCGGACGGATCGCGCGTGCTGTCGAATCTGATCGTGGGCTACGGCCACCTGACCGGCGAGTCCGAGTCCGCGATTGTGCGCGTGGGCGACGAGGTGCGCGCCGGGCAGGTGATCGGCACGTCGGGCTGGCCGGTCGTCTCGTTTGGCCGGCAGGTGAGCGTGCAGCATAACAATCCGCACCTGCATCTGGAAACGCACCTGGCCACGGACGGGCGCGACTCGTTGGGCAGCCGGCACCCGGTCAATCCGCTGCTGTTCTGGACGCCGAGCCTGATCGCGCTGCACGCCCGGCTCGCGGCGCACGGCGCGCAGTCGCCCTATCCCAACGGCGGGCAGCCGTTCGGGCGGCTGGGATTCTTCAGCATTGGCGCATTTTCGTATGAGCCGGATACGCCGGTGTGGCGGCATACACCGACCGGGCGGCAGGTCTGGCCGGAAGGCGTGTACGATCTGGGGATGCTGCTCGACTGGCTGCGCAGCTTCGAGCCGTATACACCGCCCTCGGCCTGATGTGGGGAGCAGCAGGGGGGATGACAGCCGTATCAAGCGCGTGAAAGGGACGCCATGTACAACGCACCGCCCCCAAACCTGATGCACGGCATCAACCTGGTCCAGTCGGGCCATAAGGCCGAGGCGCTGGCCTATCTGCGCCACGCGGCGCGCAACGAGATGATGACCGCCGACGCGTGGCTGTGGCTGGCGACGGCGACCGATGACCGCGAGGAATATCGCTACTGCGTCACGCAGGCGCTCCAGCTTGATCCCGCTCACCCGGTCGCGCAGCGGATGCAGGCCGAGTTGGAGCAGCAGGATCGCGCGCTGGGTCCGGCAGCGATGGGGCCGGAGTATGCCCCCGGCGCAGCGGCACGCCCCCGGCGGCGCTCAGGGCTGCTGATCGCGCTGCTGGCGGTGCTGGTGTGCGTGGGCGCGATCGTGGCGCTGGTCGCCAGCGGCGTGCTGGAAGACCAGATCAGCGAGCAGTTGGGCGGGGGGACGGCGACGGATATGCAGACCTTCACGGTCGGTGCGCGGCCCGGCTTCCGCTTCCGCGTCGATCTGCCCGCGAGCTGGCTGCCTGCCGACACCGAGCGCGAGGCGTGGCGTGATGCACGCGGCGATCTGGCGGACGCGATCGAGGGATCGGATGACCTGTGGGAGCAGGTCGAGACGCCCTTCAGCGCGGCGACCCGCGACCCGGTCTATGGGGCGGTGCTGCCCAATGTGCGGCTGGTCGAGACGGACGCCGATCGGATCGAGCGGCAGGGGATGGTCGCGGCGCTGACCCTGCAGGAGATCGTGCCGCTGCCGGAAGTGCCCGGCGGTGAGGAGCCGACAACCTGTAACCAGATGCGCGCGCTCGAAGCGGCTTTCCGCGCGGATGGCGCGCTGCAAGGTGAGATCGTCGATTCGGCGGTGGCGCGGCGCAGCAGCGACGCTGACTGCGTGTTCTACTTCCACCGCCGCGAGGCGGTCGAGGACGCCGCCGATGTGCCGCTGGCGCTGGATGCGGAGAATCCGCCGGAGTTCGTACACCGGGTGCAGATCGCTGTGCCGGTCCAGCCGGCGCGCTATGCGTTCTGGGTGCTCACCTTTGGAGACGAGGCGCGCGACGACTACGACAACGTGATCGACCGAATTATTCGCACGCTGCAGGCGGTGCCGGCGGGTGAGGGACAGCCCGCTGCCGGGTGACGGCTAGAATCGGCTGCGCAGGTAGATCAGCATCGACAGCCAGAAGAGCAGGTTGGCCCCGAAAATGGTCAGGGTCAGTTGGCTGCTGACGTAGGACGGGTCTGGTAAGGCGGCTTCATAGACTTTCATGGAATGACCCTTGTAAGGCATAAGTAGTGCCCCCCTCGATCTAAAACGTCAGAACGGTGAGATAGCTTGCTGCCGGGCCGGTTCGCTGCTGGCCCGGCATTTTTTACAGGTCGTAACAAAATTTTTATAACTCGATACAACTACTATACCACAACTTACGGGTTCTGAAAGAATCGTGAAAACGGTAAACACTTAAGATAGAATAGTGGTACAATGGAGCGAGCGGGCGAATGTGGATTTTTCCGGTAGAATCCCTGGTATCGAACGCACAGCAGAATAACGAGACACTATGCCAGAACTACCCGAAGTCGAGACTGTGGTACGCGGCCTGCGCGGGCCGCTGGTCGGGCGCACGATTACCGGCGTGAGCTACGACTATCCCGGCGGGCTGGTGACGCCCGATGGGCCGATCTTTGCCGCGCGGATCGTTGGCCAGACGGTGCAGAGCATCGAGCGCCGCGCCAAATACATCGTCATCCGACTCGATCCCGACACGTTGATCATTCACCTGAAGATGACCGGGCGACTGTATGTCGTGCCGAACGATCATGTCGATTATGCCGACCGCTGGGTGCATTTCAATTTCCAGCTCGATAACGGCCACCAACTGCGCTTCTCGGACTCGCGCAAGTTCGGGCGCGTGTACCTGGTTGGGGATCAGAGCGAGGTCACAGGCCGCCTGGGGCCGGAGCCGCTCGACGACGATTTCACGCTCGACGCCTTCCGCGCGCGCATCCAGGGCCGGAGCGGGACGCTCAAGCCGCTGCTGCTCAACCAGTTTTTCCTGGCCGGGATGGGCAATATCTACGTGGACGAGGCGCTGTTCGCCAGCCGCCTGCACCCGCTGCGCCGGGCCGATACGCTGCGCGAGGCCGATATCGCGCGGCTGTACGAGGCGATCCGGGCCGTGCTGCGCGAAGGTATCCGGCGTGAGGGCGCGAGTGTAAACTGGTATCGCAAGCCGGATGGGACAAAAGGCTCGGCCCAGGACGGCTTGCAGGTCTACGGTCACGCGGGCGATCCGTGCCCGAACTGTGGCCGCCCAATTGAAAAAACGGTCGTGGGCCAGCGCGGAACGCACCTGTGCCCCGACTGCCAGCAGTAAACCTGGCCGGGCCGCTCACTGCGTGGTGGCGGTTTCAGTGATAAACGGGAAGAATTATGTTCGATTACCTGGACCTGCTGCGTTTTCCTGCTCAAGCTGATGCGTCCGGCGTCAGTGATTTCTTCAGCCAGATCGGCGGCCTCGTCGCGGTGACATGCGGCGCGGGCGTGCTGTGGCTGATCATGATGGGGCTGGTGATCCAGCGCACCACCGAACGCAAACGCCGCGCCCAGGCGGGTCTGCCGCCGCTGCCCGGCTATCACGTGCTGCTGTGGCGCTGGCTCAAGGGCGAGTCGGACGCGAAGGCCGGGGAACCGGAATCTTCGCAGCCGGCTGCTGCACCGGAGCGGGCCGCGCTCGCCCCTGCGGCGGCTGTGCCGATCCCCGATCTCGACCTGCTGACGACCGATCTTGCCCCGGACGAGCCGCTGCACGTGAGCGCGCCGCTGCCCGAACCCAGCTTCGACGATTATGACCTGGTGCAGGAATCGCGGACGGTGGCCGAAATGCTGCCCGACCGCGAGGAACTGACCGACACCGAGGAAAGCGACATGCCCATTACCACCGATCCTATTGATTCTGACGAGCCGCCCGGCGACGCGATCGAGCTGCTGCGCGTCTGGCGCGACCTGGCCGACGGCGGCCTGATCGTGGAGATCGGCGGGCAGCGCTTCCGCACGACAGCCGAGCTGCGCGGCGCGGGCCTGGAGCGGCGCTTTGTGAATGCCGTGCGCGAGCTGGACAGGCTGGCCGGAACACAGGCGGCGGCACCACTCGCCCCCGCCGCACCCGCCAGGCCGCCACAGGCTCCCCCGCCCGCGAAGGCGAATCATGACGCGCCATCCCAGCCGGTTTCGCTGGCTCCCGGCTCGATGCTGCGCCAGATGACGCGCGCCGCGCGCGGGCAGGCACCTGAAAAACCCGAAGAGGTCCAGCCGGAACTGTCGATTGCCGACCAGATCGAGGCACTGCTGCAAGCGCGGCTGCGCGGGCTGCCGGAGTTTCGCGGGCGCGAGATTCACGTCCAGCCGTCGATGGAAGGCGGCGTAAAGATCGAGGTAGACGGGATGTATTATGCCGGGATCGGGGACGTCGAAGATTCCGAGGTGCGCAGTCTGCTGGGCGATGTCGTGCGCGAGTGGGAATCGCAGCAGTAGCGGAAATCCGGTCAACTTGCGTATAGTCAAGGCGCCTCACACAGAGACGCCTTTTTATTTCTCTACCGCAAACTGGCTGAGAGGAAAGAATCCTGTGAGCAATACTCCCGATGACAAACCGATTGCCCTGGACGCCTTCGCCGCCCTGGCCGAACGCTACGCGCGGCTGATCGGTATCAAGCCGCACAATGCCTATTACGAACAGCCCGCCACGCGTGCTTTGGTGCCCCGGCTGAACGGGCAGCGTGTGCTGGATGCGGGCTGCGGCACCGCTATCTACAGCCTATGGATGTTGGAGCAGGGCGCGGAAGTGGTGGGTGTGGACGTCAGCCCGGAGATGCTGGAATATGGCCGCCAGCGCGCCGGCGGTCGTGCCGAACTGCACCTGGCCGATCTGCGCGCACCGCTCGACTTTTTGGCAGACGAATCGTTTGACGGTGTGCTAAGCTCGCTGGTGCTGCACTACCTAGAAGATTGGCAGGTTCCGCTGGCCGAATTCCACCGCGTGCTCAGGCCGGGCGGGTGGCTCGTGTTCTCGACCGGACACCCGGCAGCCGAGTACCGCGATGCGAAGTCTAGCTATTTCGAGGTCGAGCAAGCCGGCATGCTGTGGCGCGGCTGGGGGGGCGAGCCGGTGTATGTGCCGTATTTTCGCCGCCCGCTCAGCGCGATCACCGAGGCGCTGTGGCGGGCCGGGTTCGTGATCGAGCGGTTAATCGAGCCGCTGCCGACCGAAGAGTTTCGACAGGCCAATCCGCAGGACTATGAAATGCTGCTCAAAAAGCCAGCGTTCATGTGCGTGCGGGCGCGCAAAGTCGAGCCGCCACCTGCTGACGAGCCGGAGCGTGGCGCGTGAGGTCCGGCGGCTGAACGCTGGTCTGACGTTTGATCCGATCATGCGTCCGGGCAACCGGGCGTTTTTTGTTGGCACACGAAAATGGGGCAGTATCGAAACGACAAAAAAGATTTATAATACGGATAACATAAAAATGAAGTCAGATCGGGGGTCGCATGTCTCGCCTCGTCCATGTGCTACTCGTCATCTTCGTGTTGAGCGTGGGGTGGGGGCCGGCACGCGACTCCCATGCCCAGGATCAGCAAACCGAAGTCGCCCGCGACGTGATCGCCGCTATCAACGAAGTACGCATCGCGCAGGGCACGTGGCCGCTCAAGCCCAATGCCACCCTGGAAGCGATGGCGCTCGCCCAGGCCGAGTACCTGCTGACGCTGCCCTCACTGCCCGACGGCGGCAAGATTCACGAGGGGCAGCAGGGCGAAGGCCCTAAAATCCGCGCGCAGTGGTCGCCCTACAACTGGCCGGTCTATGGCCGCTCGGACCGGATCGCGGTGGACGAGATCGGCTATGCCGGGGCCAGCGTGAGCCAGGCACTCGGCTTCTGGACCAGCTCGTCCGTGCACCGCAGCACGACCTATAACCCCGCCTACCGCGAGATCGGCGTCGCCGCGCTGCCGCACCGCTTCGGCTACCTGTTCATCGTCGTGTTCGGCGGGCGGCCCAATGTCGTGCCGGCGCTGGCCGATCCGACCGGCACGCGGCTGTATCTTTCGAATGATGCGTTCGGGCGCGCGAGCGAGGCCGGGATGCACCGGGCAACCCAGGTGCGCCTGTTCGACTTCGAAGGCAAGCCCCTGCAAACCTGGCAGCCCTGGCAGGCGGTGCTGCCGGTGCCGTCCTCAGCAGGCGAGCGCGTCTTCGTCGAATATTCGGATGGCAGCTCACAGGTGCTCAGCGAGGTACACCTGAACCGGGATCGCGTGCTGCTGCCGGGCGGTACGGCGCTGGTGGTGCAGCCTGCCGCCACCCCGACTCTCACCCCGCCCGTGACCGTGTCGGCGGCCAGCACCGGCACGCCGCTCCCCAGCGAGCGCCCGACCACTGCGCCGGCTGTAACCGCTACGCCGGTCCCCACTGCCGCCAGCAGCATGAGCGTGTTGGTGGTGTATGACAGCCGCTCGCTGGCCGTGATCAATAACACGGGCCGCGCCGTGAATCTCGCCAGCCTGGTGCTGACGCAGGGCACGATCACATTCCCGGTCACCCGCTGGCGGACACAGTGGCTCAGCGGGACGTTGGAAGCGTTCCCGGCGCAGGACTGCGTGCAGGTGTACTCGTGGTTCGACTCCAACGTCCCCAGGCCTGCGGGATGCCGCGAAGCGCGCTCGATCGTGACGATCGATCCGGCGGAGATGTTCTGGCTCGCGGGCGATTTCGAGGTGCGCCAGCAGAATACGGTGCTGGCGACGTGCCGCCGGGCGGATGGCCGCTGCACGGTCCCGCTGCCGGGATAACGGTTAGAACAGCCCCGAACGGGATCCCGCGATCCTTGCGGTAGAGGTAGGGCTTGTTCTACCCGGCGAGCGAAGGCAAGCCTCGCCCCTACGAGAGCCCGCGTGGATCAGGCCAATACGACCTCGACCGGGCGCACGATCGGGTGGCCCTCGGCGTCGGCGTGGAGATGGCCCGCGCCCTTCTGCGTGTCGTGCTGGAAGATCAGCAGCGCGTCGTGATCGAGCGCCCAGCGCTGCCAGTGGCGCTTGGTTTCGAGCGTGACCAGCGGCTCGACATCGTAGGCCGTCATCCAGCCCAGCCGCTCGAAGTGCACCGCATAGCTGGCGAGATCGGCGACAAAGAGCGCGTGCTGCCCGCCGCTCTCGAACACGACCACCTGATGGGCCGGAGTATGGCCGGGCGTGACGACCGCCCGCACACCGGGCGCGATCTCAGTATCGCCATCGAGCAGGGTGAGCTGCCCGGTCCGGTACAACGGCTCGTAGTTGAACGGGACGTAGGTGGCGCGGGTGCGCTCGTTGGGGCGGATCGCGTCCTCATACTCGCGGCGCTGGACCACGTA
The DNA here is from genome assembly GCA_012729765.1 of Chloroflexota bacterium. Lineage (GTDB taxonomy): Bacteria > Chloroflexota > Anaerolineae > Aggregatilineales > Aggregatilineaceae > JAAYCM01. Next base: position 59,578 of record JAAYCM010000046.1, on the reverse strand, counting down.
TTCGGCGCGTGGAAAGGTGGCGCGCAGCTCACCATCCGGCCCGACGGTCGTATTGCCGGCGCAGTGATCGCTGTGCAGGTGCGTGTTGATCACAATGTCCACGTCTTCCGGCTGGATACCCATCCGCGCCAGCCCGTCGAGCAGTGTGCCGCGCGGGTGCGTCAGGCCCCACTGCTGAACCAGCTTCGGCGGCAGCTTGTCGCCCATGCCGGTATCGACCACGATCGTTTTTCCGGCGGCGCGCACCAGCAAACAGGTCAGTGTCATCGGGACGCGGTTCTGATCGTCGGGCGGCAGGTAGCGGCTCCACAGCACACGCGGCACCAGCCCAAACGCCCCGCCGCCGTCTACCTGGACCAGTCCCGCGCTGACCGGGTATATCTCGATCTCGCCAATCTGAAACATGCGTCGTTTTCCCTTGTGCAAACAAAGAGGCGGCATCAATGAGCCGTCTCTCGACCGATCGTTAGAGCCTTATGCATTCTTACCCCCCTTCCCCCACGTTTCACGGAAGGCAGGGGCGGCACGCAGTACCTTTCAAGTCCCGCCCACCTTGTGGGGGAGGGATTGAGGGAGGGGGACAAGCTGCTTCTGCGTTCCGAAGTGCATAACATGCTCTGGCCCGATCTTAGCCCGCCCGCTAACCGGCCTTGACGTAGACCTTGACCTCGCTCTCGGCCAGCGTGTCGCGCAGCACGCCGCCCTGCACCTCGATATCGTAATCGTCAAGATACTCGTGCCATGCCCCATCCTCGTGCCAGTTGCCGATCTCAACGTCCCCGGCGTACTGGTCGAGCAGGTTGGCGACGACGATCACAACATTCCCTTCGTCGTTCCAGCGCTTGAAGGCCAGAATCTTGCGCTCGTGGTCGAGATGGATGACCTCGATGTTGGGCGTGACCAGCGCCGGGTTGTCCTTGCGGAAGTGGATCAGGCCCTTGTAATAGCGGTGCAGATCGCCGTTGCGCTCGTTGTCGAGCAGCGACCACTGGAGCGGCTGCGGATCGAACACGGTTTTCGGGTTGCTCTGGCCGAATTCCTGCCCCATCCACAGCATCGGGATTCCGGCGGCGGTCAGCAAGAGGCCCGCGCCGAGCTTCATCCGGCGGAAGGCGGCATCGTCGAAGATGCCCGCTTCGCCCAGCCGCCACATGATCCGGTTCTGGTCGTGGTTGTCGATGTAGTTGATCGCGTTGTAGGCGCTGTCGAAGCCTTCCTGGGTGGGCTGGAGCACGGTTGCGATCGCGTCCATGTTGAACGCCTCGAACCCGTCCTGATCGCGGGCGCACAGCGTCGCCATGATCTGCTTGGAGAACGTCTCGTGCCACGCGGCGTCCATCGGCCCGCCCAGGCCGGTTACGGTCGGGTCTTGCGGAACGTGCTCCGCGATGGTGAAGAACGGCTTGATGCCCTTGATGTATTGGTAGACCGTCTCGTTCAGCCAGTGCAGCACGTCGTAGTTCTCAATGATCGCGGTCGCATCGAAGCGGATGCCGTCGATATGGAAGTGGTCGATCCAGAAGCGCAGCGCGTCGTGAATGAAGCTGCGCGCGGGCCAGATGCCCAGCTTGTCATCGTGATAGCCGTAATTGAACTTCGGCCCCCAGTGATGCTCCGGGTCATCCGGGTTTTCGCGGTAGTACCAGTAGGCGTAATCCATGTGGGCCAGCGGGGTCTTGTCCTCGCTGTGGTTGTAGACGCCATCCAGGATCACACGGATGCCGCGCGCGTGGCACTCGTCGATCAGGCGGCACAGGTCGTCGGGCGAGCCGTAGCTGTTCTCGACCGCGAACAGGAAGCGCGGGTTGTAGCCCCACGAGTAGCCGCCGGGAAAGTCGTTGACCGGCATCAGCTCGACGGCGTTGATCCCCAGGTCGGCCAGATAGTCGAGCCGCTCCGTCGCTTTTTTGAAGTATTCCCCGGCAGGATTAAGACCCTCGCCGGTTTCGCCGGTGAAGTCGCCGATATGGGTTTCGTAGATGATCAGCTCGTGATTCTGGGGCAGATGCACGTCGTTGTGCTGCCACTCGTAGGTGGTGACGACGCGTTGACCGTCCTTGACGCGCACGATCGCGTTCTCTTGCTGGTCGCGCGTGACGCGCAAGGCGCGCGGATCGGTCACGGCGACGTTCTGGCCTTCCTGGAAATAGCTGTTGGATTTGAGGCGGAACTTATACTGGTACTCGCCATCGTCGAGGGGCAGGCCGACATGCCACCAGCCATCGTCGCGGCGCTGCATCTCGACCGGCTCCCAGTCGTTCCAGTCCCCGATCAGGGTCACGTCTTCGTTGTAGGGTGCAAACAGGCTGAACGAAACCAGGTGTTTTTTCTTAGCCATATCCTGCTTAACATGCCTCCCCGCACAGGATTGGGCGGCATAGCGTCATGCCGCGCTATACAGAATTATAGAATTGAGCGCGGGCGGATTCCCACCCTGGCGGGCAGGTGTGGGCATGGGGCAGTCGGATCGCTAAAATCTGTTGCAATTTTCAGACAGCGAGGGTATAATAGAACACATGTGCGGACGATTTACCCTGACGGAAGTGAACCCCGAAGTCCTGAGCCAGAACTTCGGCGTGGACCCGCCGCCCCCGGACCTGCCGCCGCGCTACAATGTCGCGCCATCGCAGCCGGTCGCTACGGTGATCCGTGATCCTGAATCCGGGCGCAACCAGCTTGCTATGATGCGCTGGGGCCTGATTCCCTCGTGGGCGAAAGACGCCTCGGTGGGCTACAAGATGATCAACGCGCGGGCCGAAACGGTCGCCGAGAAGCCCGCCTATCGCACGGCCCTCAGCCGGCGGCGCTGCCTGATCGTGGCCGATGGCTTCTACGAGTGGCAGGCGCAGGCGCAGGGGCCGAAGGTGCCGATGTATATCACGCTGGCCGACCATCAGCCCTTCGGATTCGCGGGCCTGTGGGAGCGCTGGACCGAGCCGGAGAGCGGCGAAGTCCTGACGACCTGCACGATCATCACCACTGAGCCAAACGACCTGATGGCGACCATTCACAACCGGATGCCGGTTATCCTGCCGCGCGAAGCGTATGATCGCTGGCTCGACCCGGCGGAGACGGACGGGCGCGCCCTGACCGATCTGCTGCGGCCCTATCCTGCCGGGCAGATGGCCGCCTACCCGGTGTCGCGGCTGGTCAATGCGCCCGGCAACGACGGGCCGGAGCTGATCCAGCGCGCGAGCTGACATCTGACCATCGGATTAACGAACAGGGCCGGGGCGCGTTCCCCGGCCTTTTCGATTCGACCGCTTGCCCACCCCGCGACTTGATGGTAAAACCTGCCCATGCAGGGATAAAACATCGGCAACTTTCATGGTAGCAGGGGAAGCAGCATGTATTGGAAGCGAATGTTACAGGCGGTCGGCGTGGGCGTGCTCGTGGTGGGGCTGCTGCCCGCCGGGGTGACTCTGGCGCAGAGCGGCGATGGCGTGCCCGCGCCGGTGCGCTGCGAGGCGGTCGCCCGCGGCAATAATGTGAATGTGCGCAACGGGCCAGACACGCAGGAATATTTCGTGCTGGGCGTGCTGCCCGAAGGCGAGGCACTGCCGGTCGTGGGGATGAACCAGGCCGGTGACTGGTACGCGGTGAGCTATACCAACCAGCAGGGCCAGCCTGAGGACCAGGCGTGGATCGCGGCAGACATCGTGACGACGCGCGGCACGTGTGAACGCCTGCCCGCGCTGCCCGATCCCGGCCCGCCGCCCGCCGTCGCAGAGTTGATGAACGTGCCGGTGCTGCCAACGCTCGACGCCGAGAATCTGCGGGCGATCTTCGAGCGCGGGCAGGCATTGGGTAACGATCCGCGCGCCTTTACCAAAGTGGGCGACTGCAACACCGATACCGGCTACTTCCTGGCCGCATTTGACCAGGACCTCTACGATCTGGGGCCATATGACGCGCTTGAGCCGACCATCGAATACTTCCAGGGCTGGTACGAGCATGTCAGCCTGGCGGGGCAGGTCGGTTATAACGCGCTGACGATGCTCGAAAACCTGTGGGCCGATCCCAAGCTGTGCGCGGTGTCCGAGGGCGAGAGCGTGCTGGCGTGCGAATTCCGGCGCACCAATCCCAGCGTGGTCGTGATCATGTTCGGCCCGAACGATATGCTCAACCTGAGCGAGGCGCAGTTCCGCGAGGCGCTGATCGGCAACGTCGAGCTGGCGCTGGACGAGGGCATCATCCCGGTGCTGACGACTTTCACCTGGCATCACGACCGGATGTGGCAGACCTCACTGGCCTTCAACCTGATCACGGTCGAGGTCGCCGAGGAATACGGCATTCCGCTGATCAACTTCTGGCGCGCGGCACAAGACCTGCCGAATTATGGGCTGGTGGCCGATTACACGCACCTGACCGAAAGCGGATTCGGGGTCAATCCGACTCAGATCGTGTTCCGGGGGCAGGAGACGACATCCGGCTACGCGCTGCGCAACCTGCTGACGCTGCAAGTGCTGGACATGCTGCGGCGCGAGGTGCTGGCCCCCGATCCGGCATAAGCTCAGGGCAGGGGCGCGGCATCCAGCGCGGCGCGAAAGCGGCTCACCAGCGCGGCGCGCTCGTCGTCGGGCAGGAACGCAGCTTCGGCGGCATTGAGGATATTCGTCTTCAGCAGGTCGAGCGGCAGGCCCATCGCCAGATGCGCCAGGACCAGCTCGTCGGTGAGCGTGATATTGCTCAGCGACGGGTCGTCGGTGTTGATCGTGGTGCGCACGTCGAGATAGGCCAGGTCGGCCAGCGGGTGCTGCTCCAGGCTGGGCACGACGCCGGTATGCAGGTTGCTGGTCGGGCAGACTTCGAGCGTGATGCCGCGCTCGCGCACCAGCTGGATCACCGTCGAGTCTTCGATGGCGCGCACGCCATGCCCGATCCGCTCTGCGCCAACCGCTTCGATGGCGTGGCGCACGTTGGCCGCGCCTTCCCACTCGCCAGCATGCACGGTGAGATGCAGCCCGTTTTCCTGGGCGGTGTGCAGCACGGGCCGGAAGGCGTGCGCCGCGAAGCCGACTTCCTTCCCGGCCAGGTCCATCCCCACGATGCCGCATCCCGCGCAGGCGATCGCGGCGGCCAGCACCTGTTCCGCGATCTCGACGCTCTCATGCCGGTTGACCGAGACGATCAGCCGGACCTGGATATCATGCTCGGCCTGGGCCGCCTGGACCGCCTCGCACACCCCTTCGATGATTTCCTGATAGCCGTAATCGTTCTGGCGAGTGAGCGCGTGGGGCGTGAAACGCAGCTCCATATAGCGCACGTTGTCCTGGGCCGCGTCCTCGACCGCCTCATACGCGATGCGGCGGATGATCGGCAGCGAGCGATAGAACTGGCGCAGCACGTCAAATTTGCTGAGGAACACGGCGAAGTCGGGCCGATCACTGCCGGTCATCTGGACATAGGGGCGCAGGTCCTCGACGCTGTAGGCGGGCAGCGGGATCGCGTACTCGTGCGCGACGTCGATCAGGGTCGGCAGCCGGATCGAGCCTTCGAGGTGGCGGTGCAGCTCGATCTTGGGCCAGGCCCGGAGCGCCTGCCACAGGGCGCTGTCGCGGTCGATCAGAGACTGGACGTTAAACGACACCTTCGGTTTGCCTTTCTGCCAGCGGGAGTGTGAAGGTAAAGGTGGAGCCGCTACCCTCGGTGCTCTCGACCCAGATCCGGCCCTCGTGCGCTTCGACGATGCGCCGCACGATCGCCAGCCCCAGGCCGGTGCCCCCATAGGTGTGCTTGATTGTGCGGTCGCCCTGGTAAAAACGCTCGAACACGTGGGGCAGACGGTCCGCCGGAATGCCAATGCCCTGATCGATCACCGAGATTTCGATCGCGTTCTGCGCCGGATCAACGCGCGTGAGCAGCCGGATCACGCCGTTTTCGGGCGAGAACTTGGCCGCGTTGCCGATCAGGTTGTCGAGCACCTGCCGCAGCCGGTCGCGGTCGCCGATGACAAGCTGTGTGCCGGACGCGAGTTCGGTTTCAAAGCTCAGCGGGCGATCCTTGAGCAGCAGCCGCATGTCGTTGGCCGTCTGCTGGCAGAACGCCGCCATCTCGATCACGTCCAGCTCCAGCGTCTCGTGCCGGATCTGCTCCAGAGAGAGGATATCGTTGATCATGCGCAGGATCGCCTCGGACTTGTCGTTGATCACGTTGAGCGCATCGACCTGCTGGGGGACGATCGGCCCCAGCTCGCTGTCGCGCATCAAAACGGCGTAGCCCTGGATCAGAGAGAGCGGGTTACGCAGCTCGTGGCTGAGGTTTTGCACCAGCTCGTTACGCAACTCGTGCAGTGCTTCGAGATTGCGGTTGGCTTCGGCCAGATCGGCGGCACGGGCGCGCGCTTCGTCCAGCAGGTGCACCGTCTCGATCGCGGCGGCGATCTGCCCGCCGGCGATGGTCAGCACACGCTCGTGATCGGGCGTGAAGGCGTGAGGCTGGGTGCTGTCGATATTGAGCGTGCCGATCACGTGGCCGTGAACGGTCAGCGGCACAATCATCATCGAGCGGATGCCGGGATCGATGGTGCGCAGACCGGGCGCGACGAGGGTGTCCGGCACATAGACGACCTGCCCGGTTGCCACGGCGTGCCCCGCGCCGTATTCGTCCAGCCTGAAGCGCCCCTGTTCCACATATTCGTCCGGGATGCCGACCGCCGCGCGGATTTCGACTTCCTGGGTGTCGGGATTGTACAGGCCGATTGAGGACGACTTGCAGCGGTAGACGTCGCGCAGGGTGCGCACGACGGTATGCAGGATGTCGTCCAGCGTTTCGCTGCTGCTGACCCGGCGGGCGAGGTCTTGCAGGGCGGTGACTTCTTCCAGGCGGCGGCGCAGCGCCAGGTGATAGCGCGTGTTTTCGAGGGCGAGCGCGGCCTGCATGCTGAACAATTCCAGGATGCGCAGATCGTCGCTGCGAAAGATGCACGGCTCCGGCCAGAGCACGGCCATCGCGCCCAGCAGCTCACCGCCATGACGCAGCGGATAGACGGCGAGCGCGCGAGTGAGCACATAGGGCTGAACCTGCTCCAGAATGTCTGGCTGCGCGCCGAGATCGGGCAGCACGACCGGCTCCTGGAGCTGATCCAGCAGCGTGAAAACGTGCGGATCGTTGGCAGGATGTTCGGTCGTGAGCAGCAATTCGCCGTCGCCGTCGAAGCTCCCACCCCACAGCCGCGACTGCCCAAAGACCCGGCCCGACAGGTAGAGTGCGGCATACTGGGGGCGCAGCAGCTTGAGCAAGCCTTCGACCACGACCCGCGCAGCGACGTCGGCGTCTTGCACGAAGGTCAGGTGCAGGCCGATCCGGTGCAGCGCGTTGAGCGCGCCGAGCCGCTCGGCGGTCTGATCGTAAAGCTGGGCGTTGCGGATCGCGGTCGCGACGGCCCCGGCGATGATCTCCAGCAGGGCAATGTCGTCGGACGTGTAGGCGTTGGGCTGGTAGCTCTGCACGGAGATCACGCCGACCGTCTCGTCCTGCGTGATCAGGGGCATCATCAGGAAGCTGCGCGGTTCTTCGCCATCGATAATCGCTTCCGCCTGAGGCTCGCGCTGGGTGTCGTGGATGATCACGCTCTGCCGGGAGCGCAAGACCCGACCGACCAGCCCGGTATCGGCAAGCTGCACCTGGTCTTCGTGCCTGTTGCCAAAGTCGTAGGCGCCCACAATGCGGACGATCCCGGCTTCGGCGTCGTAGAGGCCGATATAAAAGGTCGAGGCGTCCATCAGGCTGTTGATCTTCTGGTAGACGACCTCCAGCACATCGTCCAGATTCAGGCGGCTGATGGCCTGAGTGAGATCGTTGAGCACCTGTAGGTGCTTGGCGTGGCTCTGCTCGGCTTCGTACTGCCGTGCGGTAAAGACCGCTGCCGCGAGCGGGCTGGCGAGCGCGCGCATCAGCTCGGCGTCGGCGGTTGAAAAGGTGTGCGGCTGTGTGCTGTCGAGATTGATCGTGCCAAGAAACTCGCCGTGATGAATCAGCGGCGTGCCAAGCCAGCTTCGGATCGCTTCCGCGCCCGACAGCCAGGTCCAGCGCGGATCGTGCTCGCAGTCGTTGATCAGCACCGGGCCGCCGGTTTCGCGCAGCAGGCGCGTGGTCGGGACGTGGTTGAGCTGTTCGAACAGCTCCGGCGAATAGCGGATGATCGAGTGGCCGTCACCGCGCGCCATGTGCAGCCGCATATTGCGCAGCAGGAAAACCGTGCCGCAGTCGCACGGGATCACGCGGCGCGCCTCGCGCAGCACCGCGTCTAATATCTCGTCCAGGTTCAGCGTGCCGGCGACGGTCGCCAGAATGGAGTAGAGCGCTTCGAGCCGCTCGCGGAAACGCTCCGACAGGTGGTGCAGGATCAGGAAATTACGCTCGTCCGGGATGCGCCAGACCGAAGCCTGCACCATCTGGCGGCGGCCATCGGCGCTGATGACGGGCAGGTTGAACAGGCCATAGAGCTGGTCCGAGGCGCAGCAGAATGCCTCCCACTGCTCATACGCCGTGTCAACCTGATCGGGATCGACAAACCGCAGCAGGCAGTGCCCGACCAGATCGGAGACTTCGTAGCCATAGCTGTGGGCTGCTGCCGGGGTGGCAAAGCGAACGACGCCGTTGGCATTGACGATGCAGATCGCTTCAGAAGCCTGGGCTGCCGATGCTTGCTCTGATAAAAATGTCCGGAAAACTTCACCTGTCATGTTCTGGCATCAGTGCGCGAAAGAAAGCACGCTATCGCTTCGAAGGCCGGGGCTGCGCTGTGATCTGATCTCCGTGAGCATACACCAGCCAGCCCCAATAGCGCCACGTGATCACGACCGCGATGGTGAGCGCCAGCGCCAGCGGGAGATCGTGCAGCAGCGCCTCGCTTGTCCCGCCGCCCAGCCCGTCGCCGTCGTCCAGGCCGATCGCCAGCAGGCGCACCACCAGCGGGAAGCCGAGCAGCAGCATGGCGACATAGAACCCGCGATAGAGCGGGGGGCGGTGGGTGACTTCGCCAAAACGGCGGCTGATCTGGGCCATCACCCACAGGCTTACGATAAATGCCAGGGGCGCGACTGCGCTCAAAAGGGTCAATAAACTGTTCATCGTCTGCCATTAACTTTGTGTTGGTCCAAATGCCGTACCAGTACGTGTAGGACTCCCCTCACCCTCAATCCCTCTCCCACAGGGAGGGCGGGACTTTCAAGCGGTTGGCCTCCCCTTCGCCCCGCCTGCGTGGGAGAAGGGGCCGGGGGGTGAAAATGCATAACAGCCGCTAGCGCCCACTGGTCATCAGCCGGTAAACGTGCAGGCACAGCACCGCCAGACTGGTCCCGGTCAGCAGCAGCAGCAGCTCGCCCCACGCATCGCCCGTGACCTGATTCCGGCTCGAAAAGCGGATCGCCGCCCCGGCAAACGCCAGAATCGGAACCGCGAACAACTGGTAGTAGGTTCGCTGGCCGGACAGCCGCTCGTAGAAGCGCGCGATCAGGGCCAGCAGAAATAACAGCGTCGCCAACCCAAACCAGGCGTAGATCGTCAGGAACTGGTGCAGGCTGATGTCACTCATGATACTGGCTGTTTGCCGCCAGAGCCAGCGGGCAGAAAGGCAGCGGCGAACGCTTCGGCGTGCGTCATGGTGGGCGTGCCGCTCATGATGCCGCGCGTGCCCTCGAAGCGGGCGCGCACCTCGATCCCGCTGCCGGTAATGGTATAGCGCCGGATGTCTTTATCGTGGTCGCTGCCGCGCAGCTTGAGCACCAGCAGCGCCTTGTGAACAGCGCTCTGAATCTCGACATAGCGCAGCACGACATACGAGTCCATCACAAACGCCAGGTCCTCTTCACTGTCGGACGTCTCGCCCAGCAGGGCGGCGTTCTCGCGCGTGAGGACGGCGGTCAGGCCCAGGCGCTTGAGGCCGTTGACGAAGCCGAAGATGATCTGGCGCAGCTCGACCGGATCGGTTGTCAGGCGCTCGAAGTGGCTGAGGCTGTCTACCAGCACACGCTTGAGGCCCAACTGGTGCACCATCGTCTCGATCCGCCCGCTGATCTGCTGCAAATCGGCGCGGCTGACTTCAGGGCTGGTCATGATCACGCGCAGGTGGTTGGCGGCCTCGTGCGCGCGGAAGTCCCAGCCAAAGCTGGCGGCGTCCTGGTAATATTGTTCGGGAAACTCCTCGAAGGTCAGGATCAGGCCCGGCTCGGCGCAGTGCACGATGCCGTGCTGGATGAACTGCATCCCCAGCGTGGTCTTACCTGTGCCGGGCGCGCCCTCGATCAGGTTGGCGGTCTGCGACAAAAAGCCGCCGTGCAGCATCTCGTCTAGCCCTGCAATTCCGGTCGGAATACGGTGAGTCTCCATGCGGCGCGTCCTCTCAGCGCAGGCTGCGGATGACGTGATAGATGGCCTTGACGCGAAACTGGCGGTCGTCGCACGCTTTGATAAAGACGTGGACTAACTCGCGCATTTCGCTGTTGCCGGCCAGGGTAAACACTCGCAGGCCGGAGAGGTCATCCATCTGGAGCACGCCATCGCGCGCGAGGGCCATCAGTTCTGGCTCGACGGTGCGCACGTCGCGGCCCGTATAGCGGGCGATGTTGGCGGCGGTGTCGGTGGTATGCGGGTTTTCGTGGAAGAAGCGTACCAGATCCCACTTGATGAACGAATTGATACGCGTCTGGATCAGCTCCAGCAGGCGCGGGTCCATGTCGTCCATCAAGCCGGTCGCGAGATCGTCCGAGTTCGCCATGAGCGCCTTCCCTTCAACTCGCTACAGATACGCCAGAGCCAGATGGCACCAGACTGGCACCGCGATGCCAGCCTGATGAAGTAACCGGGTTCGTATCAGCGCCGCCGCCGCGTGGCGGTCCGTTTGACGGCGTTCGGTGCCACCGTCTGCCGCTGCTGCTCCAGGATCGGGTAGTGGCAGTGCTTGAACTTCTTGCCGCTGCCGCACGGACACGGCTCGTTGCGGCCCACATTGTCGAACATGCCCACATTGCGGACCGGCTCCGGCGCGGCGGTGCGATTGGTCGCGGTCGCGGTCGCGGCAGCGGACATCGGATCGGGCATCGCGCCGCGCCCTGCCTGGACGTTGGTCAGCCGCAGGGCCGGGATGCGCTGCTGCTCGCGCGGGACCACGCGATAGATGTCCTGCACGACTTTGCTCTGAATCTCTTCCTGGAGCGCCTGCCACATCACGAAGCTTTCGCGCTTGTACTCGACCAGCGGATCGCGCCCGCCAAACCCGACCAGCCCGATCCCCTCGCGCAGGATGTCGAGATCGGTCAGGTGACGCTGCCAGAACTGATCGACGGCGTTGAGCATGACCTGTGTCTCGGCCAGGGTGATCCACTCTTCGCCGAACTGCTCGATGCGCTGATCGTAGGCTTCGAGTGCGCCCTTGACCAGCATCAGCTCGATCTCGGCGGGATCGTCGGCTTCTGCCAGGCGTTCGGGCGTGATGTGCTCCGGCACTGGATAGATGGTCAGCGCGGCGCGATGCAGCTCCTCGACCTGCCAGTCGATCGGATCGCCGGCCAGATGCTCCTTGACCAGGCTTTGAATCTGCTCGGTGATCATGCGCTGAATCTGGTCGCGCAGCTCGCCGGGTGCGGCGGTGAGAATCCGGCGGCGCTGGCTGTAGATCGTCTCGCGCTGCTTGTTGACCACGTCGTCGTATTCGAGCACGCGCTTGCGGATGTCGAAGTTGTGGCCCTCGACGCGGATCTGCGCCTGCTGGATCGACTTGGAGATCATGCCGTGCTCGATTGGCATCGATTCCGGCAGGTCGGCCCATTTCATGAAGTTCTTGACCCGGTCGCCGCCGAAACGCCGCATCAGCTCATCTTCAAGCGAGAGGTAGAAACGGCTCTCGCCGGGGTCGCCCTGACGGCCCGAACGGCCTCGAAGCTGGTTGTCGATGCGCCGCGCCTCGTGACGCTCCGTGCCGAGCACATACAGGCCGCCCTGTTCCAGCACATGCTTGCGGTCCGCGGCGACTTCCTGGCGGGCCTCGGCCAGCACTTCCTGCCACTGTTCGGCGGTGGCTTCGGTCACGTCGATGCTGTAGCGTTTGCGCAGCTTCTCGCGGGCCAGCCCTTCGGGGTTGCCGCCGAGCAGGATGTCCACGCCGCGCCCGGCCATGTTGGTCGCAATTGTGACCGAGCCGGGACGCCCGGCCTGAGCGATGATCACGGCCTCGCGCTCGTGCTGCTTGGCGTTGAGCACCTCGTGCCGGACTCCGGCGCGATCGAGCAGCTTGCTCAGGCGCTCGCTGGTCTCGATCGCGGTGGTGCCGACCAGGATCGGCTGGCCGCGCTGCTGGCGCTCTTTGATGTCATCGACGACGGCCTGCCACTTGGCCCGCTCGTTCATATAGACCAGGTCCTGCTTGTCCTCGCGGATGCAGGGCAGATTGGTCGGGATGATCGTCACTTCCAGGTTGTAGATTTCCTCGAACTCGCTGGCCTCGGTCGCCGCCGTACCGGTCATACCGGCCAGTTTTTCGTACATGCGGAAGTAATTCTGGAAGGTGATGGTCGCCAGCGTCAGGTTTTCGCGCCGGACCTCGACGCCTTCCTTGGCTTCGATGGCCTGGTGCAGCCCTTCGGAGAAGCGGCGGCCATGCATCAGGCGCCCGGTGAACTCGTCTACGATGACGACCTGGCCGCTCATCACGACATAGTCCTTGTCGCGCTCGAAGATCACGTCGGCGCGCAGGGCGTTATCAAGATAGGGCAGCATCTCGGCGTTTTCGGGGCTGTAGAGGTTGTCGCCCTGCAGCAGCCCTTCCTGCGCCAGCTTGCGTTCCATCTTCTCGACGCCGCGCTCGGTCAGATAGACACTGCGCGTGCGCAGCTCCTCGACGTAATCGCCGTCCGGCTCTTCCAGGTCGATGCTTTCCTGGCTGCTGGGCTGGAGAATCTTCACCAGCCGGGCGAAGAGAGTATACAGATCGGATGGCTGATCCGCCTGGCCGCTGATGATCAACGGCGTGCGGGCCTCGTCGATCAGGATGTTGTCTACCTCGTCCACGATGGCGAAATAGTGCCCGCGCTGCGTCACACGATCCAGCGTGTGGGCCATGTTGTCGCGCAGGTAGTCGAAGCCGAACTCGTTGTTGGTGCCGTAGGTGATGTCGGCCTGGTATGCCTCGCTCCGCTCAATCGGCTCCAGGAACTGGAAGCGGGCGTCGTCACTGAGATATTGGGGGTTGAAGCGGAACGAGTGCATCGTATCCGTCTCGCCCCGGTTCTGGATCACGGCGGACGTGAGGCCGAGGAAATGATAGATCGGCCCCATCTGCTGCAAGCCGAACTTCGACAGGTAATCGTTGGGCGTGACGAGATGCACGCCGCGCCCGGTGAGCGCGTTAAGGTAGAGCGGCAGCGTCGCAGCGAGCGTCTTACCTTCGCCCGTTTTCATCTCGGCGATCTTGCCCTGGTGCAGCACGATCCCGCCGATCAACTGCACGTCGAAATGGCGCTGGCCGATGGTGCGGACGGCGGCTTCGCGCACGAGGGCGAAGGCTTCCGGCAGGATTTCGTCCAGGGTTTCGCCGTTTGCCAGCCGGGCGCGGAAATTATCGGTTTTGGCGCGCAGCTCCGCATCATTGCACGCTTTCATCTGCGCTTCGAGCGCGTTGATCTGCTCGACGACTTCGCGGTGGCGGTTCAGCTCGCGCTCATTGGGGTCCCCAAAGACCGCTTTAGCGATTGATTTCAGCATCGTTCCTCACAGTGACAGGGCGGTGATGAACCGTCGATCCGTCCTGCCGCACTCGTTGGATTCGTTGAGAGTCTGGTCGCCATTATAGCATATCGAGGGGGCACTGGACAGGCGGCGCGCAGCGTGAGCGCCGCGATCTCAGCCGAGCGCCAGCGCGATCGAGGCCAGCGCGATCACGACCGCCGCGATTGCGACTATGCCCAGCAGCACCAGCAGCAGAATCCCCCACAGCGGGATACCGCCCATCGCGCCGGGGGTGGGGTGGGACCGGCGCACGCCTTCGTAGCCTTCGGGGGGATATTCGGCGCGCAGGCGCGGCACCATATTTCCAGCGTCGGGCGGTATCTCGGGGGCGCGGTAGCCGGGATCGCTGCTGTAGGCATCGGCGCGGCTGTAACGGCGGCTGACGCTGGCGCGGCGTGCATCGGGGCTGAGGGGCCGGGAGTAGGTGGGCACCGGGCCGAGATCGGACGGGTCGATCTCGTCAGGATCGGAATCGTCGCGGGCCGGGCGCAGCGGGTCCTCGTAGACATAACCGGCGGCCAGGTCTTCGATCTCGACCTCTTCATCGGGGATATCGTCGGCTTCGGCAGCGGCCCAGGCATCCTCGATCTCGCTGGGGAAACCGCGGCGTCGCCGGCGGCGCGGGCCAGGCTCGTACAAATCGCCCGGATCGTACTCGCTCATTGTTCTATCCCTCACTCTAAACCGTCCATCACGCGGGCACGCGCTCGCGCGCCGCGAAAATCCGTGCACCCTAAGTTTAACGCACTTAGCACCGGGATGTACATTGAGCTGGGCGTGCGGCTGCGTGGACGTGGCATGAAGGTTGTATATGCAAGTTTTTATGGTGATTTTATTGGACTGGTATTGAGTGAGTGACGGGGAGATGATACACTGTTGGTTGTCAGTCCGAGGGGTGAATCCATATCCATGGGGGGATGGGAAAATGTCTGAGAATCGAATCTTTCAGCGCATCTTTTAACCACCACCGCGCCGCAGCCCGTATGTCATAGTCGTAATGTGGCTCAACACTATTCTTAAAGCCCGATTTGTATAGAGCGTGGCCCCACCGGGAGCCGCGCTCTTTTAATGTGTGGCCGGCATCCCTGTCATCCAAGATTTTGTCTATATTTACAAGGTGCCTAGTCAGGGTGGCTAAAGTCGGCTACTATCTGAGCATGGTTTAGCCCGAAATAAATCTTTTCATGAGAGAGATGGTTATGAGAGTCACGTATCTGACACTCGCGATTCTGGCAGTCGTGCTGGCCCTGGGGCCGGCACCATCGGTTCTGGCGGGCGACGGTGAGTGGATGATCGCCTTCTCCGACGGGAGCTGGTTCGTCCCCTGTGGCGCTGCAGGGGGGCAGGTCCAGCATTTTGTACACGCGGCGATTCCAGCAGGGTTTACCTGGACCACCACGCTCATCATCATTGATGCGACGGGCGAAGAACAGCGTTTCATCATGACTGAAGTGATGACCGAATTCGTATACTTTGACGGCTATGATTTATTAGGTGTCCCCGTCCCCCCGAATGGAACCGTCATCTGGATCGACCAGCTTGTTTCTCCGGTGGGCGTCGAAGTAAGCAATACCAGCATCCTGGCGAACTGCGCCACCGGCGAGATCCGCATCAACGACGCCAACATCTACGCGGGCTTCAAGGAGCCGGACCCGGCCACGCGGCAGTACGGCCTGGTGACGGCACAGACGGCGGTTTACAGCCAGCCCGATCTCACCGCGCCGGTGGCGAACGTGACGCTGTATCCAGGCGAGAAGTGGTTCGTGACGGATACGATTGATGGCGCGTGGTACAAGGTATACCTGAGCGGCGCGAAGTACGTCTATGTCCCGACCTCGGCCATGCGCCTGATCAGCGCGGACGAGTGGTACGCCCCGCAGACCGTCACCAAGTAGCCAACTCGTTTTTATAGCCTCACCAGCGAGGCGACAGAATGATGTACATTCTGTCGCCTTTCAATTTTTTATCCATTTTATAACTTTTCGTTTTATGGGTTTTACACGGGTTGTATGCTTAGCTTGCATTAATCGGAAGTGTAATGCTAGTGCTGTGATCCTGTTTTCTGCTGCGTCATCTCAAGGGGATAGGCTGTGAAGAAAATGCGTGTGTTGTGCCTCATTCTGGTTGTAGCGCTGGCCCTGGCGCTGGTGCCTTCTGCGCTGGCCGGCGATGGGGAGTGGATGATCGCCTACACGGGCGGGTCGTGGCTCATACCCTGCGATCAGTTCATAGGAGTGGTGGAATTTAATGTACATATCAAGGTTCCACCGGGATTTTCCTGGGTCCTCACGACCACTATGGTCGACCCGACAGGGGAGGTGACCTTCGGCGAAACTATCGTTACTCCCGGCTGGTTAAGCGGAGACACCAGTTGGATTGCGCTCGTTTACGCTGGCGGCTATACGGTGTACACTGACCAGATCGTCGCCCCGTCTGGTGTTGTGGTGAGTAACACTACCGGGTTTGCGAGCTGTGCGACGGGTGAAATTCGTACCACCAATGCCAACATCTACGCGGGCTTCGAAGAGCCGGACCCGGCCACGCGGCAGTACGGCCTGGTGACGCAGCAGACCGCCGTTTACAGCCAGCCCAACCTCGACTTCCCGGTGGCGAAGGCCGTGCTCTATCCGGGCGAGAAGTGGTTCGTGACGGATACGATTGATGGCGCGTGGTACAAGGTGTACCTGAGCGGCGCGAAGTACGTCTATGTCCCGACCTCGGCCATGCGCCTGATCGGCGCGGACGAGTGGTACCGCCCGCAGCCCCCGCAGCCCGCTCAATAAATAAGACCAAGCACCGCGTACAGGCGTCTATGGGCGTGGCTGTAAATGGGCCGCGCCCTTTTGATTCATGCTGAAGGCATGGCAGGCTTAGAGGCTGTTATGCACTTTTACCCCCCCCCATCCCCCGGCCCCTTCCCCCACGTTTCACGGAGGGCAGGGGAGCACGGTGGCGTTTTTCAAGTCCTTCCCTCATTTTGGGGGAAGGATTTAGGATGGGGGGCAGTGTCGTTCGCCTCGTTCGGCGTTCCGAAGTACATAACACGCTCTAGCGCCCGTCGAGCAGCTCGCGCACGGCGCTGCCGGGGTCCAGCTCGCGCTGAACGACGCGCTGCACGACCGCTTCCAGATCGTCGGGACTGCGTCCGGCCAGCAGGCGGACCAACAGAGCCTCGCGCAGCCGTTCGATCAACTCCGTTTCGGCACGGTGGCGCGCGCGCTCGGCCATCAGCCCGGATTCCTGCAGGTGGGCGCGGTGGCGCTCGATCGCCTCTGCTAACGCCTCCATCCCCTCGTTTTCCGTCGCGACGGTTTTGAGGATCGGCACTTGCCAGAAGTCGTATTCGGGCGGGGCAAACCGGGTGGGCGGGGCTAACTGGCCGTGATGCAGCGTCGGGCGGACACGGTGGCCGAGTTCGAGCATGGTGCGCAGGGCGCGGACGGTGTTCTCGACGCCGGGCCGGTCAGCCTTGTTGACGACCAGCACGTCGGCGATCTCCAGAATCCCGGCCTTGATCGCCTGCACATCGTCGCCCAGGCCGGGCGCATCGACCACGATCGTGGTATAGGCTGTGCGGGCGATATCGACCTCGCTCTGGCCCGCGCCAACCGTCTCGATCAGCACGTAGTCGAACCCGGCGGCATCCAGCACGCGCACGACATCGCCGGTGGTGACGGCCAGCCCGCCCAGGCTGCCGCGATTGGCCATGCTGCGGATGAACACGCCCCGATCCCCGGCCAGATCGACCATGCGGATCCGGTCGCCCAGGACCGCGCCGCCGCTGAACGGGCTGGTCGGATCGACGGCCACGATCCCGACGGTGTGACCGCTGGCGCGCAGCGTGCGGGTGAGGGCGTTGACCACAGACGATTTGCCGGTGCCCGGCGCGCCCGTGATGCCGACCAGGTAGGCGCGGCCCGTGTGCGGATACAGCGCGGCCAGGGCAGTATGCGCTTCGGCGGTGCGGTTCTCGACGCGCGTGATCAGGCGGGCCAGGGCGCGGCGGCTGCCCGCCAGCACATCCTGGACCAGGGTGGTAATCGAATCATCAGGCATGGGCAGGCGCGATCAGGCGTCGGGCCGGGCGGCCAGCGCGGATTTGATATGGTTGACGATGTCCTCGGTGTTCGTGCCGGGGCCAAAGACACCGCTCACGCCCATCTCGTGCATGGTGGGGACGTCCTCGTCGGGAATGATGCCGCCGACCAGCACCAGCACATCGTCCAGCCCTTCGGTGCGCAGCAGCTCCACGATGCGCGGGACCAGGGCCAGATGCGCGCCGCTGAGGATCGACAGGCCGATCACGTCCACGTCTTCTTGCAGCGCGGCCTCGGCGATCATTTCCGGGGTCTGGCGCAGGCCGGTATAAATCACTTCCATCCCGGCATCGCGCAGGGCGCGAGCGATCACTTTCGCGCCCCGGTCATGACCATCCAAACCGGGCTTGGCAATCAGTACGCGGATTTTTTGCTCACTCATGATGCATATCTGCTCCACAGATCAGGGAACCGGCGTCGCGGGGTGCGGTCCACACGTGGAGCCGCCCCGTACCAGACAGATTATACCGAAAAGCGGGGCGCGGGTGTATGGTAGACGCAAAGGAGGTACGCTCTACCGCGAAGGCTGCACAAAGGAGAAAAGCAGTGACAGAACTGGCAGGCAAAACGGTACTGGTCACCGGGGCGACCGGGTTTCTCGGTGGGGCGCTGGTGCGGCGGCTGGCCAAGGATGGCGCACAGGTCCGGGCCCTGGTGCGCTCGCCCGAAAAAACAGGCTGGATGCACGATTTGCCCGGTGTCGAGCTCGTACCAGGCGACATCACCGACGCGGCGCGAATGCAGGCGGTTTGCGCGAACTGCACCGTGGTGATTCATGCAGCGGCGGCGCTGGGCGGCAATCTGGCGCATCAGCAGCGGGTGAACGTGATCGGGACGCAGCATGTCGTCCAGGCGGCGGCTGCGACAGGCGTCGAGCGGCTGGTGCATATCAGCTCATTGGCTGTCTACGGCTATCGTCGGCAGGCCGCAGTGGTGACCGAGGAACTCGGCCCGGCCCCGACTTACGATGCCTATTCGCTGACCAAGTCTGCTGCGGAAGGCGTGGTGCGCGATGTGGCGAGCAGGAGCGGGCTGGCTTACACGATCCTGCGGGCAGGTGGAATCTACGGGCCACACGCGCGTTACTGGACGGTGCGGTTGTTCAAACTGGCGCAGCGCCAGCCGCTGATCATGCCCGGCCAGGGTCGCGGGACCGTGCCGCTGATCTACGTGGACGATCTGCTGGATCTGTGTGCGATTGTGGCGACGCATCCCGCCGCCGTGAACGAGACGTACAATGCCGCCTACGATCCCCCGCCGACGATGCGTGAATATCTGGACGCGCTCGCCCGGCTGGCGGGACACCCGGTACGCTGGCTGGCACTGCCGGTCTGGCCGGTGCGGCTGGCTGCGAAAGTGGCGACTCTAGGCGCGCGGCCCGGCACGCGACGCGGTGACCTGCCAGGACTGATGGTTATGCTCACTCACTACACGGTCTACAGCATGGCGAAGGCTCGCGCGCAGTTGGGCTGGCAGCCCCCAACCGATCTGGCGACCGGCATCCAGCGCAGTGCGGCCTGGCTGCGCGAGCAGGGACTGCTGGAGCACACATAGGGGGCGAACAAAACAGGGGCAGATCAACTCTGCCCCCGCGTGTGTACGGTCGAGATGGGGATCGGTGGCTACTGCACCGGGACGGCGTTGATGTCGCCCTGGTAGCGCGCATAGGCGGCTGCGATCCAGCCCTGGCCGCCGCCGAAGTCGATCAGGTACCACGCGCTGTCTGCCGTGCGGGCCAACAGCGGATACAGGTTCGGATAGCCGACCTGCGCGACCTGCTCGGCGTCGGTGGTCGGCGCGGCACGCACGTTCAGCGTGCTGGCGGTCGGCGCGACCAGAACACCCGTCGGTGAGGTGGGGCCAGCCGGGGCGGCGGGCGCGCCACCGGGCGGCGGTACGACTGTGCCGCTGGCCTTATACTGGCCGATCATCTCGCGCGCCAGATCAAGGTAGAACGAGCCGTAAGCCTGGCTCGGCTCGATGTGGCTGTTCTCGAAGAACTCGTTCCAACTGGTGATGATGATCATGTGCGGGCCTGAGGCGACCGCGCCCGCGAAGCTGCGGCGGAAGTAGTCACCGTCGCCGCGCCCGCGCACGACCGGGTTGGCCCGGCCCAGGCGCGACTCATCGAAGCCGGGCATGGCCGTGGCGACGAAGTAGCCGCCGGCCCGCGTGGTGCGCGCCGCCCAGGTGGCGTTGGTGCCCGCCGGATTGCCGCTCCAGGCGATATTGTACAGGTTGAGGCCGTCGAACACGCCGATATACTCGGTCGCCGCGCCTTCCGCAATCCAGATCGTGTTGTGATCCGGATCAACCTGGTTGCGGATCTCGGCCCACTGGCCGGGGGTGAAGCGCTGCTGCTTCCAGAAGAAGATCACGGGCTTGCCGTTGTAGCGCAGATAGGCGGAGTGATTCGCCAGGGTGTTGATCGCGTAGCTCACGGTGTTGAGAGCCGCGTCGGTCGTGCCGATGAAGCCCTGGCCCATGTCTACGTCCACGGCGGCGCTGAAGCCCTGTGCGGCAGCCTGATCGAGCAGGCCGTGAAAGACGCCGGTGGTATAGGGCTCGTCCGGGCCGAACCAGCTCATCACGAAACCATCAATCCCGGCGGACTTGGCCTGGCTGATCTGGCGCGCCATCACGCCGCCGTTGGCCGAGTCGTATGGCTCCGCCGGGCGGTCGATCAACTGGCCGTCACCCCACTGCCCACTGTTGAACCAGCCATAAAAATACGCCAGCACCAGGGGGCCTTGCGCGCTGGCGGTTGGCGTCGGGGCTGCGGGCAGCAGCGGCACGAGCAGCGCCGCCAGCAGCAGTGCGATTACGATCTTTTTCATCCGGTAGTATCCTCACATCACATTACAACGTGAACAACATAGGTCAGACTTTAAGCATCTGGTCAAGCCATGCCAATAGGACATTAGAACCAGTGTTCCAATCGGGTTGTTCGGATTCAGTTAAGGCCGCCCAGTGATGGGGTGCATTACGGCGTTGTGTGATACAATGCAGGGTGAATTGACGAACAGCTAAGGCACGGTGGTCGGAGCAACATTCATGCAGAGGGCTTCATTCGCTTTTTTTCGCGCGCGACCGGGCTTGATTCTGGCAGCGGGTGTGCTGCTTGTCACCGCCATTTTATTGATTCTGTATGCGGTGGCGGCCCTGAGCTGGCTCCAACAGCCGTTCCTGGGCCTGCTGCCGCTGCGCGATCTGGAAGTGGAAGCGGCTGAATCGCTGGTCGGCGCGGACTGGCCGGCGCTCGACGCGGGGATGCTGCCCGGTGACCGGATCGTGGCGCTGGATGGCGTGCCGCTGGCGGATGCGCCGGTCGGGGAGCGTCCGGGTGCGCTGCGCGACGTGCTGAATGCGCACGAGCCGGGCGACCGGATCACGGTGCGCTTCTGGCGCGAGGCTGCGATCAGCACCGCGACGCCGCCCGATGCAACCTGTGCTGCCGTCGCGGGTGTGGCCGGGATGCGCGAATGCACCCTGACGCTGAGCCTGAAAGAGATGCCGCTGAGCGATCTGGCCGCCTATTTCGGTCCGGGCTGGCTGGCGGGGATGGGCCTGTGGGTGATGGCGCTGGTCATGACGCTGCGCCGGCCTCATTCTGAGATGGCGCGCCCGGTGATGATCACGGCGGCGCTGCTGGCGGTTTATCTGGCCGGGCTGTTCGACACGATGAGCACGCACCGGCTGGTGCCGGCCTGGATCGTGGCCGGATGCCTCACGGCGGGCATGATGGTCTACTTCGCAATGGAGTTCCCCTATCGCCTCACGCTGGCCCAGCAGTTCCCGGCGTGGCGCTGGGCGCCGCTGATCGTGGCGGTAGCGGCCAGCGGAGCCGCGCTCAGCTTCTATCAGGCGTCTGATCCCGCGCTGGAGCGGGGGATGTCGCTGGTGGTCCAGACGAGCGTGGCGGCGGGGCTGGTTCTGCTGGCGGGCAATATGCTGTGGCGGCGCTCGCACTCGGCGTCCCCGGTCGCGCGCAACCAGAGCACGATCGTCCTGATCAGCCTGCTGCCCTGGCTGGTGGTGGCACTGGTGAACCTGGGCTGGCTGCTGATCGAGGGCCACCCGTTTGATAACCTGCTGGTGTTCAACCAGGTGCTCCCGGTGCTGTTCCCGCTGAGCGCGCTGTATGCGCTCTCGCAGTTCCGCATGGTGGACACCGACCGGATCATCACCCAAAGTCTGCTCTACGGGCTGCTGACGGCGGTGCTGCTGGTAGGCTATTGGCTGCTGGTGACCGGGCTGGCGATGCTGATCGGGCGCAGCACGCGCTCGATGGCCTTCAGCCCGCTGCTGATCGCGCTGGCGATCCTGGCGGTGGCGCTGGTCTTTATGCCGCTGCGCTTCTTCTTGCAGCGCCTGATCGATTCGACTTACTTCCGCACGCGGCGCGCCTACCAGCAATATCTGGAGCAGTTCAGCCGCTTCGTGACCAGCGCCGTGACGATGCGCGACGTGGTGGAGCTGATGCAGCGCGCGCTGGATGACACCCTCGACCCGTCGCACGTGATCCTGTTCGTGCGCGATACGGTCACGAACGAATACCGCCCGGAGCCGGACCCGCAGACCGGCGAGCGCCTGACCGATCTCACCTTTGGGCCGGAGAGCGGGCTGGTGCATTACCTGCGCGACCGGGTGAGCCTGCTCTACCTGGAAGAAGGCCGCCCGTTGCCGCTCGACGTGGTGAGCGACCGGGGCCGGCTGGCGGTGCTCGGCACGCCGGTCGTCGTGCGCCTGAAGGGGCAAAAGCTGCTGAGCGGCTTCATCGCCATCGGGCCGCGCCAGGGCGGCTCCGCTTACAGCCATGAGGATTTGCGCTTCATCGAGAGCTTGAGCGATCAGATCGCGCTGGCCGTCGAGCGCGCGCAGGCCGTAGACGACCTGGAGCGCCGTATCCGCGTGCAGGACGTGCTGAGCCAGGTGAGCCGCGCGCTCAACTTCGCCATCGACTTCGACACGCTGCTGGAACTGATCTACGCCCAGACCAGCCGCGTGATCGACGCGCCCAATTTTTATATCGCGCTGCGCAACCCCAACACCGACGAGCTAACCTACGTCTTCTACAACGAGGGCGATGAGCGAGTCATCCACATGGAAGGCAAGCGCTGGCGCGTCGGGCGCGACCTGATGAGCGAGATCGTGCGCAACCAGCAAACGCTGCGCACCGACGATTTTCTGCGCGAAACGCTGCTGCGCGATCCGCGTGCCCAACCGGATAACCCCAACCTCAAGGCGTGGATGGGTGTACCGCTGATGGCCGATATCGTGGGCGGCGGCGTGCTGGGCGTGATGGTCGCCGCCACCACCGAGCCGGGCGTCACCTTCAGCGATGAGCAGCAAGACCTGTTCTGGGACATTGCCAACCTCGCGGCCAGCGCCATCGACAAGCTGCAATTGTTCGACAAGACGCAGCAGCGCGCGCGCCAACTGAGCGTGATCAACGAGATTTCGAGCCAGCTTTCCTCAGAGATGGGCAACGTAGACCGCCTGCTGCAACTGATCACCGAAAACGCGGTGCAAATCCTGGGGGCCGAAGCCGGCAGCCTGCTGCTGGTGGACGAGGAAACCGGCGATCTGGTGTTCCATGTGGTCGTCGGCGGCGCGGGGCAAGAACTGATCAACTCGCGCATCCCCGCCGGGACCGGCCTGGCCGGGGCGACCGTGCAGCGCGGCGCGCCGATCGTGGTCAACGATCCGACGCGCGACTCGCGCTGGTATGGTGATATGCGCACGACGGGCAGCGGGGACGGGGCATCGGTATCCGACGAGGGGAACGGGTTCCACTCGCGCGCGATCCTGTCTGTGCCGCTGCTGGTCCAGAGCCGCCCGATCGGTGTGCTGCAAACGATCAACAAGAGCGACGGCAATATCTTTGTCGAAGAAGACGCCGACCTGCTGGCGACCTTCGCGGGGCAGGCGGCAATCGCCATCGAGAACGCGCGCCTGTTCGATATGACCGACCAGCAGCTTGCCGTGCGCGTGCAAGAGCTGGACACGATGCAGCGCATCGACCAGGAGCTTAACCGCACGCTCAATCTGACCAACGTGGTCGATATCACGATGGACTGGGCGCTGCGCCGCAGTGGGGCCGAGGCCGGGGCGCTGTTCATCCTGGACCGCGAGCAGCACGCCCTGCGCGTGGTGGCGTCCTACGGCTACCCGGCGGAAAGCCCAATCGGACCCGGCGAGTCGTACCCCGCCGACCAGGGCGTGATCGGGCGCGTGGTGCGCAGCGGCCAGCCGTCGCTGATCACCGATGTTACGATTGACCCCGACTATGACGAGACGCTGCCCGGCTGCGTCGAGCAACTGACCGTGCCGCTCTTCAGCGCCAACCAGGTGATCGGCGTGATCATCCTCGAAGGCCGGCAGCAGGGCGAGCTGGACCTGCTCGACCTGGACTTCGTCGCCCGCCTGGCCGAGCACGCCAGCCCGGCGATCGTCAACTCGCAGCTTTTCCACCAGTTAGAGCGCGCCAACGAGTCTAAGAGCGAGTTTGTGAGCTTCGTGGCGCACGAATTGAAGAACCCGATGACCAGCATGAAGGGCTACACCGATCTGCTGCTGAAGGGCGTGGTCGGTCCGGTCAACGAGCAGCAGTCCGATTTCCTGGTGACGATCATGAGCAACGTCACGCGCATGGAAACGCTGGTGAGCGATCTGAATGACCTGACCAAGCAGCAGACCAACAACATGCGCCTGGAAGTCTCGCCGGTCAATTTCCGGAATATCGTGATCGAGACCCTGCGCGCCCAGCAGCGCCAGATCGAGGAGAAAGAGCAGGAGCTGGTGGTCGAGGTGCCGGAAGACCTGCCGCTCGTCATGGGCGATCAGAACCGCCTGATCCAGGTGATGACCAATTTTGTGTCCAACGCACACAAGTACACGCCGCCCGGCGGCACGGTGCGGATCAGGGCTGAGGCGAAGCGCAACGTCTGGAACCCGCAGCGCGCCTCGCACGTGATCCACTGCCAGGTGTCGGATACCGGCATCGGCATGAGCCAGGAAGACCTCAACCAGCTCTTTACGCCGTACTTCCGCAGCGAGAATCCCAAGACGCGCGAGCAGCCCGGCACCGGCCTGGGCCTGACGATCACGCGTGGGCTGGTCGAGCTGCACGGCGGGCAGGTGTGGGTCGAGAGCACACTGGATGTCGGCACGACATTTCATTTCACGCTGCCCGTCGCCCCAGAGCAGATGAAGCAGCCGATCTCGCGCTAGATCATGTGGATGCACCGCGTGTGTAGGGGCGGATCGCAATACGCCCCTACAAAAACAACGCGCCGTTACCGTATCTAAAACAGCCTTGCCCTACGTGGTAGGCGCGTAGCCGCCCGGTTGGAGAACAGGGGGGCTTGCACTAAGATCGATCTTGTACTGGAACCGGGAAAGGAAAGGAGCGTTACCATGCTGAGGCGCGGGATTTACGATCGCGACGGCGAAATCTTCGCCTATCTGGACGGAGAACGCATCTACGACCTGAACGGGAATCAGACCGGGATCGTGCGCGGGCAGGTGGTCTACGATCTGGAAGAAAACCGGCGCTGGCTGCTGGATGGCGACGCGGTGCTGGACCCACGCGGGAATGTCGTCGGCTACCTGGGCGACAATGTGACGGGCGAAGAGCAGTAGACGGCGGGCCGCCAGACGGCCCCGATGAAAGCAGGCACACATGGCGAACGAAGTTAAGAAACTCAACTCAATGCGGTTCCTCGAAAACAGCGATATCGCCTACGAGGTGCTGAGCTACGACGAAAGCATTCACGACGGCGTCCGCGCGGCGGAAGCGATGGGACTGCCGCCGGAACAGGTCTATAAAACGCTCGTTGTCCAGCTTAAGGGCAACGATTATGCGCTGGTGATGATCCCGTCCAACCGCACGCTCGATCTCAAGCGCTTCGCGCGCTCGATCGGCGAAAAGAAGGTCAGTATGCCAACCAAGCGTGGGGCCGAGGCCGCCACCGGGCTGAAATCCGGCGGCATCGGGGCGCTGGCGCTGACCCACAAACGCTGGGGCGTGTATCTGGACGAGTCGGCGCAGCAGCATGAGGCTATTCTGGTGAATGCCGGACAGCGCGGCGTCAACCTGAAGGTGAAGGTCAAGGACCTGGTGCGGGTGCTGAAGGCCAAGGTTGTCGATGTGTCCGAGCCGATGGCCGACGGAGCAAGCGCGGAAGAAGACGAAAATACCGGGTAAGTTTTTATCGTTGGTGGGGGGGTGACAATGGGAGTACTGCGCCGTAAGCAAGCAGCGGAGCCAGATCTGGATGTTTCGGTCGGTTACAACCCGGACCGCGACGACTACCTGTTCTGGCTGACAGAAGAGGGATACGTTATCGCGCAGGACGAACTGTGTATGCAGGAATATGTCGAGCAGGCCACCTGTTCAGAGTGCGGCGGTTCGCTCGTCGTGATCGCGCATCTGAACCGGGGCGGCCAGGGGCTAACCGAACTGGTCGTGGTCTGCCAGGGTTGCCGCCAGCGCTATAACGTGATTTTTGACATCAGCAACGACGTTTACCAGCGCTGGTGGAAGAATCTGTTGGGTCCGCTCTACATCTGCCAGCACGACGGCCCGGCCCGGCAGCCCTGTCATCCGCCGGGGTGAACCACCAGCCAACCGATACGCCGCGCATCAAAAACCCCGGTCATACAGGCCGGGGTTATTGTTTGTCGAGGGCCAGCCGCCGAGAGCCCTCACCCTAAATCCCTCTCCCTCAGGGCGAGGGACTTTCCGAATTGGCTCCCCGTCTCTCTGAGGGAGAAGGGGCCGGGGGATGAGGGCCAGACTGGCAAGTGCGGCTGTGGTATCAGAGGGCCAGCCCGATTAGCTGGACGTGCTGATGTACTGGCGCAGCTTGGCGGCCAGGTTGCTGAGCGGCATGGTTTGCAGCCAGACACGCCCCGGCCCGGTGATCGTCGCCAGGAACAGGCCCTCGCCGCCCATGAAGATGTTCATCACGCCCTTGACCATCTCGATATCATACGAGCAGGTCGGCTCATACATCGCGATGTGGCCGGGGTCCACCTTCAGACGCTGCCCGGCCTGAAGCTCGACCATCTGCACTTCGCCCGCGATCTCGACAAAGGCGGTGCCGGGGCCGGTCAGCTTTTGCAGGATGAAGCCCTCGCCACCAAAGAGGCCGGAGCCGAGCTTGCGGCGGAAATGCATCTCTAGCGCGACGGACGACTCGGCGCACATGAAAGCGTCTTTCTGCGCGATCATGCTGTGGCCTGCCTTGAGGTTGAGCGGGATGATCTTGCCGGGGCTTTCGGGCGTGAAGGTGATCATGCCCTGCGGGCTGGTGCAGGTGTAGGTCGTCATGAACATACTCTCGCCCGCGAGCTTGCGCCCGATCATCGCGCCCAGGCCGCCTTTGCCGCTGGTCTTCATGTCGATCCCGTCGGTCATCCAGGCCATGCCGCCGGATTCGGTAAAGACCGACTCACCCTGCGCAAGCGTGATCTCAAGCGCCTGCATCACCGTGCCATGAATTTTGTGTTCCACCAGATACGTCTCCTCGGTTAAGCATGAAGATGCACGCTCATTGTACCACCGCTTGGCTGCGCGTGTGGGGGCCGGTCGGTACTAGAGGCTGTTATGCCTTTCCCCCCATCCCCCGGCCCCTTCCCCCACGTTTCATGGAGGGAAGGGGAGCACGGTGGCGTTTTTCAAGTCCTTCCCTCATTTTGGGGGAAGGATTTAGGATGGGGGCCGTGTTGCTCGTTTCGTCCCGCGTTTCGAAGTACTGCGGCGGCAGCAAAACGGGCGAGTCCGAAAACTCGCCCGCAGCAATTTCGATCAGGGTGCCACCGGATGCTACATCAGGAACATCGGCATCCCGAAGACATGGCGCACCTTGGGACGGTACTGGCCCACGTCGTACAGCTCGGCCACGTTCACGCGCTTGACACCCTGCGAGATCGTGCTCATGTTGATGTCGGTATAGAGGCCGCGCTGGAGCGCCACCATGCGCCCGAAGCGGCCCTGCTCGACCAGGCTCATCGCCATCTGCGCGTAGTTGGCGGCGACCATCAGGTCGAGCGAGTCCGGCGCGCCGGAGCGCATCAGGTAGGCAACCTGCTGGTAGATGATATTCTCGTGGGTGATTTTCTTGAGCATCTCACCGACCACCGCGCCGATACCGCCCAGCTTCTGATGCCCGTAGGCGTCGGCCTCACCGGTCTGGACGATCTCGCCCTCGATCAGGCGCGCGCCCTCGGAGATGGTCAGCATGGCGTAATTGCTGGGGTTGGCATGCTTGTCTTCCAGGATCAGCTCGCCCAGCCGGTGCGGGTCGCAGGCGACTTCGGAGATGATGGCGCGATCGACGCCAGCCAGGTAGGCCGCGATCAGCGACGTCTCGCCGGAGTTGCGCCCGAACAGCTCCACGACCGCGATGCGCTCGTGCGAGCCGGCGCTGGTGCGCAGGTTGTGGATGAACTCAACCGAGCGCGTGACGGCGGTCGAGAAGCCGATGCAGTAGTCGGTGCCGTAGACGTCGTTGTCCATCGTCTTGGGGATGGCGACGACTTTCATGCCCTCGCGGTGCATCCGCTCGCCATAGCTAAGCGTGTCGTCGCCGCCGATCGGGATCAGCACGTCGAGGCCCAGGTGATCGAGCACTCTCAGCACGTGCTGGGTATAGTCATAGACGGTGCGATCGTGCTTGTCGGTGTGGGTCGGCACGTCCAGCCCGCTCAGGAATTCGGGACGCTGATCGGGCAGCACGTTGCCGGGGTTGGTGCGCGACGTGTGCAGGAAGGTTCCGCCGGTGCGGTCTACGGTGCGGACATCCTGTTTGTCGAGCGGGCCGCCCCACTGCTTGTTTTCCTCAGGCGACAGCTCCGGGTTGTAGTAGAGCAGCCCGGCCCAGCCGCGCCGGATACCGTAGACTTTGTGGCCGGCATCCACCGCCCGGTTGACAATCTGCTTGATGCACGGGTTCAGGCCCGGAACGTCGCCGCCGCCCGTGAGTACACCAATCCGTAACATCTAACAATCTCCTCCGTGAATTTGCTATAGGATTTATTAGTCGTGCCGCCGCCCCAGGGTGCGACGGGAGTCGGGCGCGTCTGGCGGGGCGGTGGAGCACAACCGGCAGAGGCCGGATCCGGCTCTACGCGTCTTGAGCTGAAGCGGGCCGCGCTGCACAGCTATTATACCAACGCGTGTGCTGCCGCGCTTTGACAATTGTCACCAAAAACCGAGCCGGGCGCAGGCTCCTATTTGGCGAGCATTTTCGCCATTTCGAGATATTCTTCGGAGACGATGTGCGCCTTCGTGGTGGCGTCTTCCAGCGACACCGTGCCGACATCGCGCCCTTGCAGGCCGACCATCACACCGAACTCGCCGGCCAGCAGACACTCGGTGGCCGCAACCCCCAGGCGCGTCGCCAGCAGGCGGTCGAAGCCGGACGGGCTGCCGCCGCGCAGCATGTGGCCGAGCACGGTCATACGCACCTCGAAGCCCACCTCGTGATTCTCCAGGTACTCTGCGATCTCGTTGATTTTCAGCGTCGCGCCTTCCGCGATCACGCCCATCGCGTGGCTCTTGCCGCGCATGTAGGCATCTTCGAGCGCCTGGCCGACTTCTTCGAGTGTCATGGTGCGCTCTGGCACGATGACGAATTCCGCGCCACCCATAATCCCGCCGATGGTTGCCAGATAGCCGGAGTTGCGGCCCATCACTTCCAGCAGGAAGCAGCGCTCGTGGCTGCTGGCCGTGTCGCGCAGCTTGTCGATCGCGTCGAGGATGGTGTTGAGCGCGGTATCGACGCCGATGCTCATGCTGGTGCCGTAGATGTCGTTGTCGATGCTGCCGGGCACGCCGACTACCGGGAAGCCGAGGGTGTGCAGGGCCAGCGCGCCGCGCAGGCTGCCGTCGCCGCCGATCACGACCAGGCCCTCGATGCCATGCTCGTTGAGACGCCGCAGGCCGCGTTTCTGGCCCTGGGTGGTCATGAACTCTTTATTGCGTGCCGTCTGCAAAAAGGTCCCGCCGCGCTGAATAATTCCACTCACATCACGGCTGGTCAGGCGCTCGAAGTCGCCGGCGAGCAAGCCGGAGTACGCCTGACGGATACCGTATACTTCGATACCGGCAGCGCTGGCGGTGCGCACAACGGCGCGAATGGCAGGATTCATGCCAGGGGCATCGCCGCCGCCAGTCATTACCGCGATACGTCGCATGGTCATAGGGGATACAGCTCCTTAAATCCGAGCGGATGAGATCGGTGATTGATTGTCCGGGCAGGTTTATACATCCTGCCGCCCTGGCTGTCAATTGGCGAAGCTCAACAGAACCGCTGCCGGGTGACACCTGAGCGGGGCGCGAAGAGGGAGTCGGGGCGCTGCACCCCACGCCCCGACGGATCACTTTCCGTGCGCCGCATCAGCGCTGATCGACGCTGGCCGACTCGATGATGCGTGCGATGTCGCTTTCATAAGTCTGGTACTGTTTTTCGGGCAGCGTGAGCGTCCACTGCGCGCCGGTATCGATGCCGTTGGGCACCACGAATACGATCGTTTGCAGGGCAGCCGGCGGATCGTAGCCGGTGAAGACGGGTATAGGCTCGATGGTCCGTGTGCTGTCGATGCGGAGCGTGCACAGGCCGCTGCCCGCTTCGATCAGTTGCAGGCTGCCGTTCGCTCCATCCGGCCCCAGGCGCGCCTGGATCGCCTGTTCGTCAGCCCTCAGATCGTCGCAGGCGAAGCTCTCCACGCCCAGATCGCCGGCGCTGATGACCTGCTCGAACAGCAGGATACTCGGCGCACCACCTTCGGTCAGCGCGACGGGATTCGTCTCGAGGATCGGCACGTTGGCACGGGCGGCGGTGGCAACGCCCAGATTCACATCCTGGCCGATCCAGCTTGTGTCGGGGCTGTCGAAGGGGACGAGTTCTTCCAGCCCGTCGCTCCAGATTTCCCACCATCCGCTGCCCTGCACGGCGGGATACCAGCTTCGCGGCACGACGACCGAGACATGCGTGTTGTCGGACAGATCGAACTCGACTAGCTTGCGCCCCAACTCGCCGGGCAGATACACCGCCGGAATATCCGCCGGGCCAAGGCTGTTGGGCAGATAGCTCAACACGCCGCACGCGACCACCGGCAGGATCACGAAGATCATAACCATCAGCAGGCAGCTCTGGATGCAGCCGCAGCCTCCGCAGCCCAGGCAGCCGGGCCGGGACCGGGCGGCACGCTCTGGCGCGGGCTTGCCGGTGTAGACCGGCTCAGCGTAGCGCGGCTCGGCATAGGCTGGCTCGACATAGGCCGGGCGCGGCGCTTCGGGGCGCGGGCGGTAGGCGGGAGCCGGGGCCGCGGTCGGGGTGATATAGGGCGGCGTGGCGGGCGGCTGCGTACCGAATTCGCGCTCGAAATCGGCCAGATGATCGCGCGCCTGCTGGTTGGTCGGATTGATGCGCAGCACCTCGCGCAGGGCGCGGATATACTCGGTTTGATCGGCTGCGACCGACGCCAGCCAGAGCCAGGCCATCTCGTTATTCGGCTCGTTCTGGACGATCTGCCGCAAGAGCTGGCGGGCTTCGTCGCGGCTGCCGGCCTGGGCAAGCTGAACAGCGTGGTGCAGGTTTGAGGCCATGAGGCGCATCTCCTCGCGTGGTGAGTACCGTGAACTCGAACGCCTCGATTATGCTTCAAACGGCGGGAAAAGGCTACCGGAACCGGGCCGGTCGTGATACGTTATAGGCGGTTGCGCCGCCCCAGGAGTTTTGCCCACCGATGAAACCATCCCGTTCCCGCGCCGATTTGCTGCCGATCGTGATCCTGCTGCTCGTGCAGTTCGCGCTGCGCGCCCACCACCCACTGGCGATGGCCGCCTTCTGGGACGAAAACAGCCACATCACGCGCGCCCACGATCTCTATCACCTGACCGGCTCGCCGGTCGCGGCCAGTCATGGCAAACTGCTGCTGTACTTCTGGCTGGGGCTGTTCCAGCCGGACCCGGCACAGGGGGCGCTGGCCGTCTCGCGGCTGGCGATCGCGCTGTTTTCGCTGGTCGGCAGCGCGGGAATAGTGGCGGCAGCGCGGGCGCTGTTTGGGCGGCGGGCGATGGTTCCGGCGCTGGCGTTCTACGCGCTGGCCCCGTATGCCGTGTTCTTCGAGCGCATGGCCTTTGCCGATCCGTTCGCCGGGGCACTGGCGGCGCTGGTCGCGTGGCAGAGCGTCGTGCTGGCGCGACGACCGACGCGGGCACGCGGGGCGCTGGTCGGCCTGCTGATCGCGCTGACCGGGCTGGCGAAGCTGACGACTGCGATCGTCGGCGGGCTGCCGCTGTTGGCGATTGTGCTGTTCGGCGGCGAGCCCTGGCGCGACTGGCGGGCGCTGGCGGCAGGGGCGGTCGCGCTGGCCGCGCCCTGGATCGTGGTGCTGGGGATCGCGCTGGTGCAGGTGGTGGGGCAGGGCCAGGAGATCATCCTGCTCGACACCTATCTGATTGGGGACAACACGCGGGCAGGCGGAGTCTTCGCGCGGCTGGAAAACACGTTCATCCTGAAAACCGGCCTGCTGCTGGGCCACCCCATGACGCTGCTGCTGGCCGGGCTGGCGGCGCTGCTGCTGTGGAAGCGTACCCGCCCGGCGCTGTATGTGCTGGCGTGGCTGGGCGCGATCTGGCTGCCGATTACGCTGGTGGCGACCGAATTACAGTCGCGCTACCTGATGGCGGGCGTTCCGGCCCTGGCGGTGATCTTCGGCGGGGGGATGGCGACCGCCGGGACGTGGATCGCGGGGCGCGCCGGACGTTCCCGGCTGGCCGCGCCGGTCACGGGCACGCTGGCGGGAGCAGCGCTCGCGGCGTGGGCGCTGCTGTTTGCGCTGCCGTTCGTTCGCACCGCTACGACCGATCCCGGCAGGCTGGAGATGCCGCGCCAGGACGTGACCAACTATTTCTCCGGCCTGTTCACCACCTGGGGCACGCGCGCCGCCTTCGACGATTTGCAGGCGTCCGGCCAGCGCGCCGGGGGGATGGTGCCGGTGGTGGGCGTGCTGCGCGTGTGCGAAGTGCATACCCTCTTCCTGCCGGATGACATCGCGTGGGACTGTATGCCGTCGCACGCTTTCCCCGATCAGATCGTGCCGCGCGACACGGCGACCTGGACCGTGCTGCATACGAGCGTCGCGCGCTGGCCGTTCGTCTACCTGCTGACCGACTACCTGCCGCCGGACGCCGCGCCGCAGGGATCGCCCGATCTGGCGTGGGAATTCGCCGGGAGCTATCCGCGCCCGCACGATGGTACGCCGGTCACGGTCTGGCGGGTGACGGTCCGCAGGTCGTAAAATTGAGGCTATAATAGACTCAAGATTAAGGCGAACGAGATTTAGGACAGGGAGCACAATGAGAGCAGCGGCCCGATTTTTGCTCTATCTCCTGACAACGGTTGTGATCTGCGGCGGGCTGGCGGCGATCGCGCTGTTCATGCTGGATCGCTACGCGGGCGAGGGGGACGACAGTACACCGGCGGCAACCGCCGAGGCGCTGGACAGCACTCAGGAGCCGGCTGAGCCGGAAGCGTCCGCGACCGCCACCCCGCGCCCGACTGCCACCACTCCGCCAACTGAGAGCGCACCACCGGACGGCCAGACAACCGAGGAACCGGCAGTCGAGATCGCCCCGGCGGCTGAATCCGCCACGAGCACCGCCGCACCCACGACCGCTGAGGAAGCATCCGCTGTGTACACCGGCGAGTCGCCAACTGTCACGCCGGCGCGCACCTCGACCGATGCGCCGGATCGGATCGATCAGCCGGCGACGACTACGTGGCGCATCACCGCCCGCGCGAATGTGAATATACGCGCTTGCCCGGCGACAAGCTGCGAGATCGTGGTGCAGGTGGGGCCGAACGAGCGGATCGAAGTGCTGAGCACCGAGGACGACTGGCACGCGATTCTGCTCGACGATGGCAGCACAGGCTACGTCGCCACGTTTCTCACCGCGCCGGTCGAATAGCGGGCCGTTGCGCCCGGCTTTGCTTCGCCCAAAACGCGCCGGTAAGGTATAACCTTGGCCGGCGTCTTCATTTTTCTCCTGTGGGGAGTCTCGATCATGCGCTCACCATCCTCTCGCGCCGGGCTGATCCTGGTCGCGCTGCTGCTCCTATTGCAGTTTGGGCTGCGCGCCCGCGCCATCACCGCGCTGCCCGCCTTCGTGGACGAGCACAGCCACATCACACGCGCGCGGGTGGCCTACGCTTTCGACTACAACCCGACCCTCACCAGTCATGGCAAGCTGCTGCTGTATTACTGGATCGGCCTGTTCGATCCGCGCGCTGATGGCGACGTGGGCCTGATGCTCTCGCGGCTGTCGATCGCGCTGTTCTCGCTGCTCAGCGGGGCGGCGGCGGCGGCCATCGCGCGCGATCTGTTCGGGCGGGGGGCGATGCTCCCGGCGCTGGCATTCTATGTGCTGCTGCCGTTCGCGCTGTTCTTCGACCGGATGGCGCTGGCCGACTCCTTCGCGGGGGCGCTGGCGGCGCTGGCGGTGTGGAGCAGTGTCCGGCTGGCGCGCCGTCCAACGGTGGGGCGCGGGGCGGTGGCGGGGGTGCTGCTCGCGCTGGCGTCGCTGGCCAAGCTGACGACGGCCCTGCTGGTTGCGCTGCCGCTGATCACGGTCCTGCTGCTCGATGACGGCCCGCGCGCTGAATCATGGCGGGATGCCATCCGGCGGCTGTGGAGGCGCTATGGGGGGGCGTGGCGCGCGGCGGCGCTCAGCTTTCTGGAGGTGTGGAGCGTCGTGCTGGCGCTGGCGCTGGCGAGCGTTCTGGCCGGGAATGAACCGATCCTGCTCGACCGGCACCTGGTGGACGAGGCGACCAGTGTCGCGTCCCTGGCCGACAAACTGGACGACTTTGGGGAGCGCCTGGAATACCTGATCTCGATCCCGATGACGCTGATCCTGGCCGGGCTGGTGCTGCTGGCGCTGGGGCGCAGGCCGCGTGCGATCGGCGTGCCGCTGGCGTGGCTGCTGCTGCTGTGGGGGCCGCTGATCGTGATTGCCGTGGTGATCCAGTCGCGCTATCTGATGGTCGGCTCGCCCGCGCTGGCGGTGCTGTTTGGGGGCGGAGTGGCGGTCGCCGGGGAGACGCTGGCCGGGCGCTGGCGGTGGGCCACCGCGCGGACGCTCACGGCGCTGCTGGCACTGGGGCTGCTCGGCGGGTGGGCGCTCGGCTTTGCGCTGCCGTTCGCCGCCAACGCGATCAGTGATCCGGCGGCGCTGCGACTGCCCGACCGCGACTATTACGATTACTACCGCAACGTGTTCAACACGTGGGGCATCCGCCAGTCGCTCGATTATCTGCGCGCGCACGGCGAGCGGAACGACGGCCAGATTCACGCGATCGGCGTGGTGGTCCACTGCTCGACGCTGCGGCTGCATATGACGCCGGATTTCGACTGGGACTGCGTCGATCGCTGGGATTTCCCGTCGCAGCGGGTCCAGGCCGATCCCAACCGCTGGCCGCTGGTCGGTGAGGCCGCCGCGCGCTGGCCGGTGGTGTATGTGATCAGCGAGTATCCGCAGCATCTCCCGCTCGACGCGCCGCCGGTGGGCGGGCCGCTGCGCTGGAGCCTCGAATTTACCTTCGCGCGCCCGCACGGGGGGCAGATGGTCGCGGTGTGGCGGGTGAGCGCGGTCCAGGAAGGGGCGGACTCGTGAGGTCGCGCAATGGGCGGCTGCTGCCGCTGAGTCATCCGCTGGTGTTGTCATTGTATGTCCCCTCGACGATCTTCTCGTTCTGCCAGGGGATGCTGATGCCGGTCCTGCCGCTTTATGCCAACAGCTTTGGCGCATCGTATGAGCTGGTCGGGCTGGTGCTGGCGGGTGAGGGGATCGGGCTGCTGCTGGGCGATGTCCCGGCGGGGATGCTGCTGGAGCGGCTGGGCAAGCGCACGATGCTGATCGGGGTGCTGGCGGTCGCGCTGGCGGCGCTGCTGCTGGCCGGGGCGGGATCAATCGGCGCGGTGCTGGGGCTGCGCATGGTCAGCGGGCTGGGCGGCGCGCTGTACAACGTCTCGCGCCATACGTATATGTCGAACAGCGTTGCGACTGGCCAGCGCGGGCGCGCGATTGCGATTTATGGCGGCACGTTTCGCCTGGGCAAATTCGCCGGGCCGGTGGTCGGCGGCCTGATTGCTGAAGCGTTCGGCCTGCGGGCGGTGTTCGTGGTGTTCGGCGCGGGGTGCCTGGTGGCGCTGGTGTTCGTGGCGCGCTTCATCGAGAGTGCACAGCTTGTCGCGCACCGTGCCACGCGCACGCATCATGCCGGGCTGATCCTAACGCTGCGCGCGCACCGTCGCATTCTGGCGGTGGCCGGGGCCGGACAGGTCTTCGCGCTGGTGATCCGCACCGGGACGGGCGTGATCATCCCGCTCTATGCCGCCGAGGTGCTCGGCCTGGAAGTCGGCCAGATCGGGCTGATCGTCAGCCTCGCCTCGGCGATGGACCTCGTGTTGTTCTACCCGGCAGGGCTGGTGATGGACCGGTGGGGGCGCAAATATGCCATCGTGCCCAGTTTTCTGATCCAGGCGGGCGGCATGGCGCTGCTCCCGTTTACGGGCAGCCCGATCGGGCTGCTGCTGGCCGCCGGGCTGATCAGCTTTGGCAATGGGCTGGGTTCCGGCTCGATGCTCACGGTTGGCTCAGACCTCGCCCCGGCGGAGTCTCGCGGGGAGTTTCTGGGGCTGTGGTCCCTGATCGGCGACATCGGGATCACGGGCGGCCCGCTGGCGATCGGCGGGATCGCGGGCGCGCTGTCGCTCGGCGCGGCGGCGTGGGTGATCGCCGGGTCCGGACTCGGTGCCGCGCTGATCTTTGCCTTCCTGGTGCCGGAGACACTGGTACGTCCGGCCCCGGTGCGCGAAAGCGCCTCACCCCTGCCGCAGGTGGAACACCAGCAGGGGTGAGGTCCTGACAGTAACAGTCTGTGGACATGATGCAGCCCTCAGATCACATAGTCTGGCTGGCGCTCCAGGACCGGCTCGCGCTTGCTGCTGCCGTTGCCGTTGGTGTGGATCGCGTGCTCGACCTCGTCCAGCCGGGCCAGGATGCGGTCCAGCCGCTCGGAGATCAGGTCCGGCAGGATGTTGTGCTCCAGGTCGGGCCGGTGAGAGGACGGCTCCGGCCCGGCGCGGTGAATCGGCTTGCCGGGGATGCCGACCACGACCATATCCGGCTCGACATCTTTCACCACGACCGCGTTCGCGCCGATGCGTGTATTCTTCCCCACAGTGATCGCTCCTAACACTTTGGCCCCGGCCCCGACCACCACGCCATCTTCGAGCGTGGGGTGCCGTTTGCCGGGCTGCAAACTGACGCCACCCAGCGTCACCCCATGATACAGTGTGACATCCGCGCCGATCTCAGCCGTCTCCCCGATCACGACGCCCATGCCGTGATCGATGAACAGGCGCGGGCCGATTTTGGCCGCCGGATGAATCTCGATGCCCGTCAGCCAGCGCGTGAACTGCATCAGCCAGCGCGCCAGCAGCCTGAGCCGCAGGTTCCACAGGCGGTGCCCGATCCGGTAGAGCCACACGGCGTGCAGGCCCGAATAGGTGGTCGCGATTTCGAACCAGTGCCGCGCCGCCGGATCGCGCTCCTGGATGCAACGGATGTCCGCGCGCATACCTTCCAACATGACACTCTCTCCTCAAATCCTGGCCCGGTCACTGGGACGGGCCGCGCACTCAAACCTGTGATTCCCGCTGCGCCGCCGCTCAGTCGTTCAGGTCGGCAAACAGCGCCGTCGAGAGGTAGCGCTCGCCGAACGAGGGGATGATCACGACGATCAGCTTGCCGGTGTTCTCCGGACGGGCTGCCACCTGGATCGCGGCCCACACCGCCGCCCCGGACGAGATACCGACCAGCAGCCCTTCTTCGGCAGCCATGCGCCGCGCTGTCTTGAAGGCGTCGTCGCCCTCGACACGGATCACCTCGTCATAGATCGCGGTGTTGAGCACGGCTGGGACAAAGCCCGCGCCGATGCCCTGAATCGGGTGGGGGCCTTTCTGCCCGCCGGAGAGCACGGGCGAGGCGGCGGGTTCGACCGCGATCATCTGCACCGACGGCTTGCGCTCCTTGAGCACTTCGCCCACGCCGGTGATCGTCCCGCCGGTGCCGATACCCGATACCACGATATCGACCTGGCCGTCGGTGTCGCGCCAGATCTCTTCGGCGGTGGTGCGGGTGTGTACTTCGGGGTTGGCCGGGTTTTCGAACTGCTGCGGGATGAAGACATTGGGATTCTCAGCGGCCATCTGGTTAGCCAGATTGATCGCCCCGGCCATGCCTTCTGCGCCAGGGGTCAGGATCAGCTCGGCCCCGAAGGCGCGCAGCACCTTACGCCGCTCGATGCTCATCGTGTCGGGCATGATCAGCGTCAGGCGATAGCCGCGCTGGGCGGCGACCATCGCCAGGGCGATGCCGGTGTTGCCGCTGGTCGGCTCGACGATGAGCGTATCCGGGCCGATCTTGCCCTCGCGCTCGGCGGCCTCGATCATCGACAGGCCGATCCGGTCCTTGACGCTGCGGCCCGGATTCTCGCCTTCGAGCTTGGCGACCACTTCGGCCTGAACGCCACCCGTGACGCGGTTGAGCCGCACCAGGGGCGTGTTGCCGATCAACTGCGTGACGTTATCCGCGATCTTGACTCTTTGACGTTCCATGCGATTTGCTCCTCAGACTTGCTGCGTACACCGGACGGATAAACAAAAAATCGGCCACGCTTGTGCCGCGTGACCGATGTCGTGAGCCTTGGTTTCAGGGATATCCGTGATCAGCCCATAGCACCACACCACAAGCGCTGCTTGCCGCGTTCTGGCAGACACATACACGAGCAGACCTGCAAGGTGTGGACTATCATCTGGTGTCTCAACTCAATTGAGAAGATATTTCTCTGATCAATCGCGTATCTCTGCACCTATTATATCTCAGGACCTACCAGTTGCCAACCATAAACCGGCTGCGCGATACTTATCAGCGGGTGGGGCGTGACTTTCGAACGCGTTATGCGTATTTGAAGGATAGCCAGCAGCATTGACCCGAGGCGTTTTTTGTAGGGGCGAGGCTGGTATCGCCTGACGGGTAGGGCAGGCCCTACCCCTACGCTGCGATCGCGCGCTGCTGGCACATCTCCGCCTGACAGGTGCATAACAGTGTCTGGATTTCCAGACAAAACTGCGGCTTGAATGCGTAGAACGTCTGTGCTAAAATCGGACGGAGATCGACCAGTCACGAAACGGGGACACAGAAACCAGGGATGTATGTAATCAGCGCCAGCCGCCGGACCGATATTCCAGCTTTTTACTCCCGCTGGTTTATGAATCGCGTGCGGGCTGGCTTCTGCCATTGGCTCAACCCGTTTTCCAACGCGGTCTACCGCACCGCGCTTGCGCCGGAAGACGTGATCGCGTTCGTGTTCTGGACGCGCAACCCGCGCCCGCTGATGGCGCACCTGGCGGAGCTGAACGCGCGCGGCTATAAATACTATTTCGGCGTCAGCCTGCTCGGCTATGGCCGCCCGCTGGAAACGCATAACCCCTCGCTCGAAGAGGCGATTGGCACCTTTCAGGACCTCGCCCTGCAAACCGATCCGCGCTACGTGGTGTGGCGCTACGACCCGATCGTGATCAGCAGCCGGACGCCGCCGCAGTATCACGTTGAGCACTTCGCCCACATCGCCCGACGGCTGGAAGGCTGCACCACGCGCTGTATCTATTCGTTCGTCGATTTCTACGGCAAGACGCGGCGCAACCTGGCCCAGGTCACGGCCACTGAGGGTGTGACCTTCACCACCCTGAGCACCGATCAGCGCTATCGCCTGCTCTCTGATCTGGCTGAGATCGCGGCGGCGCACGGCATCACGCTGCAATCGTGCTGCGAGGACGACGCGCGGCACGTGGCGGGCGTCCAGACCGGGAGTTGTGTCGATCTGGGCCTGCTGCGCGACCTGACCGGCGATCGGGAGCTGATGATCAAGGCACATCCGACGCGCGAGTTTTGCGGCTGCGTGAAGTCGGTCGATATCGGCAGCTACGACACGTGCCTGTTCGGCTGCCGCTACTGCTACGCCACCAACCAGCGCAGCACCGCACGCCGCAACTTTGGCGCGCACGACCCGAACGATACGATCCTCTACCGCCCGCCGCAGTTGGCCGGGGTGGACCTCGACGACCAGATTTATCGCGCCTTTGCCGCCGCCGAAACGGAGAGCTAGGCGCACCGCCCGCCGTGAAAGACCGATAGGGCAAGCCCTACTCCTACCACACCACGCTCTAGCGCCTGTCATGCACTTTGGCGTACTGAACGAGGTGTATCCACACCTGCCCCCCATCCTAAATCCTTCCCCCACAAGGTGGGAAGGACTTGAAAGGCATGGCCGTTCTCCCCTTCCCTCCGTGAAACGTGGGGGAAGGGGCCGGGGGATGGGGGGTAAAAAGGCATAATACGCTCTAGATAATGTGCTTCTCCTGATACAGGCCGAATTCCCCGCGCAGCACGTCCATGATCTCTTGCAGGGTTGCGTCGGCGCGTGCCGCGTCGAGGATGGCGGGCATCATATTTGCGGTGCCGCGGGCCGCGTCGCGCAGCGCATCGAGGGCGCGCTGAACCGCGTCGTTGTCGCGGGTGCGGCGTAGATCGTCCAGCCGCGTGATCTGCCGCTCGTAGCCCTGCGGATCCATTTGCAGGATCGGGATTTGCAGCGGCGCGTTGTCCTGGTAGATGTTGACGCCGACGATCCCGCGCTGGCCGGAATCGACTTCCTGTTGGAAGCGAAACGACGCGTCGGCGATCTCCTGCTGGAAGAAGCCCTGCTCGATGGCCGGGATCACGCCGCCCAGTGCCTCGATCCGGCGGAAGTAGTCATACGCCTCTTCCTCGATGTCGTCGGTCAGCTTCTCCACGAAGTAGCTGCCGCCGAGCGGATCGATCGTGTTGGTCACGCCGGACTCGTGCGCGATCACCTGCTGGGTGCGCAGCGCGATCCGTACCGCGTGCTCCGAGGGCAGGGCGAGCGCCTCGTCCATGCTGTTGGTGTGGAGCGACTGCGCGCCGCCTAACACCGCCGCCAATGCTTGCAGCCCCACCCGCACGATATTGACTTCGGGCTGCTGGGCCGTCAGGCTGACTCCAGCGGTCTGGGTGTGGAAGCGCATCAGCCAGCTTCGCGGGTTCTGCGCGCCGAACGTCTCGCGCATCTCGCGTGCCCAGATACGCCGGGCCGCCCGCAGCTTGGCGATCTCCTCGAAGAAGTCGTTATGCACGTTGAAGAAGAAGCTCAGCCGGGGCGCGAACTCGTCGATCTCCAGGCCGCGCCGCAGCGCCCAACGCACGTATTCCAGCCCGTTCGCCAGCGTGAAGGCCAATTCCTGCGCGGCCGTCGATCCGGCCTCGCGGATGTGGTAGCCGCTGATGCTGATCGTGTTCCACTGGGGCAGGTGGCGCGTGCCGAACTCGATGGTGTCGGTCACGAGGCGCATCGACGGCTCCGGCGGGAAGATGTATTCCTTCTGCGCCTGGTACTCCTTGAGGATGTCGTTCTGCAGCGTGCCGCGCAGCGCGGCCATCGGGACGCCCTGCGCTTCGGCGGCGGCGATATAGAAGGCCCACAGCACCGCCGCCGGGCTGTTGATCGTCATCGACGTGCTGACCTCACCGAGCGGGATGCCGTCGAACAGCCGCCGCATATCGCGCAGGCTGCTGATCGCCACGCCGCATTTGCCAAACTCGCCTAGGGCTTGCGGCGCGTCGGTGTCGTAGCCCATCAGCGTCGGCAGGTCGAAAGCGACCGAGAGGCCCATATTGCCCTGTTCGAGCAGGTATTTATAGCGGGCGTTGGTTTCTTCGGCGGTGCCAAACCCGGCGAACATGCGCATCGTCCACAGCCTGCCGCGATAGCCGGTGGCGTGCACGCCGCGCGTATAGGGATATTCGCCGGGGAAGCCGAGATCGGTGGCATAGTCCTGCTCCGCGATATCCAGCGGCGTGTAGACCCGGCGCACGGGCCGCCCGCTGATGGTGGTGAAGGGGCCGGGGCGTTCGGGCATCCGCCGCGTGGTCTGGTGCAGTGTCGTCTCTTCCCAGCGGTCGTGCTGCTCGCGCAGGTCATCCAACTTGTGTGCGTCAAACATCTGGCTGAAGCCTCACTGTCTACTAAAAAGCGGGGAGTCAACAATTATTAGGTTTATTTTAAGATTTTTGGCATCAAAGGTGCTAATGCGGGGCGTGAAGGAGCACAGGATGGCCGGGTTGGACATTGGCCACTTGGCCTATTCAAAGATCACCCATCTGCTTCATGCAGGGCAGGCTATTTTTTATTATGATCTCAACAATAATTGCTGCTGAGGAATTGGGCAGCAGTTGTCAGGAAGCAAAAGGGAACCAACTGGATGCTTCAACTCGCTGTGCTGTTTCTGATTGTGGCGATTGTCGCCGGGGTTTTGGGCTTCGGGGTGATTGCGGGCACGGCGGCTACGATTGCTAAGATTGCCTTCGTAGCGTTTCTTGTGTTGTTTGTGATCTCACTTTTGTTCGGACGTCGGTCCCCTGTCGTCTGACTGAGGAGAGCCTACCAGGATTTACGCGGCGCATGTTTCATACTCCCCCCCCCCTGGACGAGCAGAGCGGCGCGTAAGCTAAGACCGGGACAGGTTAACTGTCCCGGTTTGATTCCTGGTGTAGGCGATTTTTTTCCCTACTTTGGCAGCTCGTACAGCTCGACCAGCACGCCATGCGCGCTCTTGGGGTGGACGAAGGCATAGCGTGTGCCTTCCTCGCGCACTTTGGGCGTGTCGTTGATCAATTCGATCCCGTGCTCGCGCAGCCGCGCTATCGTCGCCTCGATGTCGTCCACTTCCACGCAGACATGATGCATCCCCTGGCCCTTCTTCGCCAGATATTTGCCGATGCCGCTTTCGGCGCTCATGGGCTGGAGCAGCTCGATCTCGCTCTCGCCCAGCGGCAGGAAG
The DNA here is from genome assembly GCA_012729765.1 of Chloroflexota bacterium. GTDB lineage: Bacteria > Chloroflexota > Anaerolineae > Aggregatilineales > Aggregatilineaceae > JAAYCM01. The sequence goes on along the minus strand of JAAYCM010000046.1, from coordinate 16,757 downwards.
GCGATATTGACGTCTTCGCCGGGATTCTCTTCGGTTTTGTGCAGGGGCAGGCCCAGCGCGTCGCGCCAAAAGCCGAGCGCGGCCTGTAAGTCTTCGACCACAATCGCAATATGATTGATCCGGTTAACCATCTGGCACTTAACCTCTCGCTGTCTGTGATATACTGATTATAGTGAGCCGCGTGCAGCCTGAAAGCGGCGGACGTGCAAACCTGGGGGGTACCTATGCCGATCGAGCTGACCTGGTTGGTCCCCGAAAAAATCCTGCTCTCGCGCTGGATCGGCGAGATCAGCCCAGACGATATGCGTGTCGCGGTCGAAGAGCTGCTCATTATCCTCGATTCGGCCAGCGAGCTGATCCACTCCGTGATCGATCTGGGCGACTTCCACAAGACACACGCCGACGCAATCAGGGTTTATGTCGAAAGCCCGGTCCGGGCCCATCCCAATCGCGGCCAGATCGGTGTGATCGACGCGCCGGGCGACTTGCAGTCCCTGCTCGATCAGATCAATCGCGCCTGGCAGCGGCGGATGCTGCGCTATTTCGACAGCCGGGCCGAGGCGCGCGATTTTTTGCTGGCACACGATCATCCGCCGCCGCTCGACCCGGCCCATTGTTCGCGTGCTGAGCGCTAGCCGGCTTCCGGCAGGGGGGTCTGCCAGGCTTCCACCAGCTCGCGCCACGTTTCCCACGCGCTGGTCCGCCCATCCAGGTCCCCGGCGGGCACGATCAGGGTACCGCCTTCCTGCAAGAAGCAGCCGAAGCTGGTCGGCATGACAGCCGAGATGTTTGTTTTGGCGGCGAAGGCAACAACCGTTTCGAGCCACATGGAATCCAGCTCCATGCTGCGCTGGGGGGCCATGCAGAAGCCGTACCACGTCTCCGAAATCCACAGCTCTTTGCCGAAGTCGCGCGGGTGGCCGCGCTCGTCCAGCGTCTCCTCAAGCAGGTTGAAGGCCGCCGGCTGGTAGAGGTCCAGGCTGATGAAGTCGATGCCGTCGATCTCCAGCGCGCGCTCGTAAAACGCCAGATCGAAATCGTCATCGAGCGAAACCGTCACGCCGAGCAGCGTTTCCGGGCTTTCTTCGCCCATCATCTCGATCAGCGTCTCAAGCTGCGCGACCCACAAATCCAGGTATTCGTCCTCATCGTCGATCGCTTCCAGGCTGCTGTACTGCTCGTAGGCCGATGGCTCCGTCACCAGCGAGTAGGCCGCCGGCTGGTAGGTGGCGGCATAGTAACGGATGCGCGCCGCCTGTATCTCGGCGAAGGCGTCCCACGTCAGGGTAGCGGCGTCGTCATCGTCGCCGTCGTCCTGGGCCTGGAGCAGCAGATAGGGCGAATACTGCGAATCGGACAGGAACAGGTCCGCGTCGGATTCGGCAATCAGCGTCATATACTCTGCTTCCAGGTCGATCTGTTCCTGGAGCCGGCGCGCGGCCTCTTCGGGATCGCGGTCGGCTTCGTTTTCGCTGTCCTCGCGCAGATAGAGCCGGGGTTCTTCCGCTTCGAGCAGTGTATCGCCGCTGGCCGCGACGCGAATCGGGGATGCGCCCGTTTCAAGCAGCGCGTCCAGCTCGGCCAGCCGCACATCATATGAACTGCTGCCCTCGGTGTCGTCGCCGCCGCTATAGTCGGCAAAGGTGAAGCCGAGCGAGACGCCCGTGTTCGCGCCCATGATCAGCGAGTCGGTTTCGGCCTCGGCCAGCCAGTCGTCGCGGTGATCTTCGAGCCAGCTCCGGCGCTGGTCCTGCTCCACGCGGCTGACGATAATCGGCAGCGCCGCCAGAAAGACCAGCACAATCGCCCACAGGGCCAGGCGGTTGAGGTTCGGAGGGCGCAGCCGCTTCCAGTAGAACAGGCCGATCGCGTGCAGGACGACGGTCGCCAGCAGGGCCATGACGCCGAGCATCAGCCCCAGGCCGTAGATCGCGTCGGTGATCGCGCCCAGCGGCGACAGCACCGCCACCGCGAAAATGAAATAGCGCCAGATGTACGCCAGGATCAGCATGACCACGACCACGACCAGCCCGACGACCAGCGGAGTCGCCTGCCCGCGCCACAGCCCGATTGCCCCGGCCAGCAGCACCAGCCCGCCGATCAGCAGCAGGCCCGGCCCCCACAGGTAATAGCCGAAGCCGAACGCGATCAGCAGCATGGGCAGGCTGATCAGGGTCAGGACCAGGCCGCCGCAGCCCTGGGCGACGGCTCCCATGCGGCTGGTGGTCGGGGGCGGCGGCTGGTAAGTTTTGCCGCTGGGGTCCTCGATCGTGCGCATCCGGGGCAGATCGCGGAGCGCGCTGGCATAGGGATCGGCGGCATCCGCGGGCTGCTCGGCCTCGCGGCGGGCGTCTTCATCGCTCATGAAAAAACTCCTTCTAGTGTGACGGGTGCGCCGCCCGGTGGCGGGCCGCACCAGTTGATCGGGCCGCGAACGCTGCTCAGCGCAGCCCTAATTCGTTACGCGCAATGACAACCCGCTGAATCTCGCTGGTTCCCTCGTAGATTTCGGTAATCTTGGCGTCGCGGAAGTAGCGCTCGACTGGCATTTCCTTACTATACCCCATGCCGCCATGAATTTGTACCGCCTGATGGGTGATAAACATCGCCGTTTCGCTGGCGAACAATTTAGCCATGCTGGCCTCGGTGGTGTAGCGCGGGCCGCCGTTCAGATAGCGCATTTTGGCCAGGGCCGCGTTGAGCGTCAGCAGGCGCGACGCTTCGAGCCGTGTTTTCATATCGGCCAGCTTTTGCTGGATCATCTGGAAGCCGCCGATGGGCCGCCCGAACGCCTCGCGCTGGCGGGCATAGGCCAGCGACGCCTGGTAGGCCGCCTCGGCGATGCCGACCGCCTGCGACGCGATTCCGATCCGGCCCGCGTCGAGCAGCGTCATGGCGATCTTGAAGCCCTCGCCCGGCTGGCCGAGCACGTTTTCGACCGGGCAGGCGTAATCCTCGAAGACCAGTTCACTGGTGGCGCTCGCGCGGATGCCGAGCTTCGGCTCCTTCTTGCCGCGAATGAAGCCGGGCCGGTCGGCGTCGATGATGAAGGCGGTGATCCCCCGGTGGCCTTTTTCCGGCGCGGTCATGGTAAAGAGCAGCACGGTGTCGGCGACCGGACCGCTCGTCACCCAGCTTTTGCGCCCGTTGATGATATAGTGTGTCCCGGCCTCGTTGAGCACGGCGCGGCTGCGCATGGTGGCGGCGTCGCTGCCGCTCATTGGCTCGGTCAGCGAATAGGCGCCCACTTTTTCGCCGCTGGCCAGCGGAACCAGAAATTCCTGCTTTTGCGCTTCGGTCCCAAACTTGAGCAGGCCGTAGTTGACCAGGCTGTTATTGACGCTGACGATCGTGCTATGCGCGGCGTCGGCCTTGGCGATCTCGATCACGGCGAGCACGTAGGCGATGGTGTCCATCCCCGCGCCGCCATACTCTTCGGGAATCTCGATGCCCATCAGGCCCATCTCGCCCATCTTACGCACATTTTCGACAGGGAACTCGCCGCTTTCGTCGAATTCGGCGGCGACCGGGGCGATCTCGCGCTGGGCGAACTCGCGCACGGCGTCCCGCAGCATCATGTGTTCTTCCGTCAGTTCCAGACTCGGTCCAGGGTTGGTTGTAAACATCATGGCGCTCTACTCCTGACAGGCCGCCAAGCGGCACAAAAGAAGGACGACAGTGGGGGCGACAGGGTGCCCGGCGTGCTTTGAGCAGATTATAGCGCCGCAAGGGGGGACCAGGGTGCGGCTTGACAGGCGGGCCGGGCATGTCACAATTGCGGGCAGTGGCCGGAGAGTTTCAGGAGTCAGGGATGGCTGGATACCCCTCGTCGCCGCAGCACACCAGCGCGGACACCTGGTGGGATGATTTGCTGGCCGGGCTGGATCGGGCCGATTTGAGCGCGTCCGATATCCGCGCGCGCTATGATGCCGCTGCCGCTGCCGCCAACAATAAGGGCTTACAGGCCGCCGGGACGTGGCACTATGCTGCCGCCGTGCGCCTGCTGACCGCAGCGGTCGAGATCTGGGCGCGGCTGGAACACACGCCGGGCGAGATCAACGCCCGTAACGCGCGCGGCGCGGTCTGGCGCAAGCTGGGCGGCTATGCGAGCGCCGCAGACGATCACCGCGCGGCGCTGGCGCTGGCTGACGAAACCGGGCACCGCAGCGGCGCGATCGCGGCCCGTGCACAGCTTGGCGCGGCGTATGTGGGGCAAGACCGCCCGGTCGAGGCGCTGGCCGAGCTGGATCGGGCGCTGGCGGAGAGCGCGGCCAGTGACGATAACTGGGGCCTGGGTCACGCGCAGGGCTTTCGCGGCCTGGCCTTCGAAGCGCAAAAGCACTGGCAGGCCGCGTCCGATGCCTACGCCGCCGCGCTGGAACAGTGGTACAGCCTGCACGCCCCGATCCGCCAGATCGAAGTGGTGGCCGGGCTGGCGCGCGTCACGCTGGCGCAGGGCTACACCGCCGACGCCTACCGCCTGGCCGAACAGGTGCTTGAATACCTGGCCGAGCACGGTCCCGCCCGCCTGGACGAGCCGCTGCGTGTCTACCTGACGATGGTGCATGTGCTGCGCGTGGTGGGCCAGCGGGACGAGGCGCGCGATCTGCTGAGCGCGGCCCATCATTTGCTGTTGCAGCAGGCCGACGAATTGGCCCCTGATCAGCGTGAGACGTTTCTGCAAGCGGTCCCCGTCAACCGTGCGATCCGTGAGGCGTGGGCACGCGAAGGGTAGCCTCACCCCCGGATTCTCCTATTTCGCCACATCCCAGGGTTACAGTACACTTGGGCCGAATAGACCTGCTTAAGCACGACAGGAGCACGAAAAAATGTTTGGAGCACACTGGATGCGCGGAATCGGGCTGCTCGGCCTGGTCATACTGCTGGCACTCCCGGCGGCGGCGGGCGCTCAGCGCGATTCCGGCGAGGAAGTGGCGCTGGCGTATGTCTGGAATGACACCGTCGCGCTGGCCGATGCCGAGGGCCAGCCGTTACAGACGACCGGTCCGTCCTTCAGCTATGGGCAGGGCGCGCGCCTGTTCTGGACGGCGAACGCGCGCACGCTGTATATCGCCCGCGACGATGGCCTCTACGCGACCGGAACGCTGGGCGGGGCGGCGGCCAAGCTGCCCGGCTTCTACAGCCGCACCCTGACGATCTCGCAGGATGGCGAGCTGCTCTACTATCTGGAAACCGTTTCGCCGCAGGAAGTCGAGAACACCAATGGGCTGGTGGCCTTCCCGCTGCGCGAGCTGCCGATCCAGCAGATGGACGGCACGACCGGGCGGCTGGCCGGTTATCTGGGGCGGTATGAGCCGCAGGCGTCACGCGCCGATCTGACCTTCGCGGCGGCGCTGTATGTGCGCGACGGCGGGCTGCTCGGCCCGGCGCGGCCCAACCTGTGGGCGAGCTATGGCCCCAACCTGTTTGCGACCTGCTGCTTTCCCAACCCCGGCCTGGGGGTGTTCAATGTCGGTACCGGCGATTTCACGATCTATGACGAGACATTTCTGCCCGGCGCGGCGGCGATCAACCTGACGCGCACATACCTGGCCGGCCCGACGACCACCGGCGCGATCCGCGTCTACGATCTGATCACCGGCGGCCAGCGCGACTACGTGATCGAGATCGCGGGCGGGCTGGGGATGATCGAGCGGCTGGCGTGGTCGCCCGACGACACCTCGATCTACATCCTCTCGCGCTACGAGGAAGAGCCGCTGGTCCTCAACCAGCCGCCACCGTTCGCGCTCGATACGCGCATCGCCACGATCCGGCTTTACCGCCTGAACCTGGTCAACGGGCTGATCCGCGAGCTGGCGTGGCGGCCCGATGTGTACGGCGCCAGCTCGATGGCGGCGACGGATCGCTACGTGTTCGCGGTGGTGGTCGATCCGAATACGAAGTTGGTCGAGGCGCTAAACAGCGGGCAGATTCCGCCGGGCACGACCAGCGCCGATCCGGCCCTGAACGCCTACTGGCCGAGTACGCACCTGTGGCGGGTGGACGTTATGACCGGGGTTGCGGATGACGCGCTGGATAATGTCTGGGGCGTGACGGCCCGCCCGGTGCGCTAGCGCGCGTTTGTAGCTTTTCTCCCCCCATCCCTCGGCCCCTTCCCTCCGTGACAGCGTGGGGGAAGGGGAGCACACTGGCATTTTTAAGCCCCGCCCACCTTGCGGGGGAGGGATTTAGGGGGGGGCAGTCGGTTCTAATCCAGGGAGCATAACTTGGGCATTTCCCGGTTCTATCAGAAACATCTCATGCCGACCGAAAACCCGCGCGTGGTGCTGATCACCGGGGCGACATCGGGCATCGGGCGGGCGGCGACGCTGCTCTTCGCCGCGCTGGGCGATCATGTGACGGCGGTCGGGCGGCGCGCAGACCGGCTCGACGCGCTGGCGCAGGAAATCGAGGCGCAGGGGCTGTCGGGGCGCATTTTGCCGGTGGCGGCAGACGTGACCGATCCGGCGGCGGTGCAGCGTGCGGTCGGGCTGACGCTGGCCGAGTTCAACCGGCTGGACGTGCTGGTCGCCGGGGCGGGGATCGGGCACCGGGGCGCGCTGGTCGATGCGGACTGGGACGATCTCGATACGGTGCTGCGGACCAATATCGACGGCGTGCTGCACAGCATCCGCGCGGCGGTCCCGGCGCTGCGCGCCAGCGGGGGCGGGCACATCATCCTGATCTCGTCGATTTTGGGGCCGGTGCCCGCGCCCTATGCTGCCGCCTACAGCATGAGCAAGGCCGCGCTCGAAGCGCTGGCGCGATCATTGCGCGGCGAGCTGAAAGCTGACGGAATTCACGTCTCGATCCTGCGCGTCGGCCAGACCAATACCGAGTTCGCGGCGCGCCGCCTGGGCCAGCCGGGACGGGTCGCCACGCGCTGGCCCGCCATGACGCCGGAGCATGTCGCTGGGGGAATTGCCCGCGCATTGGAGCGCAGGCCGCGCACGCTGGCGCTGCGCTGGATCGACGCGCTGTTTGTCTGGGTCGGGCAGCGCTTTCCGGCGCTGATGGACCGCCTGCTGGCGCGGGTCTACGGGTAGCGGACCGGCGTCAGGGTGTCGGCTTCGGCGTTGAGCACATAGGCCGAGCCGTCAGCCAGCTCGATCAGGGCGCGCGGGCCGAGCGGGTAGGGCCGCACCTGGACCAGGGGCACGCCGGTGCTGGCAAGCTGGCTGTTGAGCCGCGCCCATTCGCCGCTGCGCACGTTCTGGGTCACGAACACGCCCTGGATCGTCGTCCACAGCAGCATACTTTCGCCGCGCAGCAGGTGCACCGCGAGCCGGTTGGGCTGCGGCATCATGTCCGGGATGTCGATGCGCGGGCTGAAGTCGCGGTCGGACACGTTGAGCAGCATCACTTCCTGCCCCCCGGCGTTCTCGACCAGCACACGCGTCCCGCCCGCGTTCCAGGGCAGGCCGAGCGGCGTCTGGTTGGTGGTGAGATAGGTCGCGCCGCCGGGCAGCCAGATCTCCTGTCGGTTGGCTCCATCGGGGCGCATGGTGTAAAGATGCGCCGCCTGCCGCCCGTCGCCCTCGTTGATCAGCCGGAAGAAGTTGATCGCCTCGCCGCCATCGGCCCAGGCAACGTGCCGCGCCTCGCCGTGAATGTAGAGCTGGCCGGTTTCCACATTCCAGATATAGAGGTGATAGCGCACGCAGTCCGCGCCGCCGCACAGATCGCGGTAGGCCGCCACGAAGGCGATATAGCGGCCCTGCGGCGACCAGACAACCTCATCCAGGTAGACGTTGGGCGCGTCGGGGTGGGTGAGCGCGTAGCGATCCTGCGAGGCGGGCAGCGAGGCGTGCTGGGCGAAGGGGAAGAGCAGCGTTTCCTCACCGCTGGCGCGCAGGATGCTGACCGTGCTGATGCCGATCTTCTGCGGGATGACCGTCTCGCAGCGCGGCAGATCGTGATAGAGGTGGCGCACCAGGACGAGCGCATCGCCCAGAGGGGACGGGTAGAAATCGTAATCGAGCGCGGGCAGCGGCGCGTCGAGAATCGCATCCGCCGAGGCGGCGCCTTCCCAGGGGGTGCGCTTCAGCCGGTCGGGACAGGTGGTGCCGATCGTCTCCCACGCCCCGGCCAGCGCTTCCAGCTCGACCACCTGCCAGGTGTCGCGGGCGGTTGCTGCCAGCGGCGGGATGTTGAACACGGTCTGCGCCTGGGCGCTGCCATCGGGTGTGACCCAGTACTGTGCAAGCTGCGCGCCGTCGGCCTGGGCGCGATAGGTGTGCAGCCCAACGGCATACGGCTCGGCGTAATACTGGCTGCTGTCGCCCTCGGCGGCCCAGCCGATCGTGCCGCCGCCGGCCTGAATCTGCCACCAGCGGTAGCCGTAATTGCAGCGCGAGCCGTCCAGCACGGTGAAGGCGGTCCCATAGGGCAGCAGGGCCACCTCGGTTGATCCGGCGGCGCCGGGCGCGGGCTGGTTTTTCAGACTGAGGCCATAAGCTGAGGTGACACGCCCCGTTTCGCCGACGGTCAGGCGCGGCTCGACCAGCCCGCTGCAGGGGTCCTGGGCCAGGGCCGGTTGTGATGGCAGGACGCTCAGAATCAGCGCGCCGCAGATCAGGGCGCACAGCATAGATGTGATACTCATCGCTATCCCTCCGGGCAGAATGTGCATCCTGATGATAACATGGCCCGGCGGCATGATCACGGATGGCTGCTACACGGCTGGGTGATGCTCGCCTGATGCCGGAGTGTTCCCTTTGCCAAACCACGTCGAGTGGTTAAGCTCTAGATAGGCGTGCGCGTGGGGCGCACAATCCCCGTATCGGACAAGGAGCAAATCATGGCGCGCAAAGGTTGGTGGCGCATCAGAGCTGTATGGGGGCTGCTGCTGGCGGCATCGCTGGCGTGCAGCGTCAGTTTCAGCACGGCGCGGATCGAGTCGGCGCACCTGGCGACCGATGAAGCGGGCACGAATGAGACTGACGTATTCGGCCCACAGGACACCATCTATCTGATCGTGGAGCTGGCAAGCGCGCCCGACGACACGACCACCCGCGCCGTCTGGACGGCAGTTGAGGTCGAGGGGGCCGATCCGAACACCCAGATCGGGGAATATGAGCTGGAGAGCGGCAGCGGCACACTGACCTTTACGCTGGAGCCGGAAACGGCCTGGCCGATGGGCGCGTACCAGGTTGTGATCTATCTCAACGACGACGAAAAAGAGACTTTGGAGTATCGGGTAGCCTAGAGGCTGTGATGCACTTTTACCCCCTATCTCCCGGCCACTTCCCCCACGTTTCGCGGAGGAAAGGGGAGAGCGGTGGCATTTTTCAAGTCCTTCCCTCATTTTGGGGGAAGGATTTAGGATGGAGGGCAGTGTCGTTCGCCTTGTTCAGCGTTTCGAAGTACATAACACGCTCTAGGGCGGCAAAGCGGAGAAAGGTAAGTGAGTCGATGAAGCAATATCGCGGGTGGATGGGTCTGCTGTTGGCGGCGCTGCTGCTGGTGCCGGGAATCGCGGCGACGGGGCAGGGGGCGGAGAGTCCGCTGCTGGACCTGCTGCGCTTCGTGCCAGACGAGCCGAACTATGCCGAGTTTGTGGTCTACGGTGACCTGGCAGCGTGGCACGCAAGCTGGGATGTGCCGCGCCTGGAGAGCCTGGCCGATCTGGAGACGCTGGACGATCTGGCCGCGCAGCAGTGGTTGTTCACCCTGCCGCGCCAGACCGTGCCGCCGGATGTGCTCGGCCTGCAATATCTCCGCAGCGAGGACATGCGCGCCTTCTACGGCTTCGACCTGTTCACCGTCGAGCGCTTCCTGACCGCCGGGCAGCCGCCGGATCTGCTCAACGTGGTCGAGCACCGGCAGAACCCGACCGTGATCGGCGCGGCGCTGGAGATCACCGGCTACGAGGTCGAGCCGCTGGGGGAGGGCGCGACGCTTTACGGCATCCTGGAAGATTACGAAAGCGGGCTGGGCCGCGATCTGCCGCGTGTGGGGATGCTGGGCGGGCTGAACCGGATCGCGGTGCTGGACGGGCGGCTGCTGATCGCGCGCGCTACGGCGATTGTGCAGGGCGCGTTAGAAGCTTATCAGGGCGAGCAGCCGTCGCTGGCCGAGAATCCCGCGTTCCGGGCGGGGGCCGCGGCGCTGAACGATCCCTCGCTCGATGACACGGGCGAGCTGGTCGGCGCGATCCTGCTCTCCGGCATGGTGGCCGCCGATCCGATGTATCTGCTGGGCCAGCCCCAGGGCACGGATATCGAAACGTTGCGCGAGCGTTTGCGCGAGCAGTTAGGCGACCGCCCGCTGCCGGTCTATGACGCGCTGGCGTTTGGGACACGGCACACCGAGGGTGCGACGTATCTGGTGCTGGCCGTCGTCTTTCTGCCGGAGACGGACGCCGCCGAGGCCGCTGAGGTGCTGGTTGAGCGGCTGAACAATTACGTCAGCGTGTATACCCAGCAGCCGGTCAGCGGGCAGTGGGCGCTGGATCGTTCGGGTGGGATCGAGGCGGAAGGGCGGCCCGTCGCGCTGGTGACGCTGCGCGTCGATGACCCCGTGCCGGACCCCGACCGGCCCGGCCCCGGCGCGATCCCGGCGTGGCTGGATATGATCCTCCGGCGCGATCTTGGTTTCCTGGTCCCCGGCTCGGCGGCGGATATCGAGTAGGCGGGCCAGGGATTGCCCCCCATCCCCCAGCCCCTTCCCCCACGCTGGCGCGGAGGGAAGGGGAGCACGGTGGCGGGTTTGAAGTCCTTCCCACCGTGTGGGGGAAGGATTTAGGATGGGGGGATCGGTCCAATTTTGGCGAAAGGCGTAACGTGATGAAAGCGGTTTTGCTGTATGAACACGGCCCGGCGGAAAAGCTGCAAGTTGTGAATGATCACCCCGTGCCGGAGCCGGGACCGGGGCAGGTGCGCGTGCGAGTGCGCGCCGCTGCGCTCAATTATCTCGATGTGTGGGTGCGTAACGGCTGGCCGGGCATCAAGCTGGATTACCCGCATATCCCCGGCGCGGACGCTTCCGGCACCGTCGATGCGCTGGGCGCGGGCGTGAATGGCTGGCAGGTGGGCGACCGGGTCGCCATCGATCCAACGGTAAGCTGCGGCGAATGCGCCTACTGCCAGTCCGGCTGGCAGAACCGCTGCGTGCGCTTCGGTATTTTGGGCGAGCATCGCAGCGGAACCAACGCCGAAACCATCATCATCCCGGCGCGCAACCTGCTGGCTCTGCCCGATCACGTCTCGTTTGCCGAAGCGGCAGCGGCCTCGCTGGTGTTTGTCACGGCCTGGCACAGCCTGATCACGCGCGGCGGCATCCGGCCCGGCGAGTCGGTGCTGATCGTCGGGGCGGGCGGCGGTGTGAACACGGCCAGTTTGCAGATCGCCAAGCTGGCGGGCTGCACGGTGTATGTGATCGGCAGCAGCGACGAGAAGCTGGCCCAGGCGCGCGCGCTGGGGGCGGATCATCTCGTGCGGCGTGATGTCGAGGGCGGCTGGTCACGCGCGATCTACCAGATGATTGGCAAGCGCGGCGTGGATGTGGTGGTCGATAACGTGGGCGCGGCGACGCTCAACGACAGCCTGCGCACGGCGGCGCGCGGCGGGCGCATCCTGACGGTGGGCAACACCACCGGCCCAAAGGTCGAGATCGACAACCGGCTGATGTTCGGCAAGCACCTGAGCCTGATCGGGAGCACGATGGGGCCGCATCAGGACTACGTCACGGTGATGAACCTGCTGTTCGAGGGCAAGTTACAGGCTGTGATCGGCGCGACGCTGCCCCTGGACGAAGTGCAGGAAGCCCACCGCCTGCTGGAAAGCGGCGACGTGTTTGGCAAGATCGTGCTTGAGGTGTAAGCAGCCGGGCATCGTTCGCAACGCCCGGCCCATACGCGGGTTATCATAGCCATAGGCTGTTATGCGCTTTGGAATGCTGAACGAAGCGAGGCCACACCTGCCCCCCATCCTAAATCCTTCCCCCAAAATGAGGGAAGGACTTCAGGGCTGCCGCCGTTCTCCCCTTCCCTCCGTGAAACGCGGGGGAAGGGGTCGGGGGATGGGGGGTGAAAGTGCATAACACGCTCTAGACAATTCCGCCGGGAGCAGGTTGGCCCGGCAGGATTTGTGTGCTACAATTAGAACATCAGTTCGGACAATTCGAGCTTGAACAGCCGCCGCGAGCCTGTGTAAGCGCGCAGCCACAACCATGACGGATTGATGCTAGGAGATACTATGGTCCTAGTTCGCGCGGCTGGCTTAATTTTGTTATAAAATTGAAACATGAGAAGGGGGCCGCCGGGGATGGACCAGACTCGCTGTGCATGGGGCAATGCCGATCCGCTGTACGTGCGTTACCACGACGACGAGTGGGGCGTGCCGGTGCATGATGATCGCAAGCTGTTCGAGATGCTCATCCTCGAAGGGGCACAGGCCGGGCTGAGCTGGCTGCTCATTCTCAAACGGCGCGAAGGCTATCGCGCAGCCTTCGATGGGTTCGACGCCGCACGTATCGCGCGCTACGACGAGTCCAGGGTGGCGGAACTGCTCACCAACCCCAACATCATCCGCAACCGCCGCAAGGTGGAAGCCACCATCCAGAACGCGCGCGCGTTTCTGGCCGTTCAGGACGAATTCGGCAGCTTTGATCGCTATATCTGGCAGTTTGTCGGGGGCAAGCCCCGGCAGAACGCCTTCCAGACTCTGAGCGAAATCCCGGCCAAGACCGATGAAGCGGTCGTGATGAGCAAAGACTTGATCAAACGTGGGTTCAAGTTTGTGGGACCGACGATCTGTTATGCGTTTATGCAAGCCACTGGCATGGTCAACGATCATCTCGTGAGCTGTTTTCGCTATGGAGATTTAGCGGAATCGTGAGCAGTGTGAGCGGGGGAAATGGAACTACGACGCGCCGATCCAATCCGCCTGGTGGCGCTGCGGCTGAGCCAGGATGAACTGCGGAACCTGACGCGCCAGCCGGGCGTTAACGAGGCATTTCGAGTCACGATTCAGTATCACGACGGGCGGCATCCCAACCAGGTCGCGACGTTGACACGCGGGCACAGCGGGGATGGCGTGCTGCGCGTGATTTATGACAAGCCAAACAAAAATGTACATTTTACCTACCCGGTGAGCGCCGACCGCTACCGGGCGCTGCTCTCCGGGCTGCGGCGGGTCAAGTTCGACCTGCTGGACGATCAGCCGGATGTGCCGTTCTTTGGCGTCGATCTGTGGCTGGTCGAGCGGGCATCGGGCAGCTTCTATCATGATGTAGTGCTCTCGCCGGAGAGCGCGCGCGGCTTCTATCGCGAGCTGATTCTGATCATCCGCGAGCAGATGAAGGAAGCCCTGCGCGAGATCGTCAGTTAGCAGAGCCGGAGCCTGAATCGCGCGATCCAGGCTCCGGCGACTGTTCCACGTAGTATCCCCGGCTGCTGTCCCCTCAGTTGGCGGTCGTTCACTGCGCCCCCTGGTTGCCAGGCCCCTGACATTGGTTGATAATCTGGGCTGATCTCCACGCGGGCGCGCGCCGTCTTGGTCGCGCCTGTGATCTGAGGGGGAGCAACATGAGCAAACTGGTCGAAACCGAAGTCAAAGTGTTTGTCCCAGACCGTGCGGCGATGCTGGCCCAACTGGAAGCCAGCGGCGCTACACTGAAATCGCCGCGCGTCTATGAGCACAACGTCCGCTACGAGGATGCGCAGGAGACGCTGACCGCCAGCGGGATCGTGCTGCGCCTGCGCCAGGATACGCGCGTGCGGCTGACGTACAAAGCGCCGCCGGTCGAGGCCAGCCGCGCCGAAGGCGTCCTGACGCGCTTCGAGGCCGAGGTCACGATAGACGACTTCGAGACGATGGACGTGATCTTGCAGCGGCTCGGTTTTCATCCCTACGTGGTCTACGAGAAATATCGCACCACGTATGAACTGGGCGAGGCTGAGATCGTGTTGGACGAGATGCCGTATGGCGACTTTCTCGAAGCCGAGGGGTCGCCGGAAGCGATCGAGGCGGCGTTGAGCGCACTCGGCCTGCACGATCGCCCGCGCATCCTGACGAGCTATATGGCGCTGTTCGAGCGGGTCAAGGCGGCGTTGGGACTGGCCGCGCACGACCTGACCTTTGCCAATTTTGAGGGCGTAGATGTGCCCCAGGAGATCTTTCGTGGCGCTGACTGACCTGGAACAGGTAACGCCGGCGTGGCTGACCGAGGTGCTGACGAGCAATGGCACGCTCGAACGCGGCGCGGTGGTGGATGTCGAGAAACAGGGATCATCGACCAATACCGCGGCGGTGGCCCGGCTCCGGCTCGACTATTCAGACGATGCGCCCGACGACGCGCCCCGGCGGCTGTTCCTCAAGCTGAGCGACCGGCGGCGTGAGGTCGATTTTTATCGCGTGATCGCCCCGGCGATGGTGCGCCCGCCCGTCTTGCGCTGCTACGATGCCGTCTATTCGCGGGAAGCGGCGCGCTCACACCTGCTGGTCGAGGACCTGGCCGAAACGCATCTGAGCGCGGAAGAGTCGCTGCCCCCGTCCACGCCGCGCTACGAGCGCCTGATCGACGCGCTGGCCGGGATTCACGGCCACTGGTGGGATCACCCGCGCCTCAAGGGGGACATCCGCGAGCTGGCGGGGAATATCAAGCAGTTCGTGATCCAGATGGTGAACAACTCGTTCCCGGCATTCGTGGATTTTCTGGGCGACCGGCTCTCCCCGGAGCGGCGCGCGATCTATGAGCGGGTGCTGGCGGCGTGGCCCCTGCCGGATGTGGGCGAGCGGCTGGCGTCGGGCCGGGGCGTGACGATCACGCATGGCGACGCGCACCCCTGGAACTTCCTCTCCCCGCGCGACCCCGCTAGCGACTCGGTGAAGATCATCGACTGGGCGATGTGGCAGGTCGGCATCGGCACGGACGACCTGGCCTACATGATCGCGATGCACGATTTCCCCGACTACCGCGCGCGCATGGAGCGCCAGCTTGTGCGCCGCTATCACGACCAACTGCTGGCACGCGGCGTCGCGGGTTATGCGTGGGACCGGTGCTGGCTCGACTACCGCACCTCAGCCATCAGCAACCTGTTCTGGCCGGTGTTTCACTGGTCGGTCAAGGGTGCACCGGCGCTGTGGTGGCCGAATCTGGAGCGGGCCATGATCGCGTTTCACGATCTGCGCTGCGAGGATTTGCTGGAAGCCTAGCGCGCGATCTGATGCGTAACACCCGATCACGTGAGGGTTATAACTGATAGAACCGCCGGCATCCGGTATAGTAGAGGGCGATGCAGGCGGTCTTTTTTGTCCAGGAGCAACAACGAGCGAACAGCCATGACAAAAGATTTGAGGCAGATCAGGCAGGAATGGGAAGAATCGAAGCTCAGCAAGGTCCTGAGCCGCTTCCCGGAGCGCAAAACACAGTTTACGACCTCGTCCGATATCCCGCTGGAGCGGATTTATCTGCCGGACGAGACGTGCGACGTGGATCAGTATATGGAGCAGTTGGGCCTGCCGGGCGAGTACCCCTTCACGCGCGGGGTGCAGCCGACGATGTATCGCGGGCGGCTTTGGACGATGCGCCAGTATGCCGGCTATGCCAGCGCCGAAGAGTCCAACGCGCGCTACCGTTACCTGCTCGACGCCGGGCAGACCGGGCTGAGCGTGGCGTTCGACCTGCCGACGCAGATCGGCTATGACGCCGACGACCCGATGGCACTGGGCGAGGTCGGCAAGGTGGGTGTCAGCATCTCGTCGCTGCGCGATATGGCGCGGCTGTTCGAGGGCATCCCGCTCGATAAAGTGTCTACCAGCATGACGATCAACGCGCCTGCCGCGATCCTGCTGGCGATGTATATCGCGGTCGGCAAGCAGCAGGGCGTCGAGCCGGCGAAGCTGCGCGGCACGGTGCAGAACGACATCCTCAAGGAATATATCGCGCGCGGGACGTACATCTTCCCGCCCCAACCGTCGATGCGGCTGATCACGGACCTGTTCGCCTACTGCGCTCAAGAGGTCCCGCACTGGAACACGATCAGCATCAGCGGCTATCATATCCGCGAGGCAGGCAGCACCGCCGTGCAGGAAGTCGCCTTCACGCTGGCCGACGGGATCGCCTATGTCCAGGGTGCGATCGAGGCGGGGCTGGATGTGGACGAATTCGCGCCGCAGCTCAGCTTCTTCTTCAACGCGCACAACAACTTCCTGGAAGAAGTCGCCAAGTTCCGCGCGGCGCGGCGGCTGTGGGCGCGGATCATGCGCGAGCGGTTTGGGGCCAAAGACCCGAAAAGCTGGGCGCTCAAGTTCCACACGCAGACCGGCGGCAGCACGCTCACCGCGCAGCAGCCCGAAAACAACGTGGTGCGCGTGACGCTGCAAGCGCTGGCGGCAGTGCTCGGCGGGACACAGTCGCTCCACACCAACAGTATGGACGAGGCGCTGGCCCTGCCCACCGAAGCGGCGGTGCAGATCGCGCTGCGCACCCAGCAGATCGTCGCCTACGAGTCCGGCGTGGCCGACACCATCGATCCGCTGGCGGGCAGCTACCTGATCGAGCACCTGACCGACGAGATCGAGCGCCGGGCGTGCGAGTACATCGAGCGCATCGACGCGCTGGGCGGCGCGCAGGCGGCCATCGAGGCGGGCTTCATCCAGGGCGAGATCAACGACGCGGCCTACGCCTATCAGAAAACCGTCGAGAGCGGCGAACAGGTCGTGGTGGGCGTCAACAAGTTCACGAGCGGCGGCGAGTCCGGGAGCGAGCGCGAGATTCTGCGCGTCGATCCGGCCATCGAGCAGGCGCAGCGG
>JAAYCM010000045.1 GCA_012729765.1 Chloroflexota bacterium | reverse complement strand
TTGTGGATTGTGACTGGAGATTCAGGAAGGCGTCAACATCCCCAAACTGCAAATTGCAGTCCACCAGCAGCACGCGAGTATCGGGCCGCATCAGGGCCGAGGCCACATTGGACGCGATCGTCGTCGTACCGGCCCCACCCTGCGGGCTGTAGACCACGATAATATGTCCGGCCCCGCCTGTGTGCACCGGCAGTTCCTGTTGGTGCGCGCGCCCTTGCCCAGGAGTCATCCCAACTGGCGGAACCTGCATCATCCCCCGGCGCATTGGTTCGTTCTGTTCATAGACGCGCCGGATAGTGGTATACAGTTCCTCGCTGGAGATCGGTTTGGTCAGGTAGTCGCGCGCGCCGGCCAGCATCGCCTGGCGCAAGTAACCCGGCTCGCTCTGCACCGACATGATCACAACGGCAGCAGTCCGCACCGCTGTGCTAATCGCCTTGGTCGCCGTGATACCATCCATATCGGGCATATTGATGTCCATCAGGATGATATCTGGCAAAAGCTCACTGGCGCTCTGGATGGCTTCAAGCCCGGTGCCCGCCGAGCCGACGACCTCGATATCCGATTCGAACGCGAGCAGCTTGCGCAGGTTCTCGCGCGTATCGGGGATGTCGTCAACAATCAAGACCTTGATGGTTTCCTTAGGTACTCCGCTGCTCATGAATCTGCTACCCCTTCGACTTCACATGTACATTCTACTAAGGATACTCAACCCACTCGTCAGATTACAATAGTGACTTATCATGCGGTGAAAAGAGCACAGCCGCTCTCAGCATGATCAACAGGCCAGGTTGACCAGGGAGAAGGCGGTATGCTGCCCCTGCCCTCTCCCTGGATGTGCGCCCAACTACTACTCAAACGTTCCCGTTTCCATTGCATCACCGGCCATGAAATTGAAGAGCGTGTCCACGTCAAACCGGCGAACACTGGTGATCGGTGGCTCCAGCGCAAACGGCAGGTTTTCGGGCTGGGTGATGTTGAAGTTCTGGATCATGTACTGGAGCGTTACCGACTGTGTCGGCGTGCTGGAATCGTCGCCGGCGGCCCGCAGCGCGAGCGTGATCGGAATCTGCGCATCAACGGCCCATGTCAGGACCAGGGCATCTTGCGGTGAGACGCCGAGCGTAATGATCAGCGGGGTGAACGGCGTCGAGCTGGGCGAAGGCGTGGCCGCCTGCTGCTGTTGCTGCGTCGTTTCATCGCCGGGCGGCGGTGGCGGCGGCGCGACCTCAACCTGGGTCGGCGTTGCACCGATAAAGTTGCCGCTTTCGGGGAAGTAGCCAACATGGACCACAAATGCCCGCTCAACGGTGCGCTGCGTGACCAGGCGCGGGCGCTGGAACGTTTCGCCGGGGCCCACCAGCACGCCTTCCGGCGAGAGCGGGCTAGGCTCGACGTTCCCCTGACGCGGCGCGCCGATGCTCAGCTCGCCCGTTTCCAGCCGCGTGATGATCGACACATTGTTCGGCAGCCGGGTCTGGAACGCTTCGTCCACGTCGATGAACAGGAACGACAGGATCACGTCCACATAGTCGCCATCCCGAATACCATAGGCGACCTGGCCGATGCCGGTGGGATCGAGCGGAACCGAGACGGCCACCAGGCCCGGCGGCAGAATCGCGGCGGCGTCCGAGCCGGTGGCGGCGATGTTGCGCAGGTCATCGACGACCTGCCTCCGCAGAATTGGCGAGCCTCGGAACAGGTCCGTGCGCGCAATCATACCGACGACTTCCTGTGGATCGGTGAAGTAGCTGCCCGGCTCCGGCAGGGCGCTCACCGGCCAAAGCTGGGTCGCGACAGCACCATCCGCCGGAATGGTCAGGCCGCGCGGCAGGTCCTGGATCGCAATCACGATCTCGGCCATCTCCTCGACCTGGAACGCCTGATTACCATTATCCGGCGGATCGGGCTGGCTCTGCTGCTGGCCAGCATTACCGTCGCCCGGCACAACGACCACACCATCCCCCGGCGTGTCAGTTGCTTCCGGCTCCTCAGGGTCAGTGTTCAGCATCAACACCGCGACCACTACGACAGCGAGCAAGATGATCGCGCCAATCAAGATAAGTACTCGACCTCGCATGGATTATCCTCCCAAACGGGTAGCGTTGCAGCCGCGCCGCTTCCGTGACCCACCAGGATTGTACCGACTGCTCCCTAGTGTAGTCTGATGCACAGATAGCGCAAACAGCTTAATGGTCCCAACCACTAAAAACCGATAAAAACTGGCGCAGGGTGGCACGTGGTTCGCCACCCTGTCACCGTGAACATCTGAAACCGGTTGCCCCCCATGGCATTCATCAGCTCACCGGAAGCACAATTACGAAGCGGGTAAACTCATCCTCAGTACTGGTGACTTCGAAGCTGCCACCCACCAGCTCGACACGCTCCTTAAAGGTCCGCAGGCCCAGGATTTCGCTGCTGTCGTCTTCAAGCGCCTGCTCGGCATCGAAGATGCGCCCGTCGTGCTCGATAACCCCCTTGATGGCATCCGAGCCGATATCAAGCACGATATTCATCGACTTCGCGCCTAGATTATCGCGCGCGTTGCCCATCACTTCCTGAATAGAGCGGAACATCATCACCTCAATGTGGCTTGGCACACGACGTTCATCGCCCAGAATATTCAGGTGCGTTTGGATCTCCGTCTTTTCCTCGAACGCTTCGAGATAGCGCCGGATGGTGGGCACCAGGCCGAGGTCGTCGAGCATCATCGGGCGCAGATCGAAGATAAAGTCGCGCACCTTCTGGAATGTTCCGCTCGCCGCCGCTTTGAGGTGATCAAGCTCCTCGCCGGCACGGTCTGGGTTGCGGTCGAACAACCGCTGGCAGATTTCGGCCTGCAAAATGAAGTTGGTCAGCGATTGGGCCGGGCCGTCGTGCATCTGGCGCGCCAGACGCTGCCGCTCGGACTCTTGCGCCTCAACGATGCGCACAATCGCCTGGGTCGAGAGCCGACCGCCTTCCGCACCCGCCATCTCGCCCGGCGTAAACTTAGCCGAGGCCGGGCCGACGCTCATCTGGTCAGGCAGCGAGGGCACGCCCTGCAACATATTCAGCAGCCGGCCCAACAACTGCTCGAAGTACTGCAATTCTTCCTGGTTGCCGCGCAGCTTTTCGAGCTGACCCTGCATCGTCAGCAGCCGAGTTCGGGCATCCAGCGCATCTTCAAATGCCGCCTTGATGTCGGCGCGCGGGATCGTGTCGAAATTGCCCTCGACGCGTCGAAGCTGCGAATCGATCGAGACATTGCGCTCGCGCAACCGATCGACTTCGAGCTGGCTTTGCTCGATCAATTGATGATTTTCGCGCAGCCGCACCCGAATCTTGTCATACTCGGCGCGAAACTCCGCCAGCAGTTCTCCGGTAGATACAGAACCTTGCGCCATTTCTCCACCTGCATTCATACGGCTCGCTGCACGTCCCACCAAAACCGGAACAGCAGTCTGCGGGATCGTTGTTTACTCGTCATCGTCCGCGATCACGGGTGTTCCGCCGTGAGCACGCACCCATCCCCGGCGCAGTGCATACACAGCAGCCTGGGTCCGGTCGCGTACATCCAGCTTCTTCAGGATCGAGGTCATGTGATTCTTGACAGTCTGGTGGCTGATGTTAAGCAAGGCTGCGATCTCCTTGTTGCTCCGGCCCTGCGTCACATACTGCAAAATTTCCATCTCGCGCGGGCTGAGCGGCACAAAGTGCTCATTCGGATCGACCATATACGGTCCGGTCGCCGCTTCGACGCCTGCTTCCAACCAGTTCTTCAGCTCATCGTAATCGAAGATATGATTGCCAACCACATAATAGCCACGCGACACCTGCCGCACGATCCAGAGCAGAATCTCTGGCTCGACGTCCTTCGGGCAGTAGGCCGAAGCGCCCGACCGCATCGCGTGCAGAATCTGCTCGGCATCATCGTAGGCGGTCAGCAGCACGATTGCCGTTGGTGCGTGTTCCGCCTTCAAACGGCTGGCAGCTTGCAGACCGTTGATGCCGGGTAGATTGATGTCGAGCAGCAGCACATCGGGCTTGTGCAGATGCACCAGTTCCAGCGCCTGCTCCCCACTCGCCCCTTCCGCCACGATCTCGATATCTTCTTCCGTCAAGAATATATTGCGCAAGCCTTGACGAAAGACCGGATGATCGTCCACGATCACGAGCAGGATTTTTCGCTGGGCACGATCCGACTGATTCTCAGGCATAGTTGAGAGCTTTGTACCTCGGTTCGCATTTAGACCTAAGTCTCTTGTGAGATGTTCCCCCACGCGAGTATACCATAGGTTAAAATCTGCGAGCAAACGGTCAAGACTAGCTTAAGCGAAAATGAAGGGGATGTAAAGAAATTCTATTCAAATTATTACTTTTAACATTCTCCCGGCCAGCGCAGCCGGTAGATCGCCATATTACCCCCACCCGCAGCCGGAGAATAGGGCGCGTTGGTGACAAAGACCAGTTCCAGGCGCGGATCGTCGGCGTGTGCCGGGCGCTGATCGGGCAGCACCATCAGGTAGCGTGCGTCCTGCACACACATCAACGCCATCAACGCTTCGTGATCGCGGATGATCGGGACGACTTCCGGGCTGACCAACCCGGCCAGGTCCAGAATCGGGCGCGGCGCATAGTAGCCCACCGCCCCGATATCGTGCACGGCCAACAGCTCGTCCGGCGGCACATTCCCGGCGACCCAGTGCGCGGTATCGACCATTTCGGTATTGATGATGCGCACATCCGCCGCATAGGTCCGCGCGCCGATCACCCAGAACACCGGCACCAGCAGGATTGTCGCCAGGGCCAGGCTGCGCGTCAAAACGCGCTTAACCGGCGTGTCGCGCCCGGCCCGCACCAGCCAGGCCGTTCCGCCAACGCCGTAGAGCAGAATCGAGGGGATCACCGGGATAATATAGCGGCCATGCTGGTAAGCAGCCGGCAGGCGCAGCGCGTAGGCCGACACATCCAGCACGATCCAGGCCAGCGGCAGCAGAAACAGAATCGCACGGCGGCGCGCTTCGGCGGGGCGCAGCAGCCGGACGAGCGCGGCGATCATGCCCGGCACGACCAGAAGCTGCACGCCTGCCACCAACGGCAGCAGCATCCGGCCATAACGTTCCAGCAGCGGCATTTCCAGCGCCGGCGCGTTTTCCGCCTGTTTGGCCGATGCCGTGCTCGGCAGCAGCTCACCGCTGAGATCGTAGTTCAGCGCGGCATAGGGTGCGACGCCGATCAGCCACCCGGCCACCACGCCGCCCCCCCAGGCGAGATAGAGCCGCCAACCCGCGCGCCAATCGCCATAGGGCCACGCCAGCAGCACGAACAGCCCCGCCAGCCCGACCAGTCCCATGCCCTCAGGGCGGGTCAGGGTCAGCGCCGCCCCCGCCAGCCCGACCAGCATCCCCCGCCCGAAAACCTGCGGCAGCCGGTCCTGCGGCGTCGCCCGGCTCTCGCGCCACGCCAGCCCGATCACGGCCAGGGTCAGGGTGGAAAAGAGCATCGTCTCCATCCCAGCCGCCGCCGCCCAGATCAAATGCCAGGTCAGGACCATCGTCACGCCGGTGAGCAGTCCGACAGAGGATATATCGGGGAACAACTGCTCGCTGAGCCGCGCCCCGATCCATCCCGCTCCGGCCAGCGCCAGCGCGCCCAGCGCAAACGTCCAGGTGAAGAACGGCACGCCGATCGCGTAGCCCGCCGCCAGCAGAACTGTATAGAGCGGCGCTGTAGACGCGGTGCTCGGCTGGCCGGGAATGAACGCCCACTCGCCATGCTCGGCCAGATTGCGCGCATAAGTCTGGTGAATCCACGAGTCATCGAGCGGAAAGCCGATCTCATGCGTCGTCTCGGCGGCGATCGCATAGGCCGCGACGCTTAGCAACGCCAGCACGCCGATCAAAATAGCCCGTCCGTAACCCGTCGTGATTTGCTTCATGAGCCGCCGTTTTGTGCCCTTTCGATCCGGTAGAGCTGCCGCTCGGAATCCGTTCCGGCGGCGTACACCTGCACCAAACTCAGGAACGGATAGGTTTCGGTTCCCGCGTACAGCCCATCGAACGGCGCGGTCCGGTTGGCGTCCAATAGCAGATGCGTCACGCCGTAACGCCGCGCGATCTCCGGGATGACATCCGGCGCGGCATTCGGCACGACGACACCGCCCCGCCCGGCATGGTAGTACAGCCCCGGCGGATCATTGATCATCACCACTGCGTCGGCGGGCAGGTCCGCGCCTAATGTCCGGTAAAAAACGGCATTATCGTTCAATTCCGGCCCGCGCGCCAGCAGCATCCCCCCGCTGAGCAGCGCCGCCAGCACCAGCAGCGCCCCGCCGAACACGATCCGGGCCTCAGGCGCGCGCCATCCCCGCCGCGCCGCTGCCCAGTCAAGCGCGCTGTCCAGGCCGATCACGCCCAGCGCCGCCCAAAACGGCAGCAGCGCCGACGACGAGTGAAACAGCCCGCCCCGCAAGCCGGGATAGGCAAAGACAAGCGTCATCGCCGCGTGCAGCCCGACCGCATACAGGATTACGCCCAACAGGCGCGGATCGCGGCGGCGCTGCCACAGCCCCAGCAGCACGAACGGCCCCAGCACGATCCAGGTTTCGACCGCGATGAACGTGCTCAGGTTGGCGACGAAGGCCTCCCAGCGCGAGCGCAGGATATTGTCCCAACCCCAGTCCAGAAACTCACCCAGCGTCGTGCCGGGCGGATAATTCACCAGCTCGTCATAGCCGCGCAGCCAGGCCGTTTGCAGCCCGCCGGTGGGCAGCGGCGTGCCGATGGCGTCCAGGTTGCGCACAAACCAGGGCAGCATCACCAGCAGATAGGCGATCACGCCCACCACCGCCCCGCGCGGACACTGTCCCCGGCCCGGCCACAGCGCCACCACGATCAGCACCAGCGCCAGCAGCAGCCCATCGGCCCGCGCCAGATGTCCCAGCGCGCTCAGCGCCCCGGCCAGCGCATACCAGCGCCAGTCGCCCGTCTGCCGCCCCTGCCCCAGCGACGCCAGGGCCAGCGCGCCGGCCAGCCCGAACAGCGCGAAGGTATCGGTGGTGGCCCAGAACGGCGTAAAGAAGCCGGCAAACAGCACCAGCAGCCCGGCCATCCAGAAGTGGCGGCGGCTCATTCCAAACGCGGCCCCAGCCCACCCCCCAACCGCTACCAGCGCCGCAAAGCAGAACACAAATGGCACTTGCGCCGCGCCAAAGTGCGCTCCGCCTACTGCCATCCCGGCGGCGGCGACCAGCGAGGCCAGCGGCATCCAGTAGGTGTGGCTCGAACCCGGCAGCGCGTCTGGCGCGTTGATGTACGTCCACAGGTACGGATCGGTCAGCCCGTCCCCCTGCACGAGGCGCTGCCCGGCGTTGAAATAATAGTAGGCATCGGTATAGCCCGGCTGCTCGACCAACACTGCCACGATTACGCCCAGCAGCAGGCCCAGCGCCGCCAGCACGAGATAGGAGCGCCACGCGGCACGCCGGCTCATGAACCGCTCTCCCGCCGCACAAACACCGACGAGCGGCCCGCGTCCAGCCGCGTCTCCTGCCAGCCCGGCTCCTGGCGCAGCATCATCGCTAGAGTGCTCTCGGCCTCGATCACGACAAAGCCGATCTGCTGCTCGTCCAGGCGCTCCCGCCAGCCTTCGTGCACAAACGCTATGTCGAGATAGTCGCGCAGAAACTCGTCGTCATACAGATCGGTGCGCCCATCGACATAGACCGGCACATCCGGCGCGGCAAACATAAGGTAGCCGCCCCAGTTATAACTGTTGAACATCAGGCCCGGCGGCGGCGAGTCGTCGAGCAGCATCCCAACTTCGACCGGCAGCAGCATTTCCTGGGCGTCGCGCACGGTGTCCGTATTGAGCACCGCCACCACCTTGACCAGCACACCCGCGCCGATCACGGCCAGCAGCAGCCAGTTCAGCAGCAGCAGCGGGCCGCGCACCTCACGCGTCGGCTGAAGCTGCCAGCCCTGCTCGGTCAGCCAGTGATCCGCATGGCGTGTCAGCACGGGGGCGGCCACCACCGCAAACAGCGCGATATTGCGCCCGGCCATCAGGCTCATCAGTGCCGTGCCGGTCACCAGCACCAGATCGCTCCAGTCCATGCGCCGCGTGCTCAGCGCTGCCGCCGCCAGCACCGCCAGCAGCAGCGCCGCGAACGGCCAGGTTTCGATCTGGTGAAAATCGGGCGATCCCCATTCCTGGATGAAATCTTGCAGCACGCCGATTCCGACCGTCTGGAACGGGTACGCCAGCATCCGCACGCCGTAGGGGTTGAGCGCCACCGCCGCCAGCGCCAGCAGCGTGATCAGCGCCAGCTTGCGCAGCCGGGGCCAGGCGATCACATCCGGCGCGTCGCGGTCCACCAGGTTCGCGATCACCTCGCCGGCCAGCGTGCCCAGCAGCAGGATGAAGCCGATTGCGAAGCCGCCGTGCAGGTTGACCCACAGCGCCATGAGCGGCGGGATCAGCCACAGCCGGTCGATCTGCCGCCGCTTGTACAGATGCAGCAGGTAGAGCACCGCCGCGCTCAGCACGAACGAGAACATCTGTGGGCGGGGCGACCAGAATACCGCCGCTGCGCTCGCCGCCAGCGCGAGCACAAACGCGCGCAGATAGGCGTTGCCGCTGCACATCCGGTATACCAGCGCCAGCCCCGCCAGTGCCAGCCCTGCCGTATACAGCGTCAGCCCGATCGCCCCCGGATCGCCCGGCGCGGTCGTGCCGCCGAACAACTCGTATAGACCATAGAGGATCACCTGCGCGCCCCACCCATGATCGAGCCATTCGGCTCCGGCGCGCGTGTGGGAAAACGAATCGGTTCGGGGAATCGCGCGCTGCTCGACAATAGTCTCACCGCTGCGCAGGTGCCACCAGGTGTCGCTGTCAACCGGCACGCGAACCGCCATGGCGAACAGCAGCAGAAACAGGACGATGGCTGCCAGGCGTTCAATAGTTAAGCGTTTCCAAAAAGCCATATTCTCCCCACCGGGCGCATGCCTAAGGCGAGATCGCAAGCCAGTTGGTAATCTCCAGGCTCACATCGCGCCCCAGCCGGTCCTCAAGCGCGTGCTCCGCCTGGATCACATCCACCGAATTCAACCAGACCTGGCTCTGCACCGTGGCATTCACTTCAAGCGGCGTGGTGCCCAGCCTGACTTCGACGTCGATCACCTCGGCCTCTTCAAAGTGCGCTTCCAGCACGCGCCGTGCCTCACCCGTCTGGCGCGCCTGCCGCGTGACCTCAAAGAACGCGCTGCCGAGCGGGATCGCCAGCGCGACCAGGATCAGCAGCCATACCAGCCAATGCCAGCGGGCATAGCCCAGCTTGGGACGCAGGCCCATCCAGAAGAAGACCGCCGCCCCGGCCACGCTGATACTCACGATATTAGTCAGAAACAGCAGTCCGGCCCCTGTCGCCAGATCGGACTCGCCAAAAGCGATCGCCATCCCGGCGGTGCACAGCGGCGGAACCATCGTCGAGGCGATGGCCACCCCCACCAACGCCGACGGAATATCCCGGCGCGCCGTGGCAAAAGCGCCCGCCGCCCCCGCCGCCAGCGCAACCCCCATATCCAGCAGCGAAGGCTGGCCCATCGTGCTCATTTCCGGGGTCGGCAGCTCGACCGGCACGAGTGTCCCGATCAGCAGCCCCATCAGCAGTACGACCAGCATGCCGCTGAGCGCCGTCACCGCTGAAGTGCGCATCACACGTAACTGCCCCTGGACCAGCCCAATCGAGAACGACATCAGGGGCGACATCAGCGGCGAGAGCAGCATCGCAGCGATGATCACCGAGGCGTTGCTAAGCAGTAGCCCCAGGCAGGCGATCACGCTGGCAAACAGGATTTGCACCAGGAAGTTGACGCCTGGGCGGCTGGTTTCGACCGCCCGGCGATTGACCTCGGCCTGCTCGGCGGGCGTCATCGCCGACGGGAAATGCGCTTGCAGCCAGTGGCGCAGCCACTCGGTCGAGCCTTCGTCCTCAGGCGTCGCACGCTTGGTCACGATGACGGGGCCGACCGCCTGTGCCAGCATCCGCTGCGCGACGTTGCCAAAAATCCAGCGATCGAGCGGGCTGCTTTCCGAATAGCCGATCACAACCAGATCATTGGCATCGACGCGCGAGAGAATGCCCGACACGACATCGCGCGCTTCGATCACGTGGCGCTGCACATGCCGCACCTCGCCCACCCGGCTCAGCGACGAGGCCAGCCGCGCTTCTCCAAACCACGTCGGCAGATCGGCCTGCGTCTCCACATAGTATGCGACCGGCTGCACGTCATACGTTTCGGCCAGCACCAAGCCCAGCCGGGCCGCCACCCGCGAATTATCACTGCCGTTCAGCGGCAGGATCACGTGCTCGATGTCGTCCAGTTCACTGTCGCGCCGCAGGGGGCGGCGATAGATCACGAGATCGCAGGGCGTGGTGCGCGCTACTTCTTCCACAATCGCCCCCAGCTCGAATCGCCCGCGTGGGGGCGCGCGAAACCCCAGCACCATCAGCGTCGCGCCTTCTTCACGGGCCGCGTCGAGAATGCCGCGCGCCACGCTGGGCGCAGTCCGCGTAACCAGCTCGACCGGAATCCCAAAGCCTTTCGCCTTCTCGACCAGGGTTTCGATCTCTTCCAGCACGTCGTCTGGGGTGTCATCCGATGACAGGGTGACGAACAGGGCCAGCACGTGCCCGTGCTCGGTATTGGCCAGCTTCCACGCCAGCCGGAGCAAATCCGAGGCGGTCGCCGGGTTCGCAATCGGAACCAGGACGCGCTGGGCATGGATCGATGGCGTTTCCGGCGGATGCGTTTTGTTCAAGATCGGCCCTGCCCCCAAGAATTAAACCCGGCTCAATATCTCCACAGTAGCGCAAGCATCATATCTCGTCAAACAGTATCGTATCTCGTGCAAATTTACGATTTTCAGAACGGGTGTTCGGGGTGCTGTGAGGGAAGATTGCAGGTCGGGCACTCGGCACGAACAGCCGTTCTATACAAAGCTGATAGGGTCTGAGGGCTGCTCACTCCCCTGCTCTGCTGTCGGGGGCTGCGCTGGCGGCGGCGGCTGCAAACTTGGCAGGTCGGCCAGTCTCCATACTCCGCCCATCTTCACGGCGGGCAGATATCCGCGTTTGCACCAGTTTCTAATCGTGCGCTCGGTCACTCCCCATCGGGCAGCGGCATCGGCGGTCGTGCGGTTGTAGTTCATCGGCTGCTCTTTGCTCCTTTTTCCTGGTCGGCGGCGGGCAAGAATGAAGAATTAAGCTGACCACAGCTCCGGCTCTTAACCCTTCTCTCAATGCTTCCAGTGTAAACGGCAAATTCGGAAATGTCGCGGTGGTTCCTCTCCATTTGCGCGGTGGCTGCGCTCGGCGGTGGTCCTCTGGCGGTCGGCGGCGTTCCTCACCTGGTTGGCGGCGGGCAAGAATGAAGAATTAAGCTGGCTACAGTTCCGGCTCTTAACCC
>JAAYCM010000044.1 GCA_012729765.1 Chloroflexota bacterium | reverse complement strand
CTCGACTCGCCCGAGGCGATCGAGCGGTTCGAAGCGTTTTTGTCCGAACTGTACCCCAAGGTCGTGCTCGGACGGGGCAGGGATAACGAATGACGGTCAACTGGGTCACAGATTGGGTCAGGGTGTCGGAGGGCGTCATCGTGCGCATCGCGACGGACGGCGCCAAGTATGCGGCGGCCTTTTGCGGCGCGCTGGCGATCGCGCTGCTGCTGACGCCGCTGCTGCGCGAGACGGCGCGCAAGATCGGGATGGTGGACCGGCCGGACGCGCGCCGCATCAACAAGGTGCCGGTGCCGCGCGGCGGCGGGCTTTCGATTTTCGTGGCCTTCCACGTGATGCTGGGGGCGTTGGCCCTGTCGATGGGCGCGCCGGTCAGCCAGCAATTTTCCTTTCACTGGCAGGGGCGCTTCCTGCTGGCGTCCGGACTGCTGGTGGTGATCGGGCTGATTGACGACAAAGTCGGCATGCGGGCGATGGTCAAACTGGCCGGGCAGGTGGCGGTGGCGCTGATCCTCTTTGCGTCCGGGGTGCACGTGGGCGGGATCGTGGTAGCGTTCCCGCCTTGGCTGGACTGTCTGGTCACGGTGCTGTGGATTGTCGGAGCGGTGAACGCGTTCAACCTGATCGACGGCATGGACGGGCTGGCGACGGGGCTGGCGCTGATCGCGTCGGCTGGCTTGGCGGGTGCGCTGCTGTTTACCGGGAACTCGGCGGCGACGCTGCCCTATCTGGTGCTGGGCGGCGCGTGCTTGGGATTTTTGCGTTACAACTTTCATCCGGCCACGGTGTTTCTCGGCGATTCCGGCAGCATGTTTCTGGGCTTGTGCATCGCGACGCTGCCGCTGATGACCGGCTCGCGCAAAGAGCTGGTGGCGTCGCTCGGCATGCCGCTGCTGGCGATGGGCGTGCCGATTTTCGATACGATGCTGGCGATCTGGCGGCGGTCGGTCCGATCGCTGCTGCCGCAGCCGCTCAAAGAGGCGGGCAGCCGCGTGCGGGTGATGCAGCCGGATCGTGACCATCTGCACCACCGGCTGCTGCGACAGACGATGAATCAGCGCAGCGCGGCGGTGATGCTCTATGCGATGAGCGCGGCGCTGGTGACGCTCGGACTGGGTGGCACGTTGCTGAGGGGGCGCGCGCCGGGGCTTTTCCTGATCGCATTCGTGCTGGCGATCGCGGTGGTGGCGCGGCACCTGGAGAGCGTGGAATTGTGGGACACGGGCCGGCTGCTCTCGGGCAAGCGGGGGGCGATGCGGCAGGGGCTGCTGGTGCCGTGCTACATCTTGGCGGATGTGTTGTTGCTGTGCGGGGTGTGGATGCTGGCGCGCTGGGAGACGGGGCTGCCGCTCGCCCGCGCGGCGTTTCTTTCGGAGCTGCCGCGCTATGTGATGCCGGTGTTCGTGCTGCTGGTGGCGGCGAAAACGTATCAGCGCGTCTGGTCGCGGGCACAGGTCCGCGATTTCGCGATTCTCGGCGTGGCCGTGGCGGCGGGGTCCGTTGTCGGTGCCGGACTGGTGTGGCTGTTCAGCGAGTCACACCCGCATGTGGCCCGCTTCACGCTGCTGTTCGGCACGCAGGCCGTGATCCCGCTGTGCGCGATCCGATTGTGGCGCGACAGCGTGAGCGGCCTGATGCAGGTTTTGGAGCGGAACATTCTGATCAACAAGCCCGGCACGCAACGCCTGCTGGCCTACGGAGGCGGCATCCGCTTCAGAAGTTATCTGCGGGAACTGAGCGAGCGTCCCGGGATGAACGACCGGGTCATTGTCGGGGTCATCGACGATGACCTCAACCTGCGCGGCCGGATCATCGCCGGACATCGGGTGATCGGCGGCTTCGACCGGCTGGGCGAGTGGCTGGCGCAGCAGCGGGTCGACGGCGTGATCATCACCTGTCTGATGGATGCGAAGAAGCAGGCGCATGTGGCGCGCGTGCTGGGCAAGGCGGGCCTGCGCGTGACCGTCTGGGCGTGTGAGGAAAAACCGTTGCGCGCGGCGGAGGCCGCACCGCAGCCGCGGTGTTCGACGGAGGAGGAGTGATGAAAAGTTTTCGCAAAGAGTTGTGGTTCAAGGCTGCGAGCCGGCGGGCGTACATCAACATCACGCCGGACGTGGCGACGTGCCTGCGCGAGAGCGGGATCCGCGAGGGGCTCTGCCTGGTCAACGCGATGCACATCACGGCGAGCGTGTTCATCAACGACGACGAGCAGGGCTTGCACGCCGATTTCGAGCGTTGGCTGGAACGGCTGGCGCCTGAGAAGCCGTACAGCCAGTATGCGCACAACGGCGCGGAAGACAATGCCGACGCGCATCTGAAGCGTCAGGTGATGGGGCGTGAGGTGGTGGTGGCGGTGACCGAAGGCCGGCTGGACTTCGGTCCGTGGGAGCAGATTTTTTACGGTGAATACGATGGCCTGCGCAACAAGCGCGTGCTGGTCAAGATCATCGGGGAGTAGGCCGTGTTGTTTATTCTGATGAAGGGGGTCACGTGGTTTTTGAGCCCGCTGGCGCTGGCGCTGGTCGGCGTGCTGCTGGGCGGCTATTGGGTGTGGCGCGACCGTCTGCGGCGCGGCCTGTGGGCGCTGGCGCTGTCGGTGGCGTGGCTGTGGGTCTGGGCGTCGCCGTGGTTTTTTATCCTGCTCGGCGGCGCGTTGGAGCGGGCCTATCCGCCGGCCAAGCCTGAATCGCTGCCGCGCGCCGACGCGATCGTGGTGCTGGGCGGCGGCATCAAACCGCCGACGCGTCTGACGTGCGAGGCCGATCTGGATGCCGCCGCCGACCGCGGCTGGCACGCGGCGCGCTGTTATCACGCGGGGCGTGCGCCGCTGATTCTTTTCTCGGGCGTCAGCGAAGGACCGGGCATGCGGCAGTTCCTGCTCGATCTCGGGGTGCCCGCGAAAAAGATCGTGCTGGAGACCGAAAGCAAAAACACCTATCAGAACGGCCTGTTCACGCGCGAAAAACTCAAGGCGATTAAGGCCAAGCGCATCCTTCTCGTGACATCGGCGTGGCACATGCGGCGCTCGCTGCTGGTCTTCAAGCACATGGGCGTGGAAGTGGTGCCGGCTGCCACGGATTACGAGGCGCTGGCGGCGTGTGGCCTGCTCTCGCCTTCACGCCCCGCCTACTACCTGCCGTCGGCGGACTTCCTCGACAAGAGCTCGGCGGTGCAGAAAGAATTTCTCGGGTATTGGGCCTATCGCGCGTATCTGATTTTTACAAATAGACTCGCTTTCACTAGCATCCCATAGGAGTCCCTAAACAGGCACACCGCCCCCTTTCCCCCGTTGATTCATTGGGCTTTTTAGTGATTTCCGAGGCGGTTCCGGAAGTGCGTTTGCCGACGGATACGGCGGGAAGG
>JAAYCM010000043.1 GCA_012729765.1 Chloroflexota bacterium | reverse complement strand
TGATGGCGCTGGCGCTGCCGGTCTTCGGCCAGCCAGTGCAGGCGCAGGATGATGGCGAGCCGCTGAAGATCGGTCTGCTGACCGACCTGACCGGCGCGCTGCAGATCTACGGCGTCGAGCTGAACAATGGCTTCATGCTCGGCCTGGAGTATGCGACCGGCGGCACGATGGAAGTTGCGGGGCGCCCGATTGAAGTGATCGTGCGCGACTACGCCAACGACGCGGACCTCGCCGCCACGCAGACGCGCGAGCTGCTCGAAGTCGAGGGTGTGGAAGTGCTGGTCGGCGCGCCGAGCTCCCTGGTGACGCAGGGCCTGGTGAGCATCGCCGCTGAGTATGACGTGATCCTGATGGCCGGTCCGGCTGCCGCCAAGAACCTGACTGGCGAATTGTTTGAGCCGACGACCTTCCGCGCCTGCCGCAACTCGTGGCACGATGCGAAGGTCCTCGCCCCGTACTGGGCCGAGGCGGTGGGCGACACGTTCATCCAGCTTGCCGCAGACTACGCCTTTGGCCGTGAAGAAGCCGAAGCGTTTGAGTACTACCTGATCCAGGAAGGCGTGCAGCCCGTCAGCGAGACGATCTACGCGCCCGCCGACACGACCGACTTCACGCCCTATCTGCAGCAGATCCTCGACTCCGGCGCGGACGGCGTGATCTACATCTGGGCCGGAGCGACGACGATCCCGCTGGTGCAGCAGATCCAGGAAATGGGCGTCACCGACGCGATGCCCGCGCTGGCGTTCTTCAACTCGAACGAGCTCCAGCTTGCCTTCGCCGACGCGACGATCATCCCCAGCGACGGCTTCATCGTCTACCACTACACCCTGCCGGACAAC
Source organism: Chloroflexota bacterium (assembly GCA_012729765.1). Lineage (GTDB taxonomy): Bacteria > Chloroflexota > Anaerolineae > Aggregatilineales > Aggregatilineaceae > JAAYCM01. The sequence continues at coordinate 2,518 of JAAYCM010000043.1, read as the reverse complement.
GAAGTGAACGACTGGCTGGTGGAGCGGCACAAGGAAGTCTACAACGACGTGCCGGACCTGTTCACCGAATGCGGGTTCGCCAACGCGCAGGCGCTGGTTCTGGGCCTGGAAGCCTCTGGTGGCTCGACCTTCACCGAAGATCTGATCCCCGCGCTAGAGAACATCGGCTCGTGGGAAGGCCCGAAGGGCACCTACACCATGCGGCCTGAGGACCACTCGGCGCTGATGCCGATGTACGCGGTCCGCATCACGAACCTGGACGATCCAGAGTTCCGCTTCTACGAACTGCTGGCCGAGATCGAGATCGACGAGATTCCGTGCGAGGCGGGCGCTGATCGCAGCAGCGAAACGCTGGACTGCACGCCGCTGGCCGAGCGCGAAGCCGCCGAGTAAGCCCGGCTGCGGCTGAAACGGCGTCTGACCGTCTAACGTGGGGGTGTGCCGCGGCGCACCCCCCGGTCGAAACGAGCACACGATGTCTCAAGAACGCATCATCCTGGAAGGGCGCGGCCTGCGCAAAGAGTTCGGCGGGCTGGTCGCGGTGAGCGACGTCGACCTGCGCGTGCGAGGCGGCGATCTGCACGCGATCATCGGCCCGAACGGCGCCGGGAAGACGACGCTCTTTAACCTGCTGACCGGCACGCTGCGGCCAACGCGGGGCACGGTGGTCTTCAAGGGGCAGGACATCACGTCCGTCCCGCTGCACCGCCGCGTGCACCTGGGGATCGGGCGCTCCTTCCAGATCACCAACATCTTCCCGAACCTGACGGTGCTGGAAAACGTCCGGCTGGCGGCGCAGGCGTTGGGGCACGACAGCTTCAAGTTCTGGATGAATTTCCGCCGCTATCGCCGCTACATCGCCACCGCAATGGACGCGCTGGCCGAGGTCGGGCTGGCGAACAAGGCCGCGACGCTCGCCGGGACGCTGCCGCATGGGGACCAGCGCAAGCTCGAGCTGGCGATTCTGCTGGCGTCCGACACGGAGCTGCTGTTGCTCGACGAGCCGACCGCGGGCATGGCGACCGAGCAGGTCCCCGCGCTGATGGAGACGATCCAGCGGATCCAGCGCGGCACGCACAAGACGATCATGCTGGTCGAACACAACATGAACGTCGTGATGAACGTCTCCGACCGGATCACGGTCATGCACCAGGGCGCGGTGCTGGCCGAGGGCACGCCCGCTGAGATCGCACGGAATGAGACGGTCCAGGGCGCGTACCTGGGCGAGCTGTACGGGGATTTCGCGTCGGTGATGAAGGACAGCGCCCCGCATGGCGGCCAGGAGAGCGTTCAATGAGCAATGGCGCGTCCTCGCCCCTGATCCTCGAGGTCGAGGGGATTCACACGTTTATCGGGGAGTTCCACATTCTCCAGGGCGTGACGGTCGAAGTGCCGCGCGGCAGCATTACCGTGCTGCTGGGGCGCAACGGCGCGGGCAAGACGACCACACTCCGCAGCATCATGGGCCTGAACGCGCCCCGCACCGGCGAGATTCGCTTTGACGGGCAGCGGCTCAACGGCCTGCGCGCGCACCAGATTGCCCAGCGCGGGATCGGCTATGTGCCGGAGAAGCGGATCATCTTCCGCGATCTGACCGTCGCGCAGAACTTGCAGATCGCCGAGCGCCAGAAGGGCGACCTGGATCGCAAGGCGGACCTGATCTTCGGGCTGTTCCCCGATCTCAAGCGGCTGATCGACCTGCCGGGCGGGCATCTCTCCGGCGGGCAACAGCAGATGCTGGCGATCGCGCGGGCGCTGGTGCCCGATAACACGCTGCTGCTGATCGACGAGCCGAGCGAAGGGCTGGCGCCCGTGCTGATCGAGCAGATGATGGACGCCATCCACCAGCTTTCGGCACACACGACCGTGCTGCTGGTCGAGCAGAACTTCCAGGTCGCCAGCCGCCTGGCCGAGCGGTACGTCATTATCGAAGAGGGCGCGTCGGTGCACGCCGGGCGCATGGAAGACCTGGTCCACGACGACGAGCTGATCAGGACGTACCTGGGTGTGGCGTAGGAAGGGATGCGATGCTGGCCTATTTTAACCGTCTGACGCCCCGCCACCGCCGCTCGTGGGCGCTCGTGGCGGCGTACCTGGGCTTTCTGCTGCTGATCAGCTTTGCAGACTTTGGCGCCAACACCGCCGGGCAGACGATCTTTCGCGGCGTGCTGCTCTCGATGCTGATCTTCCTGGTTGCGTCGGGCTTGTCGCTGATCTTCGGGCTGCTCGACGTGCTGAACTTTGGGCAGGGCGCGTTTGTGCTGGTTGGCGCGTACGTCGGCTATGCGACGTATCAGGCCGTTGAGCTTAGCAGCACGCTGAGCTTTCTGGCAGCGGCGGGCGCGGCGATCGTCAGCGTGGGGCTGCTCGGCGCGATCATCGAGGCAGGGCTGATCCGCCCGCTGTACGAGCGGCCCGTCTTCCAGATCGTGCTGACCTTTGGGCTGGCGGCCGTGCTGATCGACCTCGTGGAGCGCATCTGGGGTCCGCAGCCGAACCAGCCGCTCGCCCCGCCGGA
>JAAYCM010000042.1 GCA_012729765.1 Chloroflexota bacterium | reverse complement strand
TCGGGACATTACCGGGCCGCCCCGTCACGGCATGGATGATCACCGACAGCACGACCAGCGTCAGCAGGAAGGCCGTGCCGCAGCGCGGGTGCTGGATCGAGAATTTCGCCACCGATTCCGGCGTCAGTTCTGCCCCGGCTTCATAGGCGTTGATCGTTTTGTGCTCCGCGCCGTGATAGCCGAACAGCCGCCGGACATCATTCATATGGCCGATCGCCCAGATATAGCCGATCAACAGGCTGAGCTTGATCCCGCCCTCGATGATGTCCGCCGCCAGAGTGCTGTCCAGGCCCACCGCGCGCTTGACCGCCGCCGACGCCGCCGCCGGCAGCACGAAGAACAGGCCGATGCCCATCGCCAGCGAGACGACGACCAGCCCGGCCCCCGCCGCACCCTGAAACGAGACTTTTGTCTCTTCTTCTTCCAGCGCCACATCCGACGACCACAGCAGCGCGCGCGTACCTAGGCCGAGCGCATCCCACAGCATGATCAGGCCGCGCACGAACGGCATACGCGCCGCCCGCCCCCGGTACAGCATCGCGTTCAGCGGCTCTTCGTGCAGCACGATCTCACCGGCGGGATTGCGCACCGCGACGGCGGCGACATACTGCCCGCGCATCATCACGCCTTCGATCACCGCCTGTCCGCCATATGAAAACTGGGGCGATTTCTGTTCAGCCATTCACCTGCTCCCGTGTCCTTAAAACAATACGATATGTAGTTCTACGCGCCGGACGCGCATCATTGTGCCCCGCCCCATGCCGATCCGCAAGTGCAATCGCCCGCTTAATGGTGTTCCGGGGCAGACTGGCGCGCCACCAGCCGGTTTGCCGCCGCGCTGACAACCGCTGCCAGCACCAGCAGCGCGACCACCAGCCCGAACGCGCGCTCGATCCCGATCTGGTCGGCGGCTGTGCCAAGCGTCTGCGGTGCGAGCAAAATCGCCAGCCCGGACGCCAGCGTGATCCGTGCGCTGGCGCGGTCCACCTGATCGGCGGCGATGCCGACCGAGATCGACATCACGAACGGGTAGAAGTTCGCCACACCCAGCCCGGCCACGAACAGCCCAATCAGCGTCAGCGGCACAAGCGGCGACAGCCAGAACAGCAGCACGCCCGCCAGCCCGATCCCAATCGTCAGCAGCAGCAGCCGGGACTGGTCTATCACGCGCGTCAGGCGGCTGCCGGTCGCCCGCCCGATGACCATCGCCGCGAAGAAAAACGTCATCGTCGCGGACGCCGCCGCCTTGCTCATCACGCCGCTGCCCACCAGAAAATCGGCCCCCCACGAGATGATCGTCCACTCCGCCGCCACGCCGAAGATCTGCACCGTCCAGTAAATCCAGAAGGCGCGCGGCAGGGAGCGGCGAACTCGTTTTGCCGGGGATGGCGCGGGCGACTCGTCGGGCGCCTTGGACACCGGCAGGCGCTCGTCCCGATAGATGGCGTAGGCCAGCGCCCACAGCACCACCCCGCCGAAGATCGCCCCCCGCCAGCCGATCCCGGCACGCTGCAAGCCGCCCACGAGCAGCGGCGAGAGTCCGGCGGCGAAGCTGGCCGCGACGTTCGACTCGGTCAGCGCGATCACGCGGTTCGGGCCGTGCCGGTCGGCCAGTGCCGACTGGATCGTCGCCAGCAGGCCGGTGCCTGCCAGCCCCATGATCCCCGCCCCGGCGATGGTCAGCGCCGGATGCCGCCCCACTGCCAGCAGCAGCGCCCCGGCGGCCATCCCGCCGCCCCCGGTCCAGAACACGGCGTAGCGCCCGGCACGCTGCACGAGGTGATCGGTCAGCAGCCCGCTGAGGACCATGCCGAGCGCGAGCGCGCTGAAGTGCAGCCCGCCGACGGTGTAGCTCAGGCCCAACTCGCCGCGCAGAAACGGCATCAGCGGGCCGGGAATCGCTTGCAGATATGAAAAATAGGCCAGCATCAGATACGCCAGCCAGGTAAAGCGGTCGCGCACGAAAACGGTTGGGTTCATAGCGGGATGAAAACCTGGTCCAATGTGAGCGCGTCAGTCGCAGAAAGTACCCATCGTGGCCGTGTCGCAGCGCTTGACGAAGCCTGCCGCCAGCGCCGCCGCGATCACGTCCGGCTGCCAGTGGGGGACCGACAGCTCCGTCCGGCGGCCCGGGCTGAGCGTCAGCACGTGGCGCAGCAGGCAGTCGACAAACGCCGGGGCCAGCGCCGCGTGGGCCGGGTCGAGCAGGATCGAGAGGCTGTTCATCCCGCCGGGATGCAGCCGCGCCGTGACGATTCCGCTCGCCACGATCTGCCCTTGTGCATGTACCTTGAATACGTCCACGCGGTTGCCCATCGCCCGCTGGATCAGGGGGGCCAGGGCGCGGAGCAGGCTCGACTGCCGGAAATAGTCCGCTTCGACCGGCGTGTACTGCTGCACGGCGTCGGGCGTGATCCGCTGCGCGAGGCTGTACCGGGGCCGCCAGTCGGTCACAGTGCCGCGCTGGAGCGTGTAGCCATCCGGCAGGGTGGATTCCGGCAGCAGCGCGCCGCCCTCGTGGACCAGTTCGGCCCGCCCGGTGTAGTGCACGAAGCCGAGCCGGTCGTACAGCGCGTAGGCCGGCAGGTTATCGGCCACCACGTCGAGCGAAATCGCCCGCGCCCCGCGCTGCCGCGCCAGATCGACCGATGCCGCGACCAGTTGGCGCGCGATGCCTCGCCGCCGGTAGTCGGGCAGCACGGCCACATTGCCGATGATCCAGCGATCGCTGCTGCCCTGGCGCAGCACATTCGTCAGCCCGACCGGGCGGTCATCCTCGAACCAGATATAGCCCAGCAGCAGATCGCGCAGCGACGGCGAAAAGACCTGCGCCACCCGCAGCAGCGGCCACAGGCGGTGCAGCGTTTTCGTCGAATCGACAAACGACTCGATCTCGTCGGCCTGCATGCTCCACGCCTCGTGTTCCGGATACTGGAATGCGAGCGGGATCAGGTCAATCAAAATGGGCAGATCGCCCGGCAGCTTAAAGGCTTGAATCGGCATATTTGCTCCCCCTCAGAAGCCGCGCCTCGGATGGCCCGTAGCATACCCGGTGGCGAGCCGTCGCACAAGCGGCGCGATCAAGTCTGTGGCCCCGGCTTCCATTGGGATTCAGCCTCTGATAAAATTTGTACAACTGCAAACCGTTCACCTAACCCGAAGGACACGCGAGATGCACCGGCGCTTGTGGTTATTCATCGCAGTCTTGGTTCTGGCAAGCCTGGCCTGTACGCTGGGCAGCCGGAATGAGAGCAATAATACTGTGCCCACCCCGATTCCGACCACTGTCGTGATCGCGGCTTCGCCGACCAGCCAGCCGAGCATAACCCCGGCCCCGACTGCCTCGCCGCGCCCGACCAACACGCCGGTCCCTAACTGCACGCCGCGCCGCGACTGGCCGACGATCGTCGTGCAGCCGGGCGATACGCTGTTCGGCATCGGGCTGCAAGTCGGCGCGACGGTCGAGCAGTTGGTCGCGGCCAACTGTCTTGCCAGCGCCGACACCATCTATGTCGGGCAAGCGCTCTACGTGCCGTCCGTGCCGCCGCCGCCCCCGCCGATCACACCGATCCCGACCTGCCCCAATCCCTGGTTCTTCGTCTTCGATGCCGGGCTGCGCCGCGATACCGACACCTGCCCCAAGCCGGTGGTGGCGCTCAGCGCCTTCGGGCAGGACTTCGAAGGCGGGTGAGTCTATGTCTACGCCCCCATGCCCGGCTCGACGGATGGGCGCGGCACCGTCTATGTGATCTACAATTCCGGCATCTGGCAGACCTTTCCCGACACGTGGCAGATCGGCCAGCCGGAGTCTGATCCGGCGCTTGTGCCGCCGTCGGGCCGCTACCAGCCAGTGCAGAGCATCGGCAAGGTCTGGCGCGACAATCCGCTGGTCCGGCAGGAGCTTGGCTGGGCGCTGGAGCCGCAGACCCCCTTCACCGGGCGCTTCCAGGAGCCGTCCGGCGCGCCGGATATTTTCCTCAACCGTGTCCCCTATTTCTACGTCGATCATGGCAAATGGGGAATCGTGCTGCGGCTGTACGCGGTCAATATGGGGCCGAACACGTGGGAGGTCGCCGGACGGTATTAAATATCCTCCCATCCCCTGCCCCTTCCCCACGCTTCGCAAAGGGACGGAGTACCAGCGGTTAAGTCCTTCCCCTCATTTCGGGGGAAGGATTTAGGATGGGGGCGCTTTGCGGGCAATCAAAATCGCGCCCCGCATGATCCGCCACGTCCCCACCGCCGCGCTGATCACCGCCAGCGCGGGAGTACCGATCCACCACGCGGGGGGCAGACCGCTCCCGCGCAGGTGAAACAGCGCCAGCGGCTCAGTCCGCCCGGCGATCACCTGCCGCGCCGCCCAGATCAGCGGCGAGTCTCGCAGCGCAAGCCGGAACGCGGCATAGTCCGGCCCATCCAGCCCGGCATAATACGGCACGACATCGACCAGCACACCGGGAATCTGCACCACGACACCGAGCGCGATCAGCCCCGCCGCCAGCGCGTGCCACCTTCGGGAAGCGGGCAGCATCCCCAGCGGCAGACAGCTCAGCGGCACGAGCGGCACCACAAAGCGCGGCCCCCAGCTCCAGCCGCCGTGCCACGCCCACCACGCGCCATAGAACGCCAGCGCCGCGATCCAGCCCAGCGCCAGGAACAGCCCCAGCGAGGGATACGCCCGCCGGAAGCGCGGCCACAGCCGGGCGCTCAGCAGCAGCGGCGGCGCGTAGAGGAAGATACTCTTGCCGGGGCTGAGCAGCAGCCCGATCACACCTTCCCAGGGCGGGGTATCGAAGCGCTCGCCCGCGTAGCCGAACCGCAGCGGATCGCCGAAGCGCAGCGCGTTGTGCGCCAGCAAGCCGATCGCGCACGGGGCCGCGCCCAGGCCAAACGCGATCAGCCGCCGGGTGCGACAGCGCCAGCCGCCGGGCGTCAGCAGCACGATCAGCCCCGCCAGCGGCAGGGCATACAGTCCGAACGCGGCGCGCACCAGCAGCCCCACCCCGAACACCGCGCCCGCGCCCAGCCACGCCCCGACTCCGTCGCGCTCAGCAGCGCGCACGATCAGCAGCACGGCCAGCGTCAGAGCAGCGACCAGCACCGCCTCGGCAAACAGCACGCGCGCATACGGCCACACAATCGTTGCCAGCCCCGCCGCCAGCGCGATCCCCACGCCGCGCCGCGCCCCGAACAGCCGCCGCGCCAGCGCGTACAGCGCCGCCCCTGCCCCGGCGGCGGCCAGCGCCGGGATCAGCAGCGTGGAGATCGCCGCCAGTTGATAACGGTTGGCCCGGTTGATCTGCCCCAACGTGTCGCCCAGCACAAAAAACGGGACGCCGATGAGCGGCAGCCCCGGATCGTACTTGCTGTAGAACGCCTCGCCCTGCCCGGCCACGATCTGCGGCAGGCCGGGATCAGGCTCCAGCGCCAGCGTGCCCCGCTCGACCAGCGCGGCGGTCGTCTGGAACATCACCTCGCCGTCGCTGCTGTAGAAGCCGCGCCCCAGCGAGAGCAGGTAGAGGCACACCAAGAGCAGAAACACGCTCCACGCCGGGATGCCTTCACGCCGGCTGCGTGCTCGCGTCGTCGCGCTCATTTCACCCGGTAGCGCGCACCATCGACGACCACGTAGCCCACGTTGAAGAACTCGCCCCGGTCGAGCGCGAGCATCTGCGGCGGGCCGCCTACCACCAGGAAGCCGTGGGGGTCACGCTGCGCGCCGCCCGTCTCGACTGTGAACGCCGCCGGCCAGTCGTAGCGCGCGGCCTGAATCGTCCCGGCGCGACCCTGCACGCTGTAGAGCCGCCCGCGCGCGCCCACCTCTCCCACCGTGAGGATAAACTGCACGGGCATCGTATCGCGCGCCCACATCACCCACACGACCCTGCCCGGCTGCTCCAGCCCGATCAGCTCGGCGGCGGTGTGTGGATAATGCGCGGCGGCCAGCGTCGGGCCGAACAGGTCGATCACCGTCCGGTAGGCGTCGAAGGCCGGGCGCGGCGAACCATCCGCCCGCACCAGGCCCCAGGGCTGATCCTCGTCCGGCGCATCGACCAGCCGGTATACCCCGATCCGCTCGACGCCTGCCGCCAGCGCCAGCGCCGCCGCCTGCACCACGAAATCGGCCTGCTGCTCGCCCGTCACGCCGAAGATCGGCGCGTCCATCTGCCCGCCGTCGAGTGTAGGGCTGGCGTTCGTCTCCAACCAGATCGCTTTGTCCGGCAGGCCAGCCGCATCCAGCGCCGCCCGCGCCGCCGTCACCCGGTCGAGCACCGCCTGCGTGTCGTTGAACACGCGCACAGTCGCCACATCGAAATAGAAGCCGTGTGCCACCGCGTCGGGATCGGCGCTGAGGACGTGCAGCAGTCGCGCCAGATACGGCTCGCGCCCGGCGGCGGTATCGGTCCAGCCTTGAAGCGCCCCCAGATGGATCACCGCCTGCGGATCGGCGGCGCGCATCTGCTCCGCCGCGACTGTCACCAGCCGGGCGTAATCGGCTACCTCGCCTTCGAAGCGCACCCGCCCTTCCGACGGGCGCACGTCCGGCTCGTCGTAGATGATCCAGCGGTGGACGCCCAGCGGCCCGTAGTGCGCCGCCAGTCGCGCCGCGAACGCGCCCCACACGTTGGCCGGATCGTCCGGCGGCAGGTCGAGGCCCTGCGGCACGGCGCTCGCCCGCCCGGACTCCGAGGCCCAGCCCGGCGTATTGACGATCAGCCCGACCACCTCGCGCCCGGCATCGGCAGCGTCCGCCAGCCAGGCCGGATCGACCGCGTCCAGGTCGAAATCACCTGACCCCCCCGGCTGCAACCGCGCCCAATCGAACGTGATCCGCTCCCAGCCCAGACCCAATGCCCGCGCCGCGTCGGGGCTGTCGTGCGCGTCGATCACGCCAAAACGCGCCGCCGGGCGCGGCCCCGCGTGCGCGCTCACCGCCCCGGTCAAAATCGCCAGCGCCAGCAGCGCCGCGACGCTCACCACCCCCGCCCTCACTCGCGCAGCTCCCATTCCGTGCCCCCGACCTGCACCCATACCCCGCGCGGCGGCCCACCGATCACTAGCACCGCCGGCGTGCCCTGCACCATCACCCCGCCGGAGCGGTCGATCTGCGCGCCCGGCGTCTCGACCGTGAACCACCAGCCTTCCAGTTCCGGCTCGCTCTCCGGGAAGCCCGGCACATAATCCGCCGCCAGCGAGCGGGCCGTACCGGTCATGCCGAACAGCAGCGCCGTCTCGCCCGTGCTTTCGGCCAGCACATGAAAGCGCACCGGCGCGGTCTGGCGCGCCCACAGCACATACGCCGTGCGCCCCGGCTGCTCCAACACGACCATCGCCGAGCGGCTGCTGACATGGCGCTGCGCCGTGATCGTGCTGCCAAAGGTGTTGATCACCATCTGGTAGGCGGCAAAGGCCGGGCGGCGCGATCCATCGGGGCGCACCAGCCCCCACGGCTCGCTGCTGCCAAACTGGAAGTTGTCATCGTACAGCCGGTAGACGGCAAAGCGCTCGACCCCCGCTGCCAGCGCCAGGGCCGCCGCCTGCACGATAAAATCCGCCTGCTGCCCGACCGTGATCGAATAGGGTGCGTTCGCCAGCAGCGCATCGGGATCGGCCATCGGGCTGGCGTTCGTCTCGTCGATCCAGATCGGCTTGTGCCCCTGCCCAAACCGCTCCAGGATTGCGCGCGTGTGGCTCAGCACATTCCACACGTTCTCGGTATTGAAGTAGACGTGCACCATCACGCCGTCGAAGTAGTAATCGTGCTGGCCCGCCAGCGGATCAGCCGCCGCGAGCGCCAGCAGCCGCTCCAGATAGGGCGCGCGCCCGGCCTGCACGTCGCCCCACCACTGCATCCCGGCGATATAGATGCGCGCCTGGGGATCGACCGACTGCGCCGCGAGATAGGCCACCCGGAGCAGCTCGAAGTAGTCGTGCACCTCGCCATCGAACTCGTACCAGGGGAATTCACCAGGGCGGATATCCGGCTCGTTGTAGATGATCCAGTGGTGGATATCCCACACCGCCCCGTAATGCTGCACCGTCTGGCGGACGAACGCGGCCCAATAGTTGTTCGGATCGTCTACCGGCAGGTGCAGCCCGTGCGGTCGCGCGCCAAGCATCCCGGACTCGGACGCCCACGCCGGGGTATTCTTCAGCAGCCCGACCACCTCGCGCCCGGCCTGCTGCGCCTCAGCCAGCCACGCTTCCGGCACCGCTGAGAGGCTGTATTCGTGCGGCCCGCCTACCTGGAACTTGGCCCACTCGAAGATCATGCGCTCCCAGCCCACGCGCAGATCGATTGCGTCGGCGGGGCGATAGTAGGCTTCGACCACGCCGAAGCGCTGCTCCGGACGGCGCTCAATATCCTGCGCCCCGGCAGCCCAGATCGGCAGCGCGATCAGCGCCAGCGCGCACACCAACAGCAGCGCCGCGCGGATGGGTGTCGGGCCGGGATGGATGCGCTTCATGGAATTACAGCGATGGATCAGAGGGGTGGATATCCTGGACGTTCAGTTGCAGCCGGCGCGCGCCGTTCCACTCGTTGATCTCCAGGTGATAGGCCACGTCTACGCACGCGGGCAGATGCTTGTCCCACTCGCCCTGGCGGAAGGCGATCGCGTCAATCGTCATGAAGCGGTCGGACAGGCGCAGCTTGAGATGCTTGCCTTCCTGCCCCACGCACCGGTGATCGACCACGCGCAGCCCGCGTGTCACAAACACGGGCAGCTCATTGTTCGCCCCGCACGGCTCAAGCTGGCTCAGGGCGTCGGCCAGATCGGTCGTCAACTGATCGAGCGGCACCTCGGCATCGATGTTCAGCACCGGACGCAGATCGCGCTGGCCGAGCGCCTCGCGCGCCATCGCCATCAGCCGCTCGCGCAGGATGGGCAGATTCTCGGCGCTGACGGTGAAGCCCGCCGCCTGGGCGTGGCCGCCGTGCCGGATCAGCAGATCGGCGCAGCGGTCGAGTGCCTGCGTGATGTCGAACTCCGGGATGCTGCGGCACGAGCCGCGCCATTCCTGCTGGTCTTTGTCGGTGCCGACCACGATCGCCGGGCGGTAGAATTCCTCGCACAGCCGCCCCGCGACCAGCCCCACGATACCGTGCGGGAACTCCGTCCCGGCGTCGAAGATCAGCGGCAGGTCACCGTCGGCCCCGCTGAAGGCCCGCTCCCGCGCGACGCCGACCGCTTCGAGCGTCAATTCCTGGCGGCGCAGATTCAGGTCCTGAAGCTGCTGCGCCAACTCGCTGGCCACCGAGCCATTGTTCGACAGCAGCAGATCGTGGGCGATCATCGCGCTGTCCAGCCGCCCTGCCGCGTTGATACGCGGCCCCAGCATAAACGCGATGGTCGTGGTGTTGATCTGCGTCTTCTCCAGATCGATTCCGGCCACCTGGTACAGCTCGTAGACGCCCAGCCGCTTGCCCCGGTTGAGCACCTTCAGCCCGCGCCGGACCAGCTCGCGGTTTTCGGGCCGGTTAAGCGGGGCGAGATCGGCCACCGTGCCCAGCGCCACCAGGTCGAGCAGGTCTTCCAGGTCAAAATTGACGCTGCGCCGGTCCTGGGTTTCGATCACGCGCAGCAGCATCTCGGCCAGCTTATAGGCCACGCCCACCCCGGCCAGCATATCTTCGGGATAGGTCCGCTTCTGGCCCTCATCCTGCCGCAGCCGCGCGTCGATCTTGGGGTTGATCACGGCCAGCGCGGGCGGGAGCTGCTCCCCGACCGAGTGGTGATCGGTCACGATCATATCGAGGCCCAGGCTGTTACCGTATTCCACCTCAGCGATCGAGCGGATGCCGCAGTCCACCGTGATTACCAGTTTGACGCCCTGGTCGGCCAACTGTTTCAGCGCGCCCATATTCAGCCCATAACCCTCGTCTACCCGGTTGGGGATATACGGCTGAACCTGCGCCCCCAACGCCGTGAACACCTGCATCAGCAGCGCCGTGCTGGTCACGCCGTCCGCGTCGAAGTCGCCGTAAATCGCAATCGACTCGCCGCGCTTGATCGCATTGCGAATCCGGGCGACCGCCTGGGGCATACCGTGCAGCATATGTGGGCTGTGCAGCGCCCCATCGCCGCCGTTCAGAAAGGCATAGGCGTCGGCGCGCGAGGACAGGCCGCGATTGTAGAGCGCCTGCGCCATCACGGGATGGTAGGCGCGCAGCTCGTGGCGCACATGGTCCGGCATGGGCGACAGAAGTCGCCAGTTTTTAGAAGTGGGGACAGAAGCGGTCACGGAAGCCTCAGTAACAAACGTTCATACAAGCCGGACAAACCCTATTACGAAAAGATGGGGAATGTTAACATGCGCGCCCCCCGACCGCAAGTGATCGCGCGCCGCCTTGACAGCCCCGCCCCGCCTGCTAAACTCGCCGTGTGCCGATCAGCCGCCCGGAGCCAGACCGCCTATGAACCGCAACCGACCGTTCCAGAATGTGCCGCGCCCGGTGCTCAACGCCGCCGTGATCGTCGGCGGCCTGCTCAGCCTGATGCTGCAATCCCGGTTCGAGTGGGACATCCTCACCACGTTCGTGATCACGTTCGGCCTGTGCGGGCTGTGTGCCGCCGCCGTGTCGCTGTTCTACGCCCGCCGCCGCTAACCCGCCGCGATCCGATCCAGCAGCCCGGCCAGCTTGCGCTCCAGCACG
>JAAYCM010000041.1 GCA_012729765.1 Chloroflexota bacterium | reverse complement strand
TTTCTGATATTGAAGATGCGCGAGAGTTTCTAGAGGCTTACTTCCAGAATCCTCAGGCAATTCTTGAGCAAATTACTCCTAAGCCTAGTTCCCAGCTTCGCCCTCCCCACTCAAAAAACGAATCGTAACGCAATAGGCTTTCCTGAAAACTATCGAATTTACGTGTGCGATAGGCTGATGCGGTCATGTTGGCCTGCCCCCGGTCGCTGTGCCAGAGGCCAGGATAGACTCGGAGCCTGCCAGGGCGCAGGCGCTCTGGCTGCGTTTATTGTACTGGCGCGCCACAGCGGGGGGGAATTGGCGCGGCGGGCGGGGCCTGCTACAATCCGCCCGGTTTTCCGATGCTGTGGGATGCGGGGTCTATGCAGAAATATCGCAATCAGGTATTGGCCGGGCTGCTGTTCATCACCGTGGTGCTGATCGCGGTCGTGGCGATTACGGGCGTGGATGCGCTCGGCTCGCGGCTGGGCGACTTCCCGCTGTGGGTCTTCGCGCCCGTGCTGGGGCTGAAGGTACTCAACTGGCTGCTGCGCTATTGGGAGTGGCGCTATTTTCTGGGCGTGATCGGCGTGCGGACGGTGCGCGGCGAGACGACTCCGGCGGAACAGGCGGCGACGATCCGCGAGCGGGACAGCGTGATCCTGTGGCTGGCCGGGCTGACACTCTCGATCAGCCCCGGCAAGCTGGCGGAAGTGCTCAAGGCGCTGGTGCTGAAGAACCTGACCGGGGTCGAGTTCTCGCGCAGCGCGCCGGTGATCTTCATGGAGCGGCTGGTCGATGGGGTGGCGGTGATCATCCTGGCGGCGGTGTCGATGCTGTTCATCGCCGGGTCGCTGGACGCGGGCGATCTCTCGGCGGGGTACGTGCGCGCGGTGCTGATCGGGACGACGGTCGCGCTGGCGATCGGGGTGGCGGTGGTCGAATATCGCCCGCTGGCGCTGTGGGTGCTGGACCGGGTGCAGGGCTGGCCGGGTGTGCGGCGTGTGGCCGGACCGCTGCGCACGCTGTACGATTCCAGCTATGAGCTGCTCAAGCTGCGCCACCTGATCCCGACGACACTGCTGGGCATCGGGGCCTATTTTACCGACTGCGTGGGCTTCTACCTGATCCTGCGCGGGCTGGGCGTGGATGGCTCGCCGCTGCTGTTTGGGCAGACGGTGTTCATCCTGGGGTTTTCGGTGATCGTGGCGGCGCTCTCGGCCATGCCGGGCGGGGCGGGGGGGCGCGAGCTGACGATCGGCGCGATGCTGACCGGCATGGTCGGGCTGAGCAAGGGGGATGCGGGCACGGCCACCTTCCTGATCTCGATCTTCCAGGTGTGGGCGGGCGTGCTGCTGGGCCTGGTCGTGATCGCGCTGTTCCGCCGGACGCTGTTCCCCCCGGCGCTGGAAGCTGAGCTGGCGGCGTATGAATCGGCGGGACAGCGGGCGCGGTAGGCCCTGTAAATCACACGCCGGGCGAAGGGGAGAAAAGCAGGCGTGACCTGGAGCGTGTTATGCATTTTCACCCCCCATCCTAAATCCTTCCCCCACAAGGTGGGAAGGAGTTCAGATCTGCCGCCGTTCTCCCCTGCCCTCCGTGACAGCGTGGGGGAAGGGGGGGCTTCGCCGCGAGAAACAGTCTGATCTGCGAAATAGAAAACCGCTAGCTAGCGCGCTGCACACCCTGGTATATGGTAGAATAGAACCGATGGGCAGTGCCACTGGTATATTGCACTTCGAGTGCCCTTAGTATAAGGCGCGCCCATCGTCAGACAGCGGCGGGGTAGTGCCAAGATACGATGCTCTACGAGAGCCTTACCATAAGGCGCACCCCGCCGCACCATCGGAAGCGAGTAGAAGGATGATACACGTAGG
>JAAYCM010000040.1 GCA_012729765.1 Chloroflexota bacterium | reverse complement strand
TTGGCCGTGGGGGTACACCCGGTCCCATCTCGAACCCGGTCGTTAAGCCCACGTGCGCCGATGGTACTTGGAGCGTAGGCTCCTGGGAGAGTAGGTCGTCGCCAACCTCACCCCCTTCTCCTCCCCCTCTCCCTCGCCTTGTTTCCCCAGCCCCAATAACTCTGAAAAGTCAGGCTCTCATTACCCTACAGTAATGACGCCCTGCGATTCCCCATTCCTGTTCATTGCTTACCACTTTATTTAATCCAATTTGTGAATTTTATATCATAAACTATTTTCAAATCCCCCAGGATATGTTATCTTTGGCACTGGAGTGTGCTTGATCCCTGGTGCTGATGAGGTTTGACACTGTTTTAGCTTTATGCTAACCTCTAAATTGCTTGTTCTAATATGAACAATTAACTTCTGGCTAACTTTGCACTGCGGAGAATCCTACTGTGCTGTCAGACTACGCTCCTATTGCGGCTCTATTGATACTCTCGGTGGTGATGAGTTTTGTCATTCTCTTTATGTCACGTCTGTTTGGCCCCTTTCGCCCAACACGCCGCAAAGTTGCCCCGTATGAAAGTGGTATGGAGCCATATGGCCCCGCAATCCGGCGTATCCCTGTCAAATTTTACAGGGTGGCGGTGCTGTTCATTTTGTTTGATATCGAAGTCGTCTTCTTTTTGCCCTGGGCAGCGATCTTCCGTGACCTGGGACTTTATGGATTAGCCACGATGGGCGTCTTTTTCTTCGTACTGCTGGTTGGTTTTGCCTACGAATGGAAGGTCGGAGGGTTGGAATGGGAGTAACTAATAAGCTGGGCGAGATGGGCGTCGTGACCCTTCGCCTGGAGGAAGCCGTTAACTGGGCGCGCACCAACGCCATGTGGCCGATGCTCTTTGGCCTGGCGTGCTGCGCGATTGAAATGATGAGCACCCAGGCATCGAACTATGATATGTCGCGCTTTGGGATGGAACTGATGCGCCCCAGCCCGCGCCAGAGCGACCTGATGATCGTTGCCGGGCGCGTCTCGCGCAAAATGGCCCCTGTGCTGCGCCGGCTCTATGACCAGATGCCCGATCCGAAGTGGGTGCTGAGCATGGGTGACTGCGCATCGTGCGGCGGGGTGTTCAACAACTATGCGATTGTTCAGGGCGTAGACGAGATCGTTCCGGTAGACGTGTATGTCGCCGGCTGCCCGCCGCGCCCGGAACAACTCATGCACGGGATCATCACCCTGCACGAGCGTATCAAGCAAAATCGCCTGGCTGACTGGGCGTAATACGTGGCATTTGACCGGATGGGTTAGCTGACAGGATTTCAAGCGAGATTCACAATGGCTGAATTCGAGTGTATCGAAGAACTGCAAGCAGGCTTACCCCCAGACGCAATCCAGAACGTGGAAACGTTTCGGGGCGAAGTGACCTTTGTTGTCAACCCGGAGCAGATCGTTGAGGTATGCCGTTACTGCCGCGACACCAAAGGGCTGGAGTTCGACTTCTTCTCCGGCCTGACGGGGATTGACTACTATCCGAGCGAGCCGCGCTTCGGGCTGGCCTACCATCTCTACTCGCTGATTCACAACCACTCGATCCGCCTGAAGGTCTATGTCTCCGGCGATGAGCCGGTCGCACATAGTGTCGTGCCGGTGTATACGGCGGCGAACT
This sequence comes from Chloroflexota bacterium, assembly GCA_012729765.1. GTDB lineage: Bacteria > Chloroflexota > Anaerolineae > Aggregatilineales > Aggregatilineaceae > JAAYCM01. The sequence goes on along the minus strand of JAAYCM010000040.1, from coordinate 44,152 downwards.
GGTTCGAGCGTGAGATCTTTGACCTGCTGGGCATAACCTTCACCGATCACCCAGACCTGCGCCGGATCATGATGCCCGATGACTGGAACGGCCACCCGCTGCGTAAGGACTATCCGCTGGGCTACGAGACGGTACAGTTCTCCTTCAACCGTGACGAAGTAACACTGCACAAACCCTACGCGAAAGAGTAGGGCGGTGACTGTGGGAATGGGTAAATCATGACGATCTCAGAACACCAGGAAGACTGGCAGCAAGACCTGGAAGAGTTGAAAGGGCTGGTTTCGGAGCGCGCCCTGGCCGGGGACACGATGGTCCTCAATATGGGGCCGCAGCATCCCAGCACGCATGGTGTTCTGCGCGTGCTGCTGGAGCTAGACGGTGAGACAATCGTAAGCTGCGTGCCCGATGTCGGCTATCTGCACACCGGCATCGAAAAGAACATGGAAGCCAAGAAGTACGAGCAAGCCCTGGTGATGACCGACCGCACGGACTATCTGAATAACCTGGGCAATAACCTCGTATACTGTCTGGCGATCGAAAAGCTGGCGAATCTCGACGTGCCGCCGCGTGCCCAATATCTGCGGGTGCTGCTGGCCGAGCTGACGCGCATCAACAGCCATCTGGTGTGGCTGGGCACGCACGCGCTGGATATCGGCGCGATGAGCGTGTTCCTGTACTGCTTCCGCGAGCGCGAGAAGATTCTCGATATCTTCGAGATGATCTCCGGCCAGCGGATGATGACCAGCTACATTCGCCCCGGCGGGGTATGGCGTGATGTGCCGCCGGAATTCGAGCCAGCCGTGCGCGCGTTCATCGATGATTTTCCGGCCAAGATCGACGATTACGAAAATCTGCTGACGAACAATCCGCTGTGGCTGGACCGGACCGAAGGCGTCGGCTTCATAACGGCTGAGGACGCCATTCGCTATGGCTGCAGTGGGCCGGTGCTGCGTGCATCTGGCGTCAACTGGGATATCCGCAAGGCGCTTCCCTACAGCAGCTATGAGGATTTCGATTTCGACGTGCCGCTGGGGCAGCACGGGGATGTATACGACCGCTACCTGTGCCGGATCGAGGAGATGCGCCAGAGTTTGCGGATCGTGCGTCAGGCGCTCGACAACCTGCCGGATGGACCATCGCGCTCGAATAACCGCAAGTATGTTCCGCCGCCGCGCTCGGAGCTGGGCCACAGCATGGAAGCCGTCATCCATCATTTCAAGCTGTGGACCGAAGGCTACCGCCCGCCGAAGGGTGAAGTCTATGTGCGTGTCGAAAGTCCGCGCGGCGAGCTGGGGTGCTTTCTTGCCAGCGATGGAACGCCTAAGCCCTGGCGCGTGCACTTCCGCACGCCGAGCTTCGTGCAACTGAGCGCGCTGCCGAAGCTGTCCGACGGTCACCTGATCGCGGACCTGGTCGGCATCATTGGGAGTATCGATATTGTGCTGGGAGACTGCGACCGCTAGCCCCGGTTGGCGCGTGGCGGTCACGCTGTAACGTGGAGTAATGCCGTGCTGGCAGAAAAGTACGCGGATCGTATTCAGAAGATTTTCGCTAAATATCCCGACCGCCGGTCCGGGATCATGGACCTGCTATATCTGGCGCAGGAAGAGTACGGCTGGCTGACCGAACAGGCGCTTGAGGAAGTCGCCGCGCTGTGCGACGTCGATCCGACTCAGGCCCACTCGATTGCCGGCTTCTATACGATGTACTCCGAGAAGCCAAAGGGCAAATATTGGCTTCAGGTGTGCACCGATCTGCCGTGCGCCCTGCGCGGGGCCGACGATTTCTACGCGGCGCTGTGCGAGTTTTTGGGCGTGGAAGACGGCGGCACGACCGAGGATGGCCTGTTTACGGTCGAGCAGGTGATGTGCCTGGCCGCGTGCGACAAAGCGCCGATGTTGCAGTGTAACTTCCATTATCACGAAAATCTTGATATGGAGAAGATGAAGGCGCAGATCGAGCAGTGGCGCGCTGAAGCAGCACAACCTGAGCAGCCAGAGGACGAGCGGCCCTGAGCGAGGCGATAGATGGACGCGGAGTGGCCGATCACGCGGTTGGGGGTGGATGACTACGACGCCATCTGTACGCTGTGGCAGGCATCTGGCCTACCGATCCGGCCTGGCGGGCGTGACAGCCGCGAGCAGTTCGAGCGCCAGCTTGCCGGGGGCACCCAGTTCGTGCTTGGCGTGCACAGCGGTGAGCACCTGATCGGGGTCATCGTCGCCACCCACGATGGCCGTAAAGGGTGGCTCAACCGGCTGGCGGTGCATCCCGACTTCCGGCGGCAGGGCATCGGGCAGCATTTGATCGCCGCAGCCGAGCAGCAGCTTTACCAACAGGGCTTGCAGATCATTGCCGCGCTGATCGAGGGCGGGAACACGGCGAGCCTGGCACTCTTCGAGCGGGCCGGCTACAGCGATTTTGAAGATATTCATTATGTGAGCAAGCGTCAAAGCCCTGAGGTGTGATCGCTGCCGGAGCGAGGCGGCTCCGGCTCAACCTGACAGGATACACAGGATTCAGACTTATGGCACATATTTTGCTGCGCGATCTGGATATTCCGGATATCTGGCAGTTTGATACTTATGTCGCCAACGGCGGCTATGAAGGACTGAAGCAAGCGATTGGGAATCACACGCCCGCCGAGGTGATCCAGATCGTGCTCGACGCGAATCTGCGCGGTCGGGGCGGGGCGGGTTTTCCGACCGGGCGCAAATGGAGCTTTATCCCGCAGAACGAAGCGGTCAAGTATGTGGTGGTGAACGCTGACGAGAGCGAGCCGGGCACCTTCAAGGACCGGCAGCTTTTGGAGAAGAACCCGCACCAGGTGATCGAAGGGGCGATGATCGCCGCCTATGCGATCCAGGCGACGGCGGTTTACATCTACTGTCGCGGCGAGTTCTGGGACCTGGCGCATGCGCTGGAAGAGCGCATCGAAGAGGCGCGACAGGCGAACCTGGTGGGCGAGAATGTCCTCGGTTCCGGCTGGAACTGCCCGATGTTCGTGCACCTCGGCGCGGGGGCTTATATCTGCGGCGAGGAAAGCGCCCTGCTCAACAGCCTGCAAGGCTTGCTGGGCCAGCCGCGCGTCCGCCCGCCGTTCCCGGCGCAGAAGGGCGGCGGCCTGTATTACGAGCCGACGGTCGTCAACAACGTTGAGACGCTGGCGAACGTGCCCTGGATTCTGGTGAATGGCGCCGACGCGTTCAAGCAGATCGGCACGTCCGAAAGCCCCGGCCCAAAGATTTTCTGCATGAGCGGGCACATTGCCCGGCCTGGCAACTACGAGCTGCCGCTGGGCATCACCTTCCGCGAACTAATTTTCGAGCACGCCGGCGGTATCCCGAACGGTAAGCAGCTGAAGGGTATCCTGCCATCGGGTGCGAGCGGCCCCGTGTTGCGCGCCACCGACGAGGTGCTGGATTCGCCGCTGACTTATGAGAGCGTCGCCAAACTGGGCAGCACGCTCGGCTCGGCCTCGTTTATCCTGATGGACGAGGATACCGATATGGTCTGGGCGGCAGCTAAGATGGCACACTTCTTCAAGCACGAAAGCTGCGGCAAGTGCACTCCCTGCCGCGAGGGAACGTATTGGCTGGAGCGGATTTATGAGCGGATGATGCGCGGCGAAGGGACCGAGCACGATCTGCACCTACTGAACAGTGTCCCGAGGCAGATGGTCGGTGTAGTGCTGTGCGCGCTCGGTGATTTCGCGGCGAACCCGGTCCTGAGCACGCTCAAGAACTTCCCCGACGAATACGAGCGCTATATCCGCCAGCGCCCGGTGCGCGAGCAAACCGCCGATACGCTGCAGGACTATGCGCGCAAGGAAGCGGGCGAGCATCCGGCAGCGGTGGGCGAGGGCGGTTTATGACCGGGGCTGATCCCGGCCACGACGAGGATCTGGGGCCGGTCCAGGTCTGGCTGCTGAGCCGGGCAATCCAGGCCGACCCGGACGCGCCCGTTAATTATGTGCTGCGCGGCCAGGAATGGCTGGCGCTGGGGGAGTGGGCGCGGGCGCAAACTGATTTTTTGACGGCACGTGCCCTGGCCGAAGATCTGCTGCAAGGCAGCGCGTGGGGCTATCTGTACCAGATGTATATCGATTGGGCTGATCTGGGCCTGCGCCAGAGCGGGTACGATCGTTCCCCGCAGGACGGCGGCTGGCCCTACCAGACTGAGGACTGACCTCTGGGAAGCATGATGACAGACACTGTTACGATTACGATTGACGGCCAGGATTTTGAAGTCCCTAAGGGCATGAATCTGGTCGATGCAGCCAAACTACATGGCATCGGGATTCCGGTCTTTTGCTATCATCCGAAGCTGGATCCGGTCGGGATGTGCCGGATGTGCCTGGTGGAGCTGGGCAATGTAGCGATCGATCGCACCACCGGCGCGCCAGAGCTTGACGAGCAGGGCAACCCGGTCATCCGCTGGTTCCCCAAGCTGCAAACCGCCTGCACCCAGACGGTCAGCCAGGGCATGGTGCTGCGCACGACCTCGGATATGGTGGTCGAGGGGCGCGAGAATATCCTGGAATTCCTGCTCACCAGCCACCCGCTCGACTGCCCGGTTTGCGACAAAGGCGGCGAATGCCCGCTGCAAAACCTGACGATGGCCTATGGCCCCGGCGAGTCGCGCTTCATCTACGACGATAAGATCCGGCTGGCGAAGCATGTGCCGCTCGGCAAGTTGATCTATCTCGACCGCGAGCGGTGCATCCAGTGTGCGCGCTGCACACGCTTCTGTGACGAGATCGTAGGCGATGACGTGCTGGCCTTCCACGAGCGCGGACGCCGCTTACAGATCGTAACCATCAGCGATCCACCGTTCGACACCAAATTCAGCGGCAATACGACCGATATCTGCCCGGTCGGGGCGCTGACGACCACCGATTTCCGGTTTGGGGCGCGGCCCTGGGAGCTGACCGAAGTTTCAACGATCTGCCCCTACTGCCCGGTGGGCTGCAATCTCAATGCCAGCACGCGCATGGATCGCGAGTTTGGCGGCAAGGCGATGATCAAGCGCATCATGCCGCGCCAGAATGAGCGGGTAAACGAGATCTGGATCTGCGACAAGGGCCGCTTCGGGCACCATCACAGCCGCCACGAAGAACGGCTGCTCGCGCCGCTGATGCGCAACAAGAGCGGCGAACTGGTTGAAGTCGAGTGGCCGGCGGTTTATAAGGCGATTGCCAAACAACTCAAGGCGCACGGCGATCAGGCCGGTTTTGTTGGCGATTCAACGCTGAGCAACGAGGACCTGTGGGAGTTGCGCCGGCTGGCCGAGCTGAGCGGCGGCAGCCCGCGCCTGGGCCTGTGGCCGGCGACGATGTCCGGCGGGGATGTCGTCGCGCAGGTGGGCGTTGGCTCCGAGACGCGCCTGCAAGACCTGGGGCCTGGCTCGGTCATTCTCGTGATGGCAAGCGATTTTGAGGAAGAGGCCCCGATCTGGTGGCTGCAGGTCAAGCAGGCCGCCGATCGCGGCGCGAAGGTGGTCGTTGCTAACGCGCGCCCGACCAAGCTGGACCGCTACGCGTCAGCAGTCATTCACTACCGCTATGATGAGGCGGTGGGCGTACTCAACAGCTTCACGGCCCCACTCCTGAGCGGCGATGGACAGTTGGGGCAGGGGAACGGCTGGGGCGCGCTCCAGTCGGACCTGCAAAACGCTGAGGTCACCCACGCTGACACGGCCAATCTGCTCGCCAGTGCCGAGAACCTGGTTATCTTCCTGGGCAGCGAAGGTCTGACGCTTGAGCAGCACGCCGAGTTGATGCAGGCCGCCGCCAATCTGCTGATCGTCTCCGGTCATGTGGGCCGGCCCAACAACGGGCTGATCCCGGTCTGGCCGGGCGCGAATGTGCAGGGCGCGTGGGATATGGGCTTCTCGGCGGAAGCAACCGCCGATCTGCTGGCGAATCCGCCCGCACTGTGGGTCATCGGCGGCGCGGATGTGGCCGGCGAAGATATTCGCATGGCGACGGCGTTGGAGCAGGCCGAGTTCGTGGTCGTCACGGCCCAGTTCATGACGCCGACCGCCGCGCACGCCGACATCGTCCTGCCGCGCCAGAGCTTCGCCGAGCGCGCGGGTACCTATACCAACGGCCTGCGGCGCGTGCAGCGCTTCTATCCGGCCCAGGGTCCGATCGGGGATGCGCTGCCGGACTGGAAGATTTTCGCGCATGTCTCGGCCCAGATGGGCGGACCCCGGCCCCCGGTCGCGGCAGGCACGATCTTCCGCGACATCGCGCAGCGGGTGGAGCGCTACATCGGGATGGACTACACGCGGCTGGCCTGGTTCGAGCCGCAGTTCCCCGACGTGGGCGGCGATGATCTCTACTACGGCGGCACGGCCTACAGCAATTACGGCGGTCTGGGCTTGCAGTGGCCCGCTGAAGCGGAAGCCGAGCAGCCGCAGTTCAGCGTGCGACCCGTCAGGACCGCCGCGCCGCAAACCGATGGTTTGACGCTGGTGCCGGTGTGGGTGCTTTTCGACCGGGGGCATCTCTTCGAGAAGAGCGAGCTGATGCACCACCGGATGCCGCAGCCGTATGCGGCCTTCAACCCGGACGACGCCGCGCGGCTTGGGCTAACCGATGGCGACCGGGTTACGCTGGCGGTCGAAGGGCACGAACTTACTGTGACGGCTCAGGTGGGTGACGACAATCCGGCGGGGGCGGTGCTGCTGCCGCGCCGTCTGAGCGGGGACGCAACGCTGAGCACGCCAGCGGCCTGCACGGTGCAGAAGATCGAAAGCATGCAGAAGGTTGAGGGATAGCATGTTTGGACCCAGCGAAACGAGCGTAATCGTCGAGTGCTCGGCCAACACAACCTGCGCGGTGATCCATTCGATTGGAACCAGCGTGATTCTGTTCTTCGTGCTGCTGACGACGTTTGCCTATACCACGCTCCTGGAGCGCAAGTTCCTGGCGGCGATCCAGCAGCGCGTGGGGCCGAACCGGGCCGGGCCTTATGGCCTGCTTCAGCCGGTCGCCGACGGAATCAAGCTGATCTTCAAGGAAGACATCACCCCGACGGCAGCCGACCGGGTGGTGTTCTGGCTCGCGCCGGTGATCAAAGTGGTGCCGGTGCTGCTGGTGGCGGCGGCGATCCCCCTGGGGCCGGATATCACGGTGCCCTGGTTCGACGGCAAGTGGTATCACCTGTCGCAGGGGTTGGTGGATGTAAACGTCGGCGTGCTGTGGGTGCTGGGTATCACCAGCGTCGGGGTTTACGGCGTGGTGCTGGCCGGTTGGGCTAGCAACAACAAGTATGCCATGCTCGGTGGGCTGCGCGCATCGGCGCAGATGATCAGCTATGAGCTGAGCATGGGCCTGTCGCTGGTTATCGCGGTGATGCTGGCTGGGTCGATGAGCGTGGGCGACATCATCGATGCCCAGAGCGATATACCGATCCTGAGCTGGTACGTGTTCCAGAATCCGCTGGGGGCCGTGCTGCTGGCCGTGGCGCTGCTGGCCGAGGTCAACCGGGCGCCCTTCGACCTGCCGGAAGCCGAGCAAGAGCTGACCGCCGGTTATCATACCGAGTACAGCGGGATGAAGTTCGCCCTGTTTTATATGGCCGAATATATCGGCATGGTGATCGTCAGCATGGTGGCGACGGCGCTGTACTTTGGCGGCTATCACTTCTTCCTGGTGGACGAGGCGCCAATCCTCGGCCCGATCGTCTACGCAATCAAGGTGGTTCTCCTGCTGATGGTCATGATCTGGGTGCGCGGCACGCTGCCCCGCATCCGCTATGACCGGCTGATGACCTTCGGTTGGAAGGTGATGCTGCCGCTGGCGCTGCTGGCGGTGGTCTGGTCGGCGGTTGGCGTGGTGATCCAGGAAGAGCTGGGCAACACGCCTTACACCGTATACTCGATCATCGCGGTTGTCGTGTTCGTGGCGGGCCTGTTCTATTTTACCCAGCGCGCCGGTCAGCCGGATACCGATTCGGGTCGCCGGGTCGAGATGGTGTCAATGTCGGGCGGTCTGGCCTCGGCGGCGCTGCGTCGTCGCGATGTGCCGACCGCTGAATCTGAGCGGGATGGAACGGATTAGCAGTCTAAGTGAGATCAGGTGATTAGCGCATGAATCTTATACGTGGCTTTGCGACCACAATCAAGCATGTTTTCGAAGAGCCGGTCACGATCCAGTTTCCTGAAGAAGAACGCCCGGTACGCGAGCGCTTCAAGGGGCGGCACGCGCTCAAGCGCTACGATAACGGTCTGGAGAAATGCATCGGCTGCTCGTTGTGTGCGGCGGCCTGCCCGGCGGACGCGATCTGGGTGGAAGCCGCCGAGAATTCGGACGAGGCGCGCTACAGCCCCGGCGAGCGCTATGCCAGGACCTACGAGATCAACATGATCCGCTGCATCTTCTGCGGCTACTGCGAGGATGCGTGCCCGACCGAAGCGATTGTGCTGGAGCACGAGTACCGGCTCAGCTTCAATGACCGGGTCGATGCGGTCTATACCAAGGATATGCTGATCGATCCGGTTCCGCCGGGCGGGCAGGATACGCCCCAGGTGACGGAGCCGGGCAAATTTACACGCTCGATCCCGGAGATGAAAGACCCGGACTGACGGGCGCTCGCTGGCAGGCGGCCCGCGCGAGCGGCTGTCTGATCGACTGATGCGACACTGCATCCGATACTGCTGGTTTAGCCGGTCGTACCTACTAGGACGGCACCTCAGATGGAACTTACGCTTTTCTTTATCGTGGCAGCAGTGGCGGTGGCCGCTGCCGCGCTGATGCTCATCAGCGAGAACGCGGTCCACAGCGCACTGTTCCTGATCGTCAACTTTGCGTGTATCGCGTTCCTGTTCCTGATGCTGCACGCGCCGTTTCTGGCACTGGTCCAGATCACGGTGTATACCGGCGCGATCATGGTTCTGTTTCTGTTCGTGATCATGCTGCTCGGTGCAGAGCGCGTGCAGCCCGAACAGACTCCACGCTTCTCGTGGATGACGCCAGTGGCCGTCATTCTCGCGCTGGCTTTTCTGGCGGTCGCCAGCACGGCGATCATCCAGGGCGACATCGAGTTGACGACTCCGCGCGTCGCCGATCCGCAGGTGAGGGTCGCCAACGCGCTGTCGGGGGCCGCGGACGGAATCGACGTGTATCTGAACGACGAACGGATCGCGCAGGACCTCGACTACCGCGAGAGCACAACCTTCGACGCCTGGGATGCCGGGCAGTACACCATCGCGCTCTACGCTGCCGGGGCCGATCCTGAGGCCGACGAGCCGCTCTACCAGCAGCCGATCGAGCTGACGACCGACGACGTGTTGACGCTCGCGGCGGCCGGTACGATGCAGGAGCCGCTGGTGGTCGTGGCCGCTGAGGATATGGGGCCGATTGACGACGAGGACGGCCTGCGGTTTGTGGCGATCAATGCGCTGCCGGACCGCGCCGCGATCGATGTCGCCCGTCTCACACGCGGAGGCGAACGCCGCGTGCTGATCGAGGGTCTCAGCTATGGCGAGGCGTCGGAAGCGGTGGACCTGCAGACCGGCTCCCATACCATCGCGGTGTATCCTGCCGGTGACTCCAACACCCGCCTGGCCGAATACGAAGATGTCGAGCTGGACGACCAGACGGCGGCGCTGTGGGTCTTTGGCTACGAGCGGCGGCCCGATAACTCGTGGCGCAGCGAGATTGTCACCTTCAGCGCCGCGATGTATCCGGCGTTCGGCGGGCCGCACCATGTCGGAGAGCTGCTCTTTAGCCGCTATCTGCTGCCGTTCGAGATGGTGGCGCTGGTGCTGCTGGTCGCCATGATCGGCGCGATTGTGCTGACGCACGAGGCGCGCGAAAAGCGGCAGCGGCTGGTGCGGCGGCTGGCGAATGTACCATCGCCCACCGTCGAGCAGCAGGCGCCCGGCGAGGCAGGCAAATAGGGGGCAAACATGGGGACACCCGAAGTCGCGATTGAGCTGTATGTGCTGCTGAGCGCTATTCTGTTTGTGCTGGGGGCGATGGGCGTCTTGCTGCGCCGTAACGCGATTCTGATTTTCATGTCGATCGAGCTGATGTTGAACGCGGCCAATCTTGCGCTGGCGGCCTTCGCGCGGCAGTGGGGGAATGGCGACGGTCAATTGGTGGTCTTTTTCGTCATGACCGTTGCGGCGGCTGAGGTGGCGGTTGGCCTGGCCCTGATCGTGACGATCTTCCGCACCCGGCAGAGCATCGACATCGACACCCTGCATATGTTTAAGGACTGAGCGCTTCAACACTCTCTGGTTGGCCCACGCGGCCACTAACGCATGGACTCGTAGTCATGGAAAACTTCTTTGACCTGGTACCACTGATTGTGTTGATCCCGCTGATCGGGATGCTGGTCAACCTGTTTGCGGGCCGCCAGATCGGCGAGCGCGGCGTGGCGATTGTCGCGGTGGGTGCCAGCAGCCTCGCGTTTCTGATCGCAGTCATCCTGTGGATCGCGCAGGTCCAGACCGGCTATGAGCCGGGAGTCGTGGATATGCCGCTGCTGGCGGACTGGATCTCTGTTCCATCGGCTGGCCTGCGCATCCCCTGGGAATTCCGCGTCGATACGCTGAGTGTGACGATGATGCTGGTCGTGACCGGCGTCGGCTCGCTGATCCACCTCTACGCGGTCGGCTACATGCACGGCGATGCACGTTTCCCGCGCTTCTTCGTCTATCTCAACCTGTTCCTGGTTTTCATGCTGATCCTGGTGACGGGCAACAACTTCCTGATGATGTTCGTCGGCTGGGAAGGAGTGGGGCTGTGCTCGTTTCTGCTAATCGGCTTCTGGTTCGACAAGCCGGGCGGCGAGGGCTGGAAAAACAGTGACGCGGCGCGCAAAGCCTTCATCGTCAACCGTGTGGGTGACTTCGGCCTGATCCTGGGCATGCTGATGACGTTCTGGACGTTTGGCACGCTGGATTACTATAAGCCCGGCGAAGCGCCGCTGGCGGCCCACCACGAGGCCGAAGCCGAAGCGCCGGTGTTCGCGCCGCAGTTCCCGCAAGAAGAGCATGCCGAGCCGGAAGGCCCGCTGGGCGTCTTCAACCAGGCGCAGCTCTGGCTGGACGAAGGCGGGCACGAAGTCGATTTTGGGCTGGTGACGCTCAGCTTTGAAACGACGCTGACGATTATCACCCTGCTGTTCCTGCTGGGCGCGACCGGCAAAAGCGCGCAGATTCCGCTGTTCGTGTGGCTGCCGGACGCGATGGCTGGTCCAACCCCGGTCAGCGCGCTGATTCACGCCGCCACGATGGTGACGGCGGGCGTGTATATGATGGTGCGCTCCAACGTGTTCTACGAAGCCTCGACCACGGCGTCCTTTGTCGTAACACTGATCGGGGCATCGACGGCGATTGTGGCCGGATTTATCGCGGTGGGGCAGTGGGACATCAAGCGGGTGCTGGCCTACAGCACGGTTAGCCAGCTTGGCTTCATGGTCGCGGCGGTGGGGGTCGGCGCATATGCCGCCGCCATGTTCCATCTGGTGACGCACGCGTTCTTCAAGGCGCTGCTGTTCCTCGGCTCCGGCTCGGTGATTCACGGGATGGAGCATGGGCATCACCATCTGACGGACCACGACGTGGAAGATCACAAGCATGTGCCACCACACGAGCACGCACCGCAAGTCGAAACGGAGCGCTTCGATCCGCAGGACATGCGCAACATGGGCGGGCTGCGTCACAAGATGCCGGGCACCTATTGGACCTACATCTTCGGCACGCTGGCGCTGGCCGGGATCATCCCGTTCGCCGGATTCTGGTCGAAGGACGAGATTCTGGTCGACGCGCTGCGGCTGGGCCTGGACGAGAACCGCCTGGATGGCTACATCGCCTTCGCGCTGCTGCTGACCGCCGCCGCTTTCACCGCTTTCTATATGTGGCGGCAAGTGAGCATGGTCTTCTACGGGCAGCCGCGCACGCCTGCTGCCGAACACGCCGAAGAGTCCGGGCCGGTGATGCTGGTCCCGCTGATTGTGCTGGCCGGGCTGAGCCTGATTGGCGGCTTCATGAATATTCCCAGCGGCTTCCCGCTTCTGGGCCGCATCTTCGGCGAGCACCAGTTCACGAGCTGGCTGGAGCACAGTGTTGTGAATGCGCACGCCGCCGGGTTCCTGTGGCTGCTGGCGACGGTCGCGGTTTTGCTGGCGGCGGGAGCCATCATCGCGGCGCGCGTGATTTACAACGATCGCGCCCTGCGCCAGCTTACAGACGATCCGCTGGAAGCCAACGAGCGCACGGCGGGGGCATTTGCGCTGGCGAACGCCAAGCTCTACTGGGACGAGTTTTACTTCAGTACCATCGTCTATCCCTATCAGCGCGCGGCGCGCTGGCTGGCGGACAGGCTCGACTGGGCTTTCTGGCACGATTTTGTGCACGATCGTGTGATTGGGAGCAGTTTTCAGTGGGCGACTGAGATGCTCAGCAACCCGATTGACCGGGGCATCATCGATCGCGCTTTCGATGGGCTGGCCCGCCTGGTACACAACCTGGCTGCCCGGGTGCGCACGATCCAGACCGGCTATGTGCGGACCTATGCTCTGGGCGTTGCCTTTGGCGCGCTGCTGATCCTGGTCATCGCCCTCTTGCCTGTTCTCCGCGATTTGCTGGGGCTGTAACACACAAGGACCAAAAACACTATGGAAGATATTTCGCTGGTCACTGTGGTTCTGATGCTGCCGTTGGTGGGCTTCTTTCCGCTCGTCTTCGTGCGCTCGCTGACCGATCAGACCATTCGCTGGCTGACGTTGACCGTCTCGATCATCACCTTCGGGGCATCGCTGCTGCTGCTGCGCAACTTTGATTCCAACCAGGCCGGGCTGCAAATGGTCACCGACTGGGAGTGGATCAGCGCCGGATCGTTCACCATCCGCTACTTTGTGGGGGTGGACGGGATCAGTATCTGGCTGGTGCTGCTGTCCACGTTTATCATGCCCCTGGCGATCCTGTTCTCGTTTACCTCGATCAAAGAGCGGCCCCGGCTGTACTACGCGCTCCTGCTGCTGATGGAATGGGCCATGATCGGCGTGTTCATCGCCCAGGACCTCTTCCTGTTCTACGTCTTCTGGGAAGTAACGCTGGTGCCGATGTACTTCCTGATCGGCATCTGGGGGTCGGAAGATCGCATTTATGCCGCGATCAAGTTTTTCCTCTATACGATGGCCGGCAGCCTGCTGATGCTGGTCGCCATCCTGTGGCTGGGCAACGAGGCCGGAACCTTTGCCGTGCCGGACATCATCGCGCAGATTCAGAGCGGCGAGCTGTCGTTTGACGTCTCCACCGAGCGGCTGCTGTTCCTGGGCTTTGCCATCGCGTTTGCAATCAAGGTCCCGATGTGGCCGCTGCACTCGTGGCTGCCGGACGCCCACGTCCAGGCCCCGACCGCCGGCTCGGTCATTCTGGCGGGCGTGCTGCTGAAGATGGGGACCTACGGCTTTGTGCGCTTCAACCTGCCGATGTTCCCCGAAGCGAGCCGCGACTTTGCGCCGTATATCGCGGTGCTGGCGGTGATCGGCATCATCTACGGGGCGTGGGTCAGCTATGGGCAGAAGGATGTCAAGAAGCTGGTCGCCTACTCGTCGATCAGCCACCTGGGCTTCGTCATGCTCGGTATCTTCGCCCTCAACTCGGCGGGTATCCAGGGCGGCATCCTGCAAATGGTCAATCACGGCATCAGCACGGGCGGGCTGTTCCTGCTGGTCGGGATGCTGTATGAGCGCCGCCACACCAAGCTGATGAGCGCGTTTGGCGGAATCTGGGCGGCGATGCCGCTCTTCAGTGGGATCAGCCTGGTGATCGTGCTCTCCAGTATGGGGCTGCCGGGCCTGAATGGGTTCGTTGGTGAGTTTACGATCCTGGTCGGCTCGGCTGGCTCGGATGTGTTGAGCATCTGGTTTACCGTTTTCGCGTCGCTCGGCATCATCCTGGCGGCGGTCTATATGCTCTATATGTTCAACACGGTCTATATGGGCGCGCTGGACAAGGAAGAAAACCGCCGCCTGCCGGACCTGCATTGGCAAGAGCTGTGGGCACTGATCCCGATCCTGATCATGGTGTTCGCGATCGGGCTGCAGGCCGGGTATTTCTTCGATTTCATGGATAACTCGGTTAGCCAACTGGTGGAGCAGGTCAGCGGTTCGGTCGTCGCGACGGCTGGACGATAGGCGGTGAAGGTCCATGTTTGAAGTTCCGAATCTGGCCGATTACAACATCATGGCGACACTGCCGGTCATGGTGCTGGCGCTGAGCACGTGTATCCTGCTGCTGGTCGATCTGTTTATCCCGACCGAGCGAAAGCACCTGACGGCGCTGCTGGCGGCGATCGCGCTCGGCGTGACGCTGGTGCTGGCGGTGCTGCCGCTGTTCGACCTGGTCGAATATGGCGACGGCCCGCTCGCGTTCGAAGGGACATTTGTGGCGGACGAGTTCTCCAATATGGTGAACGCCGCCGTTCTGATCACGGCCCTGCTGGGCGTGATGGTCGCCCCCAACTACCTGGAGCGGTCCGCGCTTCAGCGCGGCGAGTATTACTCGCTGCTGCTGCTGACGACCGTTGGCGTGATGTTCATGGGCGCGGCGGGCGATCTGGTCGTGGTGTTCATTTCGTTGGAACTGCTCTCGATCCCGCTCTACATCCTCAGCGGATTCCGGCGCGGATCGGCAGCGTCGGAAGAAAGCGCGATGAAGTATTTTCTGCTCGGCGCTTTCTCGTCGAGCTTCCTGGTATATGGTATCGCGCTGATCTACGGCGCGACCGGCACGACCAATCTGCAAGCCATCTGGCAGACGATCGACGCGCTCGCGGGCCAGGAAACCTCGGCGCGCTATCTGCTGATGGCCGGTGGCAGTATGGTGCTGGTGGGCCTGGGCTTCAAGGTGGCGGCGGTGCCGTTCCATATGTGGACCCCCGATGTGTACCAGGGCGCGCCAACCTCGGTCGTCGCTTACATGAGCGTGGCGGCGAAAATCGGCGGGTTTGCCGGGCTGCTGCGCGTGCTCGTGGCGGGGATGCCTAACTTTGTCCTGGATGGAGCCGAAGTCGCCGCGTGGCAGGACACCGTCTGGATTCTGGCCGCGCTGACGATGATCCTGGGGAATATCATCGCAATCGTGCAGAGCGATCTCAAGCGCCTGCTGGCCTATTCGAGCATCGCGCACGCTGGCTACATCCTGATCGCGCTGGCGGCAGGCGGCAGGGCCGGGTATGGCGATGACGCCGCACGGGCCGCGCTGATCTACCTGATGGCCTATGTGTTCACCAATTTCGGTGCATTCGCCGTCGTGATCGCAGTCGAAGGGAACGATCCCACGCATACCGGGTTGGGAAGGGTACGCGGGCTGGGCAAAACCCACCCGATGTTGGCCCTGGCAATGACGGTCTTCATGCTCAGCCTGGTCGGCATTCCCCTGACCGCCGGGTTTATCGGTAAGTGGTTCGTGTTCCAGGTGGCGGTGGCTGCCGGGCTGACGCCGCTGGCGATCATCGGCGTGATCACCAGCCTGATCTCCGCGTTCTACTATCTGCGCGTCGTGTGGCTGATGTACTTCGAAGAGGGCGAGGGCGAAGCGAGTATGCCCCGGACGCTGGCGTGGGCCATTGGAATCTCGGCCCTGGGTACGCTGCTGTTCGGCGTGCTGCCCTATCTGCTCTCAGATATGGCGCGCGAGGTGTCGCTGGCCTTCGGCGGCGGGTGATCCCGGCGCGCACCTGTCAGGATTACGGTCTATGAGGCAGCCGCGCGCTGCCTCATATTTTGCCCCGACCCCGGCAGCACACTACAATTCTGATTAGAGTGAGGGAAACTCTGCCGAGCGTGTATTGATTCTGAAGCCGAACGCGATTGAAGCGAGAATTTTTCATGGCCGACCATTCGAGCATGACACCGCCGCAGGTCCCGTTGGACGAATACGGCGAGCAGTATTTCAAGAGCTATAACTACGCCGACCGCCCGCTGGGCCGCTTCAGCATGTACTGGTTTGCGCGCCGCTACTATGCCGCACTGGTCCGGCGTTATGCGCCGCCGGGCAGGGGCCGGCTGCTGGAGTTGGGCTGTGGACTGGGGCACCTGCTCGGCCTGCTGCAAGACGATTTCGCATGCGTGGGGATCGACCTGGCCGAGTACAGCATCGAGCAGATGCGGCAGAGCGCGCCCCGCGCTGAGGGGATCGTCATGAGCGCTGACGACCTGTCGCGCTTTGGGGATGGCGAGTTCAGCGTGGTTGTGGCGCTGCACCTGGTCGAGCACCTGCCCGATCCCGCCGATACGATCCGGCAGGTCAACCGGATTCTGTGCGCCGGTGGCCTGTTCCTGTTCGCAACACCCAATCCCGGCTACAGCCTGCGCCGCTTCAAGGACCCGCGCACCGACGCGATCGGCAAGGACCCGACGCATATCAACGTCCAGCCGCCGGCGCAGTGGCGCAAATGGGCCGAAGCGAGCGGCTTTGAGGTGCTGCGTCATTTTGGTGATGGGCTGTGGGATGTGCCGTACTTCCCACTGGTGCCCAAGATCGTACAGTTCGGTGTGCTGGGGCTGCCCGCGCTGGCTCAGGTGGTTACGCGGACGACGTTCACGCCGCTGACGCTGGGCGTCAACCAGATCATGATTGCGCGCAAAGTGCAGGACGTGTAGCAGGGAGAGGTGGAGATGCAGGCTGGACGGCGCTTGGTGTGGGGTGGGGTGCTGGCAGGAGGGCTGTACTGGCTGGTGCGCTACCTGCGCCCACGCCACTCGTCCCTGGTGCTGAATGATAAGGTCGTGATCATCACCGGCGCCTCGACCGGGATCGGGCGTGCGCTGGCGTTCGCCTTTGCACGGCGCGGGGCACGCGTCGTCCTGGCGGCGCGCAGTGTGGACCGGCTGGAAGCTGTCCGGCGCGAGATCGAGCCGTACACCGCTGCCGCGCTGGTCGTGCCTACCGATGTGACCGATCAGGCGCAGCTCCAACATCTGGTGGACGAAACGCTGGCGCGGTTTGGCCGGATCGATGTGCTGGTCAACAACGCGGGGCGGACCTATGGCGGTTGGCTGCACCAGCAGCCGCCGGAGCTGATCGAGCAGCTTCTCGACGTAAACCTGCGCGCGCCGCTCCACCTGACGCGCCTCGTGCTGCCGCACCTGCTGGCCCAGCACAGCGGCTACATCCTCAATGTCGCGTCGGGGCTGAGTCGCTCGGCAGGTCCGCTGTTCGCGGCCTATACCGCCACCAAGTTTGGCGTAGCCGGTTTTTCCGACGCGCTGCGCCGCGAGCTGGCGGGCACAGGGGTCTACCTGACGCTGGTGCTGCCCGGCTGGACGGATACCGATATGGTGCCGGCTGAGGCCCAGGAGATTATCGAGCGTCACGGGTTTGAGATCGAGAGCGCGGACGATGTGGCGGAGCGTGCCGTGCTCGGCCTGGTGCGCGGCGAAAACGAGGTGATCCTGGGCGGGACCATGGCGCGGTTGGGGATTCTGGCGGAGCGTTTCGCGCCGGTGATCGTGCGCTGGTATTGGCGGCTGTGGCTGACGCCGGAGTGGGTCGCGGCGATGGAGAAGGTGCGCAGCGGCTAACGGTGTCTGCCGGAGTGCCGGGCGAGCCAGTCGGCCAGCATCCGGTGCGTGCTCTCGAAGGCCAGTTCGGGCAGCGGATCACCGGCAACATACCACCAGATGGCGTCGGCGTCGTCGCGGGCCTGGGCCACGCCGCCCAACACCTCAGCCGTGTACATGATAATGATCGACGCGCCGATCCCGCTGGCATCCCCGCGTACGTCCGTCAGCCCTGTGATGCGGACGCGCAGACTTGTCTCCTCATAAACCTCGCGGGCGGCAGCCTCGACCGGGTCTTCGCCATCGTCGATGAATCCGGCCGGCAGCCCCCACTTGCCGCGTTCGGGATCCATCGCCCGGCGCACGAGCAGCACGCGGCCATCTTGCTCGACAAACACGACCGCCGCTACCTTCGGATCGTTGAAGTGAATATAACCGCAGGCCGGGCAGGCGCGCCGTACCTGGCCGAACGCCTCACGATCGATCATCTCCGTGCCGCACACCTGGCAGTAATTCACCGGCGCTCTCATCGCACACGTGCTTTCCGCCGCCCGAGCAACAGCAGCGCCAGCGATGCAACCAGCAGCCCTGCGCCGATTCCGGCCAGCCAGCCCACATCCCGATCATCATCCTTGCCGGCCCCGGAGACGCGGCCCTCGTCGCGGTCGTCATCCGCTGCGGCCTGCCCGGCAGGCGTGGTCCCCTCAGCTTCACCGATCTGATCGGATTCATCAGCAGTGATACCATCGTCTGCTGCGGCGGGCTGCTCAAGCTCCACTGCGCCGGGCGCGACGGCGGCAACCTGAGTCTGCGTCGGGGCAAGCGAGGCCGTGCCGCTGATGGCTGGGGCGGCTTGTGCTGGTGCGGCTTCCTGCTCCTCGTCGGGCGCTTCGCGCTGCGCGGTCGTATCGCCGGCTGTTGCCTGGGCTGCGTCGGCGGCGAAGGCCTGGCTTTCGAGCGCAGCGGGCGTTCCTAATGAGAGAGCAGGCGGCACGGCAGCAGCGCCTTCCTCGCCGTTCATGACGGCTTCCGGCGCGACGAGCGGCTCAGCCGGGCCAGGGCTGGACTGTGCCATTCCACCCGCCAGATCGCCTTCAGGGGCGGGCGCTTCGGCGGCGCTCTCCGCTTCCTCGAATGTCTCGATCACGGGCGTGGGGAAGGGCGTCGGGGGCAGAGTCGCGGTCGGCGGCTGCGCCGTGGCGCTCGGCAGGGGTGAGGCCTGCAGCGCGACCGGGCTGGCGGCGGCCGGAGCCTGATCGCTCACCGGCTCGGCCCCTTGATCGCTGAGCAGGAAAGCGAGCGCAATGATCGCCAGCGCAGCCATCGTGCCCAGCGCGCCGGAAAGCTGGAGCACGGTCCCCAGGTCGAACAGGCGCGACCACCAGGGAACCGGGCGGCCATAGCGGGCCGGGTCCAGCGTGAAGTCGCGTGGCGCTTTGACCGGCGGCAGGCTGCGCACCAGGGCGACCGTCTCGCGCAGGCGCTGAAGCTCGGCCCGCAGCGCGCGATCCTGCGCCAGCCGCTGCTCAAGCTGTGTCCGTGCGCGCTCGTCCAGCTCGCCGTCGAGATAGGCGGAGAGCAGTTCCAGGTCGCGCTCGGATGGGGTGTCGGGGGAAGGGGACATGATCTTCTGGCTGGATTCCTATACGGCCACGCTCAATAGTCTGAGGTTTGCTCGTCTATAAGACGATATTCGGCGGGCAAAAGTTCCTGGACGGCTTGCAGGCAGTCGCGCAGGTGAGCGCGGGCGCGGCTCAGGCGCGATTTGACGGTGCCCAGCGCCAGCCCGGTGATCGCCGCGATCTCCTGGTAGGGATATTCCTGCACGTCGGCCAGGACCGCGACTGTACGCTGGTTCTCCGGCAGGGCGCTCAGGCAGTCCTGGATGGCGAGATTCAGCTCGCGGCGCTGGGCGTGCTGCTCCGGGTTTTCAGGTGGGTTGGAGAGCGCCAGCACCGGCTCGACTTCGGCGCGCTCGTGCAGATCGTCGAGCGAGGCTGCCGGGCGGCGGCGGCGGCGGCGCAGCTCGTCGTAGCAGGCGTTGGTCACGATCCGCAGCAGCCAGGGCCGGAAACGGTCGCCTTCTAACTGGTGCAGCTTGCGGAAAGCGGTGATGAAGGCGTCCTGTGTGGCGTCGGCGGCGGCGTCCGGATCGCCCATCAGCCGGTAGGCGACGTTGTAGGCGATATCCTGGTACAGGAGCACGAGCCGGTTGAACGACTCGACATCTCCGCGCCGGGCAGCCTGAATCCAGTCGCTCTCAGTCATGGCTAGTTGACGGTCCAATCGGCTTACTGTACGGCGAAAAAAACCGTTGACGCGCTGTCCGTTCCGACTTATACTTGTGCCAGTTTAAGCCGAAGTGGCGGAATGGGCAGACGCACGCGACTCAAAATCGCGCGGGGTAAAACCCGTGTGGGTTCGACTCCCACCTTCGGCACTCATACGAAGCTCAGCGCCGGGACTGCACAGCACCCCGGTTTTTCTTTTTTGAGATGCGGGCAGACTTGTTGTACGATACCATGATGCACAGACGCACATTATAACAAGCGCTCGATACTCGGTCCAGGCAAGGGTAAACGGAGAATGACCAAGCGGTATGTCGGCTCGCTGCTGATCGGCATTGTCGTCGGACTGGCGGTTGGCGTCTATCTTGGCTGGGAGCAGTTCCCGGTTGAGTACACCAACAGCTCACTTGCGGCCCTCGCGCCGCGCTACCAACAGGAGTATACCGTGATGGTGGCCGAGGGCTACCAGGTGGATCGGGATGTCAACGCGGCCCTGACTCGGCTGCAGGCGCTCGGCAAAGAAAACACCTTCGACTATGTGCAGGCCCTGACCGAGCAGTATATCAGTCAGAGCAACGTGCCCGCGATCCCGGTCATGGTGGCGCTGGCTGAAGTGATGGGCCGCCTGACGCCCGTCATGGAGATCTACCGGCTGACGCCGGTTCCTTCGCCAACCGCGCTCCAGGCTCAGTAGGCGCAGCGATGGACGACACCCAGTTCCGTCCCGCCACCGGCTCCGGCGGCATCGCGTGGTTTGCCGTGCTGCTCGGCATTGCGCTGGGGATCGCGGCCGCCCTGATCTATACCTGGGAGATCGACCCGGTGATCGAGCGCAATACCGCGCCCTGGCAGCTTGGCCCCCAGGCCCGCGAAGAGTATGTGGTCGCCGTCGCACTTAGCTATGCCCACAATGGCAATCTACAGCTTGCCTTCGACCGGCTGCGGGCGCTGCGTCCCAACCAGAATGTATGGGCGATGGTGGCCGAAGTCGCCTGCGAGCGGCACCGCACGGTGCAGGTGCAGACCAACAGCGACGTGATCGTGATGCGTGCGCTGGAACAGCTTTACCGTCCCCAGGGGGCGAGCGGCTGTGCCGATGGACAGTATCCGACCCCCGCGCCGGTGAACCTGATCCCGAGCACGCCAACACCCTTGCCGACGGCCACGCTCACGCCGCCCGCCACCAAGACGGCTACTCCGCCGCTGCCCACACCGGCAGCGTTGGCAACCACTGGCCCGACGCGCACCCCGCAGCCCGAAGGCAGCCGGATCGCCGGGCGGCCAGAGCCGTTCTGTGACTCCGAGCGCAGCGGCATGATCGAGGTGCAGGTTAGCAGCCTGGCCGGGCTGGGCATTCCGGGAGTGCCGGTGCAGGTGACGTGGGGCGGCGATCAGCGCAGCACGTTCTACACCGGGCTGAAGCCGGGGCGCGATCCGGGTTTTGCCGATTTCCAGATGGAAGCCGGGCGTACCTATACGGTCACGGTCCCCGATCTGGTTTCGCCGCCGGCCCCGGTCGAGGCGGTGCCGTGCGACGAGGTGATCGTCGGTGGGGAGACGGTGCCGGTGCTCACCTCATACCGGATTCGCTTCCAGGAGCAGGCGAACTAGCGCGCATCAGGCAGGGAAAAAAATCAGGCGAGGGTTGTGGTGGCCCTCGCCTTTTTGATTGTATCGAGGTTAGCCCGCCTGTTGGGACGTGTCGATCGTCCACAGGTCGAAGCGGGCCGGGCCGTACTCGTTCACGCCGCTCAGCCAGGGCTGCTGGAGCCAGGCCGAGGTGGTCAGGTAGAGCGGGATGACGGGGAAGCTGCCGTTCGGACCAAACAGTCGATCTTCGGCCTGAGCATACAGCTCGGCGCGGCGCGCGGGATCCGACTCGGCAGCCGCCTGATCGAGCAACGCGTCGGTTTCGTCACAGGCGCGCCCTGGCCGGATATAGCCGTAGCGGCAGTGCAGCGCGTCCGCGATCCAGGCGTTTGCGTCGGGATAATCCGCGCTCCAGGTGGCATACCACATATGCGAGCGCGTGACCTTTTCCGTATCGTAGGCGGCGTGGCTCAGCTCGATTAGCAGGACACGCGCCAGCGGGCGCACCTCGAACAGGGCGGGGTGGCAGCCCAGGTTGGCCGACCACTGCTCGACAATGAACTGGCCGATCGCGCTCCAGGTGGGGTCCTCGCTGGGAACCAGCACCAGCAGCGTTTCCGGCAGGTTGTTGCAGCCGGGGAAACCCGCCGCCTCGAAGCTGGCCTGCGCCTGGGCCGGATCGAAGCCAACCCCGGTATTCTGCGGCGTGGCGACCATTCCCGGCGGGGTGAAGCTCGCGGCGGGCAGAGCCTGACCGGGCAGGAACTGATCGGTCAGCGCCTGGCGATCAATCGCCATCGAGAGCGCGCGCCGGACTTCGGGCGTATCGACCAGGGCGCGATCATAGGAGAAGCCGATCACGGCCAGGGACGAGCCGGGGCCGCTGTGCAGCAGGCCGGCAGCGGACTGACGCGCGCCTGCGATCTCTTCCGGCAGCAGCCGCGCCAGGTCGATTGCGCCGCGTGCGGCCAGGGCGGGTGCGGTCGTGCTCTCGCCGGTGAACACTGCTTCGATCGCGCCCACATTCCCGGCGACGGCATCTGGCCAGTGAGGATTGCGGACCAGCGCCAGGCCGTTGGAGTCCCAGCCCTGCAAGGCATAGGGGCCGCTGGTGATGATCGTATCCGCGCCGGTCCAGGTCGCCTCACGGCTCGCGACGGCTTCGCGCGGCAGCGGGCGGAATTCTGGCGTGCTGGTCAGCGTCAGGAAGTAGGCCGACGGGAACAACAGTCGGATCTCCAGCGTGGTCGGGCTGGTGGCCGTGATGCCGACTTCGCGCGCGATGAACAGGTCGTCGATCACTTCGGGGAAGGCGTTGGCGACGGTCTGGCAGCCCTGGATCGTCATGAGATTGGCCGTGATCGGTGAGGGTCGCAGGGGATCGCATGCCCGCTGGATTGCGTACACAAAGTCCCCGGCCACAACCGGGCGCACGGCGACGACTTCGCCGGAGTCCGGATCATAGCGCACCCACGGGATATCCTGGCGCAGGGTGAAGGTCCAGGTGAGGCCATCTTCACTGACCGTCCACGATTCGGCCAGCATCGGCTCGATCTGTTGGGTGAGCGGATCGTAACGCGTCAGCCCGACGAACAGGTTCTCGACCAGATCGCGGGTGAATGGGTCGAAGCGCGAAACCTGGACCGGGTCCAGTGTGGTGAGTGGGGGCATTGCGATCCGCAGCGTGGCCGGTGGCTCGTCCTGGAGCCGGGGGGACGCCAGGGCCGGGATTCCTGGCAGCGCGCCGAGCAGCACGGCGGCCAGACCGGCCAGCGCGATAGACGTCCTCAGAAGGTGGTGCAGACGCTGCATAAGGTCCTCGCTTGTTTGATGGGATGTGAATAACCAAAAACCGGGCAAAGCGGGCGTGATTCTAGCGCAAAAGAGTCGCGCGCCAACCCACGCCTGCCCTTTGCTTGGCTGGCACTACGGTAACGCCTCGAGCAGATTTTCGAGCAGCGTGCCGGGCGAGCGCTCCGTGTGCGGGGCCAATCCCTGGCTGGCGTTCGAAGCGGTGTAAAGCCGGGGCGTTGCGCCGTCCAGCCCGGCCCAGGCCAGCACGATCGCGCCGGACGGGGTGACAGTCAGGGCAGGGGGGGCGGCATCGGCGGGCAGGGGCGCGGCGATCTGGAAGCCGAGCGCTGTGCCCGCGCGAAAATAGACAACTGCCGGACGCCAGCCCGCCTGGGTGCGCAGGGCGAGCGCCAGTGGCAGGACGTCGTGCTGTCCGGCGGTAGTCCGCGGCCAACGCAACGGCCCACGCTGAGCCAGATCGGGGGGCAGGGATGCGACCGGACCAATTGCCAGCGCCGAGGCGACAGCGTCTCCGGCAGGGGTGAACGTATCCGGCAGGACCAGCTCGCTTAACACGGCGGAATGGGGCGCATCCAGTAGGAAGGCCAGCACATACACGCGCTCGACGTCGGGCCGGTCCGCCGAGGCAATTGCCCAGAAGATGTAAGCGTGCGTCTCGTCCAGGCCGAGCGCGAACGCGGTCAGGCTGTCCTGCGGGGCAAGTGTGAAGGTCAGCAGGGCAGCCGCCGGGGGCAGGGTGTCGGGCGTAAGCTGGTCGGGTGTGGTGGCGAGATAGTGCACCGTCCGGCGGCCCGGCTCCGGCTCGCTCAGCCAGCCGAGATGAATCCGCCCGGCCCGGTCGGTGCTGGCCGCCACCGCGCTAACCCCGGCGAGAATGGGCTGTCCAAAGGCGCGTGGGCGACCGGCGGCATCTACATCGGACCCGAAAAGCTGCGCCGTGCTCGCGTCGATCCACAGTATCAGCAGCCGGTTCGCGCTGTGCGCGACAGCCGCAAAATCTGAGTGCGCGCCGCGTCCCAGATCGATCGGGCCGCGTAGGGTCGCACCGTCTGGAGCGATCAGGGCGCTGTGCAGGCTGCCATCGCCTTCACGCCACGCAATATGATAGCTGCCGCCTGCGGCGGGCGCGGCGGTCCAACGCTGCGGCTGCACGCCGGGATAAGCTATAATCGGGTGTGGACCGGCTGTGCTGCCGGGCACGGCGGCCAGCAGTCCAGCAGGCATTGACGCATCTCGCCAGATGACCAGCGTGCCATCGGGGCCGGGCAGCAGCGCCGGTTCGCGCAGGGCTTCAGTTGTGCCGTGCTGCGTGCGAGCGGGCCACTGCCAGACAGTACGTGCGCTGGCGCGCCACAGCAGCCCACCGGCGATCAGCAGCAGCACCATAACGGCGATTGGGCGAGTAGCGCGGTGGCTCATGGGATCGGATGCGGGTGCCGGAGCGTTAAGAGAGTTAATTGTCTATAAATCATAACAACTTTACGCTGATTCATGAATCGTGCCCGTGCCAGAGTTTGAAAGCTGGATGTATAATGAAATCTGTAAAGCAGAGCAGCCAAAACCAATCCTGGTATTCCCATCATAGATGAAAGGCCCTGCCGATGGCAGACAACGGACTCCTCAAAAACCCCACCGACCAACCATCCAAGCTCGACACCTCACTGCTTCCAGAGGTGCAGGAACACCCCCGGATGCCGCCCGAAGAAGCTTCGCCGCGCCCGCAGACCTCGCGCCTGGCCGCCCCCTGGCGGCTGCTGATGCAGATCGGCGGCCCGACCCAGACGACGGTTGGGCTGGAAGTCAAGGAACGCATCGTGCTGGGCCGCACCGATCCGGTATCGAGCTTCTATCCTGAGCTGGACCTGACTCCCTATGGCGGGCAGGAAGGCGGCGTCTCGCGCCGTCACGCCATGATTATCCAGGACGAAGACAACAAGGCGCTCTATATCGAGGACCTCAACAGCACCAACGGGACGCGCATCAACGGCTTTTCATTGGAGCCGCGCCGCCGCTACCGCCTGCGCGATGGCGACGAACTGGAGTTGGGCCGCGTGCGGATCGTGCTGCGTTTTGTGCGCTCACCGTACAAATAGCGTGCTGCTTGTCCGGCCCTATTCGAGCGCCAGCGTCATCTCGATCTGGCGCAGGGTCGTACGGTAACCTAATGCCTCGAAGCCCGGCAGCACGGCGTCATCCTCGGCGATATTATAGGTGCTGCCGTGCGCGTTCGTATGCCGCTGATGCAGGTGGCCAAGCAGTGTGCTGGCCGCCGCGCGCCGATCACCAGCAGGACTCACCGCAAAATCGACCAGCCGCACACTCTCCGCGCTGGCCCATCCCAGTGCATACCCCGCGACCGCGCCATCGGGCCGGTGTACAAGCGCCCAGCTATCGACATACACCGTGAGCGCCCGCAGCGAGGGCAGGGCGCGCTGCCAGCAGTTCGGCACATTGTGGAAACTGTCATAGTGCTGGAGCACGTCTGTCGGGTCGCGCCGCTCGACGGCATAGTCTGACGCAAGCCCATCCGACTTGACCGCTCCCGGTGGGCGCTCCAGGCTGAGCAGCATCCGCCGCGCGACGAATCCCAACTGCTGGTAGAGCGCGTGGGCGCCGGTATTGGCTTCGATCACTTCAAGATCGATGCGCGCCAGTCCCCGCGCGCGCGCGGTGTCGATCAGGTGATGCATCATCCGCCGGCCAATGCCCTGACGCCGGTAGCCGGGGATGACGCCCATCCCGCCGATCCAGCCCAGGCTCCCGCGAATCCCCAGCAGCCCGGTACCAACAATTCGCTCGCCGTCCAGCGCCACAACCGAGGCCGAGAGATCGAGATCGTCGCGCCGGATCAACGCGCGGAACGCGGGCGCGGTCATGCTGACCGGCACCCAGTAATCGCTGTAGGCCAGGTTAAAGGCGTCGGTAAACGCCGCAAAATCAACTGCGTCTACCGTCTGATATTCGATTGCTCGCGTCATAACTCCGTTTCCTTATGCACTGCCGTTACCCGACCCGCCCTGATTCTCGCACCGGGCCTGCGCCTGCGCAAGGGGCGAAGCCGGGACTTGCGCATTGGAACGGAATATCGGTATAGTCGCTGGCAGAATATCTCATGGTGCAAGGACAGGTGACGATGAGAGTACAACGGCTCACGCGGAGCCTCACCGACCGGGTGCTGGGGGGCGTGTGCGGGGGCATCGGGGCCTATGTCGGGGTCGATCCCTGGTGGGTGCGGGTGATGTTTCTGGCGCTCGGCCTGTTTACGGCGGGAACCGGCGTCCTGATCTATCTGGCCCTGTGGCTGATCTTGCCCCTGCAAACGCTGGCCGATCTGGACGATCAGGCGGGCGGCTACCGGACGGTGATCAACCCGGAAACCATGATCCTGCTCGGCGCGGGCGTGATCGCAATGGGATTGGTGATCCTGGCGCGTAACCTGGGTGTGCTCTCCAGCGTGCATGGCGATGCGTTCCTGCCGCTGGTGGTGATTCTGTTCGGCCTGACCCTGCTCTTCAAACAGCTCCGGAGGGCAGTATGACGGCAGCACGGCGTGGGATGTTGTGGCCGCTGGTGGTGATCGCCGTCGGCTGTGTGTGGCTGCTGATGGTGGCGGGAGCGCTGCCCGAAGCGGTGGGTGATCTGATGGTGCGGGCGTGGCCCGCGCTGCTGATCCTGTTCGGGTTCGATGTGCTGTTCGGGCGGCGGCAGCTTCGCGTGGCACAGACTGCCCTGAGTGCCAACGTGATCGGCGTGGCGGCAACGCTCGTGCTGCTGGCCGCGCTGGCGTGGCTGGCCTATGAGCGGCAGGCGGATGTCGTGCGCTCGGACCAGACGGCAAGCTTCAGCCAGGCGCTCGGTGACGAGATCGAGCAGGTTCAGATCGAGATCAATTTGCAGCGCACGACGGTGAACGTCCAGCCGGTCGAAGGCGACACGCGCGATCTGGGCGCGGTTTTCACCGGCAGCGAAGAGAGCGTGGTCACGATGGATTGGGCGGTCGAGGGCGATACCGGCATCCTGACCGTGACCGAGCGCTATGAGAACGCGATCCCACGCCTGGAAGATTACGGGCGCGGCACACTCGACCTCACGCTGCCGGTCGGTGTCCCGGTCATGAGCCTGTTTATCACCGGCGTCGAGGGCGATACCGATTTTGACTTCGGCCCGCTGCGCGTCGATCAGCTCAATGTGGCGGTCGGCAGCGGCGATCTGCGGCTGGACCTGCCGCGCGATGATGTGCTCACCGGCGTGCTGAAAACCGAGAATGGCAGGATCGATCTGGTCGTGCCGCAGGAGGTGGCCCTCACCGTGAGTCTCGCGCCCGGCAGCGGCACACCGCGCTATGAATACGACTCCCTGCGCTATGACGTGCTTTTGAATGGCACGGTCAAGCGCAAGAACACCGAGTCGTTCCAGGTCGGGCTGACGGTGTGGCTCGACGGCGGCGATCCGCTCGTGATCGAAGACGTGGAGTAGCCGCGACATGGGGCGTACCGGCTGGCTGCTCGATCTGGCAGACCGTGCCATCCACGCGATCCAGCTTCTCGACGGTGATCCGCCGCAGGTAGCCGTGTGGACCGACCGGCATGTGGTCAGCTTCTACGATCAGGTGGCGGGCACGTTTTGCGGCAGCCTGAGTACGGCCTGGGCTGCCGAAGCCGAGCCGGAGCAGGCCGCGCGGCGCGCCTTTTTGGAGACGCTGCGGGCGCCGAACGGGGCCTATCTGCCGGTGGTGGACACAGGCCGGGCGGTGATTCACACCAGCCGGGACGGCCGGCTGCACCTGTTGCAGTACGATGAGCGGCGGCTGGTGCTGGAAATGGACGGCTACCGGGGTGTGTTGGCGCGGGATGGCGCTGCGCCGCTGGTGGCGACGGCGCTGGATCGTGAATTGGGCACGGTCGCCGCGCTCAGCGCCGATGGGCAACTGCACATCTACCAGCAGCATGTTTACGTCGGCGCGTTTCCGGTCGAGGTCCGGCTGGACGGCTCCCCGGTGCACCTCTTTCTGCCCGATGGCTCCGGCACGGTCTGCCTGGCCGACTCCGCGTCGCTGCGGGTGCTCGACCTGGGCGGCACCGTGCAGCAGACAGCGGCGCTGGCCACCCCTGCCGGTGTGGTGTGTTGGATGCCGGACGGCGCGTGGGTCGTGACCGGCGAGCCGGAACAGGGCATGATCCGGCTGTATGACGCGCAGTTGACGCTGGCGCGGCAGGGTTCGGCGGAGCGCCTGCTGGATCGCGCTAATCTGGTGCAGTTGTTCGTGATGATGCCCGACCCAGGCGCGCAGCTAACCGCGATCGCGCTGGCAAATGATGGGACGCTGGCTTTCGCGCTGGGCGGATTACTGTGCGTAACACAGGCTGCCGAGCTGGTTCCACAGCCGCAGCCGCGCCCGCTTTTTTAACGTTTTTCCAATGCGCCAGATGTTGACACCGTTCGACGAGTCTCTTATACTGGCACTAATCAAGGAAGCGCCAAAATGAGTGTACATTGTTTTTTGAGCTTGAAAGAACCTGCAAAACACGCTGGTTAGACCCAGTGTGTTTTTTTATATCTAAGCCGGTAACTTAAGCGGAGGATATGAATCATGGACTATGGGATGATAAGCAAGATCGAAAAGGCCAAGCGCTATGCCGAGCAGCGCGACCGCATCCGGTTCCAATCGCTTGAAGTAACGTTTGATGGTGATAACAATCCTCATACGGTAAGGTACGACAACGGAGCATGGACCTGCGACTGTAGTTTCTTCGGCTCGCGCGGCGTGTGCAGCCACACGATGGCCTTGGAGCGAATTCTTGCTGAAATGCTCCCTGAGTCTGTCAGTAGCCGGTCATAACCGCCACTCTCACTAGAATCTATAGACCGCATCTCAAAGCGGCGTCTCAGGATGCCGCTTTTCGTTTTCGTGCGACAGGCTGCGTGGCGGTCGCTGGGGGGTAGGGAAAACGCGGGGTGGGCGTGTACAAAAGTAGTGCAGTCGGCGCTGCTTTGGGATAGAATGCCGCCCGCGCCGTGCAGGTGATGTCTAGTTGGGGCGAGCGGAAAGGATTGGGCGAGTGGAAGCCAGGCAAGGGTGGTGGCGGGTCCGGCGCTGGGGAATGCTGCTGATTGGAATTGTGGTCAGCGCCGTGTTTCTTTATATTGGGCTGAACGGGCTGCACCTGGGCGATGTGTGGGACGGGGTGCGCAATGCGCGTATCGGCTGGCTGGTGCCCGGAGTCGCGGTCTACTTTCTGGCGGTGTGGGGCCGCACCTGGCGCTGGCATTACCTGCTGCGCTCGCTCAAGCCGATCCCGCTCCAGCGCTTGTTCCCGGTGGTCGTGATCGGCTATATGGGCAACAACGTCTACCCCTTCCGGGCCGGGGAAGTGATCCGCGCGTATGTCCTGAAGCGCAACGAGGATGTGAGTATTCCCGCCAGCCTGGCGACGATCATTGTCGAGCGTATTTTCGACGGACTGGTGATGCTGATCTTCGTGTTCGTGGCGCTGCCGTTCGCGGATTTCAAAGCAGACTGGCTGAAGAATATCGTTTTCTTTTCGACGCTGCTGTTTTGGGGCGCGTTTATGGTCTTTCTGGTGATGGCGCTCCAGCCGGAACGCACGCGCCGGCTGTATACCCGGCTCTTCGAGCGGCTGCCCGGCAAGATCGGCGGTGCGCTGCGAGGGCTGGCCGATCACTTCATGCTGGGACTGGAAAACTTACGGCGTCCGCGTGATCTCTTTATGACGCTGGTGTCCTCGATCTTCATCTGGCTGACCGAAACCACCAAGTACTGGTTTGTGATGCACGCCTTCGATTTTGAGGTCAGCTTCTTCGTGCTGATGGTGATGACCGCCGTCGTCAACCTGGCGACGACGCTGCCCTCGTCGCCGGGCTATGTGGGGACCTTCGACACTCCCGGCATCGAGACGCTGAAAGCCTACGGCGTGCCGGAGCCGCTGGCCGCGTCATATACGCTGGTGCTGCACGCCGCGTTGTGGCTGCCAATCACGCTGCTCGGTTTCTATTATCTCTATCGCGAGGGGCTGAGTTGGCAGGACTTCCGCCGGGCGCGCGAAACGGTTGCGGTTGAGACGCTTTGAGCTGACACTGTGGGGAAGTGGAAAAGGAGAATAAGCGCATATGGGGCAGCGAATCGCCATTGTGGGCGCGGGCGCAGCCGGGCTGGCAGCGGCCTATGATCTGACGCGCGCCGGGCACGAGGTGCATCTTTATGAGGCCGGGGCCGAAGTCGGGGGGCTGGCAGCGGGATTCCGCGATGAGGGTTGGGACTGGACGCTCGAAAAGTTCTATCACCACTGGTTCGCCAACGACGACGCCGTCCTGGGCCTGATCGAGGAGTTGGGCGCATCGGATAAGGTGCTGCTGCCGCGCCCGATCACGTCGCTGTGGCTCGGCGGGTGTATCTATCACATGGATCGCCCCAATATCGTGACCGCCAACCTGCGCCTGCCGATGTCGTGGCTGGCCAAGATTCGCTACGGGCTGGCCGGGCTGTACCTCAAGCTCTCGACCAACTGGAAACCTCTCGAACGCTGGACGGCGGACGCCTGGCTGCGCCGCACGATGGGCGACGAAGCGTATGAGAAGCTGTGGCGCTCGCTGTTGATCGGCAAATTTGGGCACGAGTACGATCAGGTCAATATGGCCTGGTTCTGGGCGCGCGTCTACAAGCGCACGCCCCGGCTGGGCACGTTCGAGGGCGGTTTCCAGGCGTTCCTGGAACTGCTGGCGGCGCGAGTCGAGAGCCAGGGCGCGACGATTTACCTCAACACGCCGGTCGAGCAGATCGCGCCGCGCCCCGATGGGCGTTGGGATGTGATGATCGATGGGCAGGCCGAAACGTTCGACGCCGTGATCAGCACTTCGTCGCCCCAGATCATGCGGCGGCTGGTGCCCGATCTGCCCGGCGACTACACCGCCAAACTGGACGCGCTGAAGAGCATGGGCGCGGTGGTCGTGATTCTGGCGCTCAAGCACCAGCTTCTCACCGATAACACCTACTGGCTCAGCCTGCCGTCGGATCAGCCCGACAAGTCCAAAGCCGAGTTTCCCTTCCTGGCGCTGGTGGAGCACACCAACTACATGGATCGCGCCCACTACGGCGGCGATCATATCGTCTACTGCGGTGATTACGTCGCGCCCGATCACGAGTATTTCTCGCTGAGCGAAGAGGAACTGGTCGAGCGCTTCACGCGTGTTCTGACCACGTTCAATCCCCAGTTTTCGCCGGACTGGATTCGCAAACATTGGGTCTTTCGAGCGCGGTATGCGCAGCCAATCCCGTATCCCAACCATTCGGCGGCGCTGCCCGATTTGCGGACGCCGCTGGCCGGGCTGTATTTCGCCAGCATGAGCCAGGTCTATCCCTGGGATCGCGGCACGAATTACGCGGTTGAGATGGGACGGCGCGTGGCCGGGATGCTCCAGGACGATCTGGCGCAGCGGTCAGCGGGGGAACCGGTCGCGTCGGCCAGCGTAGGGTAAGCGCGCAGGAAGATTTCCGCGCGAGCAGTTACGCTATTCCAAATCCGTGTGAAATCACAAGCTCCATGAGCACTGCATCTGAGTGAGGTGGATGGACGATGAAAAATATCACCGTAATCGGCGTGGGGTATGTCGGGCTGGTGACGGGGGCCTGCTTTGCGGACCTGGGCAACCGGGTCGTGGCGCTGGATATCAACGAGGAGCGGATCGCCAACCTGAACAAGGGTATCCTGCCGATCTATGAGCCGGGCCTGGGCGAGGTCGTCGAGCGCAACGTCAAGGCACAGCGCCTGTTCTTCACGGCCTCGTATGATGAGGCGCTGAAGGATGCCGAATTTGTGTTTATTGCGGTCGGGACGCCCGAAGGGGTGGACGGCGAGGCCGATCTGCAGTATGTGCGCATGGCCGCCGAGTCGGTTGCGCGCGTGATGGATCACCCGCTGGTGATCATCAACAAATCGACCGTTCCGGTGGGCACGGGCGACTGGGTGGCCGACATCGTGCGCGAGACGCAGCCCTCACCGATTCCGTTCAGCGTGGTAAGCTGCCCGGAATTCCTGCGCGAAGGCTCAGCCATCACCGATTTCTACAGCCCGGACCGCACCGTGCTCGGCTCCGAGGATATCGAGGCGGCGGAGCGTGTCGCGCAGCTTCACCTGCCACTGCGCGCGCCGATCATGGTTACGGACCTGCGCACCGCCGAGATGATCAAATATGCCTCGAATGCCTTCCTGGCGACGCGCATCAGCTTTATCAACGAGATCGCGAATATCTGCGAGGCGCTGGGGGCCGACGTGAAGGAAGTCGCGCGCGGGATGGGCTACGACCGCCGCATTGGGCATCACTTCCTGGAAGCGGGCGTTGGCTATGGTGGCTCGTGCTTCCCCAAAGATGTCAAGGCGCTGGCGTATATGGCCCAGGTGCACGGCAAGCATCCCCAACTGCTGCACGCCGTGATGGACATCAACCAGTACCAGCGCCGCCATGTGCTGCTCAAGCTGCATGAGCTGTTGGACGGCCTGAAAGGGCGCACCATCGCGCTGCTGGGGCTGGCCTTCAAGCAGAACACCGACGACATGCGCGACGCCCCGGCGATCACGATTGGCGAGTATCTGAACGAGCACGGCGCAACGGTGCGCGGCTATGACCCGGTGGCGATGGAAGCCGCGCTGCGCGTGATGCCCTATCTGGACGTGTGCGCCAATCCGTATGATCTGGTGCAGGGTGCGGACGCGATGATCGTCATGACCCCCTGGAACGAGTTCAAACAGCTTGATATGGTGCGCGTGCACGACGCCATGCAGACCCCGATCGTGATCGATGGGCGCAACCTGTATGAGCCAGCCGAGATGCAAAAGCTGGGCTTCGCCTATCGCGGCATCGGGCGCGGCTACGCCGTTGAGGAGCCGGCCCTGTAACGCGGCCTGCGCGCCGTTCCACCTCGACCCAACCGTCTATGCGTTGTGGCAGGGATGCCGGTGCGCTGGCATCCCTGCTAAACTCTGGGCAAATCCTCGCTGCATCAAATGAAGGGGGGTGTGCATGCCTGATACCAGTCGTGAAGTGACCCGACACGTGCTCGACAACGGCCTGATCGTGCTGCTTAAAGAAGTCCATACCGCGCCGGTGATCAGTTGGTGGGTGCTCTATCGTGTGGGGAGCCGCAACGAGCGCACCGGTCAGACGGGCGTCTCGCATTGGGTCGAGCATATGCTGTTCAAGGGGACCGAGCAGTTCCCGGCAGGTGTGCTCGATAAGGCGGTTGACCGCGAGGGCGGAGTCTGGAACGCGCAGACTTCGTATGATTACACCGCCTACTTCGAGACGATGCCGGCGGGCCGGATCGATCTGGCGCTGCGGGCCGAGGCCGACCGGATGCAGAACGCCGTTTTTGATCCCGACGAGGTCGAGTCCGAGCGCACGGTGATCATCTCGGAGCGGCAGGGGTCGGAGAACTCGCCCACGTTTTGGCTGTTTGAAGAGACGCGCGGCGCCGCTTTTCGCGTGCATCCCTACCACCACCAGATCATCGGGGATATGGTCGATCTTCAGACCATGACGCGTGATGACCTATACGGGCATTACCGGACCCACTATGTGCCTAACAACGCGATCGCAGTGGCAGTCGGCGACTTCGAGACGGCCGAGATGCTGGCACGCATCGAGGAATTATATAGCGGCATCCCGCGCGGCCCGGAGCCGCCCCGCTTGATCCGGACCGAGCCGCCGCAGCAGGGTGAGCGCACGGTGCGCGTAGAGCGCGAGGGCAACGCCTCGTATATCTTCCAGGCCTACCGCGCGCCAGCCGCGACTGATCCCGACTGGTTCAAGCTGGCTGTCGCCGACAGCATCCTGGCGGGGGCAAGCGCGCCGGGCGGCAACAGCATCGGCAACAAGACCTCGCGGCTGTACAAGGCCCTGGTCGAGACGGAGCTGGCGGCCTCGGTCGGCGGCGGGCTGTATCCCTCGATCGAGCCCTACCTGTTCAACATCATGGTCACGGTGCGCGACGGGCGCACGCCCGAAGAAGTCCAGGCCGCGCTGGACGCCGAGATCGAGCGCCTGTATAACGGCGACGTGACGCAGGACGAGCTGGACAAAGCCAGGAAGCAGGCCAAAGCCCTGTTCGCCTATGGGACCGAAAGCGTAACCGGGCAGGCGTTCTGGCTGGCGTTTTCCGAGAACTTCTCCAGCTATTCGTGGTATGAGAACTATTTGGAGCATCTGGAAGCGGTGACGCTCGACGACGTACGCGACGCGGCCCGGCGCTATCTGCGGCGCTCACAGCGCACGGTGGGCTGGTTTATCCCGGTCAACGGCCAGGAAGGGGAGTCGGCATGAGTATGCACCTGGAATCGCTGCCGGGGCCGGAGACGATCACCCGCCGCACGCTGGAGAACGGGATCACGGTGCTGGTCTACGAGAACCACAACGCCCAATCGGTGGTGCTCACCGGCTCGGTCGAGGCGGGCAGCCTGTTCGATCCCCCCGACGAGATGGGCCTCGCGACCTTTACTGCCTCGGCGCTGATGCGCGGCACCGAGAAGCACGACTTCGCCGAAATCTACGAGCTGCTGGAAGGCAATGGCGCGAGCCTGTCGATCAGCGGCGGGATGCATACGACCGGCTTTGGCGGCAAGAGCCTGGGCGAGGACCTGCCGATGCTGCTCGATCTGCTCTCGGATGCGCTGCGCCGTCCGATCTTCCCGGAGCGGCAGGTCGAGCGACTGCGCGGCGAGATCATCACCGGGCTGAAGATTCGCGAGCAGGACACGCGCTTTATTGCCGGGCGCGCCTTCCGCGAGCTGGCCTATCCGCCGGGACACCCCTACCGCCGCAACGGGGACGGGCAGATCGAGATCATGGAGCGCATCCCGCGCGATCATCTGGGGGTGTTCTGGAGACAGCATGCCGGGCCAAGGGGCATGATCGTCGTGATCGTCGGGGCGGTGCAGGCCGAAGACGCGATCCGGCAGGTGGCCGAGTGCTTCGCCGACTGGCAGAATCCCCAGCAACCCGCCGCGCCGCCGCTGCCGCCCGTGCCCCCACTTGAACAGGTATACGAGCGCGCGGTGTCGATGCCGGGCAAGAGCCAGTCCGACATCGTGTTGGGGGTCGCGGGTCCGTCTCGGTTCGCCGAGGACTGGTATGCCGCCAACCTGGCGAACAGCGTCATGGGCGTGTTCGGCATGTTCGGGCGAATCGGGGCCGAAGTGCGCGAGAAGCGCGGGCTGGCCTACTACAGCTACAGCCGGCTCGATGGCGGGCTGGGGCCGGGCGC
This sequence comes from Chloroflexota bacterium, assembly GCA_012729765.1. Classification (GTDB taxonomy): domain Bacteria; phylum Chloroflexota; class Anaerolineae; order Aggregatilineales; family Aggregatilineaceae; genus JAAYCM01. The sequence continues at coordinate 8,657 of JAAYCM010000040.1, read as the reverse complement.
GTGGCGCGTGATCGCGGGCGTGAATCCGGCCAATGTCTACCGTGCGGTGGAAGCGATGGTGGGCGAGATCCGGCGTATCACGACCGAGCCGGTCAGCGCCGAGGAACTGGCCGACGTCAAGGCCAACTTCACCGGGCGGCTGCCGCTCCAGCTTGAGACGAATGAGGGCATCGCCGGGACGATCCTGATGATGGAGCGCTACGGGCTGGGGCTGGACTATTTGCGCCGCTATCCCGACATCGTGAACGCCGTTACCGCAGAAGACGTGCTGGCTGCCGCACAGCGCTACCTCAATCCCGACGTCTACGCGCTGGCGATCGCCGGCCCTGAACTGCCCGCCGGCGAGTCGTAGTGGAAGCCGGGCGACGAGGGGGGCCGTTATGCTGCGCGTCGGTGTAGATATGATCGAGGTCGAGCGGATCGAGCGTGCGATGGAGCGCCATCCCAACCGGTTCTTCGCGCGCTTCTTCACATCCCTGGAACGCGAGCAGAGCCGCGAGATGCCCGGCCGGCTGGCCGCGCGCTTTGCCGCCAAAGAAGCCGTCGCCAAGGCACTGGGCACCGGGATCGGCGCGATCTGCTGGACCGAGATCGAGGTGCGGCTCGACGCGCTGGGCGCGCCGTCGCTCGTGCTGCACGGCGAGGCGGCTCGCTATGCCGCGTCGCTCGGCCTGCGCGACTGGCAGATCAGCCTCAGCCACACGCGCGATCACGCCATCGCGTTCGTCGTCGCGTCCGATGGCACCGACTCGGCCAATCTGCCGCTGCCCAACGGGCACCCATAAATTGGCGTGCTGGCGACAGCACGTTATACTTCCGCCCACATTTGGATAAAGCTGTTCCAGGTGACCGCCAGCCCGGATGCTGCGGTCACAAGAGGGGAAGCCGGTCAAAGTCCGGCGCTGTCCCGCAACTGTCGTGCCAGGGTTGATCCCAGGCAGAGCCAGATTACCCACCTGGAACGCTCGCTCTCAGCATCTCTCGCGGATTGGAGGTGGCGCTATGTCGTTGTTCAACCCCTGACGACGCCTTCTACCCGAAGGCGTTTTTTGTTTGATCTTTAATCCTTACGAGTTACCACGACACAGGAGTCATGATGATGATCAAATGGATGGCGGTTCTACTCATGCTCATGGCCGGACTGCTGCTGGCGCTCCCCGCGCGGGCACAAGAGGACACTTACAACGCGGATGAAGCGATCGCGTTTTTGGAGACGATGCAAAACCCGGACGGCGGCTTTACGAACGGGTTCGCCCCGGAGAGCGATCTCGCTACGACGGCGGATGTCGTGATCGCGGCGGTGGCGGCGGGGCACGATCCCAACGCGTTCTTTTCGGGCGATATGCTCAACCCGTTCGCCTTCCTGGGCACGCAGGTGAGCACGGGCAGCCTGACCGGGCCGGGACAGATCGCCAAAGTGCTGACGGCGGTCATCGCGGCGGGCAAGGACCCGCTGGCCTTCGCCGGGCACAACCTGGTCGAGGACCTGCTCGCGCAGCAGGGCGAGAATGGCCTCTTCGGCGCGGGTGCGTTCGATCACTGTCTGGCGCTGATCGCGCTGCAAAACGCGGGCGTCGAACTTCCGGCGGGCAGCGTTGAGGTGCTGCTCGAAGGGCAGGACGAGGCCGGTGGGTGGGGCTTTATGCCCGGCAACGCGCCCGATACCAATACCACTGGCCTGTGTTTGCAGCCGCTGGCGCTGGCCGATGAAACGGACGCGGTCGAGGCCGGGCTGAACTACCTGGCCGGGATTCAAAACGAGGACGGCGGGTGGCCCTACCAGAATCCGAGCGATTTTGGCACCGACAGCGACGCCAACTCGACCGCGCTGGTGCTGCAAGCTCTGATCGCAGCCGGGCAGGACCTCGCCGAATGGAACAATCCCCAGGATGGGCTGGCCGCGCTGCAGCTCGAAAGCGGTGCGTTCGCCTACCAGACGGCGCAGCCGGGCGACAGCGTCCCGGCGACGGTAGCCGTGATTCCAGCGCTCGAAGGGGTGGCGCTGAATGCCTGGGCGCCGGAGCCAGCCGCCGAGTAGGGCGAGATTGTGCGCAGTTCCAAGGGTGAGTCGTGTGGCTCACCCTTTTTCTTGGGGATTTTCGGCACTTGTGAGCCGCTTGCTGGCCCGGTAGAATCGAGCCGTAAGAGAGTTTCGCTAAAAGAAGCTTACCTCTGAATACAGGAATCTTCTCAAAATGACTCAAGCTATACCTAAAATGATGAAGGCCGTGATCAAGGCGGAGCGCGCCCCCGGCCTGCAGCTTACGGAGTGGCCCGTGCCACAGATTGGGCCGGGTGAGGTACTCGTCAAGGTTCGTGCCGCGTCGATCTGCGGGACGGACCTTCATATTTATAAGTGGGATGAGTGGGCGCAGAGCCGGCTCAAGCCGCCGTTTGTGGTGGGGCACGAGATCACGGGTGTCGTCGCGCAGGTGGCGGATAATGTGACCAGCGTCAAAGTTGGCGATCCGGTGTCGCTCGAAAGTCACGTGGTCTGCAACGAGTGCTTCTACTGCCGGACCGGGCGCGAGCATATCTGCGAGAGCACCAAGATTCTGGGTGTGGACCGTGACGGCGGTTTCGCGGAGTACATCGCCGTGCCGGCCCAAAACGCCTGGCCGAACACGCCCGATCTGCCGCTGCGGATCGCCGTGATCGAAGAGAATTTCGGCAACGCCGTGCATACCGCGATGGCGCAGGATGTCTCGGCTAAGTACGTGCTGGTGACGGGCTGCGGCCCGGTCGGCGTGATGGCGATCGCGGTGGCGAAGGCCGCCGGCGCGCGCAGAGTCTTTGCGACAGATGTCAGCCCCTACCGGCTGAATATGGCGCGGCAGATGGGCGCGGACCTGACGGTTAACGTGCTGGAGCAGGATGTTATCACGGCGGTGATGGACGCGACCTGCGGCGAAGGTGTGGATGTGCTGCTGGAGATGTCCGGCGCGCCGAGCGCGATCGACCAGGGCTTCACCGTACTCAAAGAGGGCGGCGAGGTGGCGCTGCTGGGGCTGACTTCCGGCCCGTTCACCTTCGACCTCAACCGGCACATCGTCTTTAAGGGCGCGATCGTGCGCGGGATCGTTGGTCGGCGGTTGTGGGACACCTGGTACCAGACGCGCGGTCTGCTCGAATCCGGCGCGGTGGACCTCAGCCAGATCGTGACACACGAGCTCGCGCTGGAAGATTTCGACGAGGCGTATCACGTCTTTATGAGCGGCGAGAGCGGGAAGATCATGTTCCATCTCTAGCCAGTTGGCAGAAGCAATGCGGCGGGCAGGAATCATGTGACTCCTGCCCGCTTTAGGTTTCAGGCTTCGACCAACTCGCCGGACGCCACAGGCTCGCCGGCTTCGGCCAGCGCGTCGGCATTGTCGGGCACGTCCTCGACGCCGCGCAGCACCCACCACGAGACGAATCCCGCCACGAAGATCAGCGCCCCGGCCAGCGCGAACACCTGCCGCGCGCCGATCTCGTCCATCAGGAAACCGGCGGCGCCCATCGATGCGATGTTGGCGACGTTCACGATGGTGCCCTGCGCGCCGCTGGCCCGGCCCAGTTTGGCGCTGGGGACATGGCGCTGCATCAGGGTCGAGGCCACGATCTGGGGCGGGGCGATCACCAGCCCGACGAAGAACAGGACGATCACCATCAGCGGGTAGCTGGTGACGACCGCCACGATCAGCGTGGTGACGCCGAAGACCACCATGCTCAGGCCGATCAGATTGCGCGCCTTGTAGCGGGCGGCGATCGCTGTGATGATCGTGCTGCCAGCGATGATGCCGATCGTCTGTGAGAAGCGGATCACCCCCAGCCCTTCTTCGGCCATACCCAGTTCGTTGATCAGCAGCGGCACAAAGGTCACGTTAGCCGCGCCCAGGCCGAGCATCAGCGCCAGAAAACTGATCAGCACGCCGCGCATGATCTGGTCGGTCAGCACGTAGCGCAGGCCGACCATCAGCTCGCCAGACATCGTGCGCAGGGTGACGGCTGCGCGTCGCAGCGAATAGCCAGCCCTGGCGGCGGCCTGTGCGGCTGCCCGCTCGATCTGGCCCGATGTGGCGATGCGCGAGATGAAGAAGGCCGAGAGCAGGAACGACAGGCTGTCGGCGATGAAGGCCGGGGCGGTCGCCTGGGCGCGCCCCACCATGATCCCCGCCGCTGCCGCCCCGACGACGGCGGCCAGCGTGTGGGTCAACTGCGCCAGCGCGTTGGCCGAGAGAAGCTGCTCTTTCTTCAGAATAAGCGGCAGCAATGAGGTGCGCGCCGGATAGAAAAACGTGCTCACGCTGCTCATCAGGATCGTCACGATCAGGAAAATCCACACCTGATCCAGATCGTCCACCAGCAGGTAGCCGAGTGCCAGCACGCTGCGCAGCAGGTCGCTGGCGATCATCATGTGCTTGCGGTTGACGCGATCGGCGATCGTGCCGGCCACCATGCCCAGGAACAGCGGCGGCAGGGCCGAGAGCACAAAAATCATGCTCAGGATTTTGCCCGCGCTGGTGCCCTGCTCGTTTGCCATGTGGATGACCGCCAGCGTCAGCGTGTTGTAGGCCAGTGAATCCCCGACGAACGAGATCATCTGGCCGAGCCACAGATTGCGGAAGTCGTGCTCGCGCAGGACGCCGAATATACTGCCGCCTTGCCGGTAGAACAGTGCGTGGATCACACTGCGCGGGGCCAACCGGCGGGCCAAAGTCGTACTACGCATTGTCAGTTACAGTCCCCAGATTTAAGCAGAGCAATAGTATCAGCAGCGGGGTCAATACCAGTTGTCCGGCACGTCAGCCTCGCCACCTGACGTGTCGCCGCCGGGGTCGTATTCGTCATAATCCCCGGCCAGATAGAGCGTGTCGAGTAGATCATCGACCTCGTCCAGGTTGATCTCCTCGACCTCTTCCTCGGAAACCGCGATCTCCACGTCGGGCAGCTCCGGGTCGTAGGCGGGCACGACCACCAGATAGCCGTTGGCCTCGGCCCAGGCTTTCAGCTCCTCGATGATGGCGACGAGGTCTTGATTATTGGCCGGGCGCGGGCCGTGCCAGATAATCTGCTGTTCTGGCTCGGTGCCATCGCCCCAATACAGGGTTACGTGCCCGTCGTCGCCAAGTGCAATATACGCGGGTTCGGGCATTTTTCGTCCACTCCTTATTCCGCCGGCACGAGGATACGCTCGAATACATCATAGCGCCACAAGACCCGCACCACGACGGCCCAGATCGCGACGGCGAGCGCCACGACGAACAGATTCTCCCAGCTCAGCGTGTTCAGCTCGAAGAACTCCCGCAGCGGCGGGATGGCAAAAATGACCAGGTACGCGGCCAGCATTGCCAGCGCCAGCGCGATCCGCCGCCGCGACGGGCTAAGTCGGCGCCCGCTCTCCCAGTCCGCGACCGAGTGCCCGGCGAAGATGATGATTAGCAGGCTACACAGCAGGGCGGTCGTGGTGAGCACGGTGCGCTGCAACTGGACCGGCTCGTCGAGGTAGAGCAGGTAAACAACCAGCGTCGTAACGGTGATGCTGAAGCCCGCCGGCAGCACGAATCCCGCGATTGAGGCGAAGAGGTTCTGCTGGGGGCGGCCAGATCGTGCCCACAGCGTCAGCACGACGGCGGGCAGCCCGACCGGCAGGGTGGTCAGGATGGCGTTGTGGCGCGGCGTGAAGGGAAATTCGGTCCCGATGATGCCGGCGATAATGATCAGCAAGGCGGCGTAGAGCGTGCGTGTCAGGAACAGGCGCATCACGTCCTGCATGCCGTTGAGGATACGCTGGCCCTCTTTGATCGTCTCCGGCAGGATGCTGAAACGGTCGCCCAGCAGCACCAGGTCCGCGACCGCGCGCGTCGCCTGGCTGCCGCTCTCCATGGCGATCCCCATCTGCGCCTGCTTGAGCGAGAGCACATCGTTCACGCCGTCGCCGATCATGGCGACATAGTGGCCCTGAGCGCGTAACGTCTGGACGATACGCTGCTTCTGCTCCGGCGTGATCCGGCCAAAGACGGTTGTCTGCTCGACCGCCAGATCGAATTCGCCTTCGGGCAGGGCGGCGAGGTCCAGGCCGGAGATTACTTCCGCGTCCGGGCTGATCCCGGCCATGCGCGCCAGGGCCGCGACCGTCTGCGGGTTATCGCCGGAGATCAGCTTGAGGGTGATCCCCGCCTGCCGGAACTGGTCGAGCACCTGCCGGGCGTCGGGGCGCAGCTCGTCGGAGAAGATCAGCCAGCCGAGCGGACGCAGGCCAGCGGGCAGGGCGGGAGCTTCGGAATCACGCGGTGGCTGGAGCGGCTGATCGTGGTGGGCGAAGATCAGCACGCGCAGTCCCTCAGCGGTCCACGCGGCGGCCTGTTCGGCCAGCGCGTCGCCGTCCTGGATGTGTGGCACCAGCATTTCGGGCGCGCCCATCACATAGCTGCCGCGCAGACTGCCTTCACCATCGAAGGCTGCGCCGCTCCATTTGTAAGCCGAAGCAAACGGAATCTCGACGGTGGCAGGCTGGGCCTGTCCGGGAAAGGCGTTCGCCAGGGCTTCGGCGGTGCGATTCACACGCCCGGTGCTGGCGGCGAAGTCTCCGGCCAGCCGCGCCAGGTCGGACTCGCTGATGCCGATTGGCACGGCTTCGTGCAGCGCGATCCGGTTGGTGGTCAGGGTGCCGGTTTTGTCCAGGCACAGCACATCAACGTTGCTCAGCGATTCGACGGCATTGATCTGCTGCACCAGCGCGCCCTTCTGCGCGATCCGCAGCGCGCCCAGTGCATAGGCGACCGTGATCATCAGCAGCAGGCCCTGCGGCACGAGCGAGATCACGACCGCCGCCGACTTGACGCTTTCGGTGAAGGTCTGCTGCTCGATGGCATACGACAGGAACAACAGCGTCGCCAGCCCGATCGCCAGGATGACCAGCAGGCGCACCAGGATGCTGACCTGGCGCTGAAGTGGGGTCAGCGTGCGGCGATATTCACGCGCCCCGACGGTAAGCTGGTAGGCGAAGCTCTCGCGCCCGACCTTCTCCGCGACATACTGCCCGCTGCCCCGCACACAAAAGCTGCCGGAGAGCACCGGATCGCCCGGCTCTTTTGCCACGTGGGCCGATTCGCCGGTCAGCAGGGATTCGTCGACGTCGATGCGTTGGCCGCTGGCGAGCCGCCCATCGACCACGATCTGATCGCCGGGCTTCACGCTCAGCAGATCGCCAGCCACGATTTCCGCCGGGTCAACCTGGCGCTCCTGCCCGTCGCGGATCACGGCCACACGCGGGCGGGTGAGCAGCGCGATCCGGTCCAGCTGGCGTTTGGCGCGCAGCTCTTGCACCATGCTGATCGCGACATTGATGAACACCACGCCGCCGGTCACCAGCGCGTCGCCGACCTCGCCGATCAGCACCAACACCACCATGATTCCGAACAGGATCACGTTGGTGACGGAGAGCAGATTCGCGCGCAGGATCGCGCTCAGCGGGCGGCTGGTCGGCATGGGGGCATCGTTGGCGCGGCCCTGCGCCTTACGTCGTGCCGCTTCCGCCGACGTGAGTCCTTCGGCGGGCGGCATCTGCTCGTCGCGGATGGTGGGCAGGGCAGTCTCGGACATAGCAGGCTCCTTGGGGGCGCGAGATCGGGTGCTATCCGGCCAGGTTGGCGGCGGCGCGCGCCTCGACGTCGGGCGGCAGCCGCTTATAGAGTGGGTGATCGGGCGGCAGCGCCAGGAAGTAATCGCGCACATAGACAAAGCGGGTGGGCGACGTGTCCCACAGGTAGAGCGGCGGCTGCGACTGGTCGAGCGGCCACAGCCAGGCGCGCTCATTGCGCACCGAATGGACGTAGTAGCGCACCGACTCGGCCAGGTCCTCGCCCGGCGCGACGCTGACATCGCGCGAATCGACCGGCAGCGTCTCCCAGTCGCCCGGCTGCGGCGGCTGGCCCTGCTGGCGCGGGTGCACCCACTGATCGCCGGCTTTGCGCCAGTCCAGGCCGGGCCGCGTGCAGAACTGGTTCTCGTAGGGCCAGCCCCGGTATTCGTTCGAAGCATGCGTGCTCTCGTGCAGCAGAATCCGGTAGAGGATCGACGGGTCGTCGCCCGGCTCACCGATGCGCAGCCAGCCGTTGCCAAACCCGCCGCCGCCCGGATTACGGTCGATCCAGAGCTGGAGCGGGTGCTGCTGGAAGGGCCGGTAGAAGGTCGGGCCGAGCAGGTCCAGCGTCTCCGTGATCAGCGCCAGTTCGTGGGGCCGCCAGGGGCGCGCGTTGCCCTTCGGATCGTGCTCGATGACGGCCACACCATAGCGGCTGCGCAGGGCAGCGACGGCGGGTTGCTGTCCCGCGCGCTCCGGCTGCGGCTCGGACGGCGAGATCATCGCCTTCACCAGCCGCGCCAGCCAGTCTCTTAAACTCTTCGAGCTGCTCATCGTCTGTCCCCAGACACCCTAACCGGGCAAGATGGCACACGGGGTGTCGCTATGCTCCTTATTATGATCCAGCGTATGGTAGAATAGAACCGATGGGTAGTGCCACCAGCGTATTGCACTTCGAGTGCCCACAGTATAAGGCGCGCCCATCGTCAGACAGCGGCGGGGTAGTGCCAAGATACGATGCTCTACGAGAGCCTTACCATAAGGCGCACCCCGCCGCACCATCGGAAGCGAGTAGAAGGATGATACACGTAGG
>JAAYCM010000039.1 GCA_012729765.1 Chloroflexota bacterium | reverse complement strand
GACCGGCAGCGATCCGGCCAGCCACCCGGCCAGCGCCCCGATCACCAGCCCGGCCAGCGTCGCCAGACCGACCGGCCAGCGGCGGAGGGGGTGCGGGTGCGGAGAGGACGGGCGGCCGGTCATCGCGCGTGCCTACAGCGGGATATTGCCGTGCTTCTTGGGCGGGTTGGTGTCGCGCTTGTTTTGCAGCATCTCCAGCGCGTTGATCAGGCGCGGGCGCGTCTCGGACGGCACGATCACATCGTCGATGTAGCCGCGAGCGGCGGCCACGTAGGGATTGGCGAAGCGGTCGCGGTAGTCCTGCACCAGCTCGGCCTTGCGCTCGACCGGATCCTCGGCCTCGGCGATCTCGCGGCGGAAGATGATGCTCACCGCGCCATCCGGCCCCATCACGGCCAGCTCGGCGGTCGGCCAGGCCAGGTTCAGATCGCTGCGGATGTGCTTGCTGTTCATCACACAATACGCGCCACCGTAGGCTTTGCGCGTCACTACCGTAATCTTGGGTACCGTCGCCTCGCAGTAGGCATACAGCAACTTGGCCCCGGACCGGATGATCCCGCCGTGCTCCTGGTCGGTGCCGGGCATGAAGCCAGGCACATCCTCGAACGTGATGATCGGGATGTTGAATGCGTCGCAGAAGCGGATGAAGCGCGCCGCCTTCTCGCTGGCCTTGATATCGAGCACACCGGCCAGCACCGCCGGCTGGTTGGCGATGATGCCGATGCTGTGCCCGCCCAGCCGCGCGAAGCCGACCACGACATTCTGCGCGAAATGCTCGTGAATCTCGAAGAAACGGCTCTCGTCGACGATCAGCCTGATCACCTCTTTGACGTCGTAGGGCTTGCTGGGATCGTCGGGCACGAGGTCGTTGAGCGCCTCCTCGGTGCGCAGGGGATCGTCCTTGGTCGGCTCGAAGGGCGGGTCTTCCATGTTATTCTGCGGCATATACCCCAGGATCTCGCGGATCAAGAACAGGGCGTCTTCCTCGGTGTTGGCCGCCACGTGGCTCACGCCGCTGACGGCATTGTGCGTCATCGCGCCGCCCAGCTCCTCGAAGCTGACGTCCTCGTGGGTCACCGTGCGGACCACGTCGGGGCCGGTCACGAACATATACGATGTATCTTTGACCATAAATATAAAGTCGGTCAGCGCCGGGCTGTAAACTGCCCCACCCGCACACGGCCCCATGATCACGCTGAGCTGGGGAACCACGCCGCTGGCGAGCGTGTTGCGCAGGAAGATGTCCGCGTAGCCGCCCAGGCTGACGACGCCCTCTTGAATCCGCGCTCCGCCCGAATCGTTCAGGCCGATGACGGGCGCGCCATTCTTGACCGCCATATCCAGGATCTTGCAGATTTTCTCGGCATGGGCTTCGCTCAGCGAGCCGCCCATCACGGTGAAATCCTGGGCGTAGACGTACACCAGCCGCCCATTGATCGTGCCCCAGCCCGTGATCACGCTGTCGCCTAAGAACTGCTTGTCCGCCTCATCCATGCCAAAATTGCGCTCGCGCTGGACCACAAACGCGTCAATCTCGCGGAAGCTGCCGGGATCGAGCATCAGATCGAGCCGCTCGCGCGCGGTGAGCTTGCCGGACTGGTGCTGCTTGGCGACGCGGTCCGGGCCGCCTCCCGCCTCGCTCCGCAGACGCATGTCATTGAGATGTTCGATCTTGGGATGGTTTCGGGTCATTCGGGCACTTCTCCGGGATTAGTTTGCGATGATGTCACATCGAAGGCCGCGCGGACGCGGCTCCAGCGCATGATCCACGCCACCAGACCAACCAGCAGCGCCGTCAACACTGCCTGGAACGCGATACGTCCCCTGGCGAAGTCGGAACGGGCGAATACGATCAACCATAACACGCCAAACGCACCATAGTTACTCAGGATGGCGACCAGCCAGCGGCGCGCCCAGCGACGGCGGCTCCACAGCCCGGCGCCCGCCGCCAGCAGCACCGCGCTCCAGACCAGCGCCAGCCCGGCCCGCAGCAGCGGCGGGTAGGACACGCCCAGGGCGCGGTAGTCGTCCGCGTGCCGCACGTGGTCCAGCGCCAGCAGTGCGTTATAGACCCCGATGAGCAGGACAACCAGGGTGAGGATCAGCAGGCTCCAGGGCCTCAGGTGACGCGATACGCCAGACATTGCGCAGCATTATAGCCTAGCGCCCCACTTGGTCCAAACAGGGCCCTGCCTTTTGCGCCGCGCCGGAAAGATGCCGTAAACTCCGGGTGTAAGGTGCCAGGTCTGCCAGACCCCAGGTGATCCCATGAGCCAGCTCATCCTGATTTCCGACTCCAACGACCTGCGCGGCGGGTGTTTCGTCTGCGGGGCGTATCACTGGGACTGCACGGTCGATGGCTGCCAGCCGCACGGCGGCAACCGGCCCGGCGACGTGATCCACTGCAAGATCTGCAACACGGTGTACGTGGTCGAGCCGCGGGATGGGGTCCGGCGCCTGCGCCATCGACCTGACGCATAACGCCGCTTCATGTGAGGG
>JAAYCM010000038.1 GCA_012729765.1 Chloroflexota bacterium | reverse complement strand
CTGCTTCACCCACTGGTATAGTTTCTTAGGGTTCATCTGGTGTCTCCTTGTCTGGTTTCACACCCACAAGTATGCCAGATGTTCCCTTCTTTTTTCTACTGTCGCCCCCTCAGGCGCAGCAGTGGGGGAAGGGGCCGGGGGATGGGGGGCAACAAAACGTCAGGTGCGGCTGCCCCCTAGCAGGACAGCACATGTTCAGTATAGCCCAAAACGCGCCGCTCGCGGGCATAAATATCCGGCTGTGGCGAAAAGAATGATACAATTGAGGGCGAACAATCTTGCGCTTATCGCGTTCATCATTTCTTTCTTCCACTCGAAGAGGTGTGTTTTGGCAAGCCTTCCCGCATATTTTCTGGACGATGTGCGCCGGTCGTTTCCGATCGCGCAGCAGATGACCTATCTTAACCATGCCAGCATTTCGCCGGTGCCGCTGGCGACGCTGGCCGTGATGAACGATGTCAACACGCGGCTGACGACCGATCCGGGCAGCCTGCTGGCTCCGCCTGCCGCCGGCGGCAGCGACATCTTCACCCGTTTCTCGACCGAGATCGGGGCGCTGATCAACGCCGCCGATCCGAGTGAAGTGGTCGGCGTGGTGAGCACGTCCGCCGGGATCAACGCTGCCGCCCAGGCAATCGACTGGCAGCCGGGCGATAACGTCGTGTTCACCGATGTCGAGTTTCCGTCGAATGCCTACCCCTGGATGGCGCTGGCGCGGCGTGGAGTTGAGTCGCGGACGGTCGCGCCCCAGGGCGGCGGCCTGACTGTCGAAGCGCTCGACGCGGTGGTGAACGCCCGGACGCGGCTGGTGGCGGTCAGTGCGGTGCAGTTCTTCAGCGGCCACCGCGCCGACCTGATAGCGCTGGGCGCATACTGCCACGAGCGCGGCATCCTCTTCGCGGTCGATGCGATCCAGGCCGCCGGGCATATCCCGATCGATGTGCAGGCGATGCACATCGACATTCTGGCGGCGGGCGGGCAAAAGTCGCTGATGGGGCCGCCGGGGCAGGGCTTTCTATATGTGCGGCGTGAGGTCAGCGAGCGCATGACGCCGGACGGCATCGGCCCGACGGCGGTCGAAGGCTGGGAACACTGGCTGCACTACGATCTGACGCTGCGGGGCGGTGCGCAGCGCTTCATGATGGGCACGCCCAACCTGAGCGGGATGTTCGGCCTGCTGGAAAGCATCCGGTTTCTGCGCGAGCTGGACGTGGCGGCGATCGACGACTGGACGCGCTATCTGTCGCAGGTAGCGATCAACGCCCTGGATGAACTGGGCTGCGAGGTAATCACGCCTCACGATCCGGCCCAGCTTGGCCCGATTGTGACGTTCCGCGTGGGGACGGGCGACGATCTGGCGCGGGCCGAGGCCGAGTCGAACGCGCTGATGGCGCATTTCGGCGCGCACAAGATCCGCCTTACCAAGCATCTCGATGCGGCGGGCTGGCCGCATGTGCGTATTTCGACACACTGTTATAATACCGAGGAAGAAGTCTGCCGCGCTGCCGCTGCGCTGAAGGAGTTCCACCCGTGATCAACCGCCCCAAACCGTCACCCACACCGACGCCCGCGCCCGGCCAGGCGCGGCCTCAAGCCTGGTATCCACGCCCGGTCAAGACGGTGCAGGACACCGGATTGAATATCGGGATTCTCTCCGACCTGGCGATCAAGATCATGTACTTCGGCGGGTATCTCTCCGGCAACAAGCTGGCCGAGCAGATGCGGCTGCCGTTTACCGGCGTGGTCGAGCCGGTGCTGGAAGGGCTGAAGCGTGAAAAATTCCTCGAAGTGCGCGGCGGGGGCGGATTAGGCTCCGGCGCGTTCGAGTATGTGATCACGCTCAAGGGCGTGGAGCGGGCGCACGAGGCGCTGGCACGCTCGCAGTACGCGGGGCCATGCCCGGTGACGCTCGATCAATACGTCGCGGCGATGCAGGCCCAGGCGCGCGGGCGGCTGACCGTGCACCGTGAGACGCTCGACAAGGCGCTGCGCGGGCTGGTCGTCAGCGATGAGATGTTTGGGCGCATCGGCCCGGCGGTGAACTCCGGCAAGTCGATCTTCATGTACGGCCCGCCCGGCAACGGTAAGACGACCATCGCGCGCGCGGTGGGGAATATGATCCTCGGCAGCCCGATGTGGATTCCGTATGCGATTGATGTGGACGGGCAGGTGATCCGCGTCTTCGACAACGTGAATCACGAGGTGCTGGCCGACGAGGGTGACGAGCGCAGCGGGATGAACACCGGCGAGCGGCGTGATCAGCGCTGGTTGCGGGTGCGCCGCCCGGTGATCATGGTCGGCGGCGAGCTGGCGATGAGCGGTCTCGACCTGGTGTATGACCCGATCAACAAGTACTACGAAGCGCCCTACCAGATGAAGGCCAACGGCGGCATGTTCCTGATCGACGACTTTGGCCGCCAGCAGGTGCGCCCGCGTGACCTGCTCAACCGCTGGATCGTGCCGCTCGAAAGCCGGATCGACTTTTTGACGCTCTCGACCGGGCGCAAGATCGAGATTCCGTTCAACGTCCTGATCGTGTTCAGCACCAATATGCCGCCCGCTGACCTGGTGGATGAGGCGTTCCTGCGCCGTATCCCGCACAAGATCGAGGTGGGCGACCCAACGTTGGAGCAGTTCCGCGAAATTTTCCGGCGGGTGTGCGAGTCCAAGAAGGTGCAGTACGACGAGCGGGTGTTGGCCCAACTGGTGCAGGACTGGTATCTCAAAACGGATCGCCCGCTGCGCGCCGTCCATCCCCGCGACCTGGTCGAGCAGTTGATCGACATCGCGCGCTATCTGAACCAGCAGCCGGTCATGACCAAAGAACTGATCGACCGGGCAGCGTCGGCCTATTTTGTCGATTTGTAGGGATGATATATCGGAGCGGTGCCAGGTTTTTCGTTCTGCTCTTATTTGTGGCAGGATGTAACGGTCTGCTTGCCCGGCCCGGCACCGCCGGCGCGCAAAGCGACGAAAATGAGGCTAAGCGCCTGTTCATTCTGTATACCCATGCCGCGAGTATGGACTGGAACGCTGCCGGGACGCTGATTGCAACGGCAGCATCTCCACTTAGTACAGTGCGCGTGTGGGATGTAGAAACCCTGGAGCAGCGTTACTTTGTGCGCCATGGTTCACAGGTGAGCGGTATCCTGTTTAACCCTGCCGGAGATCGGTTTCTCACCTGGTCGAGCCAGGAAATCCACCTCTGGGAAGCTGAAACCGGGCGTTTGCTGGGGACGCTGGCTGGCGGGGCGGCGGAAGTTGGCTGGCGCGGCGATCGCGTCCTGTACCGGCGCGGCGCGGTCGTGGGCCTCTGGGATGGCGTTTCCCCCGAAAGCCTGGCAACGTTTTTTGTGCCCGGCGAAGAATTCGGCGATTTTCACGCGGGCGTGAGCTGGAATCCGGAGCAAACGCACTTTTTGACCTGGAACGCGGTGGAAGCGGACAGCCCAATCGTGCGCGTGTGGGCGGTAGCGGGGGAACTCGATACCATCACACAGGTTATGACTCTGCTGCATGCGGATGACTGGATCGACGGCGCAGCCTGGAGTCCTGACGGGGCACTGATCCTGTCGTGGTCGAAGAACATGGTCCAGATTTGGGATGCAGCGGCAATCACCCAAATAGCAGCGCTCAGTCCAACGCCCACACCTGTCAAAACAGCGACGGCTACGCCCACCCCAGGCGCAACGCCCATGCCACCCAGAGCCGTAATGGCTACGGTTGTGCCCACCCCCGATATGACGCCCACACCGTCCGGTGAGCCACTACATGTTCTCAATACTGGCGGCTATGTCACGTCGGCAGAGTGGAGTCCCAACGCGCGCTATGTTCTCGTCGAAGATATCCATACCTGGCGTTTTCGGGTATGGGATGCGCGCACCGGGGACGAGGTCCTTGCTGTTCCCACTCTCGCCGCGCAGTGGGATACAACCGGCGACCGTCTGCTCGCGGGAAGACAAACCGTCGAGCTGCTGGACGTTGCGACGGGAGAGAAGCTGGCCGATTTTGGGCCGAGCCTGGGTCTTGGCACTGCCCTATGGAACCCGGACGGCGTGCGGCTGCTGGTTGACACGGCTTTTGGGGTGCAGGTGTGGATCATTCCACCCAAGGATCAATGTGTGATCCATGCCTTAGCGCCCACTAATGTGCGTGCCGGACCCAGCCTGGATGCAGGCCGGGTCGATGTCCTGCCCCCACGGCGGATCGCCTACGTCACCGGCCAGGCACTCGGTACAGACGGCTTCATCTGGTGGCAGGTGGCAGATGATCTCTGGGTACGTTCGGATGTGGTTGAAGAGACGGGGCGCTGTCATTAAGCCGACATTTTGCGGTATGCCATTCCCCTTACACCGTCTATAATCTGAAGCTGAATCCAAGCAAACTCTCATTTCAATCCCAAAGGCGGTGTAACGTGTGGCGGCGTGTCTACCGCAAGATCATTCCCCTGGGTGTGCGGCACCGGATCCGGGCGCGAATCGAGCCGCTGCTGGCGCGCGTCGCCGTGTTTTGCGTCCGCCCGCTGATGCACAACCGGGGCTACTTCGGCTTCTGGGAAAAACACGGCTTTCACATCACGCCGGTGCATTTCTATTCCCCGATCCCCGACACGCGGGCGTTACCCGAGTCGATCTGGGAGGCGGAGTCCGAGCTGCCCGGCGTGGAGATGAACGTCGCGGGGCAGCTCCGGCTGCTGCGCGAGGTCTTCCCGCAATATCACGACGAATACCGCACCTTCGCCCACCACAAAACCGATGACCCGCACGCGTTCTATTACGACAACGGCTCGTTCGTTGCGTCCGATCCGGCGGTGCTGCACTGCATGGTGCGCCATTTCAAGCCGAGGCGCATCCTGGAGATCGGCGGCGGCTTCTCGACGCTGGTCACGGCGCGGGCGGCACAGCTCAACGGCGCGACGGAGTTCACCTGTGTCGAGCCGTATCCCAACGCGACACTGCGCGGCGGAGTCCCCGGCCTGGCGCGGCTGATCGAGCAGAAGGCGCAGGATGTCGATCGGGCGCTGTTCGCGCAGCTTGAGGCGAACGATATTCTCTTCGTCGATACGTCGCATACGGTCAAGTGTGGCAGCGAGGTCAACACCCTCTTTCTGGAGATCTTCCCCCGGCTGAACGATGGGGTGATCGTGCACGTTCATGATATATTCTTCCCGTCAGACTACCCGCGTGCGTGGCTGCACGATCACCGGATTTTCTGGAATGAGCAGTATTTGCTGCACGCGTTTCTGATCGGTAATGCGGCCTTCGAGGTGTTGTTCTGTAACAGCTTCATGGCTTTAAAATATCCGGAAGACCTGAAAATAGCTTTTCCAGAAGCGCCTGCCTGGGGTGGCGGGAGCTTTTGGATGCGCAAGAGAGGGAGAGCCTAATGCCAAAAATAGTCACGGTGGAGCAGATACGCGCGATCGAGCTGGCCGCCGACAAGCGCGGGCACAGCTACGCCGACATGATGGAGCAGGCCGGGCGCGCAGTCGCGGAGCGGGTGAAGGAGATCGTGCTTGGTATCGCTGCGCCGCGCATCGCGATTCTGGTCGGGCCGGGCAACAACGGCGGCGATGGCCTGGTGGCCGGGCGTGTGCTGGCCGAGGAGTTGGAAGGCGCGTCGGTGGGGGCCTTTTTGCTGCAACCGCGCGGGGACGATGACGCCGTATTCGTCAAGGCGCGCGAGGCGGGAGTCTTCCTGGCGGACGCGGAGAACGATCAGGGGCAGGGCTATCGCGTGCTGCAAAACCTGATCGCCAACGCCGACGTGGTAATCGACGCGTTGTTCGGCACGAGCCTGCGCCTGCCGATCAAAGGCGATGCGGCCAAAGTGCTCGAAGCGGTGCATAAGGCGCTTGGCAAGCGGCGCGACGGGCAGAACATGCGCCTGACGACGCCGGCCAGTCCGGGCATTGTGCTCGACACCGGCCCGCGCATCATCGCGGTAGACTGTCCGAGCGGGCTGGACTGCGACAGCGGCGCGCTGGACAAGAATGCGATCTACGCCGACGAGACAATCACTATGGCGGCGGTCAAGCCGGGCCTGCTGCTGTTTCCGGGGGCAGACGCGGTCGGGGTGCTGCACGTGGCCGATATCGGGCTGCCTAAGCGCCTCGCGGAACTGGACGGTGTGAAGCTGATCCTGGCCGATGTGCATGAGGTGGCCGCGCGCCTGCCGCAGCGCCAGCGCGACAGCCACAAGGGAACCTTCGGCAAGGCGCTGATCGTGGCGGGCAGCATGAACTATATCGGGGCGGTCGCGCTGTGCGCCAACGCCGCCTACCGCAGCGGGGCCGGGCTGGTGACGGTCGCCGCCCCGCAGATCATCGTGCCGATGCTGGCGAGCATGGTCGCTGAGGCGACGTGGGTCCTGCTGCCGCACGAGATGGGCGTGGTCAACGAGTCGGCGGTCAAGGTGCTGCGCGAGGAGATGGACGGTTACAGCGCGCTGCTGATCGGCCCCGGCCTGGGGCGTGAGGATGTCAGCGGCGAGTTTATGCTGGAACTGCTCCAGCCCAAAGCCGAGATTCGGCGGGCGCGCGCGATTGGATTTGTGCCGCTCACGCCAGGGGATACGGCGGCCCAGGCCAACATCGCCCTGCCGCCGCTGGTGATCGATGCCGACGGGCTGAATCTGCTGGCCGGGATCGAGAACTGGCCGGAGCTGCTGCCGCCGGGCACGATCCTGACGCCGCATCCCGGCGAGTTTGCGCGGCTGACGGGGCTGGACGTGGCCGATATTCAGGCGGATCGCGTGCGGCTGGCGCAGGAAAAGGCGGCGGAGTGGGGCTGTGTCGTGGTGCTGAAGGGCGCGTTTACGGTGGTGGCGGCTCCGGCTGGGCTGACGGCGGTGATGCCCTTCGCCACGACTGCGCTGGCCCACGCCGGGACCGGGGATGTGCTGGCCGGGGCGATTGTCGGGCTGCGCGCGCAGGGGCTTGAGCCGTTCGACGCGGCGGTGGTCGGCGCGTGGCTGCAAGGTATGGCCGGGGTGCGGGCCGAAGCGGTGCTGGGCACGGCGGCCAGCGTAACCGCCGGAGACGTGCTGGAACTGCTGCCGGACGCCTACGCGCTGGCGGAGAGCGCGCGCCGCTAGGGCGTGTTATGTGCTTCGGAACGTGATCGGAGCGAAGCCAGGCCTGCCCCCCATCCTAAATCCTTCCCCCAAAATGAGGGAAGGACTTCAAATTCTGCTCCCCTTCCCTCCGCGCAGCAGCGGGGGAAGGGGCTGGGGGATGGGGGGCGATCTGCGGCTGTAGTATTAGGAATGGGACGGTGGTGGGAGCGTCAGATCGCTGCGGTGCTGCGCGGCGATGGTCTTGCCCTCTTTGATCGCATCCTCGGTCGAGTCGCCGCGAATGCTCTCGACTTTGTCCTGAAGCTGGTTGATCTGGCTGCCGACCCGTTCCTGAATCTGGCCGATCTGGCCTTGCACCTGCTCGACCGGCTGGCGGATGGCGCGCCCGGCCTTGCGGCGGATCAGCACGCCGCGCTGCCGGATCGCGCTGCGGGTCTGCTGCCCGCTGCGCGGCGACAGCCAGACGGCCAGTGGGGCGCTGACAATCAGGCCCAGGACCGTCCCGCCAATGAAGCTCGCCAACTCGCCGTTTTGATCGCGTGATTTATTAGGCATCCCGTCCGCTCCTTCGCGCTACTTCTTATTGCCGTTGCGCGCCGACCGGATCGAGCGGCGCAGCCCCACTAACTCGCGGACGATCGCGCCGGTTCCGGCCAGAAACGCGCTGGTCTTGATCACCGGCTCAACCAGGTTCTGGCTGACGAACTGCGTGGTGCCGCGCACGGTGGTCATCGTCTCGCTGGCGTTGTCCACAATCGGCTGGATCTCGTTCTGGAGCAGGTTGATCAGCGCCGCGATCTGGATCACCAGCACGATCAGCGCGACGCCCATCAACATGCCTTCCATCGCCAGCACGATGATGAACACGTCGCGGATCATGCCGACCCAGTTGGCCGCGTCGTCCGGATCGGCCAGCAGCGCGATCGCCACCGCCGCGATCAGGCCGATCAGAAAGATGCCGACGATCACGCCCAGGCCGACGACGGGCCAGAAATACCACGCGCGCCCCTTTTTTGTCTGAGATTCTGTCTGGGGTGGGGTAGTCGAAAAGTCGTTTTTCGGTTGTTCCGCCATCGATCCTGGTTTCTCCTATACAGCAACCGGCAGCTATCCGGTCGCAGGTGGCATGCGTTTGGGCTGCTGTCAGCGGCGAGCCGAGCGGCGATCGGGCTGGCGCGTCAGCAGGCGCGCGACCACCAGCGCGATCCACGCGCCGACCGTGGCCGACAGCATGTGCAGCGGCCCGATATCGAGAAAGGTGGTACCGACCACCTCGCCAAAGCTGTGACCGAGGCCGAATCCCAGCCAGGCGGCCAGCAAAAAGAGCGCGAGCCGCCGCGCGTCGCCCCCGCTGACCAGATGAAACGCGGCACCGTAGAGGGTGGCCAGGATAAAGCTAAAGACAATTGAGGGTCCGGGCATAGCCTGTCTCGAACAACGATCGGACTGCACAATCTATGTGACAAGTTACACTGACTAAGTTTAACACAGACCGCCACGCGAGACGACAGGCCGCGCGCCAGCCGCAGAGAATTTTAACCGGCATGCCCCTGCCCCGTAAGATCAGTTCTTGGCAAAAGCGGAATTTGGTTCTGACACGGCAGGCGGCACAAATTTGAGTCCGCCCGACATTTGGATACAATTTAGTCGGGACGCGCCGGGCGAGCAGAGCGCCGCCTGGTGAGCGTGTGGGGACGGAGATTTTTGGCAGCCGAAGAACGGATGGTTTGTTGTGGCGCTGATTGACCAGCGTATCCTGATTAATGCCCCGACCGATGCCGTGTGGAGCGTGCTGGGCGACCCGGCCCGCCTGACGGCCTGGCATGCGGAATATACCGGCATCTCGATCCTGACGACCAGGCCGACCGGAGTCGGCGCGCGCTGGCGCTGTACGCTGCGGTCGGGCAAAGACATCGTCGAGCAGATTACCGCCTGGGTGGATGGCCTGGGATATGAGTATACGATCGTCGAGGGGCCGTTCCGCGAGTTCCAGGGGCGGCTGCGGCTCCAGGCCGGGCCGGACGGCACCAGCGTGCAGTGGACTATCTCGTATAAGCCGAAAGGGCTGTTTGGCCTGATCCGCAACCTGGTTTCGGAGCGCAAGGAGCGGGCGGCGCTGATGGCGACCAGCCTGCGCCAGCTCCGGCGCGAGGTAGACAGCCTGGGCGTGCACATGGACGATGCGGTCCGGGCGCGCGCTTCGATTCAGGGGCGGCTGAACGCCGACGAGCGGGCGCAGTACCAGCGCCGCTATGCCCCGCCGGAGCACGTGCAGGCGATTATCGGCGGCACCGCTCTCGATCAGCAATTATCGCCGGAAAGCCAGGACGCCGCCGGCGAGCAGCCCGCCGTTGAAGCTGTGCCCGCTGTGCCGGCCCTGCCCCCTGCTGATATCATCCCCCCTGCGCCCGCACCGTCGTTCGTGGCCGAGCTGGCCGATGAACTGGACGATGAGCCGCGCGAGCATCTGGCCGATACCAGGCCGACTCCGCCGGTGGGCCTGCGCGAAGCGATTGCCGACCAACCCGCGCCGCCGATCGAGCCGCCGCCTGACGAGCCGGCGGTATCCCCGGCCCCGCCTGTGCCCGCCGAGGAAGCGCAGTTCGCGCGCCCACAGCCCCCGGAACCCGTGCCGCCGGTCGAGCCGCCGCCGGTGATTGAGCCGCCGGCTGAGGTCGTGGCCGAAGCGGAACCGGAGCCGGAGCCGCCGCCGCACGCCCGCACCACGCCGCCGCACGGTATTCCCAGTGTGCGGCCAACCGCGCCGCCGCCGTCGATCGAAGCGCCCAAGCCGCTGTCGCAGCGGCCTACGCCCGCGCGGGGGATTCCGAGCGTGCAGCCCCGCAGCCGGGCCGAGGAGCCGCCGCGCAGCCCCAATCTGCCCCCGCCCACGCCCCAGGCGGACACGGGTGAGATGAGCATCTGGGAAGCGTTCGGCCTGCGCCGTCCCAGCGAGCAGGACGCCGAGGCGCTGGATGATCTGGTGCGGTCGGTGTTGGAGCGCGAAGACGAGCCGGGCGAGCCGAAAGTGCGTGCTGCCGGGCGGCGCAAAGCGCGGGTGCGAGTCGTCTCGACGGTGCTGGGGCTGCGGCTGTGGCTGGCGCTGAAAGGCGCGCGGGTGCGGCTGCACCGGGCCAGGCTGGCCGAGCGAGGGCGCGAGCCGACAAAATAAAACCGGCGCACCTATCAGGTACGCCGGCGGGTAGGGTGACTGGAGGGATTTGAACCCTCGACCTTCTGATCCACAGTCAGACGTGCTAACCACTGCACCACAGTCACCATGTTGGCCCGCATTGTAACATAGGCCGTGCGGCTGTGCCAGGGTCAATTTTCCGGCTGGGGAGCGGCGCGCTGTATCACCTGAACAGGCGAATATGAGGTTCGAAAGGCGAGGTCACGATGTCGGATACCCCATTTGAAACGCCGAGCCGGGTCATATTCATGGGCACGCCCGATTTCGCCGTGCCTACCCTGCGCGTCTTGCTGGAAGAGCCGGATTTCGACGTGGTGGGCGTGGTCACGCAGCCGGATCGCCCCGCTGGGCGCGGGCGCAGCGTGCACGAGTCGCCGGTCAAGCAGGTGGCGCAGCAGGCCGGGGTGCCGGTCATCCAGCCGAACAAGCTGCGCGAGCCGGACGCCTTCGAGCAGCTTGTTGCGTGGGAATCCGATTACCTGGTTGTGGCAGCCTTCGGGCAAATCCTGCCGCAGAAAGTGCTCGATCTGCCGCGCATCGCGCCGATCAACGTGCATGCTTCGCTGCTCCCGCGCTGGCGGGGGGCCGCGCCGATCCATGCCGCGATCCGCGCCGGGGACACGTATACCGGCGTCACAACGATGCAGATGGATGCCGGGCTGGATACCGGGCCGGTGCTGCTGCAAGACTCGATCCCGATCGCGCCGTGCGAGACGGGCGAAACCCTGCACGATAAACTGGCGCGGCTGGGCGCGGGCCTGCTGATCCACACCCTGCGCTGGCTGCGCAGCGGCAGCATCACGCCGCACCCCCAGCCGACCAAAGAACTGCTCGTCACCTATGCGCCGCAGCTCAGCAAAGAGGATGGCGCGATCAACTGGGCGCAGAGCGCGATCGAGATCGACCGGCACGTCCGCGCCTATACCCCCTGGCCGGGCACCTTCACGACCTGGAACGGCAAGCGGCTGAAGATTCTGGCGGGCTATCCGCTGGCCGTCGATGTGGGCGCGCCGCCGGGGATGGTCGTCGGGACAGCCGGGACGCCGATGGCCGAGGCGATGCCATTTGTAATCGCGGCGGGCAAGCTGGCCTATGTGCCGACGCGTGTTCAGGTGGCGGGGCGGCAGGTGGTGGGCGCGCTCGACTTTCTCAACGGTGCGCCGGACCTGCTGGGGTCCATTCTTGGCGGCGAGCCGGAAGACTAGATGACTTTTACCCCCCCATCCCCCAACCCCTTCCCCCACGCTGCGCAGAGGGAAGGGGAGCATGGCGGCGGTTTTGAAGTCCTTCCCAACTCGTGGGGGAAGGATTTAGGATGGGGGGCAGACGTGTCGCGCTTCGCTCAGCATTCCAAAGTGCATAACAACCTCTAGAAGCTGGCTTTTACTCCCCATCCGCGGGCGTTATTCGCTCCAACCTTCCCACATCACCACGTCGTCCAGGGGCAGACGCCCTTCGCGGCGCGGTGCGCGACGGCGCGGATCGGCTTCGGGCGCGGGATAGCCGAACGAGATCGCCCAGGGGATGTCTTTGCCCGGCGGGATGGCGAGGGCGCGGCGGGCCAGGTCCGTCTCGTAGATCGTCGCCATGCACGACGCGACGCCGCGCCCCCAGGCTGCCAGGATCATGTTCTGGCTGGCGCGGCCCAGGTCGAAGGGCGTGGTGAAGGTGGGGGGCTGGTGCAGATCGTCCGCCACCAAAACGACGGCGAACGCCGCCCCGGCCAGGTGCCCGCACCAGGGGCCGCACTCGCTGAGGGTCTGGAGCGTGTCGCGCTGCGTCACCACGATGAAGCGCCAGGGCTGGCGATTCTTGGCTGAGCCGGAGAGCCGCCCGGCGTTGACGATGTGCGTGATGTCCTCGCGGCTGACCGGCTGATCGGTAAACTGGCGTACCGAGCGATTAGTGCGAATAACCTCGTCAACGTTCACCATCTTCTCCTAACAGCATCTCGACCGGCTTGGCGGGCCGGTTCTCGCGCAGGCGCGTCAGCTCTTTGTTGAAGATGCGGCGCAGCGTGGCGATCGCGGTCGCGTAGGTCGGCTCGGCCCCGGCATAGCTGAGGCGGCCCGCGCCCAGGTTGCGGCCCTTGCTCATCGGCGTGTCGCTGGCGTAGTGCAGAAAGCCGATATCGAACGGGGCGATATACAGGTTGACGATCTCATCGACCGGATGGCGCTGGGCGCGCACCATCTCATACACGGCGGAGAGATACGGCCCGGCTTCCATCTCCACAATCGAGTAGCCCTCGCGGTAAAACACGTCCATATAGCGCGCGTTTTGCAGGAACGTGCCGCGCACCGTGACCACCTTCTGATTGTCGAGCACGCTGTTTAGGGTCAGATAGGGGATGATGTCGGACGCGTTGAAGCAGTTGCCGTACATATACGAGTTCTGGCTGTGCTCGTCGTAGACCACGTTGGCGATCAGCACGTCGCCGATCCGGGCGTTGAGCGTGGCCGCCTTACCGATCACGTAGATGCCGCCCAGCCGCGTGACATACTGGCTGATCTTCGCCATGACATGATAGGCCGCCATGCCGAGCGGGTAGTCGATGTTGACGATCAGCGCGTCGCTCTCGCGCAGGCGGGCCATCTCTTCGGGGCTGCAGCAGATCAGGCGCGGATCCATCAGGGCCGGGTCGAGCTTGTTCAGCTCGATGACCTGCGCCTCGATGTCGAAGCCGTGTAGACTGGGCGCACGCGTGATCCCGACCTGCGCTTCGAGTTCCAGCCGGCGCTCGTCCACGCCGGGCACGATCGCATAGCGGCGCAGCGCGTAGTAGAGGAAGTTGTTCTTGTTGTTCAGCTCCTCGCGCACGCGCACATAGTCGTATTCCGCCTTGAGCGACGGATCGCCGGCCCGCTCGACAAACTCCAGAATGTTGTCGTCCTCGCGCAGGGCGAAGCCGCTGAGCAGGTTGGGAATGGCGTGCACGTTACTGGAGACGAAATAGACCGGGCGATCTTCCAGCTCCACCGGCTGAATCTGCTGGCGGACGGTGTACCACCAGTCCGAGGTGGCGCGCTGGTAGTTGATATAGGTGCCGGCCAGCAGCCGCACGGAAAGATGCTTGGGGCCGCGCGCCATCTTTTGCAGGGTCGGGATCATATCCTGGCCCCAGGCTTCGTGCAGGCGGCTGAGATCGTCCGGGGGAAGGCCGAGCGCGCGGGCCAGATCGGCAGTGCGCCCCATCGACGAGTCGGCGCTGTAGGCGGCCAGGCTGGCCTGCACGGTTACCGATTGCAGCAGCGGGTAGAACTTATTCCATTCGATCTGGTAGGCGACCAGCACCGGGATCAGGTCGTCGATATCGGAGCGGCTGGCGATATAGGCGGCCAGGGTGCGCTTGCCGTCGTAGGCCATGCGGCGGCGGCGGGCCGGGGCCGTGACGCGCTCCCACTCGGCGACCCCGGTGTAGCCGTATTCGTGGAACACGCGATCGGTCTGGCCCATCACGACCAGATCGACATCCGCGATGCAGTGCGGCAGGCGCATGATGCAGTAGAACAGCGCCGAAACATCCGGGGTGGGCTGGCGCGTGTTGACGTGCAGCGACGAATTCATCGCGATATGCGCCTCGACCAGCGCATCGAGCTGGACGGCATGGCTGGAGCGCAGCAGGGAATAGTATGTGCGGATATACAGCTCGATCTCTTCGCTGCCAGTTTTGGGTACGGTTCGGTCCATGGGTCCTGGTGTCTTTCGGTGGTTGCGTATCAATCCGGTTGGTGCAGAAAAGCGGCGGCTGGTCCTGGTTTTTCGACGGACAGGGCATGTTAGAGGGTGTTACGCCTGCTTACCCCCCATCCCCCGGCCCCTTCCCCCACGCTGACGCGGAGGGAAGGGGAGAACAGCGGCATAACTCAAATCCCACCCACCTTGTGGGGGAGGGATTTAGGGCGGGGGGAATGCCGTTGTGCTTCATTCAGTGTCCTGAAGAGGATAACACGCTCTGCTATGTACTCAGATACTACACCGGAATCACGCCAAAGGCGATCCCCAGCGCCAGAATCGCCAGCAGCACGAGCAGCATCACCAGCCATGTGACGCGCCGCCGGGCGGCCTGATCTTCGGGCTGGCGCGGCGGGCGGATGGCGCGGCGCGGGGTGGGCAGGGGGGCGCTCTCGATCAGGACGCTGGCCGGGGGCAGGGCGGCCAGCAGATCGCGCAGGGCCGGATCGTAGTCGCCGGAGAAGTCGATCTGCGGGGCGTCGGCCAGGTAGCGCGGCAGATCGCCGGGCGAGCGGCGCAGAACGTAGGTGGGCTTGCCCCGGCGGCGCGCGCCCACGCCCTCATGCCGGATACCGAGCCGCCGCCCGCGATCGGGCCACAGGATCATGAGCACGGCCCCGGCAGAGCGGATCGCCTGGCGTGTCTCGGCGGCCCAGGCCATGGTGCCGGTTTCGCTCACGGCGTCCACAAACACGGGATAACCCGCCGCCTGGAGATCGTCTACCAGGCGGTGGGCAAACTCGTAATCATCCGAGGGATAGCTGATGTAGAGGTGCTGCATCCCGGCGGTCGGTTCGTTAGCGCGCGAACTTCTGCACGAAGTAATCCGGGTTAAGCTGCTCGCCGGTTGCGAACTCCAGCGCGACGTTCCAATGCATGGTATTGCCGGGCGTGAAGATGCGCTCGCGGAAGAACGCGCCCGCCGCGGGCCGTCCGACGATGCCGCCCGCGTGCTCGTTGAGCCAGCCCTGCCACTGGAGCGACATCATCCGGCCCAGCAGATAGTTCTGATAGTAGGCCGGGACGAGCGCGATATGGTACTTGGTCGCCCAGTCGGGGAAGTCCTCGCGGCCTGCGGGCTTGTTGAGCAGTTGATACTTCTGCACCAGGTCCCACCACGCCGCGTTGAGATCGCGCGACGGGTCTTCGTAGAGCAGCCGCTCGAAGTTGACCACGACCATCACCCAGCGCGCGAAGATCAGCTCTTCCAGGCGGAAGCGCGCCGCGCCCGCTTCGGCGACGGCTGCCGCCTGGGCCGGATCGGAGCCGAGCACCTGCTCGTGCCACTCGGCGTCGAGCGTGATCGCGCCCATCAGCATCGCCATCGCCTCGGTGCTGAGGATGTGCGGATAGGAGCGCAGCAGCCAGGGCAGCGTGTGCGGGAGATTGGCGTCGTAGACGGCGTGGCCCAACTCGTGCAGCAGGGTGTCCATCCAGCGCAGCGACGGCGAGAGGTTGCACAGGACGCGCACGTCGCCTTCGCGGTCGATATGCGTGCAGAAGGCATGCTGATCCTTGCCCTCGCGCTCATACAGATCGCTGCGCTCCAAAACCGGGCGCGTTTCCAGGCCCAGGCCGTCATAGGTTTTGGTCGCCAGCTCGACCAGGTCGCGCCCGGCGAAGAAGCGGTCGAAGTTGACGGCACCGAGCATCGGCGCGCGCTGGAAGAACGGATCGGCGTAGTGCCAGGGCATCAGTTCCTCGACCGGCACGCCGAAGCGCTCGCTCAGCTCAGCATCCATCGCGGCTTTGGCCTGGCGGAAGGCCGGCTCGATCTTCACCGCCAACTCGTCGAGCAGCGCATACAGCCAGTCGGGGTCCAGTTCGTTGAGCGTGAGGCTCATCCGGTGGAAATTCTCGTAGCCCATGTTGTGGGCAGCCTCGTTGCGCAGCTCGGCCAGGCGACGGATCTGATCCGCGACATGCGGGCCGATGCGTTTGCTGGCTTCCCAGGCTTCGCGGCGTTTCTCGGAGTCGTTCTCGTTGGCGAGAATGTCATCGATCGCGTTGGCGGTCAGGCGCTGGCCGTTCACTTCGGCGCGGAAGTTGGTATAGGCGTCGTCCAGCACCTTCGAGAGCTCGGTCATCTCGTCGATCGTGCCGGGATCGCGCTGGCCCTCGGCAAAGCCCAGGTGCAGCAGGTGGACCATGCGCGCCAACTGCGGGTCTTCGCCGGCGGCGCCGCTCTCGTCCCAGTCCTTATACTGCTGGTAGGGGGCGGGATCGGCCCAGTAGCGCATCCAGCGCGCGCGGGCAGCGGCGGCGGCATCCAGCGCGGCGGGCGTGCCCTGAGTGGCTGCATCCCAACTCTTAAGATTAATATCAATATAAAGCTCACGAAATTCTGCGGTCGTCTGCTCGACGGCAGCACGCACACTTTCGGACATGAAACACCTCACTCCAATCAAGATTTGCGGGGCGGTGGAGCGTCTTTAGAGCGTATTATGCACTTTTTGAGGAACAGCCAGCGGTATCGGCCCAGGGTGTTTCGGGTAGGGGTGAGGCTTGCCTCGCCCGCCGGGTAGGGCAAGCCCTACCCCTACACCACCCGGCTGCCTGCCGCTGGCGCGCTCTCGTTTCACGAGTGCACACCAACCTCTAGATATAACACAAAGCGATATGAAAATCGAGGAGCGGCACGTGCGCGTGCTGTCAGCCAGAATGCGTAAGGAAGCGCGGATTGCGGATGAACTTGAAGGCGATTATCAGTTTTCTGAAGGAAGTGTACCGGGAGTGGTCGGACGATAAAGCCTCGCGGCTGGCGGCGGCGCTGGCCTACTACACCATCTTTTCGCTGGCACCGCTGCTGCTGCTGATCATCTCGATCACCGGGTTCGTCGTCGGCGAAAGCCAGGTTGAGGGCGAGCTGTATAACCAGATCGAAGAGCTGATCGGGGCGGAAGGGGCCGGGTCGATTCAGGAGATGGTCGAGAATGTGCAGCGCTCCGGCTCCGGCACGCTTGCAACCGTGATCGGGATCGGAACGCTGATTTGGGCGGCGACGAATGTCTTCAACCACTTGCAGACCTCGCTCAACACGATCTGGGATGTGCAGGTCAAACCGGACAGCGGCATCCTGTCGCTGGTGCGAACACGGGCGCTGGCTTTCCTGCTGATCCCGGCGGTCGGCTTCCTGCTGCTGGTGTCGCTGGTGGTCGATGCGCTGCTGGCGACCGCGACCAACCTGGCCTCGGACGTGCTGCCGAGCCTGGGCACGCTCTACCTGCTCCAGATTGTGAGCGCGGTGGTGTCGCTGGTGGTGATCACGCTGCTGTTCGCCCTGATCTACAAGGTGCTGCCCGACGTGAAAATCGACTGGCGCGATGTGCTGATCGGGTCGGCGGTCACGGCGCTGCTGTTCACGGTAGGCCGGGTGGTGATCGGCCTGTATATCGGCAACAGCGGGACGGCTTCGGCCTATGGCGCGGCGGGGTCGCTGATCGTGATCCTGCTGTGGGTCTACTACTCTGCGCAGCTTTTGTTCCTAGGGGCAGAATTCACCCAGGTGTGGGCGCGGCGTGCCGGCAACCAGATCGAGCCGAACGAATATGCCACGCGGCTTGATCCGGTCACACGCGCCAGGCAGGGCCTCACCCCGGCCTCAGAACGCCAGGCGGCGGCCCGCGCGGCACAGACTCCGCCGGAGTCGCCGCATGTCCAGCAGCGCAAACGGCGGTCGGCGCTGGTATCGTACAGTGTGGCCGGGGTGCTGGCGTTTATCGCCGGGGTGATGGCCGGATTCATCGGCAAGGGCGAGGACTCGCAGGCCGAGGGCTGATCGATTTCCGCGCCGGTCGCAGGTGAAATTCCGCATCTGAGCCAGTCTGGTGTATGCTAGAGACTAACGTGTGGGCTTTTGCCTGAGACTGGATGCAATTATGAGACGACTGGTGGTTAATGCGGACGATTTTGGGCTTTCACCGGCTAACAATCGTGGCGTGCTGGAAGCCCACCACAACGGGATCGTCACTTCGACGACCGTCATGATCAACTATCCCGACGCGCCCGCCGCCATCGAGCAGGCATTGGCGAGCGCCCCCGACCTGGGCCTGGGCCTGCATCTCGACCTCACTTCCGGGCGCCCGGCTTCGGACCCGGCGACTGTTCCCTCGCTGGTAGACGCGAACGGCGCATTCCGGCCTATCGACCAGTGGAGCACGTTTGGCGCGCAGCTTGTGGGCGACGAGATTCGGCGCGAGTTCGAGGCGCAGTTCGAGCGCTTCGTGAGCCTGGCCGGGCGCAAGCCGGATCATCTCGACTCCCACTATCACGTGACCTATGTGCATCCTGATGCGTTCGCCGCGATGCTGGAGCTGGCCGCCGCGCACCACCTGCCGCTGCGCGAGAGTCCGGTCCCGCTGGGCGGCGAGGATCACGCGGCCCACGCGGCGGTGCAGGCGATGGTTCCCAATACCACGCCCCAAGCCGCTGCCGAAATCGTGGAGCGGCTGCGCGAGGTGCTGGCCCAGGGTCCGGCCCCGATCTACCCGGCGCGGTTCGAGGGCGGGTTCTGGGGGGTGCGCGCCACCCTGGGCGATCTGCTGGTCATCCTCACCACGTTGCCCGAAGACAGCACGACCGAATTGATGTGCCATCCCGGCTACGCGGACGAGACGACCCTGGTGGCCTATCCGGGGCTGGCCCCGCGCATTGAGGAACTGCGCCACCTGACCGATCCGGCCACGCGCGAATGCGTTCAGGCGTCGTTCCTGATGCTTGCCACCTTTGCCGATCTCATGGCATAAGGCGGGACGCTGATGGGTGACGAGTTTGATCGTGACGATCTGCCGGACGAATACGCCGCCGACGAGGACCTGTCGTATGAGCCGTTCGACGACGTGGCCTGGACCGATCTGCCCGCCGACGCCGAGCTTGAGGTGATCGATCTCGAAGCGCTGGACGACGAGATCGAGCCGGTCGAGCGCGACGCCGCGACCGAAAACCTGTTGGAAACGCTCAAAACGCTGGACGACGCGATCGTCCCGGCGGCGGAAGCAGTCGAGCCAGAGGCCGACACGGAAGCCGAAACCGCACCGGAAGAGGCCGAGTCGGTTGAGGCGGAGACGGTCGAAGCGGCGGCTGACGTGGAGCCGGATGAAGTCGAGGCGGATGAGGTCGCGGAGCCGGAGCCGGAACTGCCCGCCCCGGAAGCAGCGGTCGAGGTCGAAGAGCCGCCCGCCGAGCCGGTTCCGGTCGAAGCGGAGCCGGTCACGCTGCCCGATCGGGATGCTGTCGAAACGCCGCCCGCCGCCGCGACGGTTGAAGCTGTGGACGGCGAAGCAGATGAAACGAGCGAGCCGTCCCCACCGGACCTGCTGTACCGTGTCGTGCTGGAGCTGCCGCCGGACCTGGCCGCCGAGGTCGAGCTGCTGCGCGGGACGGGCGCGATCGCGGATGCGCCGCCGGGGATCGTGCTGCTGGCGGACTTCCGCG
>JAAYCM010000008.1 GCA_012729765.1 Chloroflexota bacterium | reverse complement strand
TCGCCCTTGTCGCCGCTGTCGGACTCCAGCAGCCAGACCAGGATCTTCGCCAGCACGCGCAGCTCGCCCACCGACGTCGGGCGGCGGCGGCGCAGCGTCGCCAGCCGGCGCGGGCACAGGTAGTTGCCGCGCCCCTTGACCACTGCCGCGCGGCATTCCACGCCCAGCGCCTCGCTCAGGATCGGCAGGTCCTTGTCGATGAGCTGGTCCTGCAGATTAATCGTGGCCGTGCTGATCACGACGCGCTCGTTGTTCTGCGTGGCCCAGTCGATGGCTGGGATCAGGTACGCCAGGCTCTTGCCAACCCCGGTCGGCGCTTCGACCATCAGGTGCTCGCCGGTGTTGAAGGCGTTGCCAACCGCCCGCAGCATCTCGACCTGCTGCTCGCGGTGCTCGTAACCGGGAAAGTAGCGCGCCAGCTCCCCATCCGCCTCAATCGTCGCTGCCAGCCGGTCGATGTCCAGCGGCTTGTGATCGGCGTTGGGCCGGAGCGGCTTCCACGGCTGGCGGTCGGCCTGGAAGAAGTCGTCCGGGGCGATCTGCTTGCGCCCGGTCGAAGGCGCGTCGGCGCCGGTGAGCGCGGTCTGGCTGCGCACCTGCAGCGCGTCGAGGAAGACGGGTTTGGCCGACCACTCCAGATCGCCCGCGGCGTCGACGATCTCCTGCAGTGTCGCCAGCGGCAGTTCCAGAATGCGCCCCCACAGATCCCAATACAGCCGCCCGGTCGCCACCGCGTCATCCAGGGCGCGGTGGGCGTGTTCCAGCTCCACATCAAGTTGGGCCGTCAGGCTGGTCAGGTTGTAGCGGGGCGTTGTGGGCATCATCACCGCGGCCAGCTCGTAGGTATCTAGGGCCAGGTTGCGCGTCGCCACGTCATGCCGCGCCAGAAACCCAAGATCGAACTCGACGTTGTGACCCACCACCGGGTGGTTGCCCACGAACCGGCGCAGGTCGGGCAGCACTTCGTACAGGCCCGGCGCGCCGATCAGGTCATCGGTGCGAATGCCCGTAATCGCCGTCACGCGCTCGGGAATGCTGCGGCCGGGATTGATGAGCGTGCCGAAGGTGTCGAGCACCTGCCCTCCTTCAAACAGGGCAGCGCCGATCTCGATGATCGAGTCCTCTTCGGGGTTGAGACCCGTAGTCTCCAGGTCGAGGGCGACGATGACGTCGCGCATGGTGAGCTCCGTTTCTGTGCGGCTGGACGAACGGCGACTATTGTATCACACCCAGGGTTTGATATGCGAACAAATGTGCGTATTTTCCGGCAAGCACAGGCCGTTGAGCGCGGTCCCCCGCCGGTTGAGTGCCGTATCGCCCCGCCCCATCCCACGAACGGCGCATGAATGTACCTCTAGCGGCCTGCGAAAGCAATGCGCCGTGCCGCGTAATTTTCCGCGCTCGAGTATAATGGAGCCGTGGTCCCGACCCGCCACCAGGGGAATACCGTATGGAACTGAAAGATGTCTGGCAATCGGTCGTCCATATTCGCGACGAAAACGACGAGATCACGGCGGTCCAGGTCCCGATCGACATGTCGCGCTATCTGATCGACCGCGTCCAGGCAATGGAAGATCGCGAAGCGGCGCGCGCACGCCTTGCCCGGCTGCGCGCCCAACAGGCGGGCGGCCCAGCCCAGCGCAACGAATGAGGGGGAGACAATGAGCCTATACCGGCAGGTCAAAACGCACGCGGCCCTGTTGGGGCTGGCGATGGCCCTGAGCGCTCTCGCCGCGTGCAGCTCAGGCTCCGATCCCACGCCAGTGCCGCCCACCACACCCGCCCCGACGGTGCCCCTCATCGTCACGCGCATCGTCACGCCGCGGCCCACCTACACGCCGCTGCCTACCCCAACGCTGAACTACGACATGAACCCCGTCGCCGGCGAGTGGATTCTGCGCTACGACGTCACGATCACGGCCAGCGCGCTGGCTGACCGGCTCCGCTATACCGCCGCCGCCGATCTCAGCGTCAACCTGGATGGCTCGATCACCGGGGGCGGTTATTTCACCCCAAACATCACCGATTCTCCCTGCAACGCCCAGGTCACCGAAAACGCCCCGCTCGCATTCACGATTGAGGGCACGACCCGTCCCGAGGGCAGCGCGGTCTGGGCGGATGTGCGCCTGCTGCCAGACGATCCTCACCAGGCCGAGGCATATACTGTTCTCTGCCCCGATTACAACGACGTGCGCGCCCACTCGGGGCCGGTCCTGTGGCCAGCGCTGATCGCGCTCAATCGCCTGGAGTGGAGCTTCGCGCTGGAGAGCGGCCAGGCGTTCACTTTCTCCGCGGACCTTTCGCAGGATGCCACCAATGCGACCGGCGGTCTGCTCGACGCTGAAGTGCGCCTGAGCCGCAACTGATCGCGCCGCACAAAAACCCCCGGCGCATGTTCGCCGGGGGCTGCATCCACACCTCTGGCCCGAAGACAGCCTATTCGCTGCCGGCTTCCTCAGTCGCCTCAGGTGCCGATTCCTCAGTAGCCCCGGCTTCTGCCTCTTCGGTCGGCTCAGCCGTGGGCTCTTCGGTCGCTTCGGCTT
>JAAYCM010000037.1 GCA_012729765.1 Chloroflexota bacterium | reverse complement strand
GTCTCGCTGTAGCCGCCTTCGCCCAGGCCGCGCAGAATTCCATCCTCAAGCTCTTTTTCCCAGGTCAGGTCGGCATGGTAGCTGTGGACGATCAGCACGGAGACGGGATCGTCCGTTGGGCGAGCAGCCTGCGCTTCACTCGTGGGCGGCGCGCTCTCGTCAACTTCGTCCTTCCCTGAATCTGACGAACAGCCGGTGAGCAGAGCGGCCAGCAGTGTAACCAGAGTGAATAAGGAAAGCATTAAGACCGAGCGCTTCCATTGACCAACCATACTTTACATTCCCCCTCTAAATCTCGCCCACCGAATTGGCAAAGAATTGATTCTCCGGTCTGAAACCTGTAAACAATATCGCATAGCGTAAATTTAAAGTCAAGTTAGGATTGAGTATACTGCACGATTTTCACATTTTTTTCGGATTATGAAAATACAGCGCGTCAATAGTACATGAGTCACGACGGCGGATAGTGCGACTCATCTGAGCGCCCTGCCTGTCTATACCGCAGCCAACTTGTTATAATGATGGCAGGCACGCACCAGCGCCTGCTGGCCGGCCTGCGATCCTGGTTTGAGACGACTGTGGAGATCCGTATGCCTGATGCTTCTTTGCTGCACCAGCCCGATGCTATTCTGAAGGACATCCACGAGCGCGATGTCCGAACGATTGAGCTTCAGTTCACCGACGTGGCCGGCATGGTCAAGACCGTCACCATCGACGCCGACTACCTGCCAGCCGCGCTAGAACGGGGCGTCTGGTTCGATGGCTCGGCAGTGGAAGCGTTTGCACGGGTCGCAGAGTCGGATATGTACCTCATGCCCGATCTCTCCACCTATGCCGTCATCCCCTGGGAAGCCTATTCGAAGGAAACCGGCTGCACAGCCCGGATTCTGTGTGATGTCTACACGCCCAACGGCCAGCCTTTCGCCGGCGATCCGCGCGGGGCGCTGCGGCGCGCGATGCAGCAGGCCGAGGCGTTCGGCCGGCGTTACGTCGTTTCCCCGGAGCTTGAGTTCTACCTGTTCCACGAGCCGGTGGATGGCTGCGCCCTGCGCCACGACGACGGGCTGAGTTACTTCGATGCCTCGGACAGTGTGCCACGCCTGATCCGTAAGCGTGTGACCGACGCGCTGCGCGCGATGGGCTACGTGATCGAATCGAGCCACCACGAGGTCGGCGGCGGCCAGCACGAGCTGGACTTCGCGCCGATGGACGCGCTGCGTATGGCCGATGCCATCGTCACGGCGCGCATGGCAGTGCGCACCATCGCCCGCCAGGAAGGCCGTTTTGCGACCTTTATGCCCAAGCCGGCCAACAGCGCGCCGGGCAGCGGGATGCATACGCATCAATGGCTGCACGATCTGGCAACCGAGGAAAACAGCTTTGCCGACCCGGCGCACGGTTACGGCATGTCGGGCGAGGCGCAGGCGTTTCTGGCCGGGCAGTTGGCCCACGCGCGCGAGATCTGCGCCGTGCTGGCCCCGCTGGTCAACAGCTACCGCCGGCTGATGGCCGGGCAGGAAGCGCCGATCTATGTCACCTGGGCCCAGCTCAACCGGGGCGCGCTGCTGCGCGTGCCGCGCCTGGCCGATCCCGGCCAGCTCAATACGCGGCTGGAGATGCGCTGCCCCGATCCGAGCTGCAATCCCTATCTGGCTTTCGCCGTGCTGCTGCACGCCGGTCTGCACGGCATCCGCGAGCAGATGCAGCTTCCCCCTGCCGCCGAAGAAGAACTTTATGAGGTGTCCAACCGTCGCCGCCACCTGATCACGCTGCCCACCTCGCTGCAAGAAGCGCTCGACGAGCTGGAAGCCAGCGATCTCGCGCGCGAGGCCCTGGGCCTGCACCTCTTCGAGCGGTTTCTGGAAGCCAAGCGCCTGGAGTGGAAAGAGTATCAGTTGGTCGTCAGCCCGTGGGAACTTGAACGGTACCTGGGGGTTTACTAGTAGATATATAGGGTCGATGGTAGAAGGTAGTACGGGAAGGGGACTGCAAGAATCGCGTTGCTGGCTTCATCCGGTTATACCGTATCTGAGCTGCTGAAGCTCGCGCTGCCCGTCGGCACGCTTGTCGTGGCCGGCCACCGGGGCATCAACCACCCGGTGACGTGGATCAGCGTCCTCAACACGCGCCCGCCAGCCTTCCCGGACCTGCGCGGCGGCGAGATGGCGCTGCTCTCGCTGGATGCCATGCGCCTGCTCAGCGACAAGCTGACTCTGGTCAGCCTGGTGCGCGACCTGGCCGAGATGGACGTCACCGCGATCGGCGTCGTGGGCGAGATCGCGCAGCCGGCCCAGACCACCGCCGACGAGTTAAACATTCCCCTGCTGCGCCTGCCCGACACCACCTCACTGCGCGATGTCGAGAGCCACGTCGCGCGGCTGCTGGTCGGCGCGCCGATGCCTGCCTACGAGCGCGCCCAGGAAGTGCGCGAGCAGCTCTTGCAGCTTTCGACCGAGAATCGCGGGCTGGAAGCGCTGGCCGCGGCCCTGGCCGATGTGGTGGGTAAAACGGTCGTCGTGCAGGACAAGCGCCTGCGCCCACTGGCCGCCGCCGGTCCACTCACCCAGACCGCCGACTGGCCCGCCATCGAGGATGCGCTCTACGACATCAACCCGCTGCCGGCCCTCTTCCGCGACCGGATGGAAGTCGCCCAGGCCAGCCCCGACCCGGTCAGTATCGAGCTGCCGCAGGTCGGGCTGCACCGCCTGATCGCGCCGGTCGTCGCGGGCAAGATGGGTCGCGGCTTCCTGTCGATCCTGGCGCGTGACGGCGATACGTATGACGAGCTGGATGTCGCGCTGGCCCGCAGCGCCGCCGCCGTTGTCGCGCTCGAAATGGCGAAGGAAAAGGCCATCCGCGAGGCGCAGAAGCGCGTCCAGGGCAATGTGCTGGAGCAGTTTCTCGGCGGGATGATCAACGAGAACGAGGCCCTGCTGCGCCTGACCCGGCTCGGCTACCAGCCCGACCAGCATTACACCACGCTCTATATCGGCGGCCTGCGCGAGAATATGCCGACTGCGCGCCAGATCGAGGCGCTGTGTAACGAGCAGTCGAGCGCGCTCGGCTACGGTGCGCTGGTGCAGCCCTATGGCAGCGAGGTGATCGTCTTTTGCGAGGGTGACGAGAACGCCGCGCGCGATCTGGCGCTGGCCGTGCAGGGCCGCGTGGCCGAGCGCTACCGCACCGAAGTCGCCATCGGCATGGGCCAGCCTGCCACCGATCTGCGCGCCTGGCGCGAGAGCTTCCAGCAGGCCGTGACCGCCTACCGCACGGCGCACCAGTGGCGGCTCACTACCCCGCTCGCCATCTGGGAGATGGGCGTCTATCGCCTGCTCTCGCTGCTGGCCGATTCGCCGGAGCTGCGCAAGTTCTATTATGAGACGCTGGGCGAGCTGGCCGGGAACTCGATGGCCAATGCCGAGTTTATCACCACGCTCGAAGCGTTCTTCGAAGAGCACGGCAACCTGACCCGCACCGCCAAGCGCCTGCATGTTCATCGCAACACCCTGCTCTACCGCATGGAACGCATCCGCGAGATCAGCGGGCTGGACCTCGACAACCCGGAGACGCGGCTGGCCGTTCATCTGGCGCTGCGCATCCGCCGCATCCTATAACCTGGAGAGAATCATGTCTGCACAGCCCATTCGCCTGGCCCTGATCGGGGCGGGAATCTTCGCCCGCACGGCCCACCTCCCGGCGCTCCTGGCGCTGCCCGACCGCTTCACCATCGCGGCGGTATGCAGCCGGCGGCGCAGCTCCGCCGAAGCCCTGGCCGCCGAGATTCCGCACCCGGTCGAGGTCTGTGACGATCTCGACGCGCTGCTGGCCCGCGACGATATTGAGGCGGTCGATCTCGTCCTGCCGATCCCGATCCTGCCCGATCTGATCGCGGCGGCCCTGCGCGCCGGTAAGCATGTGATCAGCGAGAAGCCCGCCACGCCGGATGTCGCCACCGGCCAGCACCTGCTCGATCTCTACGCGCAGCATCTCGACCAGGTGTGGATGGTGGCCGAGAACTGGCGCTACGAACCGGCGGTGGTGCAGGCCGCGAGAGTGGTGCAGATGGGTGAAATTGGCCGCCCGCTGGTCTGCCACTGGGCGATCCACAGCGATATGACGCCCGACAACCCGTATTACGCCACCGCCTGGCGGCATGCGGAAGGCTTTCCCGGCGGCTTTCTGCTCGATGGCGGCGTGCACCATATCGCAGCGCTGCGCCTGATCCTGGGCGAGATCGACACCGTGAGCGCGATCAGCGCCCGCAACCGGCCCGATCTGCCCCCGGTCGATACGCTCAGCGCGATACTCCATTTTGAGAACGGGGCCATCGGGACGCACCTGGTGAGCTATGCCGCGCCCGCTCCCTGGGATTCAGCGCTGCATATCGTCGGCGATCAGGGCGCGCTGCGGCTGCACCGGGGCACGTTGGAAGTCACGCGCGCGGGCCGCACCGACGTAATCGATCTGCCCGACACATCCGGTATCCAGCTTGAGCTGGCCGCGTTCGCCGCCGCCGTGCGCGACCGGCAGCCGCACGCCAATACGCCGCACGAAGGCGTGCAGGATGTGGCCGCGATCGAAGCGCTGATGCGCGCCGCCGAATCGGGCGAGCGTATCAGCCCGGCGCGCGTCACAGTCCCGTAGCGTGTCACGCGCTTTTGCCCCCCATCCCCGACCCCTTCCCCCACGCTGGCGCGGAGGGGAGGGGAGCACGGCGGCGCTTTTCAAGTCCTTCCCTCATTTTGGGGGAAAAATTTAGGATGGGGGGAAGTGTGGCTCGCCTCGTTCAGCGTTCCGAAGTCCCCTAGAATCACACCGGGGCGAGTTCATCACCCGCCCCGACTCAATGTAGATTGTGGCAGCGCCCCGATTATGGGCGGAGCGGCACGGTCACGGTCAGGCAGGTGCCCCGGCCCTCTTCGCTCTCGATCACGAACTGGCCGCCCAGCCGCCGCGCCCGCTGTTCCATATTGCGCAGGCCGAAGCTCTCCGGGTTGAGCAGCGCCGCCGGATCGAACCCGACCCCGTTGTCCTCGACGGTCAGGATCAGGTTGCTGCCCGCTTCCCATACCGCGATGTGCACCTTGCTGGCGCGGGCGTGGCGGGCCACGTTCGAGAGCGCCTCACGCACGATCTGGGTCAGCGAGTGGCGCTGCTGATCGCTCAGCGTGCGCAGCGTGCCGGACACCTCGACGGTCGCATCTACCCGTGCGAAGTCGCGGAAGTGCCGCGCCAGGTTCTCCAGCCGTCCCCGGAAGGTCAGCTGCTCCTCGCGCGCGCTGCGCAGATCGCGGATATACAGGCGGATGTCGTCGATGATATCGTTCAGATTGTCCAGCACACCCTGATACTGCTCGGTCTGCTCCGGCGTCATGGGGAACTGCCCGCGCAGAATCTCCAGCTTCATGCCGACCGCGTACACCGACTGGATCACGCCGTCATGCAGCTCCATCCCGATCCGGTCACGCTCGCGCCCCAGGGCGATCAGTTGAAGCTGTTCCGACAGGTGCGCGTTCTCAATCGCAACGGCGGCATGATTCGCCAGCAGTACGATCAGGCGCTCGTCCTCCTCGCTGAACGGCTCGCCATCGATCGGATCGGTCAGGTAGAGATTGCCCAGGCGCTCGCCCCGGCTGATGATCGGCACGCCCAGGAAGCGGATCATGACCGGGTGATTCGTGGGGAAACCAACCGCGCGCGGGTCTTTCGTCAGGTCCTCAAGCCGGATCGGCCTGTCGGATTCCAGAATCGCGCCCAGCAGCCCCAGCCCGACCGGCTCGTGGGAGATGCGGCGCATCGCTTCGGATGTCATCCCCGACGTAATGAAGGCGTTCAGCCGACCCGATTTATCGGGCACACCCAGCGCGGCATACTGGGCATCGACCAGCTCACGCGCGATATTGGTGATCGCCTGCAGCGTGCGCGGCAAACTCAGATCTGCGGTGACTGCCGCCGCCGCCCGGCTCAGGGCATCCAGCATGGTATCATGCTGGTCCGCGCAGTCATCCGGGGGTTGCGAGGTGAAGTTCGTTGCTGTCAATTTGACCTCTGCTGCGTTCTCGACTACTATTTTGCATATACTTTAAATCAAATTGAAATGAATTCGAAAACAGTTACGACTCATATTCATAATTAATTTGACTGGATTTTGGCCAACCACACTGTATAATGTGGGGGGATGCCCGCCCAGGGCGACTTCCCCTGCTCAGGAATCTAACCAGGCCAGATGGAGCCTATGTCGGAGAAACCCCTCACCCCAGTGCGCATCCTGATTGTTGACGATCATGCAGTTGTCCGGGCTGGACTCAAAGCCCTACTCGACCAACAGCCCGATTTTCAGGTTATCGGCGAGGCCGAAAGCGGAATCGAAGCGGTCCGCCAGGCCGTCGCACAGCGGCCCGATATTGTTGTCATGGACATCCGGATGCCGGGCGGTCTGTCTGGCATCGAAGCCTGCGAGCAGATTGTTGACCAGGTGCCGGGCATCAAGGTCATCATGCTGACCTCTTATGCCGAGGATGAGCTGGTCATGGATGCTGTTCGCGCCGGCGCGGTCGGCTATGTCCTCAAGCGCGTCGGCAGCACCGATCTGGTCGATGCCATCCGCACGGTCAGTCGCGGCGACGCCCTGATCGACCCCTCGATGACCAAGGCCCTGCTCGAAGAAGTCCGCCAGGCCGCCCAGGTGAAGGAAGCCTCGGCTTTTTCCGAGCTGACGCCGCAGGAAATGCGCATCCTGGCGCTGATGGTCGAGGGCCTGACCAACCGCGAGATCGCCGCGCAGTTGTTCCTGGGCGAGGGCACGGTCCGCAACTATGTCGGCAACATCCTCAGCAAGCTCCAGGTTTCCAACCGTGCCGAAGCCGCCGTTTTTGCCGTCAAGAACCACATCGAGCGCCATCTTCCATCCGACGACGAACACTGATCGCCGGTTATCCATCTGCACGCGTTGCTTCAATCAGACGGGCCTCTGGCGCGATCCGGGTTGGCACGTGCCGCTGTGCCTTCTCCCGAACTTCTACCCACTATAATCACCGCGCCAGCCCGATCCAAGTGCCAAAGGTCACGGTCATTCAGGGCAATCAGCACACCCCCCGGCAGCCGCACAGCGACCGGTCAGTATTCCAGCCGGTAAACAAAAAATAAAGCCCGCGCACAGGTCAGTTACGCGGGCCAGTGATAGGCGTTGCAAGCTATCCGGCGCGGGGCGGTACCGGCTCAGTCTTCCGTCAGGTCGCCCTCGACCAACTGCCGGCGCGTGTCGATGTCGTCCAGCACGACGCCGAAGCCGTTCCCGCCGAAGCCCAGGCGGCGGCGCGGCAGCAGATCGTCGCCGGTGCTGATCTGGCTCGACAGGCTGTCGATCGACTGCTGGAGCGTGGCGAGATTGACCACCCGCTGCTGTTTGTGCGCCGCCAGCATCCGGGCGTGCAGCGCGATCTCGCGCACGAACGCGCCGGTCTGTCCCACCAGCAGCGGCACCATCGACTGGTGTTCTTCGCGCCACTGGGGCCCCATGTAATGCTGGAGCATCTGGCGCGCCAGCTCTTCATCCTGAATGGGCGGGATGATCACGATCCGGTCCATGCGCCCAGGCCGCTTGGCGATGCGCTCGTCGATCACTTCGGGATAGTTGGTCGTCGCCAGCAGCAGCGCGCCGCGCGGGTTGTTGGGCGACTCCAGCCCGTCGAGCACATTGAGGATGCGCGCCTTGTCGTCCTTGCGCAGATACACGTCAATCTCTTCCACGATCAGCAGCACCGGGTAGCCGGCGTTGGCGACCACGTTGAGCGCGTGGTGAATCTTGTGGAACGATGCGCCGTCGTCGTCTGCGCCGGAAACATAGACGACGACCCGCTTCTTGCGCAGGGCCAGCTTTGCCATCGCCGCGCAGAGCATCGTCTTGCCCGTGCCCGGCGGCCCGACCAGCAGCAGCTTGCGGAACGGCGCGAGGTTTAGTTCCTGGTAGATCGGCACGCCGTCCTTGAAGAAAGCTTCCATGTCCGAGCGCAGGTCTTCTTTAATTTCGCTGGGCAGGATCACCTCGTCCCATTCGACGGTCGGCTTAAAATAGGCGTTCGTGCCGCCGATAATATAGACATCCTGGCGGCGCGTGGGGCGGCGCACCGCTTCGTTGCACAGCGACTCGAAGTTCACCCAGGCGTCGAGATGTTCGGGCGGCACCAGGGCAATCGAAACGATGTTCGAGTCATCGTCGCGGTAGTACGAGCTGACGTGGAGCACATCGAACGCCCCGCCGGGATGATCGAAATGGAACAGATACGCGCCGACCGACTCGCCCAATACCGGGTTGCGTCCCGGCATGACGTATTCGCTGATCGAGATCACCTCGTCACATGCGATCTGCTCGACACCGAGATACTGCGCGCGCCCCTTGAGGCGGCGGCGAGGCTTGATGCGGGTCTGGGCGATCTGGTTGCCGCAGCTCTCGGATGCCCACAACAACTGGTAAGCCCGCTCCCCCTGCCGTTTTTGCCACTCACTGCTGGCCCAGAGGGCCAGTTGCTCATACCGCATCATCCATCGCAATGAATTCATCTCGTCCCCTGGACCGTTTTTCACTATCCGCTTCCTGTGCGAGCCTGCCATCTGGCGCATGGCCTGTCTTCCTTATCAGCGCACTTCGATTGTATCATGCAAACAGCCAAAAACCGACTACGCCCGCCCTGTCGTGCACCCCAACGGCGGCGCGTGCTGCCGCTTGGCAGGGACCGCCAGTGCAACTATAGTCGTATACGAGGCGCGAGACAATCCACCGCGCCAGGAAGGAAGCCCCTGGTGTCCGATCGCTGGTTCGACTCGTCCGATACCCCCGCGTATACAACCCGCCCCATGACACTCGACGACCTTGAGGCTGTCCGCCTGATCGATCACGCCGCCTTCGAGGACTACCGCCGCCACCAGAATACCCTGCCGCGCAGCCTGCGCCCGCGCACCCTCGATAACATGCTGGTCGCGCTCCAACGCCCCTGCCCCGGCATCGTGCTCGAAACCGGGCCGGGCCAGATTCTCGGCTACTGCTTCACGCACCTCTGGGGATCGCTCGGCTGGCTGGGGACGCTGGGCGTGCTGCCGCGCAGCCAGGGGATGGGCCTGGGTCGGGCCGTGATCGCCGCCGGGCTGGACACGCTGCGCGAGGCCGGCTGCACCACTTTGGCGCTCGAAACGATGCCCGAAAGCGGCAGGAATCTGGCGCTCTACACGCGGCTGGGGCTGGACGCGCGCGAGATGACGCTGCTGTGTCATGGCCGCGCCCGCATCCCATCGCTGCACACCAGCTTCGAGGTATGGGAAAGCGGCGACGCGCTGCACACAATCGGATCACATCTGTTCCCCGGTCTTGATCCATCGCCCGCTGCGCGTTGGGTGATCGACGAGCGGGCCGGGGCGACGCTGGTCTGGCACGAGGACGGCGCACCGTCGGCCTTCGCCATTCTGCGCGGCAGCCCGCGCCGCGAGGACACGCTCCAGTCGCATTTCACCATCGAAGCGGCAGGCTGTCTGCCCTCGGCGGCGGAGCACTGGCCGCGCTACCTGGGCGAGATGCAGGTCTTCGCCCGCAGCCAGGGCAAGGTCGGGCTGATGCTGCCGGTCAATACGCGCCAGATCGACCTGCTGCGCGCCACGCTTGAGGCCGGCTTCCAGATCATCCATACCCGCGTGCGGATGGTCAGCGGCGCGTCACTGGGCGCGCCCGATGCAATCCTGATGCTGACGCTGGCGATGTAGGCCGGACCCGGAATGGCCGGCGGGCACCCAGACTCGCGTCCGGCTACCCGCCTGATGACTTCTTCTCCCGGCGCAACAGTATGCCAAACCTGGACGTATAATAAAACGAAATGATTTGTGCAATTTAGCATAATCTGCCGGACACCCTTTTTCGCGTTCACCCAACAGAGGCCTTCATGAAAATCAAACCGAGCAACCGCAAACGCATCCTGCGCTGGCTCGTGATCCTGATCGTGCTCGCCGTCGTCGGGCTGTACCTGCTCATGCCGATCGGGTTTGGGATCGCGGTCGTCTTTCCGCACCGGCAGGATGTCGGCGCGCCGCCGGACGGTTTCGAAGCCGTCACGCTCGAAGCGCCGGATGGTGTCGAGCTGGCAGGCTGGTATGCGCCCCCGGCCAACGGCGCAGTGATCATCCTGATGCACGGGGCCAACGGCTCG
The DNA here is from genome assembly GCA_012729765.1 of Chloroflexota bacterium. Classification (GTDB taxonomy): domain Bacteria; phylum Chloroflexota; class Anaerolineae; order Aggregatilineales; family Aggregatilineaceae; genus JAAYCM01. The sequence goes on along the minus strand of JAAYCM010000037.1, from coordinate 39,161 downwards.
CGCGAGAGCGTGCGCGGCTATGCCACGATGCTGATCGAGCACGGTTACGGCGTGCTGGCAGTCGATCTGCGCGGGCACGGCGAGAGTGACGGAACGACCAACCGCTTTGGCTGGCAGGGAACCGAGGATGTCGGCGCGGCGGTCGGCTTCCTACAGGCGCGTGACGAGGTCGAGGTGATCGGCGGGCTGGGGCTGTCGCTCGGCGGGGAAGTGCTGCTCGGTGCGGCATCCGAATATCCTGAGCTGGCAGCCATCGCCGCCGACGGTGCCACCCAGCGCAGCGTCGAAGAACTGCGCGCCCTGCCCTCGGAGCGCCCGCTCTACCGCAATTTCACCGCGCGCGTGATGTACGCCACCGTCCAACTGATCACCGGCGACGATCCGCCTAAGCCGCTGCTGAACTCGATAATCGAGGCCGAATGGACCGAAATCCTATTGATCGCAGGTGGCAGCGAGGCGCTGGAAGTGGACTTTAACGAGCTGTTCGCGGAGACGGTCGGTGAGCGGGCCGCGTTGTGGGTTGCGCCCGATGCGTCACATACCGGATCGTTTCGCCGCTATCCCGACGAGTACGAGCAGCGCGTGATCGCCTTCTTCGACGCAGCGCTGCTGAGCTAGTACTACAGCCGTAGATCGCCCCCCCATCCTAAATCCTTCCCCCAAAATGAGGGAAGGACTTCAAATCCTGCTCCCCTTCCCTCCGCGACAGCGTGGGGGAAGGGGCCGGGGAATGGGGGGCAACAAAACGTCAGGTGCGGCTGTAGTACTAGAGCCTTCTGGAGTGTGTCACACGGGACGCCAAATCTGGAAGTAAATACCCGTTTTCGGGTTTCCGGTGGTGTCCTGGCTGGGGCTGCTATTCCGTATATCGACCAGATAGTCTAGGAGGTTAGCATGCTTTACCGCCCTGTACTTCTGATCGCAGGCTTAGGCTTGATGCTGCTGCTATCCCTCATTCCAGTTGACCCCGGCTATGCCCAGGATGACCCCTGGACATGCGACGAAGGGCCGAACGATATCCTGAATGCGGCGTATGCCGCGCGTGATGCGGGCGACCTGGATACGGCCCTGGCGCTGGCCGAAGAAGCGCAGATCGTGTGCGCCGATAATCTCAGCCGCACGCTGGAGGCGATCAATCTGCTGGGTGAGATCAACAAGTTGCAGCAGCCGACGCCGGTGCCCCTCGACCCGCCGGACTACAGCGACATCCGGTTTGGTGAAGGCACACCCGCCATGCGCCTGCTCGATGTGTATGTGCCCGATGATGCCGGGGAGCCGGTCCCGACGATCGTTTTGCTGCACGGCCTGCCCGGCTCCAAGGCGACGCTGGCGGGGTGGGCTTTGGAGCTGGCCGAGCATGGATTTGGCGCGGTCACGATTACCTGGCGGCCACCGGCCTACGCCGGTATCGAACGCAGCATCGGCGATCCCCTCTGCGCGGTGGCGTGGATCCATGCACACGGCGAGTCCTATGGGCTGGACCCGGAGCGTATCGCCGTGTGGGGGCTTTCCGCCAGCGGATGGGCGGCTGCGACGATCGCCACCCTGGATGATCCGGCGCTGTTTCTGGACGACTGCGACTACACGATGCCCGATGGCGAGTGGGTGGACGCCGCCGTCGTGCAGGCCGCGCTGCTGCCCGACTTCGAGGGTGCCGTAGACTCCTATGTGAACAACGAAATCATCAGCCTGGCGAATTGGTTTCCAGGCATCGCGCGCGAGGACGTGCCAGAAGCTATCGCACCGCTGACCCTGCCACCGTCGGAGTGGGATGAAGCGGCCTGGGGGCCTGAAACGCTGCGGATTGCACACACCTACGGCCCCTATTGGGCCGATCCGGCTGATCCCCCGGTTTTGTTCCTACACGGAACCGCCGACACCACGGTGTCGATTGAGGCAGCGCAGTACTACGCCGATTATTACGCCTCGGTCGGGATTGAGGTGGTGCCCGTGTGGGTCGAAGGGATGGGGCATGAAGGCGGCGGGGGTGACAGTGTGCTGCAAAGCACCGCCATGACCATATACTTATTCCTGGTACAGCACCTGGCCGGCTGACAGCCCATCCAGGAAACCAGATCGAGCCGGGCGCGTTCTCCCGCCTATCAGAAAAAATTCCTGCCCCCACGCTGTGTGCTGAGGGCAGGATTTTGAATTCGCGGGAAACGGTCTTTTCGGCGCGGCACTACTTGTTCGCGGCGCTCAGCATCCGCTGGACCTTGAGCGCCAGGTGTAGATTCAGCCGGACATTCGCGTCGTCCATATCGAGCTGGATGATCTCGGTGATACGGCTCAGCCGGTAGACGAGCGTGTTACGGTGGATGTTCAGCACGTGCGCCGTGCGCGCCATGTTGCCGTTGTTGGAAAAATATGCGCCCAGCGTCGGCAGCAGATCGGTATGGTGCTGCTCGTCATAGGACGACAGTGGCGCGAGCCAGTGATCGCAGAAGCCCGACAGCGCGCCCGGATCGGTCACGTTCAGCAGCAGATCGTACAGGCTCAGGTCGCCGAAGAACGCCACCTGCGACTCGTCCCATAACTGCTCCGAGAGCGTCAGCGCCCGCTCGGCTTCCTGGAACGATTCGCGCAGCGCGGTAAGGCCCTGGACCGGGCGTCCCACCCCGGCGATCACCTCGCCATCGGGCGCGGCCTGGGTCAGCAAGGCGTGCAGCAGATCGACCGTTTGCTTGAGGCGCTGGGTCTGCTGCGGCTCGTCCAGCGGGAAGAGCAGCACGGCGCGGTCCACATACTGCCCGACCGGCGCCTGAATCCGGCGCTGGCGCATCTCGGCCTGGATCAGCTTGACCATGCGCTCCGGCGAAAACGCACCGTTCATGCGGTCCGACGCCGGGAGCCAGTGGAACAGCACGACGGCATACCACACACCCGCCTGATAGCAGTCTTTTTCGGCGCGCAGCGTCAGCAGGGTGTCATCCACTGCCGGGCTGCTCAGCCAGTCTGCGATCCAGTCCCGCGTGGGGGCCGGATGCTCGACCGTGCTGATCTCGGCGGTCTGCTGGCGGATGATCTCGCGGGCAAAGGTCGGGGCGCTGTATTCCAGCACCATCAGATCAAACTCGTCCGGCGCGTCGCCCGCGCTGAGCACCGAGACGTAGCCCAGCAGGCGGCCTTCGTGGATCAATGGCGCGGTGATGCCCACCGGACTCTCGATGATCTGCCAGTCGTCCTCGAAGAAGGTGCGGTCATCCAGATCGAAGCGCCGCACGAACTCCGCGCCCCCGGCCAGCGCCAGATGCGCGTCCCAGTCCTGCCCGCGCGAGGCCGGCAGGCCCCGGCTGAGGACGTTCCCCTGGCGGTCGTGCACCACGACCGGGCGGTCGAGCATCCGGGCCAGGGCGTTGAGCATCGTCGTCAGGCCGCGATAGCTGGCCGCGTGGCGCTGGAGCATCTGCTGAAGCTCGAAAGCGCGCTGGGTAAGCTGGGCCTGGCGGTTGGTAAAATAGCGCTGGACGGCGCGCTCGACCTGGGGCAGCACGACGCGCTCCGGCAGAGCGATCACCGGGAAATTGAGTGACTTTGCCATTTGATGGGCACGGGGGGTCAGCGTGCCGCGCACGCCGAGGGCACTGGCCTTCGTGCGCGTCAGCTCTTCGATCACGGTTTCGAGCGTCAGCGGCTTGCTGTAGGCCGCCAGCGTGCTGGTCGAAACCAACACCAGCTCGCCGCCTTCGAGATCGGCAAACAGCGGCGGACGGGTACGCAGGTGGCAGACCCAGCTTACCGGGGTTTCGAGCCGCCCGGTGAGCAAGCGGCTGCCGATCGGCAGGGCGAGCTTAAATAGCGATCGAAGTGTGGCGGAACAGGCAGCAGTCTCCATAGTATTCTCCCCCCCGTCAGTTATTACATGCGATTGATCGCGCATCCAATCGATGATCTGTGCGGGTTAATTAAGCATTCTATAGAACGCTGCCAAGACTGTCTTTAGGCAGGTTTTATGAGATTCATACGAATACCCTTGTGCATAATGCACAAAACGGGCTGGCGAGCTTGGGCGAGTTAAAAAGATTTAGTCGTACAAAACTGCCGAAGCCGTGCGCCAGGCGTTGGCCAGCCGTCTTGGACAAGGCCGGGTGAACCCGGTATAATGCGCCGCGCCTGCCCCACCGGGCAGTTTTCCGACACGCGGCAGCGGCAGCGCTGCCCCGGAGTAGACGAGTTTACTATGCCTGATGCCTTCCAGGATACCCCACTGACGCCCGGCGATCCCGACGAGGAGCCGGTCGCGCCGGAGCACGGGCCAGACACGCCTATTCAGCCGGACGAACCGGCTGCCGATCCCGACGATACCCAGCCGCGCCCACCTGCCGGGCTGCGCGAGGCGCTGGCGGCTGAGGGCGTCGAGGTCGATCTGGACTCTGATACGCCGGTGATTGCCGATGCCGCCGTCGATGCCGATCCTGACAGCCCGCCGGCCAGCAGCGGCACACTCTATGTCCTATCCCCGGCGGGCGATCTGCCGGTGGGTGACGCCAGCGACACCGAGCCGAAGGCCCCGCGCGGGCTGCGCGAAGCGATCGCCGCCCAGCAGGCCGCGCGCAACGAAGCGCTGCTCGAACAAGAGCCGCCCATCGCACAAGACGACACCGCCCCGGTTCCCGTCCGGCCCTATAGCGAGGCGCGTCCCGGCGTGCGCCCGCTGCTGCTGGCCGTGGTCATGCTGGGCACGACCTGTCTCTGCGCGGCGCTGATCGGGCTGGCGAGCTTCGCCGGGTACCGCGACGGGCTGGCAACCAACAACGCCCAGATCACCCAAACCCTGGCAACGGGCATCGCCGAGCAGTACGCTACCGGCGTGGCCGACCTGGAAAACGAACGCTATGCCCTGGCGGCGGCGCGCTTCTCGTGGATCGTCGAGACGATCCAGCCCGCGCCGGAATATATGCGCGACAGTGCCGCGCTGCTGGCCCAGGCTTCGACCCAGGCCGCCTATACGCCCACGCCGCCGCCCGCGCCCACCGCGACTCCCACGCTCAGCCCCACACCGACTCTGCCGCCCACCGAGGAAGGAGCCGAGATTGGCACCGAGCCGCCGCCCGATGGTCTCGATCCGGCCTATCTCTACGATCAGGCCGCCGCCGCGATGAGCCGGCTTGACTTCGAAGACGCGATCGAGTGGATCGAGTCGCTGATGGCGGTCGATCCGGCGCACCGCCCCGCCGAAACCCAGGCGATGTATCTCGAAGCGCTGACGACACTCGGACGCCAGTACATCCGGGGCGCGAATCCCGACGGTGAGGATCGCCTGGCGCGCGGCATCCGCCTGATCTATCGCGCCGACGAGATCGGCACGGTCGAGCCGCCCTCGCTGCTCTACGAAGCCGATTTTGCCGAGCGCTACCTCAACGCGCGTAACGCCGTCGCGGGCGGCCACTACGAGTCGGCGCTGCCGGTGCTGCAAACGCTGTGCGCGGAAAACTGCGAGTGGGGCTATCGCGGCGTAACGGTCCGCGCGCTGCTGGAGCAGGCCGGGGGCACCGCCGAATAACGGCGAACTGCACAGCACCCAATTGAATTCAAAGGGCGTGCTTTTCCGGCACGCCCTGTTATTTTCTCAGCTTGAGCTTCTGTCCGGCGCTAGGCTTCGTCCAACAGGCCCTGCACCGCGTCCAGAAAATCGTTGGGCATCACCGGCTTCGATACCCAGCAGTCGATCCCCAGCGCCTCGACCTCGCGCACCATATTCGGCCTGGCCGTCAGGATCATGACCTTCATCGAGTCCAGCCGGGGGGTGCGGCGCACGTGACGCAGCACGTCGAGTCCTGAAATCTCCGGCATCGCCAGATCGAGAATGAGCAGATCGGGTGTCGTTTCGTCCAGGGTATCCAGCGCCTTCACCCCACCCGGCGCGCGAAGTGTCTCGCAGCCCAGGCGCTCGACCAGCGCGCTGAACAGGCGCAGCAGGCCCGGATCGTCATCTACAATTAGCACCACCGGCGAATACATTTCAGCCCGCTCTCTCCTTCAAAACATGCACTTGCCAAAAGCCTACTATAGTCTATTGCCCACGATCAGTGGGCGAGACCTGGCGCTCACGCCAGGCTGCGCAGCACAGCCCGCACCGGGCTGCCGCATACCCCACCGAGTTTCAGCGGCAGCGCGATCAGCTCGTAACGCCCATCGGGCACGCCCGCAAACCGCAGCGTTTCGAGGTTCACCATGCCGTACTGGTAAAGACGGTGGTGGCACGGCAAATCCTGGCTGTCGAAGCGATCCACCGAGGGGCAGTCCAGCCCCAGCAGCACGCCGCCCTGCGCCGCCAGCCAGTCGATCAATTCGACGGTCGGATAGGGGAAATCGTCCGGCCACTGCTCGTCGGGTAGATCGCTGACCCAGGTGTGAATCAGCAGGCGCTCCACGCCCGCGAGATCGTGCCCCGCGAAATCCGCCGGGACGATGCCACCGTGCTGCCGTGTGATCGTGACCAGGTGTGCCGGGCCGAGATACGGATCGAGTGGCAGATCGGCGGGATGCGCGCCATCCCCGGCGACGTGATAGGGCGCGTCGGCGTGGCTCCCGGTGTGCGCGCTGAGCGTGAGCGTCGTCAGGTTGACCGATGCGCCGTCCGACGTGCGCAGCGCGTGCTCGAAGCTGAACGGGGCATCGCCCGGCCAGACGGCCAGTGAGGGTGTGATGGTACGGCTGATGTCGTACAACAGAGACATACGCTGTTCCCCTTTCCCCATCATTCTAGCGCCAATCGGCCCGCGCTGGCTGACCGGCTGCATCCTGCTCGCTGACGCTTCCCCCACCCCCTGACGACGCGAGCGGCATATCGGCGCAGCCGATCACGTCACGAAGGTCTGATTACCCGCGTGTCGCTGCCACGCGCCCGATTCCAGAATATCCTGGATCGCGCCGATGACCGCCCGCACCTCGTCGTCGCTGTTGTAGAAATGCGGCGAGACGCGAATCCCGGCCTGGGCGCGGTAGTCCACGATGATATTGCGCGCGATCAGCTTGCGCGAGACTTCGTAGGCGTGCGGCGGATTCACCGTGACCGTACCCCCGCGCTCGTCGGGGCGGCGCGGCGAGTTGATCGTATAGCCGGCCTGCTCCGCCAGATCGATCAGCAGCGCCGTCTGGTGTATCGACTTGCGGCGGATATTCTCGACCCCCACCTGCCCGATGATCTCGACGCCGGGGCGGTTCGCGTACAGGCTGGGGATCGCGGGCGTGCCGTTCAGAAAGCGAAACGCATCGTCCCGGAAGTCGATCGTATCGACCTCGAAGGCGAACGGGCGCTGATGCGCCATCCAGCCCGTCAGACCGGGTCGCACGCTCCGCAGGTGATCCTCGCGCGCATAGAGGAATACGCCGCCCGGCCCACCGCACATCCACTTGAGCACGCCCGCCAGGTAGAAATCGACATTGAGCGCGCCCACGTCGAACGGCACGATCCCCGCCGCGTGATAGCCGTCCACGATCACCAGCGCGCCGACCGCGTGCGCCTTCTCGATGATCGGCGGCAGGTCCAGAATATAGGCGCTGCGAAACAGCACATGGCTGATCGGCACCAGCAGCGTTCGCTCGTCGATCGCGTCCACGATGCGCTCGACCGGAACCGTGATGCCGTCGTCCTCGCTGGGCACCAGGCACACCTCGACATTGGGCGGCAGCATCCCGCGCAGGACGTAATAGACCGACGGGAAGATTCCCGCCTCGATGACGATCTTGTTGCGCGGGCCATTGAAGTCGAAGCACGAGAGTAGAATCCCCTGCGCGATGGAGATGTTCTGGTGCATCGAGACGGTGTTCGGCGGCGCGCCGATGATCGCGCCGATCTCGCTGCCGAGCGCGACGTTCATATCCCACCAGCCCTCGCCCCACGCCCGGACTCCGCGCGCGCCCCACGTATCGGCATAGGCGCGCAGGCTGTCGTAGACCGCACGCGGCATCGCGCCGAGCGAGTTGCTGACCATATAATTCGTTTCGGCCAGGATCGGGAACTCGTCGCGCCAGCGCAGCAGCGGGTCGGCTTCCTGGGAACGAGCTTGCGGGTCGTCCGGATTCATGTGTCGTCCTGATTGGGCGGCTGAGTCAAAGTGGTAACCCTATCCAGTTTACTGCACATCAGCACTTCCCGCGAACCGTGCCGGGTTGACTCGCACGGCATCCTCTCCGCATAATAGAGTCGTCTAAAAATCGGGCTGTGACACGCTGCGAATCCGGGTATCAGTGCGTACAGGGGATGAACATCATGACCACCAACGATCAGGCCATCTTTATCAGCTACCGCCGCCAGACCAGCTCCTTTATCGCGCGCGCCATCTTCCAGGACCTGTGCAGTCATGGCTATGACGTGTTCATGGACGTGGAGAGCATCGACAGCGGGGCCTTCGACCAGATCATCCTGCACCAGATCGCGGCCCGCCCCCACTTTCTGGTCATCCTCACGCCGGGCACGGTCGAGCGCTGCGCCGAGCCGGGCGACTGGCTGCGCCGCGAGATCGAGTACGCCATCGAGATGGGGCGCAACGTCGTACCCATCCTCGCCAACAACTTCAACTTTCGCGGTACGGAGCGCTATCTCACCGGCACACTCAGCCAGCTCTCCAGCCTGAACGGGCCGACGCTCTATCATGAGTATTTCGACGCGGCGATGGAAAAGCTGCGCAGCCGGTTCCTCAAGCAGCCGGCGCTGGGGCCGATCATCCCCGCTCCGGCCCACGAGCAGCCGGACGTCGAGCGCAAACTGGAAATAATCGCCGCCCAGCCCGCGCCCACCGAGGACGAGCTGAGCGCCGAGGATCACTTCAACCAGGGCTACCAGCTCGCCGAGCAGCGCGACATCGACGGGGCGATCTTCGAGTACACACGCGCCATCGAGCTGCATCCGGCCTTTGCCGAAGCGTTCAACAACCGGGGGCTGCTCTACGTCCAGAACGAGGCATTTGACAGGGCACTGGCCGATTTCACCCGCTCGATTGAGCTTGATAACCGCGAGCTGCACCTGCCCTACGTCAACCGCGCTGACGTCTATATCACCCTGGGCGATTACGAGGCGGCATTGGCCGACAGCAACGCCGCCATCGAGTTCAAGCCCGACTACGCCTACGCTTTCCACGCGCGCGGGCGGACCCATTTCTACAGCGGCGAGCTTGAGCAGGCGCTCGAAGACTTCGACAAGGTAGTCCAGCTCGATTCCGCCTTTGCCACCGGCTACCAGGGCCGGGGCGCGGTGCGGGCGGGACTGGGCGATCTCGAAGGCTCAATCGAGGATTTCACCAAATCGATCGAATTGGGGTCCGACGACGCCGACTCGTTCGTCAACCGCGCTGAAGCCTACTTCGAGATGGGCCAGTATCCTGAGGCGCTGGCCGATTTTCGCAAGGCCAACGAGCTTAAGCCGGGGTATGCGTCGGCGCTGGCCGGGCTGGCGATCACCAACTACGCCTCAGGTGATCGGATCGAGGCGCGGCGGCTGTGGAAGCTGCTGTTGGCGATGGACCCGCGCTATAAGGATGTGGGCTGGGTGCGCGAAGAGCTGAACTGGGCGCGCCCGCTGGCCGACGTGGCCCAAAAGCTGATCGCCGGGCTGTAGCGGCTATTCTTTTTGCCCCCCATCCCCCACCCCAGCCCCTTCCCCCACGTTTCACGGAGGGAAGGGGAGAATATCGGCGACGTTTCTCAAGTCCCGCCCTCCTTGTGGGGGAGGGATTTAGGGAGGGGGGCCAATCGCAGCTTCGCCATCCTGATAGCGGTAGGGCCAGTCGTCCAGGTCCGCCACCAGCCCGGCCTCGACTGGCGCGCGCGCCAGCTCATACAGCGCGTTGCTGAGCTTGTACTCCGTCCAGAACAACTGGCGGTGATAGCCCGTCTGCCAGACCTGGTAGAGCGCCCCGCCCCACACCGGGCTGTAGCGCAGCACGACATCCAGCGTGTCGTCGTCCGCCTGCCGGATCGCACTCAGGACACGCGTGCTGCTCTGCGCCTTGACCGCCTCGATGAACTGATCGAGCGCGTCCACCCCGGCGGGTCCGATCACCAGCCGCACCGTCTCCGGCAGCACGACCGCGCCCCACAACTGCCCCGGCGCACCTGGCGCACAGGCCGTGATCGCGTCGAGCGCCCGGCGCGCCAGCCGCGCGGAACCAAACAGCGGCGCGTGCCCCTGCACGGTCAGGATCACCTGGGCATAGGCGTCCTCGTCGCCTTCATCGGCGGGCCATCCGGCCCCGTCACTATCCAGAATCTCATCCCACATCAATCTGACTCTCATATAATTGAAATATTTATGACATAAACTCGTAGAATCATAAATAGCCACAAGGAGTTCATGCCACCCCACCGCACGCGGCCAAACTGAGAGGAATGCCATCATGCCAAGACAGAAGCCCGGCTGGTTGACCGGCGCGCTCATCGGGGCGCTGTTCACGGCCACCCTGATAGCCCTATTATATCTGGCCGATCAAGCGTTCGGTCTGCCCTTCCCCCCGTTCGACGTTTTCGACTGGATCGCGCGCGTGCTGCCCGGCCAGGTGATCACGCGCGGCATCGACACGATGGTCGAGTTCATCGACCGCTTCGACCTGGGCGAAACGTCCAGCACCGCCAAGACGCTCGAAACGCTGATGGCGCTGCTCACCTTCTTCGGCGGCGGCGTGGTGACCGGTGCGGTGCTGTTTGCCGCGCTCAACGCCGCCAATCCCGATCTGCGTGGCGCGGCGCGCTATCTGCCCGGCCTGGCCGCCGGTGCGGTGCTGGGCCTGCCCGCCATCCTGATCAGCCAGGATGTGAACGTCACCGCCACCACCTCAGACTCGGTCAGCGTGTTGTGGCTGGCGCTGGCCTTCCTGGTGTGGGGCGCGGCGCTGAGCTGGGCCTACTACCGCCTGCGCCGCATCATGTCCGGCGTTAGCGAACACGAGCTGGCCGTCGTGCGCCCCGTTCCGGCCAGCAGCCCGACCGCTGCCGCCGGAGAAGCCGCGCACCGCGAAGTGCACGTCGAGCCGATCAGCCGCCGCGAGTTTCTGATCCGCGTCGGCGGCGCGACCGCCACCCTGACCGTTTTCGGGGCCGGACTGGGCCGCTATCTCGAATACCGCGAGGAGCAGCAGTACCAGGAGCGGATCGAGGCCAACCTGGCCGCCACCACCCCCGAAGGCTTGCCCAACGCCGGAGCCGCCGTTCAGCCGGTGCCCGGCACGCGTCCGGAATATACCCCGCTCGAAGACCATTACCGGATCGACATCAACCTGCGCCCGCCGGAGATCGACGGCGATGCATGGGCGCTCAGCATCGGCGGCATGGTCGATAACCCGCGCGCGCTGACCATCGACCAGATCATGAACGATTATCCGGCCCAGGACCAGTACGTTACGCTGGCCTGCATCTCCAACCGGATCGCGGGCGATCTGACCAGCACCACGCGCTGGACCGGCGCGCCGCTGCGCGATGTCCTGGCCGATGCCGGGGTACAGGATGGCGCGACGCATATCCTGATCCACTCCGAAGACGGCTTCTTCGAGACAGTCGCGCTCGACCTGATCGACAGCGATGAGCGGATCATGCTCGCCTATCACTGGGACGGCATCCCGCTGCTGCACCAGCACGGCTTCCCGCTGCGCGTCTACATTCCCGATCGCTACGGGATGAAGCAGCCCAAGTGGATCACCGAGATCGAGGTGATCGATCACGATGAAGATGGCTATTGGGTCGAGCGCGGCTGGGACAAGGTCGCCCAGATGCGCGCCACCTCGGTGGTCGATGTCGTGGGTGAGACGATCGAGCGCGACGGGCAGATGTTCGTGCCGGTCGGCGGGATCGCCCACGCCGGGGCGCGCGGCATCTCGAAGGTCGAGGTGCAGGTGGACGACGGCGAGTGGCAGGCCGCCGAGCTGCGCGATCCGCTCAGCGAGACGACCTGGGTGATCTGGCGCTACGAATGGCCGTTCGAGGAAGGCGAGCACCGCTTCGCCGTGCGCTGCTATGATGGCAGCGGCGAACTGCAGATCACCGAGGACAACCCGACCAAGCCGAGCGGCGCAACCGGCATCCACAGCCTGACGCGCGAGTTGTAAAGCGTGTTATGCGCCTCAGGGGCGCTGCCCCCCTCCCTAAATCCCTCCCCCGCAAGGTGGGCGGGACTTGCAGCCCGTCGCTGGACTCCCCTGCCCTCCGTGAAACGTGGGGGAAGGGGCCGGGGGATGGGGGGAATGGCATAACAGCCGCGATCAAACATCCGGGCGAGGTCAACGGGGCCTCGCCCTGTTCCACTTATCCGGAAACCTTCACCTGATCGTGCAGCCAGCGCAGGCGCGCCGCGCGCACCGCGTCTTTATCGGGCGGCGGATCGGCTACGCCGGTGACTTCGAGCGAGAACGACGCCGCGACCGCGCCATAGCACGCCGCCGTGAGCAGATCGCGGGTTTCGGACCAGCCCACCAGGAACGCGCCGCAGTAGGTGTTGCCCGCGCCGGTCTGGTCGATCAGATCGGGCACGGGCACAGCCGGCACCCGCAGCAAGCCGTTTTGTCCCTGCTGGCCCACCAGCGATCCAGCCTCGCCCATGCGCAGCACCGCCACCGCCGCGCCATCATCGAGCATGGCGCGCACCAGCCCTTCCGGCTCGCGGAAGCCGTAGACATGCTGCGCTTCGAGCCAGTTGGGCGAAACGATGTCGATCTGCGGCAGGGCCGCGCGGAACTCGCCCGCGTTCTCCGCGATCATATACTGCTGGAGCGGCTCCCACAGCAGCACTGCGTCAGGATAGAGCGCGCGCCAGGCGGGCAGCGGGGCCGCGTCGCGCAGCAGGTGGACGCCCCGCGCGGCGTGGTAGACGGCGGGCACGCGGTCGGGCGGCGGCTCGTAGATGAACGGATCGAGCACGTCCACGCGGAAAACCTCACTCCGCTTGCCGTCCCACTCAAAAAGCTGCCACGCGCGCGCCTGCGGCAGGTCCAGCACGATCACCCCTTGCAGATCGAAATCACGCGCCAGGCGTTGGCGGGCCTGCTCCGGCAGATCGTGCCCGGCGTAGGCCACGATCCCGGCCCGCTGATCCCAGACCAGCATCCCGGCGGCGGCGTGCACGACCCCGCCCCCCAGCACCGCCATACGCGTTTCGCCGGTGGGGAACACAATATCATCGATGATGATCCCGCCCACGCCGATATAGGCAGGTTGAGGCGAACCGGACATCATGCGCCTGCTTTCTCTGGCCACTAGCGCAGCGGCTCGTCGATCTGGTGGCTGTCGCGGATACGGCTCGATCCATCGGCCCAATCGACCGTGCGGCCCCCGCCAAACGCGCGGAAGTATTCCGCGCCGATCGCCGCCGCACGCTCTGCCGCCAGCAGCTCGCCGGGGATGCTGTAGACCAGCGGGGCGAAACACTCGCGCACCGGCCCCTGCACCGGCAGCACCGCGTCGAGATAGGCGCTGATCGCCTGCTCGCCCGCCGGCAGGATGCCGACCGTCCGCCGCCCGATGGCCTGCGCCGCGCGTGCCACCTCGGCCATGCGGTCCGCGTCACGATCCGCCGCGCTGATGAACACGGTCGGGGTGTCGGGGCGCGTGCCAAAGTATTGCAAATGCGCCCATTCCTCGGTTTCCTGCGCCAGTGCGGGATCGCCGCTGGCTTCGAGCAGCTTGGCCGCGCTGAACATCGCCACGCCATACAGCGGCCCGGCCCCGACGAACACGAATTCCGGCGCGTCGCGCCAGCGCTCGACCAGATCGCGCACCGCCGGTTCGCAAGCCGCAATCGTCGCTTCCATCACGTCGGCCAGCCCGGCCAGCTCGGCGCGCAGGGCATCGGCCTGAGCGGTCGTCAGGTGGCCGCGCACCTCGCCGATCCGGATCGCGGCGCTGTACAGCCCCATCTGCGACGCCAGATAGGAGCGCACGCCCGGCACGATCATGCCTTGCAGCTCGTCCGGCAGCGGTGGGACGGTCGTCTGGAACACTTTCCCGGCTTCCTGGGCCAGCGGCTTATCCGGTGCGCCGGTCAGCGCGACCGCCGTCGCCCCCATCTGGCGCGCCAGCCGCAGTGCCTCAATCGTCCGGCTGACCACGCCTGACACCGACACGGCGATCACCAGGTTGGTCTTGGGGCCGGTCGGCGGCAGGAAGCTGACCACGTAGCGGCTGAAGGTCAGCGCGCTGACGGCCTGCGTCGGGACGCCCGCCAGCAGGTGAAACGCCAGCTCCGCCCCCACCGGCGCGTGATAGCTGTCGCCGCAGCCCACCAGGTAGATCCGCTTGACCGCGTGGCACAGCTCGAAATCAAACGTGCCCCGCGCCGACTGGTCGAACGGCCTGGCGATATCGCGCACCAGTTGGGGCAGCGTATCAATTTGTTGATGCATGGGAGAACGATCCGACATTTTTTCCTGATCCTGTCTATTAGGTTACATAGGTTACACCGGCGGGCACCGCGCCCGCGATCTGACTCAATAACACTATTCACGGGTTGGCACGGCCCGCCGCGCTCGCTATGATCGGCGGAGTCACCTTCCCCACACCCGAAAGGACCCACCCATGACCGGCTCACCCGCTTCATCATCCATCACCCTGCTGCTCACCCGCAACGGACTCGGCCACGCCGATCCCGCCTTGCAGCAGCAGCTTGCCGTGAGCTACTTCCGGCTTTTGCTCGAAGACGCGCGCCTGCCCGCCGCGATCTGCTGCTATGGCGAAGGCGTGCGGCTGGTGTGCAGCGGCTCGCCCGTGCTCGACGCGCTGGCCGCGCTCCAGGCGCGGGGTGTGCCAATCATTGCCTGTAAAACGTGCCTCGACTTCTACGGCCTGGCCGATGCAATCGAGGTCGGTACCATCGGCAGCATGGGCGACATCATCGAGGCGCAGTGGCGCGCCGACAAAGTGATCACGCTCTGACGCCCGCTCAGCCGATCGCCAGTTCGGCACATCCCGCCCGCGCCGTGTCCAGCCGCCGGGCATAGTCGGCGGGATCGGGCAGCGCCGCCGGAATACCGATCTGCTCGACCGCGTAAGACGCCGCGACCGTCGCGTGACACGCCGCTTCGGCCAGCCCGTCATCGAGCCGGGCGATCAGCGCGCCGCAGAATGTATTCCCCGCGCCGACCGGGTCGATTACCCCGGTTGGGACGGCAGGCACGCGCACCCCGCGCCCGGCGGGCAGGTCCCACACATCCGCGCCTGCCTCGCCGCGCCGCAGCGCCAGAATCCGCCCGCCCAGCGCCCGGAAGCGCGCGATGATCTGCCGCTCGTCGTCGCTGCCGGTCATCATGGCAGCCTCGCGCCAGTTGGGCGAAAACACGTCGCAGACTTCCAGCAGCGCGCCGATCTGCTCGTCACTCATCGGCGCGGGCGGGGGCCGGAACGGTTCCAGACTGACGCGCCTGCCGCGCTCCCGCAGATCGCGCGCAAACGCGATCGCCGGGGCCGCGTCGCCGGGATGGATGCCCCAGTGAAACCAGCGCGCTTCACGGTAGGCGGGCGGCAGCACGTCCCAATGGCGCGCCAACTGCTCACCGAGCGTCTGCGGCTCCACGCGCCAGACCTGCGTCCGCCGCCCGTCGAACTCGACCGTCTGCCACGCGCGCGGCGTGGGCAGTGCCGTCACGCGCACGCCGTCCAGGTTCACGCGCGCCGCTGCGAGCGGGACCAGTGCGCCCGGGTCCAGATCGCGCCCGACGCCCGCCACCAATCCGACCGTCTCCCCGCTGCCGAGCGCCGCTGCCGTGCCCCAGGCTGTCTGGGGACCGCCGCCGCCCAGCACGCCCATCCGCGTCGTGCCCTGCGGAAAGACGATATCGTCGATGATGATCCCAAAGGTTACGTAGTCGATCACGTTGGCCTCAAAACTGTTGTGCCCCGCGCAAGCGCCTGTTATGTATTTTTACCCCCCATCCCCTGGCCCCTTCCCCCACGTTTCACGGAGGAAGGGGTGAGATGTTTAAGTCCCGCCCTCCTTGCGGGGGAGGGATTTAGGGAGGGGGGTAAATCGTATTCTGTGCGCTACCCTTCCGCACCCAGCGGGGCCAGCTCACCGTAGGCCGCCGCGTTTAGCGCCGCCTGCTGCATCCCGGTGCCGACTGGATCCACCGCGCCGCTGTTCAGATCGAGCCGGAGCAGATCCACCGCGACCGTGCCGAGTAACTGCGCCTGCCCTTCCTGGCTCCAGATATCCGCGATCTGGCCGCTGGCGAGCGTCTGCGCCCACGCTTCCAGGTTCGGAATCTGGCTGAAGATCAGCGCGCTGCCGTCCGGCGTGGGCAGCATCCGGCCAATGGCATACGCCCCGGTGCTGTACAGCTCCGTATCCTGGCCGCTGGCAAGGTCCAGCCGGTGGATGCTGGCGGTCCACAGCGGCAGCGTAACCGGCTCCATCAGCCCCAGCGCTTCCGTCACCTGCTGCTGCTGTTCGGGCGTCATGGCGACCGTCTCACCGGACTCGCGCCGCGTGCTGTAAAACACGCTGCCGCCGTCCGCGCTCCACGCCAACTGATCGGGCGTGCCGCTGGTGCTCAGCGTCGTAACCGTCCCCGTCGCAACATCGACCTGCACGGTCTGGCCGGTTCCCTGCCAGGGCACAGCGTTATTGACGCCGACCACCTGGCTGCCGTCCGGCGAGACTTTGACCGCGCCGAGATCGGTGCCCAGCGGCGTGCTCTCGCCGCTCGCCAGATCGAGCAGGGCCGTACCCACGCCGGTACAGTTGATGCTGTGCACCAGCCCGTGCGGGGTCAGGGCCAGCACCAGACTGCTGCCGCCGGGGTTGGTGCCCGTCTCGGTCCAGTACATCCAGTCCGCCGGGATCGATGAGCCGCCGCCGCAGCCCACACCGAACGTCAGGCTGCCGATCAATTCCGGCGCGGCTCCCACCTGGGGCGCGACCGTGTACAGTTCGATCACCTCGCCCGCGCCGCCGTTCACCGCACCTTCGACATACTGCTGCGTCGAGACGGCGTAGAGAATCTCGCCCTCAGCCGTAAAGCTGATCGGGAAGCCGAACGCGACGCCGCTGGTAAGCTGCACCGGCTCGCTGCCCGCGCGATCGGTGAGCATCAGGCTCAGTGTGCCGTCGGGGTTGGGCATGGTAAAGGCCAGCGTGTTACCCTGCGGCCCCCAGGTCAGGCTGGCATTGTTTTGCAGCACCCCGGCACTCGTCACCTGCTGTGGGCCAGCGCCCAGGCCGAACAGCCACAGGTCGCCGTTCTGGATCGCCGCCAGGGGCAGCGACGGGGCCGACTCCTGGGCGCGCACCGGGAGTCCAAACGCGATCAGCGCCAGGGCCAGCAGTCCGATCAGGGAATAGCGAATCATTTGAGTCATCCTCGGTATCTCCCTCAGTTCTCCAATACAGGATTGTTCCAACGGAGACTATAGCAGGACTGCCTCGACTTCCGCACGACTTGGCAGGCCGCCCCGCGCGCCCGGCTGCTGCACCTGGAGCGAGGCAGCGGCGTTGGCAAAGGCCAGCGCGGCGGGCAGATCGGCCCCATCCAGCCGGGCAGCGATCAGCGCGGCGTGGAAGCAGTCGCCCGCCCCCGTCGAATCCACGACCTCGACCGCTCGCCCCGGCACGAATACCGGCTCGTCGCGCCCCGCCTCGACGCCATACACCCCCCGGCTCCCGGCGGTCTGGATCACCCACTGGCCCGGCCCGGCCAGGCCCCGGATCGAGGTGACGCCCAGCAACTCCAGGCTGCTCTCGGCCAGGAACACGACCTCGGCCAGCCGGATCGCGTTCCGCAGCGCCGCGCCGCGCAGCGGGATGATGCTCTCGATGTCGAGCGCCAGCCCGCCGCCGGATACCTGCGCCGCGTCGTGAAGCCGCTGGCACCACGCCAGATCGCGCGGGTAGGTGTAGACGATCCGCGCCTGCGCCGCCAGCGCCAACTGCGCCTCGCTCAGCGGCAGCGTGTAGAGCGGCGACGCCGGGACCACGATCGCGCGGCGGCCCTGGGCATCGGCCAGCACGACGGTGAAGGGCGTGACCTCGCCCGGCACGCGCGCCAGTCCTGCCGGATCGACGCCCCAGCGCACGAAGTCATCATGCAGCAGCGCCCCGTCGGCATCGTCACCCGCCCAGCCGATGTAGCCGGTCCGCAGCGCCAGCCGGGACGCGGCGCAGGTCGCGTTGGCGATAAATCCGCCCGGCAGTTTACCGACCAATGCCGCCGGATACTTTTCGTCGGCGGCGGGAAGCTGCTCCACGCGCAGCACAAGATCGACCGCCAGCCCGCCCACACCTATGAAATCGTAGCGAAACGCCATCCGGCCTGCCCTAGTCCAACACCGCCAGCGCCTCGATCTCGATCAGGAACGCCTCGCGCGCCAGCGTCCGCACGCCGATCCAGGTCGAAGCCGGCGGATCGTCGGGGAAGAATGTTCGCAGCGCCTCGCTGACCGGGGCCGACTGCGCCATGACGCGCTCGACAATATAAATCCGCAGCGAGACGATGTCGCGCAGCGTGCCGCCCGCCGCCCGGATCGCGGTGTCCAGATTCCTGAACGCCTCGAAGGTCTGCGCGCGCAGGTCGTCCCCGCCCACCAGATCGCCGTTGGCATCCCAGGCCACCTGGCCGGAGATGTGCACCTGGCGGCGGCCCTGGCTGATTACGATTTGTGAGAAGCCAAATTGCAGGCTGTCGAACAGGCTGTCGGGGTTGATCGCTTGTTTCGCCATCGTGTCTCCTGCAATGCTGCGTGGCGGTGAAATACTACTGCTTCCCCCATCCCCCGGCCCCTTCCGCCACTGCTGCGCGGAGGGAAGGGGAGCCGGCAAGTCCTTCCCTCATTTTGGGGGAAGGATTTAGGATGGGGGGGCACCAACCACCGGCGTGGGCCTTACGCCCGCACGGTCTGATACAGCAGGTCCTTCCAGCGCCGGGCGTCGATCTCCCAGCAGACGGTGATATGCGGCGCGCCCTTCTGCGTGAGCGGCTGCCACATCGCAACATTGGCCGTGTCGTAGGGCGTGACGTTGAGCTGATCGACCACCGTCATGCCCCGCGTATAGGTGCCGTCGCACTCGACCTCGACATAGTGCTTGCTCTGGCGCGTGCAGAGCGTGGGATCGATCGCAATCGCCATCGCCACCGGGTCGGGCAGCCCCAGGCCAGGATCGCCCAGCCAGTTGCGGTTGGCGTCCAGCGCAGAGATATTGCAGTCTACCGTGAAATGCGCCAGCGGCGTGTTGATCTCTTCCTTCAAAAAGCGCATGTCCGCGTCGGACAGATTCGCCTCGCCCCGGCACACTTCCCAGCCGACCATCTCGACCGGCAGGCCAGAGCGAAAGACCATGCGCGCCGCTTCGGGGTCGCACCAGATGTTGTATTCGGCGGCAGGCGTGATGTTGCCGACCACGTTGGCCGCGCCGCCCATCACCACACACCGGTTGACGTTCTCCACGATCTCCGGGGCCTTTGCCACCGCCAGCGCGACGTTGGTCAGCGGGCCGAGCGTGACCAGGATGATGCCGGGGTTGGCCTTGATCGTGTCGATCAGCACCTCGACCGCGTGGCCTTCCGCCGGGGGCGTCTTGGCCTGGTAGTTCATCCCGCCCATGCCGTCCGGCCCATGAAAGAAGTAGGCCCGGTAGATTTCGCGCGTCAGAGGCTGGTCCGCGCCGTGATAGACCGGCACGTGCTTGCCGCACAGCTCGACGGTGTAGCGAGCGTTGATGCTGCCCTGCTCGACCGGCATATTCCCCGCGACGACGGTGATCGCCTCGACCTCAATGTCGGGCGTTTGCAGCGCCATCATGATCGCGACGGCGTCGTCGGATGCGGTATCGGTGTCGATAATCATTTTACGAGTCATCGGTTCAAAGCTCCTCTAAATTCAACCTTCCACGCTACGCTACGGGATCGCGCAGTCCGCGTCCCGATTCAAATACAGATCGCCGATCTCGGTCGTGGTCAGAAATTCCAGGTCCGCCCGCGCGCGCAGGGCCTCGTAGTCATCGGGAAACAGCAGCAGATAGCGCGAGCGCAGCGGCGTTTCCAGCGCGTCCGGCACGACGAAATAGGACATGCCGATTCCCACGGGCAGGCCGATCAGCGCCGGGGCATACGAGTCGTGATAATCCATCAGCAGGGTGTTGCACCACGCGTCCGGCGCGTCCGGCTCATACACAATATGCGCGCGCGTGGCGTCCTCAAAGCGCGTTATCGGCGCGTGATCGTAGCCCAGGTACATCTTGCCGAACGCCAGGTAGTAATCCTTGAAGGGCAGGATCAGCAGCAGGTTGGTGACGATCACGATCCCCACCAGCCAGAAGCGGCGGCGTGCCACCAGCAGAAACCCGGTCAGCAGCAGGTGCGGCGCGATCACGCGGTAATCGCGCCAGCCCGCCATCGTATAAATCACAAAGTTGAGCGCAAGGATCGCGCCCAGATTGTAGAGGTGCAGCACCGCTTCAGGCCGCGCCCCCGCCGCGTAATCATCCGCCCGGCGCCGCCACAGCACGGCCAGCCACCCCGCCAGCACGCCGATCAGCGCCACGATCTGGTAGCGCTGCACGACTTCCAGCCGCAGCCCTTCGTTGAAGAAACCGATATTGTCCGCGACGTTCTGCCCGATAAGATCGAGCGTGGTCGTCAGCGCGGCCCAGGCACCGTCCGCGCGCCACGCGGCGGACGCCTCACGTTGGATCGTCGCGGGGAGATTGTCGGCGTAGGGGGCATAGGTGGTGGCTGCCGTCAGCAGCCAGGCCAGCGCGATCAGCAGGCCGGTCAGGGCCACTGCCCGCAGCACAGATCGCCACGTCACGCGCTCCGCCAGCAGCACGAAATACGGCAGGGCCAACAGCGCCCATGTCAGGCGGAAGAGCGCCGCCACGAGGATCAGCACCGCGAACAGCAGCTTGAGGCCGGGCCGCAGCGCGGATCGCTCGCGCAGGGTGAGGGCAAACACGATCACCAGCAGCAGCGCGAAGGCGTGGTGCACGCTCTCCTGCATCCCGGAGACGATATAGAGCAGCACCGGCCACGCCGTTGCAGTCAGCAGCCCGGCGGCGATCAACTGCCGCTCGTCCAGGCGCAGCAGCCCGACCACCAGCGCCAGCCCCAACGTGACCGTCGCCAGGTTGAACAGCAGCGGCGAATACGGCTCCCAGCCCGCGATCCGCGCCGGAAGTCCATACAGCGCCGGGAAATACGGCCCGTGCGGGTCGAAGTGGGTGAAGTCGGCGGGCGCGGGCTGCTCGTTGCTGACATAATAGCCGCCCTCAAATCCCACCGCGCGGAAGGTGTCGATCTGGCGCCAGTAGTAGAGATCGTCGAGCGGGTAGTGGTGCGGGATGAAGTCGCGCACACCGCCCCCCACATAGCCATAGACCAGCAGCAGCGTGATGATCGCCGGTGTCAGCACGACGCCCACCGCCAGCATTCCCCGCAAAAAGCGCGTTTTGAGCATCCCGATCAGGACCGTGTCAGCCGTTCCAGCTCCAACGCCACCAGGCGCGCGCCGTCCACGCCGATGCACACGTTGACCGGCGGGCGGCCCTGCCACGCGGCGGGATGCGCGTCGTTGCCGCTGCCGGTTGCGGGCCAGGTCTTGCCCCGGCTGATGCCCTGTGTCTCGACGCGTATCGGCCACTGGCGCGTTTCGAACAGGCCGGGATCGAGCAGGTAGGCGATGGCGGACGAGTCGTGCACATAGATTCCCTCTGAGCCGGGGAAGCACCGCTCGAAATACGCGCGGTAGAACGGCACAATCCGCGCGATATGCTGCGCCAGCGGGTTCGCCGCCTGCGCATACTGCGCCAGGTGTGCGCCGGACATGTGCACTTTATGGGTCACGTCCAGCCCGACCATCGTGATCGGCCAGCCCGCGCCCAGCACCACATCCGCCGCTTCAGGATCGTTGTGGACGTTCGCTTCGGCGGCGGGGGTCGCGTTGCCCGGCGCCAGGGCGTTGCCACCCATCAGCACCACCTCGCGCACGCGCTCGATGATGCGCGGCTCCAGGCGCAGCGCCAGCGCGATATTGGTCAGCGGGCCGACCGGGACCAGCGTGATCGCGCCAGGCGCGGCCATGACCTGCTCGACGATGAACGCGGCTGCCGACTGATCGAGCGGCGCGGTGGTGGGCGCGGGCAGATGCACATTACCCTGGCCGTCGTCGCCATGCACAAACGGCACCGGCCCACCGAACGGCACGGCCAGCGGATGATCCGACCCTTTGGCGACCGGGATATCGGGCCGCCCGGCGATCTCCAGTAGGCGCAGGGCGTTGGTCGTCGCCAGCGATGTGTGTACGTTGCCAAAAATGGTGGTCAGGCCGATCACGTCCAGTTCGGGCGAGCGCAGCGCGAAAAAGATCGCCATCGCGTCGTCCACGCCGGGATCGGTGTCAATGATAATTTTGCGCGGCATATCGTCTCCTGTGGGGCTGAACGTCCGGCCAGCGGCGATCCAGCTATTCGAGCCGGTAGACAGCGAGCGACATATCACCGACGAACTGCGGCAGATCGGGGTGGCCGAGCTGCTGGCGGATGGCGTGCCCCTCGCCGGTATGGAACCAGTAGTGATAGGTGTTGCGCAGCAGTTGCGTGCCGATGCTCTCCGGCAGCGTCCGGCCCTGCCACACATAATGCTCCTGAAGCCGCTGCGCTGTCAGCGTGTCGAGAAACGGATCGGCGGCCTGCGTCACCGCGTGCCACACGTCCCACATCTCGGCCAGCGGCGGCGTGGAAGCCGGCATGCCATGCCCGACCCGGTCGTTCAGGCCGGGGGATACGATCTGATCCTGGCCCAGGATGACCCATAGGAACTGCTCCTGGTTCGCCAGGTGCCCCACGATCCAACTGATGCAGTTCATCGGCCCCAGGTGGCAGCGGGCGTCCGCCTCGGAGACGCCCTCCAGGCAGCGCACGAACTCGCTGCGCGCGAAACGCAGTTGATCGACCAGCGGATGAGACATCGACTCTTCTCCTGCACGCTTCAGGGCGTGTCTGCACACCAGGACACTGCCCCCCTCCCTAAATCCCGCCCCCACAAGGTGGGCGGGACTTGCAAGCTGTTGTTAGCCTCCCCTTCCCTCCGTGAAACGTGGGGGAAGGGGTTGGGGGATGGGGGGTGAGAATGCATAAAAACTGCTAACCGGCCAGCGCCCCGGCGATCTGCGCGGCGACACGGGCATTATTGACCAGGGCGGCGATATTGGCGTGCTGCGAGCGCCCACTGGTCAGCTCCAGCACGCGGCCCAACACAAACGGCGTCACGTCTTTGCCGTGAATCCCGGCGGCGTCGGCCTCGTGCGTGGCCTGCGCGATCGCCATCTCGGCCTCGTCCACCGGCAGGGCGTCGGCTTCCGGCACCGGCACCGTGATCAGGACGCCGTGCCCCAGGCCCAGCCGGTCGCGCGCCGCGATCACGCTGGCGGCCTGCTGCGGCGTATCGACCCGCTGGTCGATTGGCAGCCCACTGGAGCGGCTGTAGAACGCGGGCAGCGTGTCGGTCCCATAGCCGAGCACCGGGACACCCTGCGTCTCCAGCACTTCGAGCGTCAGCGGCAGGTCGAGGATCGACTTGGCCCCGGCGCACACGACCGCGATCGGCGTGCGCCCCAGCTCGATCAGGTCCGCCGAGATGTCTTCGGGATGGCCGCGATGCACGCCGCCGATCCCGCCGGTGGCGAAGACGGGGATGCCCGCCATGTGCGCCACGATCATCGTCCCCGCGACGGTAGTCGCGCCGTGCTGCCCCAGCCCGACCGCGATCGGCAGGTCGCGCCGCGAGCACTTGCGGACGCCCGCCTGCCCCAGCCCGGCCAGCGTCTCGATCTCGTCGCGGCTCAGCCCGATCTTGATCCTGCCGTCCATCACCGCGATCGTCGCCGGGATCGCGCCCTCGGCCCGGATCGCGTCTTCCATCGCCAGCGCCGTCTCGACGTTGGCAGGATAGGGAAACCCATGCGTGATCAGCGTCGATTCGAGCGCGACGACCGGCGATCCGGCCAGCAGCGCAGCGCCGACTTCATTCGAGAGAAACAGTGCATCGTTCATCCGGCGATCACCTTCACCTGAACCTGCCGCTCGCGCGGCCCGTCGAATTCATAAAACAGGACACTCTGCGAGCCGCCCAACAGCAGCTCGCCGTGCTCGATCACGATCAGCACGCTGTGGCCGATCAGCGCGGCCTTGATATGCCCGGCGGCGTCGGCGGGCGTGTCGTACTGGTGCTTGAAATCGACGCGCGTCGGCACCAGGCGGCGCAGGTCGGCGATGATGTCGTCCGGCGTGGTCGGGTCCAGGGACGAGTTGAGCGTGATCGCCGCCGTTGTATGCGGCACGACCAGCGCGCACAGCCCGGACTGAATCCCGGTCTGGCGCACGGCCTCACGCACCGACCCGGTGATGTTCACCAGCGCGTCGCCGGGGGGTGTCTGAATCGGGATGGTGATTAACATGCGAAGTCCAGTTTTTCTCCGTTCTGTTCCAGCACGGCCAGCACTTCCCGGCAGGTCGGTGCATTGCGGCCCGCGCCGGTCTTCATCACGGCTGCCGCGCCCATCGCGTTCGCCAGCCGCGCCGCATCGATCAGCGACAGGCCGCGCAGCCGCCCGGCGATGAACGCCCCATCGAAGCAGTCCCCCGCCCCGACGGTATCGACCACCTGGGCCGGATAGCCCGGCACCGGCACGCGCGCCTCGCGGGTGACGACGGTGCACCCGGCGGGACCCTGCTTGATCACCAGCGTCTCCGGCCCCAGTGCCAGCAGGTGATCGAGCGCCGCGTCGCCCTGCCGCCCCGCGCTGACCAGCGGAATCTCGTCCTCGGTCAGCAGCAGCACGCGGCTGTGCTGCACGACCCAGGCCGTGCGCTCCGCCGGAGAATGTACCATGAAAGGCCCGACATCAAAATAGATCGGGACCCCGGCTGCTACCGCCCGTTCGAGCGCACGCAGCGCCAGCGGCACGATCCGCGCCTCGGTCAACGAATAGCCGGGCACAAACACCGCGTCCGCCGCGCCGATCCGCGCATCCAGATGATCGGGATAGGGCGCGTCCGGCCCCTCGCCATACTGCCCCAAAAACACGTGCTGGCCGGAATCGAGATCGGTCAGGGCCAGCACCACCGTCGAAGTCGAGCCGGGCACGGCGCTGACATCCCGCGTGTCGATCCCTTCCTGGCGCAGCATCTCGACGATCTGCCCGCCGAAGAAGTCATCCCCGACCGCCGCCACCGCCGCGACATCCAGCCCCATGCGCCGCGCCGCGACCATGAAGTTGCCCGCGCCGCCCGGCTCCAGCCGGACCCGGCCTGTGATCTGGTGCTGGGCCGGCAGGACGGGCAGCCCGACCGGCACGATCATATCCAGCACCAGGTCGCCGATGCAGATGACCTGCTGGCCCATCTCAGCGGTTCTGGATCAGGGTGTGCAGCCCGTCGGCCAGCGCCCGGATGTTATACGCGGCACTCACCTCGTCGGCGTCCAGTGTCGCCAGGATCGCGGGTTCGAACGCCTCGATCCCGCGATACGCGCCCGCCATCGCGCAGGCAATCGCCCCGACCGTGTCCGCGTCGCCGGACAGGTTGGCGGCGTAGATCGCGGTCTGCTTCGGATCGCCCTCGGCCATCGCCAGCACGCCGAATGCCGCCCCGACCGTCTCCGGCACGGAGAGCGACGTGCCGATCACGTCATAGATCTCGCGCAGCCGCGCCAGTTCGTCGCCCGGCCCGCGCGCGACCTCGACTGCCAGCGTGATCCGGCGCGCCACCGACGGCCCCAGCCACTCGCGGCCCTGCTTGCGGCCCAGAGTCGCGCCCAGCACACCCGCCGCGATCACGGCATCGAGCGTCGCGCCCTCGGTCATACCGACCGCGATCGCCGCTGCCACCGCGCACGCCCCGGAGATCGCGACGTTGGTATTGTGCGTCGGGATGCAGACCGTCGCCGCGTCCGCGATCGCGCCCATCGGGTCGCCGGGATGCAGCAGCCCCACCGGGGAGATGCGCATCGGCGCGCCGTTGGTGTCGCCCCACAGGCCGGTCTGGTGCGGGTCTTCGCCGCGCTTGAGTGCCTGCACGCCGCGCCGCGTGCTCGGCCCGACATAGGGCGACGTATCCCCGCCGACGCGGTCGTACCACTCGATGATCGCGCTCACCGCTGCGTCGAGCGACACGCCGCCGTGCTGGATGAACGCGCGGGCCAACGAGAACGCCTGCTCGGAGTCGTCGGTGATGCGCCCGGCGGGCAGCCCGAAATGCACCGGATGATCGCTCGGCCCCGGCAGGAACTCGGTAATCCAGCCGCCGTAGGCGTTCCAGGTGCGATCCAGATCGAAATAGGCGGGCATCCCCCAGGCATCGCCGAGCGCCTGGCCGTACAGCCCACCGAGAATTTTATTGTGCAGGGACAAGGGGAGTCTCCTTAAGGTGCATACTGGTAGGGGCGTATTGCAATACGCCCCACCATAAGCTTCTCAACTTAGCTATCCCCCCATCCCCCAGCCCCTTCCCCCACTGCTTCGCGGAGGGAAGGGAAGCCTGGCAGCTTTGAAGTCCTTCCCACCTTGTGGGGGAAGGATTTAGGATGGGGGGTAAAAGCGCATAACACGCCCTAAATTTGGTCGTCCTACACCGCCGCCGGCGCGGCATAATGCCGCGTGCGCATCAGGTATTGGCCGCCCAGCCGCAGCCAGAGCATGATCGCCGCCACCAGGCCGAGCGCCAGCCCGCCCACGATGGTCAGCGTATCACTCAGGCCGACCGTATCGCTGATCGCCAGCAGGAACAGCGTGAAGAAGATGCCGGCGTAGAGCCACAGCGAGAGGATCGATGTGCCCGCGCTGTACCACCACGGCAGCCGCCCGATCCGCTCTACCTGGATGATAAACGGCAGGTTGATCGCGATCAGCACCACCGAGATCACGGCGATCACGGCGGCGTTGGGAATGGCGGTGTCCACCCCGCCGAAACCGTCCGGCGTCGAGAACATGCTCACGCTGATGATGATGCCGACGACCGCCGTCAGGGCCAGCAGCATGTGCAGCACGCTCAACCGCTGGACCGCCTTCCAGAAGGCCGCGTCGAAGCCCTCACCCTCAGCCGAACGCAGGGTCCGCACGCGCACGGTGAGCTGGGCCTGCAAAGCGTAGATCACCAGCGCCATCACCGTCGCGATATAGGGTACCATCTGCGGAAGCTGGGACGGAATCTCCAGCGAGCCGATACGCGTCGCGATCGCCTCGAAGAAGCCGAACACCAGCGACGCCAGCCCGGTCCCGATCGGGTTCCCGCCGCCGAGATAGGGCGTCGCCAGGGCGATAAACCCGCGCCCGGCGGTCATGTCGCGCTGGAAGAACGTCAGGTAGCCCATGCTCATATGGATGCCGCCCAGCCCGGCCAGCACACCGCTTAGCAGCAGCGCCAGATAGCGCGTCCGCTGCACGCGGATGCCGACCGAGGCCGCCGCTTCGGGATTCTGACCAACGGCGCGCAGGTGCATCCCGGTCGGTGTGCGGTACATGAAGAACCACACCACGATCACCGCGATGAACGCGATCCACGTCATCACGCTCTGGTTGTCGAAGATGCGGAAGAAGAACGACACCACCGGGATTTCGTCCAGAAACTCCGGAAGCTGGATGAACGGCATCCGCATACTGTTCAGGTTGCCTTTGGTGTTGCCCCGGTCGCCGGTCAGCTCGTACATGAGCGCGACGGTTGCCGCCGAGCCGAGCACGTTGAGCGCGATCCCGGACAGGATCAGGTTGGCCTTGAACCGGAGATGGAACAGCGCCAGCAGTGACGCCAGCAGCACGCCGATCAGCACTCCCATCAGCAGCCCCAACCAGGGGCCGATGATGACGGCGGTTTCGGCCTCGAACCACTCGCGCGCATAGGAACTGAACACCACCCCCGTGAAGGCCGCTGAGAGCATCGTCCCTTCCAAGCCGATGTTGATCACGCCCGCCCGGTCGGAGATCAGCGCGCCGAGCGACGGCAGCAGAATCGGCGTCGTCACCCGCAGAATCGAAGCCAGGAACGCCGCGCTGAAGATGCCTTCGATGACGTTTTGGAACAGCGAACTATCAAACATGAGCGCCCTCCTCGCTTCCGACTGTATCCGACGGCACACCGGCCCCACCGCCCGGTAAGGGTGGTGGAGTAGAGGTTCCTATCTCGACTGTGCCGCGCCGAAGAATGCGCCGCCGCCGGAAGAACGTCACCAGCGCCTCAGCCGTAATCAGCAGAATGATGATCGCCTGGATGATGCGCACCACTTCGAAGCTCACATTGGCGTCGCTCTCCATAAAGCGCGCGCCAGTGCGCAGATAGGCGTAGAGCAGGCCGGTGAACGGCACGACCAGCGGGTTGTTGCGCGCCAGCAGCGCCACCACCACCCCCTCGAAGGCCAGCGCCACCGAGATATTCAGAATCAGCTTGCGGTGGATGCCCATGCCCAGGTGTGCCCCGGCCAGCCCGGCCACCGCCCCGCTGATCGCCATCGCCAGCATGATCGTGCGCCGCGAGTTCACGCCGCCGTAGTTGGCGAACTTGATGTTCGCGCCGATCATGCGGATTTCGTAGCCGATAGGCGTGCGGCGGATCAGCAGCCAGGTCACGATCACGACCGCGATCACCACGAACACGGCGATCGTCACCTGCGTGTTTTCCACAATCGGATCGAGGATGCCCGCCGACGAGAACCAGTCCGACGCGGTATACCCCGCGTCTTCCGGCTGAAGCTGGAAGGTGAGCACCATCTCATAGAAGCGGGTGGCAATCGTGTTGAGCATCAGCGTCGAGACCAGCTCGTTCGCGCCCAGATAGGCTTTCAGTGCGCCGGGCAGCAGCCCCCACAAAAAGCCCGCCGTCGCCGCCGAGAGCAGCGCGATCGGCACCAGCAGCGTCTTGGGTACATCGCCAAACGCCAGGATCAGCACGCCCGACACCAGCGCGCCGAAGTACAACTGGCCTTCCGCCCCCAGGCTGAACTGCTCGGCGCGGAACACGATCGCGATCGCCAGCCCCAGCAGGATCAGCGTCAGGGCGTCCTGCACCCAGAACGACCAGCGCAGCACGCCGTCCAGCGGCCCCAACAGGAACGCCTCATACGCCAGGCGCGTCTTGCTCAGCATCTCGCTGATCTGTGTACTGCGCGGGATCGCTTCTGGCCGGGCACGGATCGTATACACGCCATCCGCCGGCAGCGCGAAGTTTTCGATCACGGCGTCTTTGGTGCTCTTCAGATCGGGCCTGTAGGCCTCAATCTGTTCGGCGGTCGAGTCCTGGCTTTCGGCCAAAACCTGCCCGCTCTCGTCCAGCAGTGCCACTTCGAGATCGGCCTCGATATTCTGGCGCGTCACCGCTGCGATGATCGTCACCGTGTCGCCCTCGCGCCCGGCGAAGCGGTACGAGGCTTCCGTCAGCGGCTCCGGCGCGTTTTGCTGGTTGAATTCACCCCCGCGCGCCTTGCCATACTCCAGGTCCATCTCTTCGACGTCGGGCACCTCGGCCTGCGACTGAAGCTGCACCCGGAACTCGCCCCGCTGGAAGCGCGCGGCGGCGTCCAGGTTGAAGGCCGCCGTCACACCATAGCCGATGATCAGCGCCACGATCACGGTCAGCACCACGCGCAGCGCGTCCCAGCGCAGCTCCAGTACAAACAGCAGCACGCTGATCCCGACCAGGGCGTTGACGAACAGCACCGCCTGATAGTCGGGCTGGGTGTCCAGCGAGCCGAAGCCGCCAAACACCTCGTGGCTGATGACGTAGACCACCGACAGTCCGGCGACAAGACCGAGCACCAGCAGCGCAAGCTGCCCCCGTGAGAACTGCCCTCTGCGCTGCTTCATTGATTCTGCTCCATTTCCTCGGACGTCTGGCGCTCGGCCCCCAGCATATACAGGCCCAATTTCTCTTCGGTCAGATCGGGCGTGTTGGCAAAGGTGGCGACGATCTCGCCGTTGTACATCACCAGGATACGGTCGGAGAGCTTCATCACCTCTTGCAGGTCCGCCGACACCAGCAGGATTGCCAGCCCATCGGTACGCTTGTCCACCAGTTGCTGGTGGATGTACTCGATCGCGCCGATGTCCACGCCGCGCGTCGGCTGGGCCGCGATCAGCAGCCGGGGCGAGGACGACAGCTCGCGCGCCAGCACGACTTTCTGCATATTGCCGCCGGAAAGCGATCCGACCGGCAGCTCGCCGCTGGGCGCGAGAATGCCGAATTCCTGGATCATCGCGCTGCCGTTCTCGCGCACGGTCGCCAGGTCGATCATCCCGAAGCGGGTGAACGGCTCGCGGTAGTAGCGGTCCACGATCAGGTTGTCATTGATGCTCGCCATCATCGCGACGCCGTTGGTCAGCCGGTCTTCGGGGATATGCGCGCAGTGCGCCTCGCGGACCTTGCGCGGCCCTTCGCCCAGCACCGACACGCCATCGATCGTCGCGCTGCCGCTGCTGGCATTGCGCAGCCCGGTCAGCACCTCGACCAGCTCGGTCTGGCCGTTGCCTTCCACGCCCGCGATGCCGAGAATCTCGCCCTCGTAGACGCGGAACGAGGCGTTGTGCAACAGCGTGCGGCCCGTCTCGTTGATATAGGTCAGGTTGTGGGCTTCGAGCACGGGCTTGCCGCGCTCGCACGGCGGCTTATCGACCACCATGAAGACCTCGCGCCCGACCATCATCTGGGCCAGCTCGGCCTCGTTGGTTTCCGATGTCTCGACCGTGCCGACGCGGCGCGCGTCGCGCATCACCGTTACCCGGTCCGAGATCTCCATCACCTCGCGCAGCTTGTGCGTGATGAAGATCACCGTCTTGCCTTCCTTGACCAGGTTGCGGATCGCCGCGAACAGGTCTTGCGTCTCGCGCGGCGTGAGGACCGCCGTCGGCTCGTCCAAAATCAGGATTTCCGCGCCCCGATAGAGCGCCTTGAGGATTTCGACGCGCTGACGCATCCCGACCGGGACGGTATCCACGCGCGCCATCGGCTCGACATACAGGCCGTACTGCTTCGAGAGTGCTTCGGTGTCGCGGATCGCTTTTTGCCGATCCAAAAACAGGCCGCGTTTCGACTCACGGCCCAGCACGATGTTTTCGGCGATGGTGAACGAATTCACCAGCATGAAGTTCTGGTGCACCATACCGATGCCCAGGTCGATTGCAGCCTGGGGGTTATGAATCTCGACGCGCTGGCCGCGCAGGTGAATCTCGCCGGATGTGGGCGTTTCCAGGCCGTAGAGCACCTTCATCAGCGTGCTCTTACCGGCCCCATTCTCGCCCACCAGCGCATGAATCTCACCCGGCTCGACCGCAAGATTGACTCGGTCGTTGGCCAGCACCCCATTAGGATAGACCTTGACAATATCTTTTGCTTCGATGAGGGCCATCATTGACTCCCCCGATAATCAGCCCTGGCTGATGCGTATAAGTTGGGATCGTGCGTGTGAGGTTAAAACGGAGAGCGGCATGAGATTCTCTTGTTATCCTTAAAGATCAATATCCTTTATCACTATCAGCCACGTGTATGATTGCCGTGCTAAACGGGCAGACACCTGCCCGACTCTGAAATGTTTTCAATGATACTACAACTTCGCACTTTTGACGCCGGGAATCCGGCCTCAAACTGCCAGCCGTAATGAGTACCCCAACCTGTGGCTGCCGTCAAGATCGCCCGGCGTGTAAACCGGACGGTTTCTTGCCCGCCCCCCTCAGCGATGGTACACTGCTCCCCTGATATGGCTTCCGATCGTTGAAGCGCCCAACCAAACAGTTTATCGCTGGTCAATCCGTCCTCATCACGGCAAGGAAAGGGTAAGTTCTGTGCAACTCGTGATCGATACCGACGCTGGCGTCGATGATGCCCAGGCCATCATCATGGCCCTGACGACGCCCGGCGTCGAGGTAACCGCCTTCACCACCGTCACCGGCAACGTGCATGTCAGTCACGTGAATCGCAACGTCTTCACCGTGCTCGACCTGATGGGCAAGACTGCCCCGGTTTATCCCGGCGCCGATCAACCGCTGCTGCCCGGCTTCTGGGAGCCGGAAGAGCGCGTGCACGGCCAGGACGGCCTGGGCGGCTGCCAGGGTCCGGCCCGTCGCCATCACCGGCTCGAATCCGAACCGGCGGCGGCGGCCCTGGTCCGGCTGGCCAACGAACGCCCCGGCGAGCTGACGCTGGTCGCGCTCGGCCCGCTGACCAATCTCGCGCTGGCCTGCCGGCTTGATCCCGGCTTCCCGGCCAAGATCAAGCAGTTCGTGTTCATGGGCGGCACGATGTCCGGTTTTGGGAATACGCGCAACGTCACCGCCGAGTTCAACGCCTTCTGCGATCCCGAAGCCGGGCTGATCACGCTTGAGGCGTTCGCCGAAGCGACCATGCTCTGCTGGGAAACAACCATCCAGCATCCGTTCTCGTGGGAGCAGTACGACCGGCTGGCCGCGATCGACACCCCGGCAGGTCGCTTCTTCCGCGACTCGACCCACGCCACCGCCGCGTATATCCGCCAGTTCCCGCAAGTGCGCGGCTACCTGCTGCCCGATCCGCTGGCGATGGCTATCGCGCTCGATCCGGCGCTGATCCAGGGCTGCGAGCATGCCTACGTCACGATGGAAGTTCAAGGCACGCACACGCGCGGCCAGACCGTGATCGACCGGCTGGGCGTGCTGGGCCGTGCGCCCAATACCTACGTCGTCACCGATCTGGATACCGACGGCGTGTATCGCATGTACGAGCGGATGCTCGGCGCATAACGCCCCTATAGGACCGCGCACGATGAGCGAGCCGATCGACCACCGCAGCCTGGCCCTGCTGCTGGAACGCCTCAGCCTCATGCCGGGCCTCTCCGGCCACGAGGACCTGATCGCACGCGCCCTGGCCGATCATCTCGCGCCCTACGCCGCCACCGTGCGGATCGACCCGCTGGCAAACGTGATCGCGCACTTCGACGGGGCGGCGGAGTCGCCCCGCGTGGCGGTCCTGGCGCATATCGACACGGTTGGGCTGCTGGTCAACCGCTGCCATTCCGACGGCACGCTGGGCGTCGTGGCGGTCGGCGGCGTGAACCTGGCTGCGCTGCCGGGTACGCCGGTCCGCGTGGGAGAGCATCCTGGCGTGATCACGGTGCGTGCGCAGCATCTCGCCCGGCCCGATGATGCGATCCTGCCGATAGAAGCGATCGCGATCCGCGTCGGCGTCGATCCGGCAGCGGTCGAGATCACAACGCCGGTCCTGTATGCCACCCAGCCCGCCGTGATGGGCGATCTCTATACCGGCCCTTATCTCGACAACCGCGCCGGGTGCGCCGTGCTGGTGGAGCTGGCGCGCCGCCTGGCCGAGTCGCCCCCGCCCTACTCCGTCGATCTGATCGGGACGGTGCAGGAAGAGACGACCTGTGCCGGGGCGAACAGCGTCCTGCACGCGCTGCGGCCCGACGCGGCGATCTTCGTCGATGGCACGCTGAGCTACGACGCGCGCGACGTGCAGCACCTCGGCCCGGTCCGGCTGGGGCACGGCCCGGTGCTGACCAGCTTCCTCTACGTCAGCGGGCTGAACGGCTGGCACGCGCATCCCGGCCTGCGCGCCCACCTCAAGCAGGTCGCCGCCGCGCATGATATCCCCTTCCAGCAGGACGCCGTGCGCGGCCTGATCAGTGATGCGCGCGTCGCGGGCTGGCTGGGGATTCCCAGCGCAATAATCGGCCTGCCGCTGGAAGCCAAACACGCTCCCTATGAGATTGCGCACCTGGGCGACCTGGCGCACGCGATCGATCTGCTGCTCGCCGCGCTGCACGCGCCGCTGCCCGATCTGTCACGAGGATAAGGCCCATGTCCGCCCCATTCGACCTGCTTACCGACGCCCTGCCCGCCCTGCGCGAGCGCCTCGACCGCCTGCGCGCCCTGCACGATCCCGCCGCGCTGTGGCCGCTGCTCGAACGGCTGCTGCTGGCCCACGCGCCATCCGGCGGGGCAAATCTGCCCGGCGCAATCGGGGACGAGATCGGGGCACTGGCCGGGAGTCTGGGGCTGGGCGA
The DNA here is from genome assembly GCA_012729765.1 of Chloroflexota bacterium. GTDB lineage: Bacteria > Chloroflexota > Anaerolineae > Aggregatilineales > Aggregatilineaceae > JAAYCM01. Next base: position 5,220 of record JAAYCM010000037.1, on the reverse strand, counting down.
GCGCTTCCTGCCCCAGATCGGCGCGACCGGCAACGCCGCGCTCGCCCTCGGCGCGGACAAGGATCAGGCCGATGTCGTGGTCGCGGCGCATATGGACCGGCCCTCGTTCCGCGTGCGCAGTGTGGAGCACGGCACGCTCTACCCGATCTGCGCGGACCGCTTCCCGGCGGGCGAATATCGCGTCGCGGCGAAGGCGCTGCGTTTCGAGGATGGGCGGCTGACGGTCGGCGCGCGGGGCGAGATTATCTCGATCAAAGGCGGGGATCAGCCCGCGCTGCGTTTCGAGGCCGAGCAGGGCGCGCTGGCGTGGCAGGATACGGTCGTGATGGACCCGCCCCCAACATTCCGGGATGGCACCGTCACCGGCACCGGGCTGGATAACAGTCTCGGCGTGCTGACCGCGCTGCTGGCCGCCGCCGCGCTCGCCAGCCTGGAAGACGCGCTGCGCCAGCAGGACCGCCGCTGCCTGATCGTCTTCACCGATCAGGAAGAAGGCCCGCCCGAAGGCTTCTTCGGGCACGGCGCGGCCCGTCTGACCCATGCCCTGCCCTCACCCACCTGCGGGGCCGTGATCGTGGACGCGCACACCGCCGGGCCAGGGCTGGAGCCGCAGCCGGGCGTGGGAGCCAGCCACAGCACCGCCTCGAACTGGGGGCGCGGCTCGATTGTCCCGCCGCATTACCACGCGCTGGCGCTCGATCTGGCGGCGGGGGTAAACAACGCGCGGCCCGGCACGGTCCAGATGAACACCGGCTACCTCTCGCGCAGCGACGATATGATCCTGGGCCGCTGGGCGCGCATCCTGGCGCTGACCGGCCCGCCGATGACCGATCCGCACACGGGCCACGAGTCCGCCCGGCTGAGCGACGTGCAGGCCGGGGCGTGGTGGCTGGCCTGCTTCCTGGCCGCCGCGCTCGATCTCGTCCCCGCCCTCCGCGAGCGCTACGCCCTGGGCCGCTAAATCACCCGTGAGGCGGGAACACTCATTCTGTGACAAGCACCGTGACGGTGTCCGACCTGAGTGCTGCGTTATTATCGTCCACAGTTAGGGTAATGATGTGTTCTCCTAAGCCGAGCGTGACCTCTGGAGAAACGCCTGATGCAATCAGCTCGCCGTTTTCGTACCAGCCGTAGTTTATTATGGTGCCGTCGCTGTCGAAACTGCCGGAGCCATCCAGCAGCACCTGGGCAAATTCACCGTCTGCGGCAGTGACAGTCTGGTCGGGGCCAGCGTTCGCCGTAGGAGGGACATTGAAAGCGGTGAGGGCAACCCAACCCACAGCTTGCACGGGTTCCATTTCAACGGGTGTGTACTGTGCGAGCTGGCCAGTAAGGCTGTCCATGAAGTATAAGGTGTCTGCTGAATAGTATGAATAGTAGCAGGATCGCATCGGTTGGCCGCGCCCGGTGTACGCGAGGGTAGCACCATCCGGCGACCATGCCAGATCGCATCCAGCCGGACCAGATCCGATCGTGGTCAAAACGCCAGCCGCGACGTTGGCGATCTCAACCCCATGCCGTGTCCGAGGCGAGTAACCTGATGCGGTGCGGAAGGCAAACAGGTTCTGAACCGGACTGGGTGTCCATTCCTCAGCCGTCATATCCGAGCGCAGAATCGTCTGTGAATCGTTGAGCAGATCGTACTCTATGATCTGGGATCTGATCACATAGTCGCCTGGTACTTCCTGGCCATACGTTGCGCCCAGCAGGATGGTATGCGTATCGTACCAGACGGAGTCGTACCAGGCCAGCCGAACGGGATATTCAACAGGTGCCTCTGGTGGTTGATAGGCGGTCTGTGTATAGTTCGTCAGCCGGCTCACTCTCCCCTGGATGCGATCCAACAAGAATAGTTCCTTTTCGAGCGCCGGAATTGTGCCATCACAAGAGGCAACAAAATTGAGATAGCGAGACTCCAATGACCAGCGGAGTTGACAGGGCATTGTTTTAATGGCGGGATAGGTGCCCCATGCGGGGTGTTGCGAGACGACATGGCTGCGGGTCGCCCACTCAAAGATATCGATTTGAGCGTCGCACTCGTCCCCGTCGCACGCCACCCCACCACTGGCCAGATAGGCCGAATCGGGTGACCATGCCAGAGTATATTGCGACGCGGCATCCTGACTCAGATTGGTGAGTGTGCCATCGGCCAGATTGTAGACGAACACATCGACCGTGCCGTCTGATGTGAACGATGTAAAAGCCAGTAACTGGCTGTTGGGCGACCAGACAATGCTTTCGAACTGACCCAAAAGGGAACCGTCGGAAAAATCGAAGGGAATCCCATGGTAACTCACATCCAACATTTGGCCCGTCGCGACTTCGATTAACCGCAGATATTCCCCTCGCGAGCGCGGTATCACAGCGATCCACCGGCCATCAGGGCTGGCGAGTGCGCTTTCCAGCGGAGCGTGATCGGGTAGGTTTGTAGAATAGAGTAACATGCTATCGGTCGGCGCATTCGGATTTACTGCCTTGATGACAATTGGTCCCCCCGCCGGAACCTGATAGACATAGGCATAGTAGTACTGATCAGCATCCTGTGCACTGGCAGTACTCGGCTTGGTTTGGTCGGGGCCAGCATCCGCAACCGGTGGCTCATTGCCAGGCAAGGGCGTATCAATCACCTCGAGACTTCCGCGGTAGCCACCGTATGCCACCCTGGTGCCATCCGGGCTTAGCGCAGCGGCAAAAATCACACCATCATCAACCATCCGCATCAGCCTTTCATTGGTAACATCCCAAATGTAAATGCGGCCGAAACCATGCATGCCTACTACTATTGAGTTAGCGTTCACCAGCGTGTCCGCTCGCCAATCTAAAGCTTGGATAAAGATGCCTTCAGCTGCTAGCGTTGTGAGCACCTGACCTGTTGCAGCATCCCAGATTTTGACATTGCCTCTGTCTCCGCTAGCTATCTTCGTGCTATCGGGACTCCAGATCACTTCATCAGTAACGGCAGCACCGGCCAAAGTTCGGATGATTGAATAGGAGGTGGTTTCCCACACCGTAATTAGATCATCGCTACCTAGACTGGCTAAATACTGTCCATCGGGACTCCAGGCAACTGAAAACACAGCAGGAGTGTCTGACTCCAGCGTATTCAAAAGCTCTCCGCTGGTGGCATCCCATACATTCAAATACCCATCGGCAATGGCTATCCGCTGGCTATCGGCACTCCAGGCAATTGATCTCGAATCTGGCCGGTCTCTGGCGATAGTCGTGATATGCGTATTGGAGGAGATATCCCAAACCTGGACCTCGCTTCCTGGCGCGTCCGGAACATAGGTGCCCAATGCCAGTTTTTCTCCATCCGGACTCCAGGCTAAGCCGAAGGCAAATCGAACACCCAGCTCCAGTAATCTGCTTTGTCTGAAATCAGATGTATATAATCTGACCACGCCTTCCGTGCTCCCAACAGCCACCTGTGTACCATCTGGGCTCCAGGCGATATCCCAGATAACATTCGGCTCGGTTTGTGCGGCGACTGGACTTGTTTCTTGAACAGCGCCACAGGTTACCAGTAGACAAATCGCTATCCACATGCTGGCGAATACGAACTGCTTAAGGCTCGCTGGGAGATGCTTGTTTTTCATGATTGTGCCTCTGGTTTCCACCGATCGAGAATGCGTCTCGGTCCGCCCACAAGCCTTACTGTACACCTATCGCGCTCACTGCGCCCGCGCTCGGCGAGCGCTACGCCCTGGGCCGGGCTGCTACCGTCTCATCTGGCCCTAACTTGACACGCCCCCCACCCCTGTTCGATAATTAACATCACAAAGGTTAAACTTATTTAAGGGACTGGCCTATGGTTCAGACCGGCGACAACGCGACCACTTCCATCAAGGACGATCTTCGCCAGGGCAGAGCGCGCTACGAGCAGCACGACTACCCGCGCGCCATCGTCCACTACACCAAAGCCATCCGCAAGAATCCCAAAAACCCCGACGCCTACCTCTTCCGCGCCCAGGCCCGCCGCTATGATGGCGACCTGGAAGGCGCGCTGCGGGACTTCAGCGCCGCGATCCGGCTCGCCCCGCGCCGGGCGGAGAGCTACTATCACCGCGCCGTGATCCGCAAGCGGAATCTCGATCTGGTAGGCGCGATCAATGACTATCAGCGCTATCTGGAGTTATGCGACGGCCTGTGCGAGCGCGACCATCTGGAAGTCGCGCAAAGCATCCGCGACCTGAAGAAGCAGGCAAATTTCAAGGAGTAACCGGGGCGGCACAGGCGGCCCCGGCCTAATTCTGCGCGGGCTGGCGCGTCAGCGCGCGTCGATCACGTAGGCGTCGGCCCACCAGTAGGGGTACAACAGCCGCGCCTCGACCTGCTCGAACCCGGCGGCGCGCAGACCGTCCACCCAGGTCTGGATGCGGTTCTCATAATTGGTGCGCTCGGCGGTGCGGTCGAAGCAGCCGAACATGACCGGCATCAAAAAGCCCTGCGCGACCAGGTTGGCATCGTCGGTATATTCGGCCAGCCCGTTCCAGTAGCGATCCAGAATCGTCTGCACGCGCTCCGGGGCATAGAGGCTGTCGAACTCCGGCACGTCGAATTCCGCGATCACGGTGCGTTGGCCGTGCGCGCGCAGCCAGCCGAAGATCGCCGGGCGCTCTGCCGGGGGGATGGATTGCAGGCTCCAGGTGGCCTGGATCACATCCCACTCCTGCCCGTTTTCCAGGCGCATGAATTCCTGGATCGTGCCCTGAAAGGCACGGTAATTCACCGGGATTTTGTCCAGCGCCGCCGTCGTGTGCTGGAGCATCGCGCCCGATGGCTCGACCAGATCGAGCCGGATGATATTCGAGGTCAGCGCGGGCAGCAGCGCCAGCCCATCTCCGACGCCGACATCGAGCAGGCTGAGCGTCTCGTATTCCTCATAGACTTGGTGCAGGGCCACGCTGATCGCGTCATATAGGCCCACGTTCCCGCCGCCGCGAATGAACGCCGCGAACGCCTCGCCATCGACATAGACGCCCGCTTTGCCCTGCGCCACCACGCGATCCAGATAGGCCGCGCCCTGCTCATACACCCGGCTGCCCGGTTCCCGCCTGGACGCCTGGCGCGCCCACGCTGCCGCGCGCGGATAGTCTTCTTCGCCGTGCGCCAGCAGCGCCAGGTAGAAGCACGCCAGCGCCGTCTCGCACGACGCATCACGCACCGCCGCGTAACCCTGCGTGCGGTAGCGCTGCCACAGATCCGACAGGGGCATGGTCG
>JAAYCM010000007.1 GCA_012729765.1 Chloroflexota bacterium | reverse complement strand
ACACGCTCGTGTACGGCATCCTGTTTATGATTAACTTCGCGCACGGCGAAGTGCTGGTGATCGGCACGTTCGGCGGCTATTTCGCGCTGACCTATCTGATGGACCTGGGCGGCGGCACGTTTGAAGTGGGCGCGGCGCAGGTGGCGGGCGTGTTAATGCCGCTCATTATCGCGATCCTGTTTCTGCCGCTGGAGCTGCTCGTCTCACGCGGCGGGCGCGAGCGGGCGAGCGGCGCGCAGGTCAGCCCGACGTGGCTGCTGACCATTTCCACGCTGCCGGTGCGGTTTATCGTCGGCGCGCTGGTCGGCTTTGGGTTGCTGCAGGCGCTGGGCGCCTTCACTCCGCAGCTTTATCGCGTCGTGATCACGGTGCTCGGGCTGCTGTTCATTGTCGCGGTCGGGATGCTGACCTCGATGCTCGTGTCGATCGGGCTGGAGCGGGTCGCCTACCGGCCGCTGCGTGGCGCGCCGCGTCTGACGCCGCTGATCAGCGCGATCGGCGCGTCATTCTTCTTGCAACAGGCGCTGCTCAACATTTTCGGTCCGACGCAGCGTTTCTACGTGCGCCCATCCCTGATCGACGGGACGATCCCGCTCCGGCTGGGCAGCCTGGGGACGATCCCGGTTACGAAGACCGGCATCATCATTGTGGTCGTGTCGATCCTGCTGATGGCGCTGCTGTATACATTCGTCCAGCGCTCGAAGACGGGCCGTGCGATGCGCTCGGTGGCCGAGGACAAAGACACCGCCGCGCTGATGGGCGTGGACGTCGACCAGGTGATCGTCGTGACGTTCGCGATCGGCGCGCTGCTGGCGGGGGCGGCGGGCGTGATGATGGGCTTCCACAACCTGTCGTTTGACTTCCGCACCGGCTTCATCCCCGGCCTGAAGGCGTTTACTGCGGCCGTGCTGGGTGGCATCGGCAACATCCCCGGCGCGATGTTCGGCGGCTTTTTCCTGGGGCTGGTCGAGGCGCTTGGCCCGACGATGCTCGGCATCCCGACCGAATATAAGGACGTGATCGCGTTTGGCCTGCTGGTGCTGGTGCTGATCTTCCGGCCGACCGGCATCTTCGGCGAAGTGCTTGCGGAAAAGAAGGTCTAGACCATGTTGCGAAGTCGCTTGCAGGGAATTTCCGACGAGCTGCGCCAGGGGTTGAGCGCAGGCTTCGTGAGCGGGCTGGTCCTGATCTTCCTGATCCTGATCGGCATCCCGATCCGGCTCGAGGGCCTGGCGCTGTTTTCGCTGCTGCTGACGGTCGCTGTTTTCGGCGTGCGGATCGCGCGACGGCTGCGCGACCAGGGCCTGGGAGCGGTGCTGAGCAACGCGCTGGTCGCCGGAGTGGTGGCGGGCGTGATGGTTCTGCTGCTGATGGCGCTGGTCAATCGCTGGCAGGCGCGCGGGATCGACGTGAAACGCTATTTCGACGCGGTGACCACGCAGACGGTGACCGTGCTTTCGGGCGTTCCGGCCGAGGAACTCCACCGCAATCCGCCGATCGATCCGCTGACCGGCACGTACGAGGAAGGCCGGCCGCTGCGCACCAACCCCTTCCGCCTGACGTTCAACGAAGACACCGGCCTGCAGCTCAAGTTCGGCCTGACGGGCAACGCGGTGCTGGACGTCAATCTGGTCATCGGCGGGCTATATGGCTTCCTGCTGGTGGTGATTCTCGTCTCGGTTGGGGCGGCGGCGCTGTCGTGGGCGTGGGTCGCAGCAGATGTCGGCCGCTATCGGAGCCGCGTCATCGGCGGCCTGTCCGGAAACCCGGTCACTCACTGGATTATACTTCTGCTGCCGGTGATCTTCTTCGGCCTGTTCTGGCTGACCGAAGGGCAGGGCGCGGTCGACCCGGTGCTGCGGATTGGCGCGGGCGAGCGCGAGACGCAGCTTCTGATGACGTTCCTGATTATTCTGTGGGCGCTCGTATCGATGCGCTCCGCCGGGTCGAACGACTGGGGCCTGGGCTATCGCGGGCGCGTGGCGGCGATCGCGGTCGGCGTGGGGCTGCTGACGTTCGTCGGGATCGGGCGGATCACCGGGAACAACTCGACGTTTATTGCGGAGCCGGGCGCGGAACGCGGCAGCCAGACGCTTAGCTCGCTGGTGCTGATCGCGGGCGCCCTGCTGCTTGTGGGGCAGAGCGCGGTGGCAGTGCGCGTGCCGGGCCGCTTCGAGCGCCAGTTCGCGCAGGCCCTGTCGCTGGCGGTGCTGTTGATCCTGCCGCTGTACCTCGACCAGTACCAGTCAGACGTGATGACGCTGGTCGGGATTAACATCATGCTTGGCCTGGGTCTGAACATCGTCGTCGGGTACGCGGGCCTGCTGGACCTGGGCTACGTCGCATTCTTCGCGCTCGGCGCCTATACCTATGCGTTCCTGGCGTCGAACCAGCTTGTCTATGACCAGCAACAGCAGCCGATAGGGCTGAAGTTCAGCGGCAACGACGAGGCGGTGATCCGCATCGCGGGCTGGCTGACGGTGGCGGTGATTGTCGCGGCAGTGGTCATCGCGGCCGGCCTGTGGTGGTGGCGCCGCAGCCACTCGGCGCGCGCGCAAACCCGCTCCGGCCGCCCGCCGCTGGTCGACGCTCCCGCGCGGCCGTCGCGCGGGCAGTCCACGTTGCTTATCGTTCTGGCGGTCGGCGCGAGCGTGATCGTCGCGGCGCTGCTCGACGGCTCGTCGCTCTACGAGAGCATCTTCTCCGGAGCGTCGCCGTTCCTGGTCGGGCTGCTGGTCGGCGTGCTGGTTTCGGGAATCGCGGGGATCCTGCTTGGCATCCCGGTGTTGCGCCTGCGCGGAGACTATCTGGCGATTGTGACGCTCGGCTTTGGCGAGATCATCCGCCTGCTGTTTAATAACCTGCGCGACTTCACCGGCGGGCCGCAAGGCGTGCTGCAGATTCCGCGACCGCTGCCGGAGAACTTGAGCGGCTCGGCCACGTTCCTCTCGCTGCTCTACCTCGTGTTGCTGGGCTCGGCGATGATCGCGTTCTTCTCCGGCCGGTTGAAGCGATCGCGCACGGGCCGCGCGTGGAGCGCCATGCGCAGCGACGAGAAGATCGCGCAGTCGATGGGCGTCAACCTCGTGCAGTCGAAGCTGCTGGCGTTCGCGATCGGCGCGGCGTTCGCGGGGATTGGCGGGGTGCTGTTCGCGGCGCGTCAGCGAAATATCTTCCCCGGCGACTTCCGGCTGGACGTCTCGATTGAGGTGCTCAGTCTGGTCATTATCGGCGGGATGGGCAGCATCCCCGGCGTGATCATGGGCGCGATCGTGCTGATCGGCCTGCCCGAAGTGCTGCGCGAGCTGTCCACGTACCGCATTT
>JAAYCM010000036.1 GCA_012729765.1 Chloroflexota bacterium | reverse complement strand
TTCAGGCTCTCGACCAGGAAGCTCACGCTGATCCGGTCGAGCTTGTCGGCGATCAGATGGTCGCGAAACCGGCCTGGAAAACGCATCAGGTAGTCATACGCAATCGAGCCGGTGATGACGATTCTCATGTCCTGTTCCGTTCCAAAGAGGCCAAACCCGGCGCGAAGTATACCACCAAATCGAGCGGAACAAACCCCCTTCTTCCCCATCTGGAGCCGATCACCAGTTGCATTTTGAGGCCAGTTACGCTAGCTTTTCAGGGGTCACAGGCAGGGGCAGCACGCGGCCGCGTGACAGCAATGGCCGCTGCACCCGGCGTCATCCTTCAAGCCCGAGCCATTGTGGCCGCTGCCTGCCGCCGTCTTACCATGGGAGCCAACGATGGGCAAGGTCTACGTGGCCGAGTCACGCATTCACGGCCAGGGCGTTTTCGCCGCCGTGACCCTCAAGCCGGGCGAACCAGTGCTAGCTCTGGACGATTCGCGCGAGGTGACGCCGGACCAGCCGCTGCTCGCTGAGGAAGGCGAACACCGCCGCTTTTGCGACTTCCTGATGGGCGGGCGCGTCGTGCTGATGCAGTCTCCGGAGCGGTACATCAATCACAGCTGCAGCCCCAACGTGTTCGTCAGGACCTTCGACGGCCTGCGCTACTTGTTCGCCCTCAAGATGATTTATATGACCGAGGAGCTCGCGCTTGACTACTGCATCAACAGCCGGGGCGATACCCTCTGGCTGTGCAACTGCGGCAGCCCGCGCTGCCGGCACACGGTTCACTCGGATTTTTTCCGGCTGCCGTTCCTGCTGCAGCTCGAATACCTGCCGCTGCTAGATACCTGGTTCGTGCACGAAAACCAGGACCAGATCAATGCTCTGTTGCACAAAGCGCTGCGTTAGCCGACCGGCAGAGAGAGGACGCCATGCCGCTGCTCGACCGTTTATCCGCTACCCCAGGTGATGGTTCCGACCGGGACACACCGCCGCCGGACCCGCTGTCGCCGATCATCCCCGGGCGATCCGGCCGTCCTGCCTATTCGCTCGAGGGGTTGCGCGAGCGCATCGAGCGCCAACTGGCCGAGGAAACCGCCAACCGCCCCGACATCCTGGACGACCTCGCCACCGAGGCTGAGCAGCGCGACTTGGTGCGCGAGGTGGCGGATTACGTGCTGGAGCAGGACGCCATCCGCCTCGATCATCGCGTCAAAGCCGGGCTGGTCGACCGCATTTACCGCAACCGGTTCTCGTTCGGCCCGCTGGATGACGCCTTGCTCGACCGGGACGTGATCGAGATCACGGCGACCGGGCCCGACACAGTGCGCGCGCGCCGCCACGCTGCCGGGCCGGAACCGGTCCAGCCGGCGTTCGATGACGCGCGCCACTTCGCGTCCATTCTCGGCCGGCTGCTGGCTGCCGCCGGGATCGATCTCGCCCAGGCAGGTCCATTCGTCGAAGTTGGCGCCGTGTTGAAGGGACGCCGCGCCCGAATTACGCTGGCCGGGCCGCCGGTCAGCCCGGGTTACAACCTGTCCCTGCGCCTGCACCCTGCGCTGGCCCC
>JAAYCM010000035.1 GCA_012729765.1 Chloroflexota bacterium | reverse complement strand
CGCGCGGTCGTAGCAGCCCCGCGCCGCGCCGTGCTCGTTTTCCATCCGCGCCACATCCCCCAGCGCCCGCAGCGTATTGGCCTGCCCCAGCCGGGCCCCGACCTGCTCGTAGAGGGGCAGCGCGCGGTCGTAGAACCCCCGCGCCGCGCCGTACTCGTTTTCCTGCAGCGCCACATCCCCCAGCGCCTTGAGCGTATTGGCCTGCCCCAGCCGGGACCCGATCTGCTCGTAGAGGGGCAGCGCGCGGTCGTAGGTGGCCCGCGCCGCGCCGTACTCGTTTTCCATCTGCGCCACATTCCCCAGCGCCCGCAGCGTACTGGCCTGCCCCGCTATAGAAGCACTTCGTTCAGCCGCGATCAATGCCGACAAGAGCAAGTCACGACGTGTTTGCAGCGAATCCTCGAACTGCATATAGCCGCCATCCAACGACACAAGAAGCGATATTGTGCGTTCGACCCAATCATCAACGGCAAGCCCGGCATTGATAGCAGCTAACATGTTAGCCGAGTCCTGTTTGACTCGCTCACGCATATCAAAAAGCTCAAGTGCCTCTCGGCTACCATATTCTTCCACATAGTGCTCAAAATGCCGCCGCTGCGCATCGTCCAGCTTCCCTTCGCGGCGCAGCAGCGCCCGCGCATAGGCGTACAGCAGGCCGTGCCGATCATAGCGACCCAGTTCCACCCGCAGGAGTCCCGCGCGGACCAGGTCGTTCAGCGCGTCGTCGGCGTCGTCTTCATCCTCATCGCCCCACACCGCCATCGCCGCGGCCCGGTCGAACGTGCCATCCAGCGCAAACACGCCGGTCAGCCGGAAGCGTCGCTGCAGGTCGTCGCGCAGGTCGTCGTAGCTCAGCGAGAGGCACAGCTCCAGGTTCTGGTTTTTGTCGTCGTCGCTCATGTCCAGGTCGTGGAAGGGGTTCTCGCCGTCGGCGCGGCGGTGCAGCCGTTCCAGCAGGCGCGGCGCGAAATCCGGCCCGCGCAGCTCGTCGGGATACTCGCCGCGATCGAGATCGCCAGGGGGTGCCCGCCCAGCCGCCGGACGATAGCGGTGCATTCGGGCGGCAGCTCAGCGGGAGCGACGCCCAGCCGCCCGGCGATCAGCGCGCACCCTTCGTCGTCGGTCAGGGTGTCGATCGGCTGGCTCAGCGCGCCAACCTGGGTCACCAGCCGCCCGCTGCGCGTGGTGATCACCAGCCGCCCGCGCGGCCCCACCACGCGGAAGGCTTCGGCGTGGCGGTGGTCCCACACGTCATCCAGCAGCAGCAGCACGGCCTTGTCTTCGAGCAGGGCGGTCAGGCGCGAGCGCCCGCGCAGCTCGTCGGGATACTCGCCGCGATCGTCGCCGAAGGCGTGGCCGATGTCGCCCAGGCGCGTGGCGATCTGCGGTTCCTGCCCGATCTCCACCCAGAACACGCCATCGGGAAAACCGCGCCGGATGTCACATTCACGGCACAGCGCCGTCGCCAGCACGGTCTTGCCGATGCCGCCCATGCCTTGCAGCGCGACGGTCTGCTTTTTAGACGTGATCGCTACCAACTGCTGCGCGCCTTCGCAGACGGTGCGCGCGAGCGCGTCCAGGTCATCCCCGCGCCGGATATACCACTGCGGCAGCGGCGGCACGGCGTGCAGCCGGCCCAATGGGGCAGCGGGTTCGTCCAGGTTGCGCTTCAGTTCGGCCAGCGCGTCGGCATAGGGGCGGCTGGATCGGAAGTCGAGACAGTGCTGTTGCAGGGCAGGCGGGACCAGTGGATAGTCGCCGTGCCGCAGGATCGGGATCACCGGCAGGCAGATGCTCAGCGCGTATTCCCACTCGGCCTTCACATAGTCCGATTCCAGCGCACCCGGCCCCACCACCAGGATCAGCCGGTCGCAGACCGTGATCGCATCGCGGATTTCCTGCGAAAAAGTCAGGCCGCGGCTCGGCATACATGCGCGGTCCCACCACACCTTGAATCCGTCGCCGGTCAGGTCATTGTAGAGACGGCACAGCAGGGATTTGGCCGGATCGGTGTAGTCGGGATCGTCGTCGTCGCGCGCGTAAGAGAGGAATAGATCAAAGTGGTCAGCCATATTTGGCACTCGCCGGTTCTGGTGGTGGGCGCATGGCAGTTATTGTGCGATCAACTGCGCCGGAGTGCAAATCAGCCGGTCGGCGGTCCCTGCAAAACCCGCTCCCGCATGCGGTCAAACGGCCAATCGCCCTGCCCGTCTTGCCCGAAGCGCCAGGGAACGATCGGTTCCAGCCACCATGTCGCGCCGGCTTCGGCATAGTCCGCCACGACGCCGTGTGGCGCGCCGTAAGGGGCCGTTGCCCCCAGGGCGATCACGTCAAACGGCCCGCTGATGGCCTGCTGCGCGCGCTGCTCCAGCACGTAGGCCACACACGCGCGGAACAGCCGCAGCTCTTCATCCGGCGCGACAGGTCCCATACTCACGAGCGGGAACACGCCATCCCACCGGGCTGCGCGGCGCATGGGCGCTTTGTTTGGCCAGAATCCGCCCACCCAGACGGGAATGCGGGGCTGCTGTACCGGCGTGGGGAGGAAGCGCGCTTCCGTGATGTGGTAGTGCTGCCCCGCGTAGCTGAACGGCTGGCCAGACCACAACCCGGCCAGCACATCCAGCCCTTCATCGAGCATGGCGCCCCGCCGGCCCTGATCCGGCTCTTCGCCCAGGTAGTCCCATTCGTGCGCGCCGAGTCCAATCCCCACGCCGAGTGTCAGGCGTCCACCGGAGAGCCGGTCCACCGAGACAGTCTCGCGGGCGAGCTTCCAGGGGCGGCGGCGCGGGATCGGCGTGACGGTGGTGCCGATCCGCATCCGTTCGGTCGAGAGGGCAATCGCGGCCAGCGCCACCCAGGGATCGACAACCGGGATCGGGTGCTCGCTGGCAATGTGATCCCAGATGAAGAAACCATCCCACCCGGCGTGTTCCGCGTCATGGGCGAGATCGGCGAGCACGCGGGCATCGCCAAAACTGCCGAAGTTCGGAAGGTATATCGCGTATTTCATCGCAAACTCCTCTCAAGGCAATACGGGAGAGTCTACCGGATAGGGAGTTTGCGGAACGCCTAACTTTTGTGGCGTTAGGGCGGTGTGCGGTAAACTACATTCATCCTGCCGGGAATTTTCTGTCAGGCAGGCGCTAAGAAGTCAAACTCAACGACCGGCACGTCTTCCGCTATACGCCGCTTGCGATCCCGCATATACCGGGCCGGCCATGGATCATTGATCTGCTCGGTACTTCCGAAACTGCGGAGTAAGGCCGCGTACAGGTCGATCTCCCGCAGCTTCAGAAACCAGGGAATCTCGGACAACCAGCCCCGATCAAGCGTGTTCTCGGCGCAGTATCCCTGCCAGAAGCACGGCCAGAACGACTGCATCAGGTCGCTGGGGCCGGGATGATTCGTCACCATGTAGAAGACCACCATCGCGATATCGTAGATGTACCAGCCGTATACGCAGTCGTCGAAGTCGAAGAGCGTGATCTGGTTGCCCTCGGCGACGAAGAAATTGGCTGAGTGCGCGTCCTGATGGATGAGTCCGTAGCTGTTCGCGTCACGCGGCAGCGTGTGCAGATGCGCCAGAATCTGCTGCGCCTTCTCGATAAAAACGGGTTCGTCTTCGGGCAGCCAGCTTAAGGTATCCAGATTTTTGGGATCATCCCAGTCCGGGCGGCGGATGGCGGGATCGGATGGCGTGTACTGCTTCGATAGCGCGTGGATGCGCCCGATCAGCCGCCCATAAGCCTCGTACAGCGCGGGAGTCCAGCCGAACTCCCAGGCGGGGCATCCCGGCGCTTTGACAAAGGCGGTCGCCAGGAACTGCCCGCCGCGCCCGTCGTCGATAGCTTCAACCAGCTTTCCAGCCTCGGAGAGGACGGCGCGCGCGACACCCGCCCCGCCAGCCGCCAGATAGTTGATCCATTCGACCTCACCCTGAATGAGGCCCGCTGTGCGCCGCCGGCTGTGCCCGATCCGCAGAATGAAATCAGCGCCATTCCGGCTGTATTCGTAGATATAGCTCTCGAAGCCGTCGAGCAATCTGATCTGGTCGGGCGCGATGCCGTAGCGGTGCAGCGCGTCGTGCAGGATGGCATCGGTATAACGCGCCCTGATTTCAGGCTCCATGCGGCAGACTCCTTCCGTGTTGAGCACACAACCCCACGCAGTATACTCGCGGCGCGGCCTGTGCACCAGGGCGGCGATCCGATTGCGCTCCGGCATGGCTGGTGTTAGCATAAGCGCGCCTGGATACACGCGAGGGATGGGGATGAATCAGCAAGCGGCAGATGAAGCACAGCGGCCTGGCCGCTTCTGGCTGGCGGCGGGCGTCTATCGTGTCGTGTGGCGCCGCCTGGCCGTCCCCCTGAGCGTGCTTCGTATCCGGCTGCTTAAGGCGATCTGGGGTGCTGACGATGCCGTGCGCCTGATTGCCTCGGCGCGAAAATATGCCGTTGCGCCGCTCCTGCGTGCCCTGGGCGCGACGGTCGCGCCGGACGCGGATATCGAAACCTATCTGGTGATTCACAATCCCCGAAACGCCCTGCGCGATCTCAGCATCGGGGCGCAGTGCCATGTGGGTAAGCGCGTCTTCCTGGATCTGTCCGCGCCGATCCGGATCGAAGCGCAGGCCACCCTGTCTATGAACGTCACCGTGCTGACGCATCTCGATGTCGGGCGTACCCCGCTGCGGGCGCAGGTCTATCCCCCCGTTTACGGCGGCGTCGTGATCGGCGAAGGGGCCTACATCGGGGCGAATGCGGTCATTCTGCACGGCGTTCGGATTGGCCGCTGTGCGGTGGTCGCAGCCGGCGCGGTGGTGCGCGAAGATGTCCCCGCTTACGCGGTGGTCGGCGGCGTTCCGGCGCGCATCCTGAAAACCCTGGAGCCAGCCGATGCAGAAGGCAGCAGCCTCTAGAAGGCTGTTATGCGCTTTTACCCCCCATCCCCCGGCCCCTTCCCCCACGTTTCACGGACTGAGGGGGCGACACTAAATTCGGAGAGGAGGGCTGGACTTGAGATACCAGG
>JAAYCM010000034.1 GCA_012729765.1 Chloroflexota bacterium | reverse complement strand
TTCTCGATCAGGTCGAGCATATAGTTCGTCTGCCGGTCCACGTCGTGCAAAATCTGCTGCTGTTCGTGTGCTTCCAGATCGTGGCCGATTTCGAGCAGCACCTCGACCGCCATCTGGATCATGCTGAGCGGGTTGCGCAGATCGTGGGCGGCCATCCCGACGAACGAATTCTTCATCTCGCTCAGGCGCAGCAGCTCGCCGTTCTGCCGCTCGATCGCCTCTTTCTGCGCGGCCAGTTCCGACACCAGCCGCCCCTTCTCGACGATCACCGCCAGATGCCCGGCGATACGCTGGAACAGCTCGACGTGCGCTTCCTCGTAGATGTGGGGACGGATGCTGGAGAAGAAGATGAAGCCGACCGGCGCACCGTTGGCGATCAGCGGGCAGGTTAGCGAGGCGCGCAGCCCTTCGCCCACGATCATCCGGGTGGCTTCCGAGCCGGGCTTGGCCCCCAGGTAGCTTTCCAGATCGTTGAGGATACGCGGCTGGCCGCTGGTCATGATCGCTTCCAAGCTGCTGCTGGCCAGCGGGGCGCTGTAGCCCTGGCCGAGCTGCACGGCGGGCTGATCGCTCCTGGCCCAGCAGGCGCGCACCGTCTGCCCATCATCCTCGATCAATGCAAAACCGATGCGGTTATAGGGGATCAGCTCGCGGAAATCGTGGTAGATGTTGTCCAGAATCTCGTCCAGCATCAGCCCGGCGTTGATCCGCTGGGTGATGCGATCCAGGCGGCACTGCTCGCGCTGGCGCTGCGCCAGGATGCCGGCCAGGTCGAGCAGCGCGCTGCCCAGCCGCCCGGTTTCATCCGCTGGCAGGTCGGGAAGAGTGACCGCATACTCGCCACGCATGAGACGTTCCACGGCTTCAATATAGAGGGCAATACGTTCTTCAGGGCTGCATTGATCGTTGATATTCGGCATACTATTTCGAACTGGAAACCCCCACAGCGCTCACTTGCCGCACGCTGCGCAACCTATCATCGGGATGAAGCACGGGTATCGCTGGCCGTACTATTAAGAGCAAAGCGCACTTTACCCGGCGTGTCAATTAAATTGATGAATAATTCACACTTGGAATCAAAAACCGGCGAGCGCCTGAAACGCCGCCGGTTCTCTGTGGATGGGCCCAGCAGGATTCGAACCTGCGACCGACCGGTTATGCATCCCACTACGGCTTTCGCCGCCCATCACGGTTTGTGGGCTGGACTGTCCCTTCACCCCCGCAGGGGGCCTGCCGTCCAGTCTCTACACCTTCCCTGCGCTTCAGGGCTTGGCTCGGGATTACCCTATCTCACGACGTAGGCTTCCCCGACTTTGACAGGTGATCACCGGAAAATTGCTCTTCCGGCAGCCCATCGAGTGTGAAGCCATCACACTCCCTTGAGCCGGCTGCTCTAACCGCTGAGCTATGGACCCTTGTTAGAGGCGGTTATGCATCTTGGAAGGCTGAACGAGATGCAGCCATATCTCCCCCCCATCCTAAATCCTTCCCCCGCAAGGTGGGAAGAACTTAAGAACTACCGCTGTACTCCCCTTCCCTCCGTGAAACGTGGGGGAAGGGGTTGGGGGATGGGGGGTGAAAATACATCACACGCTCTCGAACAAGACGCCCGGTGGTCCGGGCGTCTTTGGAGCGGGCAACGGGACTCGAACCCGTGACAACAGCTTGGAAGGCTGTTGTGTTACCACTACACCATGCCCGCCTTCGTATCTGTATCTTACCCGAACCTGCCCCACTTGACAATACTGGTTTGAGCCTGCACACGCCCGAAACCGGCAAAGAACCAATTTCGGAAAACCTCTTGACTCTCACGTTACGTCATAGTTTAAGATGCATACCACAGTGAGGGAGTGCAAGGCTATGTACACCGTCAAACAGCTTTCAGACCTGGCAGGCGTCAGCGTGCGCACGCTGCACTACTACGATGAGATCGGGCTGCTCAGGCCGCCGCACGTCGCCGCAAACGGCTACCGTTATTACGACGATCAGGCGGTGTTCAAACTCCAGCAAATCCTGTTCTTTCGGGAGCTGGGCTTCAGCCTGAACCAGATTCTCGACATCATCGACCAGCCGGCGTTCGACCTGCTGAACGCCCTGCACGCCCATCGCGGCGCGCTGCACGACAAGATCAGGCGCCTGCAAACGCTGATCCAGACGGTTGACAGTACGATCCTGCACCTGAGTGGAGAGATGGAGATGAGTAAGAAGAAGCTGTTCACGGGGTTCACCCCAGAGGAAGAAAAGCGCTACGCGCAGGAAGCGCGCGAGCGTTGGGGCGCTGAGAACGTGGACGCCTCGTACCAGCGCTGGAACAACTACACGCCGGAAAAGCGCGAGGCGATCAAGGCCGAAGGCGGCGCGATCTACACCGACCTGATGAACGCGATGGATCAGGACCCGGCCAGCCCGGCGGTGCAGGCGATTGTCGCCCGCTGGCACCAGCATATCCGCAACTTCTACGAGCCGACCGTCGAGATAATGCGTGGCCTGAGCCAGCTCTACGTCGATGACCCGAGCTTCGCGCGCAATTTCCGCGAGATGCACGCCGATCTGCCGGAGTTCATGCAGCGGGCCATCGGCCACTACTGCGATGCGCTGGAACAGAGCCAGTAGGCCAACCCGCATTCAATCGGTGATCGCTGGTGTAGGGATTAGGGCTTGCCCTACCCGGCGGGCGAGGCAAGCCTCGCCCCTACGTCACCGCCTAGTACTACAGCCGCACCTGACGTTTTGTTGCCCCCCATCCCCCGGCCCCTTCCCCCACGCTGTCGCGGAGGGAAGGGGAGCAGGATTTGAAGTCCTTCCCTCATTTTGGGGGAAGGATTTAGGATGGGGGGCGATCTGCGGCTGTATTACTAGCAGGCAGAGCGTCACCGTGTATGGGGCCGGGGCGTGGGGCAGACCTGCGCCCCGGTTTGTTTGGCGTGCCGGTCCGAACCCGCGCCGCAGTCGGGTATAATCTGAGCGTTACCGGCTCACACACCGATCGGAACCGCTCATGAAGTTATCGTCGCGCGCCTACAATCTGTACGAAGCCTTCGCCAAACCCGGCTGCCCGGTCTGCCGCCTGGCGGTGGACAGCGTCCACCACTATCTCGACAGCGTGATCTATGAGTATGTGACCAAGCCGCACACGCACGAGGGGCTGCGCGCCGCGCGTGGATTCTGCCAGCAGCACGCGTGGCACGTCATCGCGGAGATCAATGCCAGCGCGCTCGGCGTCGCCGTGCTGTACGAGGGATTGTTTCGCACCCTGCTGAATGAGATGGGCGGCGAAAGTAAGCTCGGCGCGAAGCGGCAGATCGCGCAGGCGCTCAACGCGCTCAAGCCGCAGGCCCCCTGCCCCGCCTGCACCCACCAGGCCACCGTTGAGGATCACCTGCTGCGGAACCTGATCGACCACATCGATCAGGACGAGTTCGCCGACGCCTTCCGCCGCTCCGAGGGGTTGTGCCTGCCACACCTGCGCCTCGCCCTGGATCGCCGCGCCGACACCGACAAACAGGCGCGTCTGCTCAGCCTGGAGCAGGCGATCTGGCAGCAGCTCCAGGTTGATCTGGACGAATTCATCCGCCTGCACGATTATCGCTTCGAGCGCGAGGATATGGGTGTGGCCGGGACCAGCCCCCGCCGCGCGATCGAGCAGTCGGTCGGCGCGCGCGACCTGCGCCACTAAGCGCGCCCGTCCAGGATTTCTTCGGGGCGGGCGGCCATCCGGGAGTAGTCCCGCCCCGCCACCCGTCCTAAACCATCCCCCCCCAATGAGCCTACATAAATTCGGCCTGATCGGGTGATGTTACAACGTATGCCGTCCGCTATCCTTTAAATCTGTGGCATTAAGCGGCACTAAGCCTCCTGATGCAGCTCGACAATGAGACAAGGAGAAGACCATGCGTAAACACCTGATCACACTCGCGCTTATTCTAGCCTTGACAGCGGTCTTGATCCCCAGCGCGGCGGCCCAGGATGGCGGTACCCCTGAGCCTGAAGACATGGCCGGCGGCGATAATGCCTATGTCCGCTTTGCCCACTTCGCCCAGGGTGTGGATGCTTCCGATGTTTATCTGAATCAGGAAGCCAGCGACCTGGAGCCGCTGGAGTTTGGCGGTCTGAGTGAATGGCGCGCCGTTCCGGCGGGCACCACCAATGTAGCCCTGGCCCCGGCTGGCGGCACGATCGATAACGCGACGCTGGCCCCCGCCGACTATGAGCTGGCCGCCGGCCAGTGGGTCACGATCTTCGTGGTCGGCGCGGCTGATGGCGCACAGGCAGTGGTCGTCGAAGAAGATCACAGCGATACCGCGCCCGGCGTTGCCAACTCAACGTTTGTCAACGCGCTGGCCGGCACCGATACCGCTGCGAACTTCCTGCGCGATGACGTGGTGTTCGTCAGCGAACTGATGCCGATCGGCAACGAAACCGAGATGCTCAGCTCGACCAGCATCCCGATGGACGCCGGGACCTATACCTTTGGCGCGAATGAAACCTACACCCCTGAGAACGTGATCGGCAGCCAGCCGGACACCAAGATCAATGAGACGTCGCACTACCTGTTCGTGGCGCTCGGCGGCGACTCCCCGCAGCTCTTCATCGACGAGACGCCGCTGTACGAAGTGCAGCTTCTGACCGGCGAGCTGGAAGCGCCGGGCACGCTGATCGAAGCGGCGCGTGGCGACGACCTGCTTGGCCCGTTCGCAGATGCGCTCGACGCGGCTGGCCTGACCGAGATGCTGAGCGGCGCTGGCCCGTATACGGTCTTTGCGACGGTGGACTTCGCGGTGGACGAGATCCGCGCGCAGTATGGTGACGGCGAAGAACTGGCGAACTATCTGCGCGGCTTCATCGTGGAAGGCGATCTCAAGTTCACCGATGTGATGAACTCCGAATCACTGACCTCGGTCGGCGGCCAGACCCTGACCGTCTCGGCGGCCAACGGCAACGGCTATATCAATGACACGCAGATTCTTGAGGCCAATATCGCGGCCAGCAACGGCACGATCCATATCATCGGCCTGTCGCCGGAGTTCGGCGGCCCGGCTCCGGGTCAGCCCGCTGAGGGCGATATGGGCGCGGCTGCGACTGAAGAAGCCGGCATGGGCGATACCGAAGATACCGAGATGGGCGATGGCATGACCGCCACCGAAGAGCCTGTGATGGAAGCGACCGAGGCGGCCCAGGGCTAACCTGAGCGCATACCTCAGCTTCATGACAGGAGCCATTGCAGGGCTGTACCACGCGGTATAGCCCTGCACGCGTTTATATCCTTAGAGGCAGGTAGCACGTATCAGGCGCTGCCGCTGGCTGGCTCTCGGAATTGCGGTGGCGCGCTAATCGAACAGGTCGAAGTCGAACAGATCGTCCAGGAAATCAAACCGCTTGCGGCGGCGCGGCCTGCGTTCCCGCCGGGGATCGCCGGTCTGGGCCGCCGGCGGCTGGCGCTTCGCCTTGCCCGAATGCGGGTCGTAGACGCGCTCGTTGTCCTCTATATAGTCGTCATCATCGTAATCATCATCATAGTCGGCTTTGGTACGCTCGATGATCTTGTCCAGCTCGCCCCGGTCGAGCCAGATACCCCGGCACTGGGGACAGTAATCGATCTCGATGCCCTGCCGCTCCGACATCCGCAGTTCTACATTGCACACGGGACAATTCATATTGGCGTCCTTCCCCAAATCGCAGCTAGATTGTTGCTCGATCTGTACCGCAAACGCGCTGTTCCGTCACCCCCAATTTTGAGTGTGAGCCCGTTCTCCCGCAACCGGCAGCGGCACTGTGCGTAAAATCCTATGGACAGCGATGGTGCTGGCAGGGTCTTGAGATACGCTATAATCCTTCGCGGTCTGCCGCGCTTACAGGTTTCAGACCACTCACAGATGGCACCAGTAGAAAACGGAGCAATTGATGGCCGAGCAAAACACCAATCATTTTGTCGTGCGCACGGATGATTTGCGCAAAGACTTGAAAATGGGCGAAGTGGTCGTCCATGCTGTACGGGGTGTAACGATGTCCGTGGCGCGGGGCGAGCTGCTTGGCATCATCGGCCCTTCGGGCAGCGGTAAATCGACCCTGCTGGGGCTGATCGGCGGGCTGGACACGCCAACGGCAGGCCGCATCTGGATCGACGGGCAGGACATCACCGACCTGGACGAGCGCTCGCTGACGCGCGTCCGCAACGAGAAGATCGGGTTCGTCTTCCAGTTCTTCAATCTGATCCCCACCCTGACGGCACTCGAAAACGTGGCGCTGCCGGTGCAGTTCGCTCGTGGTCGTAAGTTCAACCCCCACAAGCGCGCCCGCGAGCTGCTGAATATGCTGGGCCTGGGCGACCGCATCAACCATCGCCCATCGCAGCTTTCGGGTGGGCAGCAGCAGCGCGTGGCCCTGGCGCGCGCGCTCGCCAACGATCCGCCCCTGCTGCTCTGCGACGAGCCGACCGGCAATCTCGACACGGCCTCGAGCGAGGTCGTGATGCAGGCGCTGCGCGAAGTCCAGCAGCAGACCGCCACCACCGTGATCATCGTCACGCACGACATGGACGTCGCCTCGCAGACCGACCGCGTGATCACCCTGATCGACGGCCATATCGCTGAGGATGTCGATCCGCGCTCCAGCGCCCAGATGGCTGCCGTGCGGATGTTGAAGGACAAGCGCGCCACCGGCGAAGCGATGCCCGTCGCCGCCGAAGAGTAGAAAGGGCAGTCATGCTGGAGCAACTGCGCTTTTACCTGGCCCACTCGATCAACGATCTGCGGGTGAACGGGCAGCGCACGATCTTCGCGCTGTTGTGCATCGCGGCGGGCGTCGCGGCGATTGTCAGCCTGCAAACGCTCGGCGTGATGATCGAAGACACCCTGACCGGCAGCCTGCAAGAGAGCAATCGCGGCGATATCCGCGTCAGCGTCGCGTTCGCGTTCGAAGATGAGGATGACGAGGCCACGTTCGGCGATGCGGGCGCGGATGCGAGCGAGCTTGAGCAGGGCCGCGCCGAAGGCGTGATCGCCTCGGTTGGCTCGTTCACCACCGATTACATCACCCCGAACGGGATCGAGCGGATACGAAGCTGGCTGACGACCGCCTACCCCGGCTCTGAAGTGACTTACCGCCAGAGCGAGGCCAACCTCACCGCCGGGCTGTCGATGTCTGCGCCGGACAAGGACACCGACCAGACCTTTGTCACGCCTTATATCGTGGACGCCGATATCTATCCCTTCTACGGCGAGGTCACCAGCGAGGACGGCGACACACTCGACGAAATGATCAACGAGCCGACCGACATCGTGATCAGCCGCAACCTGGCCGACACGCTCGAAGTCGAGGTTGGCGATCGCGTGCGTCTGAGCGGCGGGCGCGAGGACTTCACCATTCGCGGCATCGTGCCCACCGACGCCGAAAGCGGCTTCGAGAACATCCCCGGCGCGCTGTTCGGCTACTACTTCCTGGACCTCAGCGCCGTCTCGCTCTTTAGCGAGATAGACCAGGGCGCGGAAGTCGTCTATGTCCGGCTGGCCGATCCCGACGCGCAGCTTGCCGGGGCCGAGGCCGCGCTGGAGCGCCAGTTCCCCTACCTGAGCATCACCACCACCGACGACCTGGAAGAGCAGAACTCGCAGATTTCCAAGTACCTTAACCAGCTTGTGATCATCATGGGGCTGGTGTCGCTGCTGATCGGCGGCATCGGGATCGTGAACACGATGCTGGTGATCGTCAGCCGCCGCACGACCGAAGTCGCCGTGCTGAAGACCATCGGCCTTGAAGGCGAGCAGGTTACGGCGCTGTTCATGGTCGAGGCGGTGCTGATGGGCATCGTCGGGAGCATCTTCGGCATCTTCCTCGGCTGGCTGGCGGCCTATCTGCTCAAGGGCGTGGCCGGAACCTTCCTGGCCCAAACGCTGAGCTTCCGCATCACGCCGGCCCCCGCGATCATCGGGTTCGTGGTCGGCATCGTTGTGACCACGATCTTCGGCCTGATGCCGACTCTGGCCGCCGGGCAGGTGCGCCCCAACCTGGTGCTGCGCCCGTCCGATACGGTCATGCCCAGTGCCGGGCGCGCGCGCTCGTTCGTCGCGCTGCTGGTCGTGCTGGCGGCCTTGAGCGTGGTGGCGCAGGCGCTTGTCCGCGATCTGCTCGATGCGGACCTGCTGCGCTCGATTTCGCAGAACATCGGCCTGGTCCTGGGGCTGCTGATGGGTCTGGCGATGCTGGGCGGCGGCCTGCTCTCCGGCTGGACACGCGGCAATATCATCCTGCGCATCCTGCGCTGGGGGCTGCTGCTGGTCGGGCTGCCGATCGCGGGCGCGCTGTTTGGACGCCTGATCCCCGCGCTGCTGATCCTGTCCACGACGTTTATCCTGGTCGGGCTGCTGTACGTCATGCTGTGGATGCTGATCTGGAGCGTGGGCGGCGGCTCGCTGCGTGACCTGTGGCTGATCAAGCTCCCGCGCGACGCCAGCCCGCTGCGCAAGGCCCTGATCGCCCTGGTCAGCCTGCCGGTGTGGATTCTCAACGCCGTGTTCCTGGTGCTCATGCTGCCCTTCTGGGCGCTGGGGCACCTGATCCAGGCCGTCGCGTTCGTCGATCTCAAGATGTCGCTGCGCGCGATGCTGGCGACCAGAGGACGCGGGGCCTCAACCCTGCTGGCGCTGGTTGTCGGCGTGTTCACCCTCAGCCTGATCACGATGCTGGCAAACGCGATCACCAACCGCATCGACCAGCTTCTCGAACAGGAAGCGGGCGGCAACGTGATCGTCTTCGCCGCCGGCTTTGGCAACACGCTCGATCAGGTTGACACCGAGCTGGCCGAACTGCAAACACAAGGCCATGTCAAAAGCTACGCGGCGGTGGGCACGTATTCCGCCGAGCTGGTATCGGTGGAAGACGCCGCGACCGGCGAGACGCGGACCCTCGAACAGCTTGAACAACAGATTCGCGACGACGAGGCGGCGGACGAGTTCGCGCTCGATATGTTCCGCTTTGGGCTGAGCAGCATCGATTCGCGCGATATCGAATCCAACCTGCCGGATGTCGAGTTCTACGCCGGACGCCAGCTCACCCCGGATGACGCCGGTGAGCCGCTGATCGTGATCCCGGCCAATGAGGGCACGCTGGCCGCCGGAATCGACGTGGGCGACCGGCTCACCTTCCGGCTGGGTGGCGAAGAGGGCGCGGCGTTTGGCGTCGGGCGTCGGGAGGCGACCGAAGTCACCTTCGAGGTCGTCGGCATGGTGGACCGGCGCGGCCCGCAGATCAGCGTTGAGATCGCCTCGCAAAGCTATGCGCCGCGCGGCGCATTCCCCGAGGGCGAGTCGGCGACCGCCGTCAGCGCGATCGTGGATGCCGAGGAAACCGGCATCGGCGAGGTGCGCCGCAGCATGTCGGACATTCCCGGCGTGTTCGTGATGGAGACGCGCTTCATCAACGACCTGATCAACCGCGTGGTCGATCAATTCACCTCGTTCCCGATCCTGGTCGCGGCGCTGGCGCTGTTCACCGGCGGCGTGGTGATCGCCAACTCGGTCGCGCTCTCGACACTGGAGCGGCGGCGCGAGATCGGCGTGATGAAAGCCGTCGGCCTGCAGCGCGAGCGCGTGCTCGGTATGCTGCTGCTCGAATATGGGCTGATGGGCCTGATCGGGGGCCTGATCGGTGTCGGTCTGGGTGGGGTCGGCCTGCTCCTGCTGCTGGTCCAGGCGTTCGGCGGCGAGCTGGGCGAGGCGATCCCCTACGGCACCGCGCTGGTGCTGATGGGCCTGTGCGTGGCAATCGCACTGGTGGCGGCCATCCTGACGGCCTGGAGCGCGTCGGGCGAAAAGCCGCTCAACGTGCTGCGGTACGAGTAACAGGGCGCCTCTCTCGCGCCTTTATGCAGGGCTGTGTCGGGTGCGGCACAGCCCTGTTTTTGCTTAGAGGCTGTGGTGCACTTTGGGGCGTCTACAAGTCGAAGTCACACCTGCCCCCATCCTAAATCCTTTCCCCGCACGGTGGGCAGGACTTGAAAGGCATGCTGTGCTCCCCTTCCCTCCGCGAAGCGTGGGGGAAGGGGCCGGGGGATGGGGGGCAACAATGCGTAAACACGCGCTAGGTTATCCCCGCCGGATTGCGTTATAATCCCCCGAACACCTTTGTGCCGGTCTGCACGAAGCGCGTTGAGACGGTAACGGTTGAAAACTGGTTTTGAGGAGCACAACCGATGAATTTAGCCGAACGGATCGCAGCCGCGCGCGGTGCTGTACCCGCCGATCGGCTGTTGACCAATCTGCAACTGGTGAATGTGTTAACCGGCGAGGTCTACCCGTCCGAGATTGCGATCAAGGGCGGGGTGATCGTCGGCGTGGGGCATGGCTATCATGCCGCCGAGACGGTGGACCTGGGCGGGTGGTTTGTCGCGCCGGGCCTGATCGACGCGCACATGCATATCGAGAGCAGCCTGTGTGTGCCGCCGGAGTTCAGCCGCGTCGCGCTGCTGCACGGCGTCACGACTGCCATCACCGACCCGCACGAGATCGCCAACGTGGTCGGGCTGGACGGCATCCGCTTCATGCTCGATGCCGCCGCGTGCAGCCCCATGAGCCTGTTCGTGATGGCGTCGAGCTGTGTCCCGGCGACGCACATGGAAACCAACGGGGCCAGCCTGGACGCCGCCGCGCTCCAAAGCCTGCTTGAGAATCCCGCCGTGCTGGGCCTGGCCGAGATGATGAATTATCCCGGCCTGCTGAGCGGCGATCCGGATGTGCTGGCGAAGCTCGCCGCCTTCGAGGGGCGCGTGATCGACGGGCACTGCCCCGGCCTGAGCGGGCACGATCTAAACGCCTATGTGATCGCCGGCATCCACAGCGATCACGAGTGCACCACCGTCGAAGAAGCGCGCGAAAAGCTGCGCCAGGGCCTCGTGATCTTCATCCGCGAGGCGACCAACGCCCACAACCTGCGCCCGCTGCTGCCGCTGATCACGTCGGAGAACAGCCGCCGCATCTGCTTCTGCACCGACGACCGCCAGCCCGCCGATCTGTTGGACGATGGCTCGGTCGATCATATGGTGCGCGTGGCGATCGCCGAGGGCGGGATCGACCCGATCATGGCGCTGCGCATGGCGACACTCAACACCGCCGAGTACTTCCGCCTGCACGACCGGGGCGCGATCATGCCGGGCCGCCGCGCCGACCTGATCGTGTTCTCCGATCTGCACGCGCCGCGCGCCGAGCAGGTCTATGTCGCCGGGCAAATCGTGGCCGAGAACGGCGCGCTGACGATTCCCATCCCACCGCTGCCCACCAACGGCCTGCCCCCCTCGGTCGAGATCGATTGGAGCACGCTCGATTTCACGATCCCGGCCCAGGGCCGCCGCGTCCGCGTGATCGGCAGCATCCCCGACCAGCTTGTGACCGAGCACCGGATTCTCGATGCCGCCATCCACGACGGGCAGGCGGTGGCCGACCCGGCGCGCGACATCCTGAAGATGGCCGTGATCGAGCGGCACGGCGTCAGCGGCCAGATCGGGCTGGCCTTCATCCAGGGCATCGGCCTCAAGTGTGGCGCGATTGCCGGCACGGTCGCCCACGATCATCATAACCTGGTCGTGATCGGCGCGGACGACGCCAGCATGACCGCCGCCGTGCGCGCCGTCGAGCAGATGGGCGGCGGGCTGGTCGCGGTCGATGGTGAGCGGGTGCTGGCCGAGCTGCCGCTACCGGTCGCCGGGCTGATGAGCACCGCCCCGATCGACGCGGTGCGCGCCGCGCTCGACCGCCTGCTAGATGTCACCGCGCGCGAGCTGGGATCGACCCTGCACGACCCGTTCATGGCGATGAGCTTCATGGCGCTCGAAGTGATCCCCAGTCTCAAGCTGACCGACGCCGGTTTGGTGGATGTGAACGAATTCAGGCTGGTTGAGCTGTTCGTCTGACATCCCTTGGGCGATTTAGCCAACAAATTTTGTGCTGTTTGGTGGTTTGCTTTTGACCCTTTTTCTACTACACTGAGGGTTGCAAGTGGGCGTTTCGGCCCAACAAGCCATGACTTAGTTAGTGCATTTAAGACGAGGAGAGCTTGCATGTTCAGGAAACTTGCCGTTGGATTGATCCTGATCGCCATCGTCGCAGGCGGGTTGTCAACCGTCACACCACAGGTTGCCGCTCAGGATGACGAGTTTATCTTTGGGGTGGTGCTGGTCGGCCCCCGCGACGATCACGGGTGGAGCGAAGCCCACTACAACGCCGGCCTGTATGTGCAGGACAACCTGCCCGGCGCGCGGATGATCGAACTGGAAAGCCTGAACTCGGCTGACCGTCCCGAAACCACGCTCGATCAGGTCGTGCAGGACATGGTCGATCAGGGTGCGGAACTGATCCTGACCACCTCGGCTGACTTCGAGGTTGACACGACTGTCGTGGCTGAGCAGTATCCCGACGTCACGTTCGTCAACGTCTCCGGCGACGACGCGCTGTGGGGCATCGCCCCGGAGAACCTGGGCAACTTCATGGGCCAGATGGAATACGGCAAGATGATCGCCGGCTGCGCTGCCGCGCTGAAGACTCAGACCGGCCAGATCGGTTACATCGGGCCCCTGATCGACCCCGAAACCGTCCGCCTAACCAACTCCGTCTATCTTGGCGCGCGCCACTGCTACGAGGAATATCGCGGCCTGAACCCCGACGATCTGCAGTTCGGCGTGACCTGGATCGGCTTCTGGTTCAATATCCCCGGCGTGACACTCGACCCGACCGAGGTCGCCAATAACTACCTCGACAGCGGCGTGGACGTGCTGATCTCCGGCATCGACACCACCGAAGCGATCGTGGTCGCCGGCCAGCGGGCCGCCGAGGGCGCGCCGGTCTGGGCCATCCCCTATGACTTCGAAGGCGCGTGCTCCGAAGCGCCCGATATCTGCCTGGGCGTGCCCTACTTCAACTGGGGTCCCAAGTACCTGGAGACGGTCCAGGCCGTGCAGGATGGCACCTGGGAAGCCGAATGGGACTGGATGGCGCCCGACTGGAGCGACATCAACAACCACGATACCAGCGCGGTTGGCTTCAACTACGGCGACGCCCTGACCGAGGAAGAGCGCGCGATGCTTGACGAGTTCATCGCTGCTCTGGCCGCTGGCGCGCAGGGCGAAGAGGGCGGCCTGAACCTGTGGACCGGCCCGCTGAACTTCCAGGACGGCTCGGTCTTCCTTGAGGAAGGCGAAGTCGCCACCGAGAAGCAGATCTGGTTCCAGGCGAGCAACGCTGACGAGGCCGCATCGCCCGAAGAAGTGACGCCGCAGCAGCTCCTGGAAGGCGTCGAGGGTACGAGCAGCTAGGCTTGAGGATTGGTTTGTAGTTGTGGAGAGGGGTACGCCCCTCTCCTTATTTTAAGATTCCGGCTAGTTCTTTAAAGAGACTCTATGCGCGTTGAACTTCAACACATCTCAAAATCCTTTGGACGTGTCTGGGCCAACCAGGACCTCTCGCTGACGTTCGAAGGCGGCCAGATTTACGCCATCCTGGGCGAGAACGGCGCAGGCAAAAGCACGCTGATGAAGATTCTCTCCGGCTTCCAGTCGGCAGACAGCGGGCAGATTGTCGTTGACGGCCAGGCGGTTAGCTTCGAAGCCCCGACCGATGCCATCGAGCACGGGATCGGGATGCTCTACCAGGACCCGCTCGACTTCCCCCCCTTTACCGTGCT
Source organism: Chloroflexota bacterium (assembly GCA_012729765.1). GTDB lineage: Bacteria > Chloroflexota > Anaerolineae > Aggregatilineales > Aggregatilineaceae > JAAYCM01. The sequence continues at coordinate 24,502 of JAAYCM010000034.1, read as the reverse complement.
CGAAAATTTCATCGCCGGGCGTCCGGGCGGCTTCTTCCCCGACCGGCAGGCGGCGCGCGGTATCCTGCTCGATCTGGCGCAGCGCTTCGGCTTCGATCTCGATCCCGATGCCTATGTCGATTCGCTGACCATCGGTGAGCGCCAGCAGCTTGAGATCATGCGCCTGCTGTCGCTCAACGTGCGCGTCCTGATCCTGGACGAGCCGACGACCGGCATCTCGGCAGAGCAAAAGGCGCAGTTGTTCGATGTGCTCAAGTCGCTGGCGCACGACGACGGCCTGACGGTGATCCTGGTGTCGCACAAGCTGGAAGACGTGATCGAACTGTGCAGCAGCGCGTTCGTGCTGCGCCAGGGCCGGCTCGTCGGACAGCAGCAGATCCCGTGCGATATCTCCACACTGGTAGCAATGATGTTCGGGAAGATCGTCGCGCGGCAGGAACGCCCCATGTCCGATCTGGGCGATTGTGTCCTGCATGCCGAGCGGATCTCGCTGGAGACCCGCCGCCTAGTGGTCGAGGATGTCTCCCTTGACGTGCGGGCGGGCGAGGTCATCGGCCTGGCCGGGCTGGACGGCAGCGGCCAGAACGAGCTGGTCCGCGTCTGCTGCGGCCTGCTGCGCCCCGATCGCGGCGCGGTCCACATTGGCGGGCGTGAGATGACCGGCCAGCCCTATCACCGCTTTGTCAAGCACGGCGTCGCGTTTCTGCCCGCCGGGCGGCTGGAAGAGGGCCTGATCGGGGGCATGACGCTGACCGAGCACTTCGCCCTCACCCTGCCCAGCCGCGCCCCCTGGGTCAACTGGATTCGCGCGCGGCGCACCGCCGGCGAGCGGATCGAGCGTTTCAATGTCAAGGGGCGGCCCGGCAGCCCGATCCAGACGCTTTCGGGCGGCAACCAGCAGCGTTTCGCGCTCTCGCTGCTGCCGTCCAACCTGCGCCTGCTGCTGCTGGAACACCCCACGCGCGGGCTGGATGTCGAGAGCGCGATGTATATCTGGGAACAACTGCTCCGCCGGCGCGAAGAAGGGACGGCCATCATCTTCATCTCCGCCGAGCTGGATGAAATCGTCGCCTACAGCGACCGGATTCTGGTCTTCTTCGGCGGGCGCGTGACGCTCGTCGATGACCGGGCGGACATGACCGCCGACCGGCTGGGCGAGCTGATCGGGGGAAGGATGTAGCCATGTCCACAACCGAACAATCTTCACCGGCTTCGCACCCGGCCAAGCCCGCCATGAACGGCGCGCAGGGGCGGATGTTGTGGCGCTCGTTCCTGGACCTGCTGCCCGCGATGCTGGCCCCCTTCTTTGGGATCGCGGCGGCGCTGGGCATCATCTTCGGGATCCTGGCATGGCAGGGGGCTGATCCCCAGATCGCCTGGGATTATCTCTACCAGGGCACACTGGCCGACGCCGCCAAGCGCGCCGACCTGGTGGCCTACTGGATGCCGCTGGCGATCACGTCCTTCGGGCTGGTGCTGACCTATACCGCCGGTCTGTGGAATATCGGCGTCGAGGGGCAGATCGTCATGGGCGCGATCGGCGCGACGTGGGGCGTGCGCCTCTTCGCCGAGGGCGAGCCGCTGCTCGGCCTGAACCTGGGGCATACCGGCATTCTGTTCATGTGCTTCGTGCTGGCGGCGGCCAGCGGTGCGCTCTGGGCGGCGCTGGTCGGTTTCCTGAAGACGCGCGGCGGTGTCAACGAAATCTTTGGCGGGGTTGCGCTCAACTTCATCGCCCAGACCTTTAATATGTATCTCGTGTCAAACGGCGGCCCCTGGCAGCCGGCGGGCAGCCGCGCCACCGAGACGGCGCGCTTCCCGGAGATCGCGCGGCTCGACGCCTTCGCGGAATATCGCCGCCTCAGCCCGGCCACGATCTATATCACGGTCGGCGCGATGGTGCTCGTCTTCCTGATCATGTATGTCTCGCGCTGGGGCTTGCAGCTCCGCGCGATGGGCAAGAACCAGCGCTCGGCGTTCCTGCTGGGCGTGCGCACCGAGCGGAATATCGTGCTGTCGCTGGCGATCTGCGGCGCGCTGGCCGGAATCGGCGGGGCCTACCGTGTCATGACGCCGGATGTGAGCAAGCTCACCGCGACGCCGTCGGGCGGGGTCGGCTTCCTGGCGATCCTGGTCGTGCTGCTGGCGAGCATGTCCGCCGTGCTGGTACCGTTCGTCTCGTTCGTGTTCGCCATGCTCTCGAAAGGCGGGCAGCGCATCGAGAGCGGCTTCCAGTGGGATCACGATCTACTGCTCGACCGCTCACTGGTGCGCGTGCTGCAAAGCACGATCGTGCTGATGGTTGTGCTGGCGTTCGGTGTGCGCAACCGTTTCTTCCCGCCGCACCGGGCCCAGCCCGACACCGACGAGGATGAGGTCGCGCGAACATAGCACCGCCGTCGAGGACCTGAAGCGCCATGCCGTTGTGGGAATATCAGACCGTCTATCTCAGTGGATCGCTGGACTTCCCGGATAAGGTGGAGCGTGCCGAAGCGTTGAGCTGGGCCGGCAAGTCGCTTTCGCAGCAGATCAATACCTTTGCTTCGCAGGGTTGGGAAGTGTTCGATATGATGTGGATCTCTGACCGCGAGGTCATGGTGACGTTCAAGCGTCTGGCCGCCGAGCCAGATCAGACGAGGAAGAGTGAGGATGGCGATCCGCTTACAGGAAGTGAATAAAGACAACTGGCAGGCCTGCACCAAGCTGGAGCCGCGCGAGGATCAGCGCAATTTCGTCGCGCCGAATGTCTACTCGCTGGCCGAAGCCCGCTTCTACCCGGAACTGGTCCCGCTGGCGGTGTATGACGACAAGGCGCTGGTCGGCTTTCTGATGTGGGGCACCGACCCCGACGAGCCGCCCGGCCACTACTGGATCGCGCGGATGATGATCGACTGGCGGCAGCAGGGCAAGGGCTATGGCCGCGCCGCGATGGAAGCGATTCTTGCTGATCTGAAAGCCCGCCCCGACTGCGTGGTGATTCTGCTCAGCTATCATCCACACAACCAGGCCGCCGAGCGGCTCTATGCCAGCCTGGGCTTCGAGAAGACCGGCGAGATCATCGGCGGCGAAGTCGTCGTGCGGCTGCCCGTGCGCGACACGCAGCAGACCAACGGCTCCACCAGCGAATAGGTAGGGAATATAAAACTTAGATGGACGCTTTAGCCAGTACCCTGCGCGGCATCGTCCGCGCCGCCGCACCGATTGTGATCGCCGCCCAGGGCGAGCTGATCACCGAGCGAGCGGGCGTGATCAATCTCTCGCTCGACGGCTCGATCATGCTCGCCGCCATGACCGCGCACGTGGTCGCCCGCACCACCGGCAGCCTGGTCCAGGCCGTCCTGGCCGCGATGGCGGTCGGCGCGGCGGTCGCCTTTGTCGTCGTGTTTTCGAGCATCGCCCTGCGGCTCAACCAGGTCGCGGTCGGCTTCGTGCTGACCATCCTCTGCGCCGACCTGGCGATCTTTCTCGGCAAGCCGCACTTCAACCAGCCCGGCAGAGAGATCCCGACCGTGCCGATCCCGATCCTGGAAGACATCCCGATCCTGGGTCCGGCGCTGTTCCGGCATAACATCCTGATCTACTTCAGCCTGATCCTGGTCGTCGTGCTGACGCTTTATCTCTACCGCACGCGCTGGGGCCTGACGCTGCGCAGCATCGGCGAGCAGCCGGCGGCGGCCTTCGTGCGCGGGACGCCTGTCAACCCCCTGCGCTACGTCTATACCCTGGTCGGCGGGTCGCTGGTCGGGCTGGCCGGGGCCACCTATTCACTCTCGGTCAAGCTCGGCTGGAAGGAAGACCTCGCCGGTGAGGGCTGGATCGCGCTGGCGATCGTGATCTTCGGCCTGTGGATGCCCTGGCGCGTGATGCTCGGCGCATATCTGATCGTCGGCCTGCGCTCGATTGCGATCAACCTGCAAGACTCGAACACGATCGATCTGCCGGCGCAGATCATCAATATGCTGCCCTGGTTCCTGATGATCGTGACGCTGCTGATCGCCACCAGCGGCGTGCTGCACCGGCTGGAGCGCTTCACCCCAGAGCGCTTCCGGCCTACGGTGCACCGCTTCCTGCGCGCCGCCCCACCCCGCGCGATGGGTACGACCTTCGAGAAGCACTAGCGGCTGGGTGAGTCTGGCATCAGATTACCTCTTCCGGGGGCGTATCCACGTGATGCGCCCTCACTGACTCCGGCGGCTCGATCCATTTCCCCGCTCTCAAATCGAAAAGTCTACGGCGCGCCCACTTTGCGATACACTAAGCGGATTTAGGATCAGCAGCAGGATAGGGGACCATGCAGGCGCTCAAAGACAAGATTCGGGCCGAGGGCAAATATCTCGGCGATGGCATTCTGAAGATCGACGGCATCCTGAATCACCAGATGGATCCGCAGTTGATCAAGGCGATGGGCGAGGAGATCGCGTGTATGTTCCGCGACACGCATCCTACGCGCATTCTCACCGCCGAAGTATCGGGCATCGCGCCGGCGCTGATGGCGGCCCTGGCGCTCGACGTGCCAATCGTCTATGCCCGCAAGCATAAGCCCGTCACGATGTACGGGCCGATTTTCCTCGAAACCGCGCCCAGCCACACCAAAGGCGGCGAGACGAATCTGATGGTCGCCGCCGAATACCTGCCCAGGGGCGAGCGTATCCTGATCGTGGATGACTTCCTCGCGTCCGGCAAGACGCTGCTGGCTCTGGCACGTATGGTACGCGAGGCGGGCTGCGAGCTGGTCGGGGTGGCGGTCGTGGTCGAGAAGAGCTTCGAGTCTGGGCGCGAGGAGCTGGTTGCCCGCTACGGTGCGCCGGTCCGGTCGCTGGCGACAATCGCGTATATGGACGAGGAGCGGATCGTGTTCGCTGACGATCCGCCGCTGCAAACGGGAGACTAGTCGATGGCGCTCGAAGCCGGCGGAATCATCATCCTCGACTACGGCTCGCAGACGGCGCAGTTGATCGCGCGGCGCGTGCGCGAACTGAGCGTCTATGCCGTGCTGCTGCCCTATACCGCCACGCGGGAACAGGCGCAGCAGGCCGTGCCCGGCTTTTGCGGCGTGATCCTTTCTGGCGGGCCGCTCAGCGTCTACGAGGCCAATGCCCCCCGTCTGCCGGATTGGGTGCTGGAGTCCGGCGTGCCGGTGCTCGGCATCTGCTACGGGATGCAGCTTCTTACCCAGCGGCTCGGCGGCAAAGTCGCGGGCGCGGCCCGGCGCGAATATGGCATGACCGCGCTGGAAGTCGCCTGCCCGGTCGCCCTGTTCGACGGGCTGGACGCGGCGCAAACCGTCTGGATGAGCCACGCCGACCGGATCGAGCAGCCGCCGCCGGGCTTTGACATCCTCGCCACCTCGGCCAGCGCGCCCTATGCCGCCATCGGCGACCTGGAGCGCGGGCTGTTCGGCGTCCAGTTCCACCCCGAAGTGATCCATACCCCACACGGCCCGGCCATGCTGCGCAACTTCGTAATCGGGGTGTGCCAGGCCCAGACCGGCTGGACGCCCGAAAATTTCATCGAGGCGACCGTCGCGTCGATCCGCGATCAGGTGGGGAGCGGGCGCGTGCTGCTCGGCATGAGCGGCGGCGTCGATTCGGCGGTGGCGGGCGAGCTGATTCACCGCGCGGTGGGCGATCAACTGGTGCCGGTCTTCATCAATCACGGGATGCTGCGCCAGGGCGAGGCTGATCTGGTGGTGCAGGCGGCGCGCGCGCTCGACTGGGACCTGGTCGCGGTCGATGCCACCGAGGAATTTCTCGACGCACTGCACGGCGTGACGGACCCGGAGCAGAAGCGCGTGATCGTCGGCGCGACCTTCGCCCGCGTCTTCGAGCGCGAGGCGGCGCGCCTGGGCACGCTCGACTGGCTGGCGCAGGGCACGATCTACCCCGATGTGATCGAGAGCGCCGGGACCGGGCGGCCAGGTGCCGAGCGCATCAAGTCACATCACAACGTCGGCGGCCTGCCCGATCACCTCAAAACACGCCTGGTCGAGCCGCTGCGCGATCTGTTTAAAGACGAGGTGCGCGCCGTGGGGGAGCACCTGGGCCTGCCGGACTCGCTGGTGTGGCGGCAGCCGTTCCCTGGGCCGGGGCTGGCGGTGCGCTGTGTGGGCGAGGTGACGTGGGAGCGGCTCGAAACGCTGCGCGCCGCCGACGCGATCTTCACCGGCGCGCTGGACGCCGCCGGGCTGCTGCGCCGGGGCACGGCCCAGGCTTTCGCCATGCTGCTGCCGGTGCGCAGTGTGGGCGTGATGGGCGACAACCGGACCTACGACGAGGTGATCGTGCTGCGCGCCGTGACGACCGACGACTTCATGACCGCCGACTGGGCGCGCCTGCCCGACGATCTGCTGGCGCGTGTCAGCAGCCGCATCGTCAACGAGGTGCCGGGCGTCAACCGCGTGCTGTACGACATCTCGACCAAGCCGCCCGCCACCATCGAATGGGAGTAGCGCGCCGGTTGGAGTGAAGCGGGAGATTGTACTATAACCGTAGGTAGAACCGACCAGGCGATTAGAACCTGTTATGTACTTTTACCCCCCATCCCCCGGCCTCTTCCCCCGCGCTGTCGCAGAGGGAAGGGGTGAACCACAGTGTTTTTCAAGTCCTTCCCTCATTTTGGGGGAAGGATTTAGGATGGGGGCTGATCTGCGGCTGTAGCATAAGGGACAATTGACACACGGAGAATGTGGGGAAAAGCGCGCTTTTATCTCCGGTATGCACTCAACAATCTGCGGGCCAATCCCCGGCAGTCCTTCTTTGGAATGCTGTGCGTGGCGGCAGGCGTGGCCGCAATCGTCAGCCTGCAAACCCTGGGGGTCATGATCCGGGATTCCTTCACCGGCAACCTGCAGGAAACCAATCTGGCCGACATCCGTGTGCTGCCCCGCCCGCGTGAGGGTGTCGCGCCGGAAGTCGTGCGCCAGGGCCGCACCGAGGGGCTGATCTCGGCCCAGGAGACCTTCCGGCTCGACGCCGTGCGCGCGATCGAGGGCTGGCTGGCCGAAAACTATCCCGACCAGTACACGCTCACCTACCGCCAGTCGGTCGAGGGCAACGCCGGCTTGCTGGTGACGAATCTGCGCACGAGCCTGCTCAACCCACTGACGATTCCCTATATCGTCGATACCGACCTCTACCCGCTCTACGGCACCATTCGGGCAGAAAACGGTGACACGCTGGGCGAGCTGATCGAGGATGTCAGCGACATCGTGCTCAGCCGCAATCTGGCCGAATCGCTTGACGCGCGGGTGGGTGACCGCGTGCGCTTGAACAATGTGGACATCGATTTCACCGTGCGCGGCATCGTGGATACCAACGTCCAGGGCGGGCTGGAGCCGCTCAACGTGGCGGCGGGCGTGCTCGGCTTCTACTATGCCGATCTCGACGCGGTGCCCCACTTCGCCAACATGAATCCCCGCTCCAACGCGATCTACATCCGTCTCGACCGCCCGCGCCGCACCGAGGAGATCAACCGCGCGCTGCTCGCCGCCTTCCCTTTCCTGAGCACCGTGACGACCGAAGACCTCGCCGACCAGAACTCCGCCATCTCCGACGCGATCCTCAAGCTGGTGAGCGTGATGGGGCTGGTGTCGATGCTGATCGGCGGCGTGGGCATCATCAACACGATGCTGGTGCTCGTCCGCCGCCGCACCGCCGAGATCGCGATCCTGAAAACGATCGGGCTGGAGCCGAATCAGGTCACGCTGCTGTTCCTGGTCGAGGCGATTCTGATCGGTGTGGTCGGCAGCCTGATCGGGGTGGTGCTGGGCTGGGTCGGGGCCTATCTGATCCAGGGCGTGGCGACCGCGTTCATGTCCCAGGCGGTGCCGTTCCGCATCACGCCCGGCCCGCCGCTGACCGGTCTGGCCGTCGGCATCCTGGTTTCGACCGTGTTCGGCTTTTTGCCGACGCTCTCCGCCGGGCAGATTCGCCCCGCGCTGGTGCTGCACCCGCTGGACGAAGTCATCCCGGCAGTCACGCGCGTGCGCACCCTGATCGCCCTGATCATGACGCTGGGCGTGCTGAGTCTGGTGGCGCAGGCGCTCGTCGGTGATCTATCCGGGCTGGACCTGCCGCTGGCCCCAATTGCCGGCGCGGTCGGGGCGCTGTTGGGGCTCCTGATCGGGCTGCTGCTGCTGATCGAGAACCGCCTCGCCAACGGCGCGCGCCGCCGCTGGCCGATCCGGCTGCTGCGCCGGATATCGTACCTGCTCGGCGCGCCCCTGGTTGGCCTGCTGTTCGGCTACTTCATCCCCTCGATCCTGATCCTGTTCGCCACGTTCGCGCTGGTCGGCGTGCTCTATATCCTGCTCTGGCTGATGATCTGGCTGGTCGGGCATCTCGCCCCGACGTGGATGATCTTCGAGCTGAAGGTCGCGCTGCGGTCGCTGATGGCGGCGCGCGGGCGCAGCGCCTCGACGCTGCTGGTGCTGGTCGTGGGCGTGTTCGCGCTCAGCCTGATCACGATGCTGGTCGATGCAATCCGGCAGCGCTTTGTCGAGCAGCTCGTTCAGGAGACGGGCGGCAACGTGCTGATCTACGTCGCCAACAACAGCCTGCTCCAGCGTGTCGAGACGGTGTTGGAGCAGAACTATGGCGAGGAGAGCTACGCCGTCGTGAAGAATTACCGCGTCCGGCTGGTGTCGGTGGTCGATGCCGAAACGGGCGCGACCCTTGCCTACACTGACCTGCAAGAGAACCTGACCGCGCAGTATGGGAACGACGTGCAGCGCCTCGAAGAATTCCGCTCGACGGTCGAGGCCATCGACGCGCGCGCCGTGACCGCCAACCTGCCCTACTTCCCGCTCTACAGCGGGCGGCAGCTTGGCCCCGACGACAGCGGTGAGCCGGTGATGATCATGGCGGCCAACGATACCACGCTCGCCGCCGGGCTGAGCGTCGGCGATCAGGTGACCTATCTGTTTCAGGGCGGCGCCGCCGATACCGAGGGTCCGAACACGCTCACCTTCACAATCGTCGGCATGACCGACCGCCGCAACAGCATCGTGAGCGGCGTCAGCGCGCCCAACTATGCCCCGCTGGCCCTCTTCAGCGACCAGCAGCGGCCCAACGATATCCGCGTGATTATGGACATCGACGACTCGCGCCTGTCCGAGCTGCGCGAGGACCTGCGCATCGTGCCGAATACGTTCGTGCTGGAAGCTAAATCGCTCAACGACCTGCTCAACCGCGTGGTCGATCAGTTCTCGTCGTTCCCGATCCTGGTGGCCGGGCTGGCGCTGTTCACCGGCGGCGTGGTGATCGCCAACTCGGTCGCGCTCTCCGCCATCGACCGCCAGCGCGACATCGCCACCATGAAAGCGGTTGGGCTGGGGCGCTGGCGCGTGCTGGGGATGCTGCTGCTCGAATATGGCCTGATGGGCTTCATCGGCGGCCTGATCGGGATCGGCATCAGCGCCTCGATCCTGGGCGGGCTGCTGGCGGCCTTCTTCCAGGGCGATCCGGGCGGCTCGGTTTCCTATCCCGCCGTTTTCGGGCTGATGCTGCTCTGCGTCGGGATCGCGCTGTTCGCGGCGCTGATCTCGGCCTGGGGCGCGTCCGGCGAAAAACCGCTCAACGTCCTGCGCTATAAGTAAGTTTGCAGTCCAGGGGAAACCAACTCATGAGCCAGCTTAAGATCGCGCTGCTGCAAATGGCCGCGTGCGGCACCGATCAGGATGCCAACCGCCGCAAAGGTGAGGCGTTCTGCCGCCAGGCCGCCCAGATGGGCGCGGATATCGCGCTCTTCCCGGAGATGTGGAGCAACGGCTATGACCTGCCCGATCCGGCCCAGCCGGACGCGGTCGCGCGCTGGGCGGCGCAGGCGGTCGGACCACATGATCCGTTCGTGCAGCACTTCAAGGCGCTGGCCCGCGAACTGAATCTGGCAGTTGGGCTGACCTATCTGGAGCGCTGGGACGGCGCGCCGCGCAACACGCTTGCGCTGATCGACCGGCACGGCGCGATCGTCCTGACCTATGCCAAGGTGCACACCTGCGAGTTCGACCGCGAAGCGGCCCTCACGCCCGGCGACGCTTTCCCGGTGGCGGCGCTCGATACCGCTCAGGGCGCGGTCAGGATCGGCGCGATGATCGGCTTCGACCGCGAGTTCCCCGAAAGCGCCCGTCTGCTGATGCTCGGCGGTGCGGAGATCATCCTGGTGCCCAACGCCTGCACCGCTGAAGACAACCGCCTCAGTCAGCTTCGCACGCGCGCGATGGAAAATATGCTCGGCGTGGCGATGGCCAACTACGCCGCGCCGCAGCACAACGGCCACTCGGTCGCCTACGACGGGATCGCCTTCGGGCCGGACGAAACCTCGCTCGATATGAAGCTGGTCGAGGCGGACGAGGCCGAGGGCGTCTTTCTGGCCGTGTTCGACCTGGCCCGGCTGCGCGACTACCGCCAGCACGAGGTGTGGGGCAACGCCTATCGCCGCCCCCGGCTCTATAGCGCGCTGACTTCCGAGGCCGTCGAGCCGCCCTTCCAACGCGACGATGCCCGGCGCTGATTCTGCCTGCCCGATGCCGGGCCTTACCCGTTAGAGAATGCTAATCTTCCCGCCGCGCAAAGACCGCCCAGTTCCTGTATACTGGGGCCTGCGATCCGTCCGCCACCACACGAGACAGGAACCATGACCTGGGTATTCATCAGCCATTCCAATCTGAATGACGATTTCGTCCGCGAGCTGGCCGCCGGGCTGCGCGCCGCCGGGGTGCGGACCTGGGTCGATCACGACGACATCCGGCCCGGCCAGGACTGGGATGAGGCGGTCGGCGCGGCGCTGGAAGCCACCGACGCGATGGTCCTGGTGATGACGCCCCAGGCGATGCGCTCCAAAAACGTCAAGGTCGAGTGGAGCTACTTTCTGGACACCAACAAGCCGATCTACCCGGTGATGCTCGAAACGTGCACCATCCCGTTCCGGCTGCGGCTGCTCCAGCACATCGACCTGGCGCACGGCCAGGATGCCGCGCTGCAAAGGCTGCTCACCGCGCTGGGCGTGATGGCTCCCCCGCCCGAAGCCCCGACGCGCAAGCGCCGCACCAAAAAACCAGCGGTCGGCCAGGAACCGATTACGGCGGAGAACGTCCGCCAGATCGCGGAAGTGGCCGTGCTGAGCGGCCATCGCGACACGGTGCGCAGCATCGCCTTCAGCCCCGATGGCGCGTTCGTGGCCTCGGCGGGCGAGGATAAGAGCGTGCGGCTGTGGAATGTCGCGCGGCGCAAAGCGAGCAAGACGTTGATCGGGCACGAGGGGCCGGTCTACGGCGTCGCCTTCAGCCCCGATGGCGTGCTGCTGGCTTCAGCTTCAGCCGATGGCACGGTGCGCCTATGGGACGTGGCGCGGCGTTATGGGATCACGGCGCTGCGCGGGCACAAAGGGCCGGTGCACGCTGTCGCCTTCAGCCCGGATGGTAAGCTGCTGGCCTCGGCGGGCGAGGATGGTGCCGTGCGGCTGTGGCACCCGATCAAGCGCACGGTGTCCGGCACGCTGGAGCACGGCGCGGGTCCGGTCTACGGCGTCGCGTTCGGCCCGTCGCCCGGCGTGTGGCTGGCTGCTGCCGGTGCGGTTGGCACGCGGGTCTGGGACCTGCTCGAGCAGCAAGCGATCAAGTGGGCCAGCGAAGGGCAGGACGTGCGCAGCCTCAGCCTGCATCCCCAGGATACCCTGCTGGCGCTGGCCCTGGCGGATGGCGCGGTCCTGGTGCGGGATATGAATACCCGGCAGGGCGGCACGATCTTCTACGCCGATTACAACGCCAACTGCGTGCGCAGCCTCGCCTTCAATCCGAGCGGCGATCTGCTGGCGCTGGCTTCGCTCGATGGCTGTATCCGCCTATGGAAAACCGACGACGCGCTGAAGGCCGATCAGAAGCGGGCGCTGCGCGTGCTGCGTGGGCACGAGGGCGGCGTGTGCGCGATCGCGTTCAGTGCTGACGGGCGCTGGCTGGCCTCGGCCTCGCACGATGCGACCGTCCGGCTGTGGGCCGTCGTCGAGCCGGCATGACGCGCCGCGTGATCGTCGTGGGGGGCGGCGCAGCCGGGCTGATGGCGGCAGGACAGGCCGCTGCGGCGGGGGCCGAGACGCTGCTGCTCGAAAAGATGGACCAGCCGGGCCGCAAGATTCTGATCACCGGCAGCGGGCGCTGCAACCTGACCAACCTCGCGCCGCTGCCCGACTTCATCACCCACTTTGGCCCCAACGGGCGGTTTCTGCGCCCGGCCTTCGGGCAGTTCTTCGCCGATGATCTGCTAGCATTTTTCCGCGCCCAGGGCGTGCGGACCATCACCGAGGCGAGCGGACGCGTCTTTCCGGCCAGCGAAAACGCGCAGGATGTGGTCGATGCGCTCGTGCGCTGGGCACTGAATCGCGGCGTTCGACTGCAAACCGGGGCGCGCGTGGAGCGGCTGCGCGTCGAAGGGGGGCGCGTGACCGGCGTCGAGGTGGCGGGAAGCCCGCCGATCTGCCGCGTCGATGCCGTGATCGTGACCACCGGCGGCGCGTCCTATCCCGGCACCGGCTCGACCGGCGACGGCTACCGGCTGGCCGAATCTGTCGGGCATACCGTCGTCTCGATCCGTCCGGCGCTGATCCCGCTGAAGACGGCGGGCGATACGACCCGGCGGCTGATGGGTGTCAGCCTGCGCGACGTGCGGGCGAGCGTCTGGATCAATGGGCGCAGGCAGGCCGGGCACACCGGCGAAATGCTGTTCACCCACTTCGGCGTATCCGGCCCGCTGATCCTGGCGCTGAGCAAGACCGCCGTAGACGGACTGCGCGCCGGGCAGCGCGTGAGCCTATCGATCGATCTGCTGCCGGATCTGGACGAGCCGGCGCTCGACACACGGCTGCTGCGCGATCTCGACGCGCACGGCAAACAGCAGGTCCACACGCTGTTGAAAGAATGGCTGCCGCGCAAGCTGATCCCGGTCGCCCTCGATCTGACCGGCATCCCGCCCGACCGCTCGGCCCACCAGATCACGGCCCACGAACGCCGCCGGCTGCGCGCCTGGCTCAAGGACTTCCGCCTGGACATAACCGGCTACCAGCCGCTCGCCGCCGCGATCGTCACCGCCGGGGGCGTGGACCTGCGCGAAGTCGAGCCGCGCACCCTGGAATCGCGGCTGGTGAAGGGCCTGTATTTTGCCGGTGAGGTGCTCGATCTGGATGCCGATACCGGCGGCTACAACCTGCAGGCCGCCTTTTCAACCGGGTGGCTGGCCGGGCACAGCGCCGCTCAATAAACCACCCCATCCGCCGCTAACGCAGGATGCAGCGGCGCACGGTTTCCACCGCCTCGGCGGGATACTCGGCCAGGCGGTCGCGCAGCAGCCGATCGGCCAGATCGAGCAGTCCGGCTGCCGCCTGCTCCAGTTCAAGCCGCACCAGCCGGTTGATCTCGGCTCCGAGCGTGGGATAGGCCAGCTCCGCCCGGCGCAGTGGATCGAGGTTGTCGAGCGGCACGGGGCGCTCGGCGGGAATATGCTTGGGGATCAGTTGCAGCAGCGAGTAGAGCGACGACAGCGTGATCAACTGCCGGGCGCTCAACTGCTCACCGCGCCGGTAGCGCCCCACCCCCACCAGCAGATTGGTCATGAACTGCCCCAGCAGACTCACATCGTCGCCGGTCGCGTGTTGGAAGTCAGCCACCGTCGCGGCGTGCATCCGTGCCAGGTCTGCCGCCAACCCGATGCGGTCGATCAGCAGGCGGTAGTCATTCACCCTGGCGTGCAGCATCCCCTCGCGATCAGACACGGCGAACTCCAGCAGATGCCCGCTGCGGTAGAGGGCCTTGAAACCGCCGTGCGGCTCGCGGAAGAACAGCACCAACTGATCGCTGTCGGGCAGCCACTCGCTCCGGGTGTGGAACCACGCCCGCGCGTCCGGCTCCACTATCAGCCAGAAGTCGTGATCGGACCATTCGTCGGGCGGGTGCGACTGCTGCGCCATCGATCCCGCCGCCATCAGCGCCAGCACGCGCGCATCGTGTTCCAGCTTGTGCAGCAGCGCCTCGGTGAAAGCCTGATATGCCTGAGGGTCCATCCGTGCCATCCTCTCATGTGTCACCCGCCCACAGCCAGCGGCTACCGTAGAGCTTACAGCATACGCCGCATTTAGACAGGTTATGGCTGCCGGGCGTGCCGCTCCACGCCACTTGCCCTGGCGGAAACAACGCGGCTATACTGTGATCACTGCGCCTAACAAGCGGCTTTGAGGAGAATACGATGGGCAAGAAGGAAGATAAACCCAAGAAGCAGGACGGCAAGAAAGACAAGAAGAAGAAAAAGGACAAGAAGCAAAAGTAGCCGCCCATATGATGCAAAACCCGTTTTGGTAGCCATACGCCCCAGGCCCGACTGATACCCGCGCGTGGGGCGTATGATTCACAGATTACGGTCTGCTAAGCGTTTTTACCCCCATCCCCCGGCCCCTTCCCCCACGCTTCGCGGAGGGAAGGGGTGAAGCGCAGCGCCTTTCAAGTCCCGCCCTCCTTGTGGGGGAGGGATTTAGGGAGGGGGTCAGCTATCGCTCTAGCGCCCGTTCAGATTCAGGTACTCGATCAGGTGGCGCAGCGTGGCGACGCTCTGCGCATATTCGGCCAGTTCCAGGTGCTCGTGCGGCGTGTGGTCCAGGTCGCTGTCGCCCGGCCCATAGGCGATGATCGGGCAGGACCAGCGCTCTCCGACCGTGTTCATATCGCTCGTGCCGCCCTTGAGCACAAAGCCCGGCTGCGCCCCCTGTGCCCGGATCGCGGCCAGCATCCCGCGCACCAGGGCGTTATTCTTCTCCGCCTGATACGCCCGCACCTGGCTGTAACCATGCAGCGCAGCGTCCGGCGCGGCAAACTCGGAAATGGCGCCCAGCACGTCGTCGGGTGTCAGGCGCGGCGGCAGCCGGAAGCCGACCGTCATCGCCAGCGCCTCGCGGAAGCCGTCCGACGTCGTGTTGATGCCGTTCAGCCGGGGGATGATCTGCTCGAAGGCGCGGCCCGCGCCCGCGTTCTGCTGATCGGCCCACGCGAGCACCGCTTGCCAGAAGGCCGCCCCCAGCGCCCCGACACTCGGCTCCGGGCGGGACGAGTGCACCATCGGGCGCTCTAAGGCGTAATCGACCAGCAGCCGCCCCTTGTAGCCGAGTGTGACCCGCCCCGCCCCGCTCGGCTCCCCGATGATGCACAGGTCGGGCGCGTAACGGTCGCGGATATAGTGCGCGCCCCGGCTGGTGGCGATCTCTTCCTCGACCGCCCCGGCCACGATCACACGCAGGTCCGGCGGCAGCACGGCCTGGGCCACCGCCTCGGCAAACGCGCACAGCGATCCCTTGGCGTCCACGCTGCCGCGCCCATACAGCCGCCCGTCTTCCACGCGCACCGGAATCTCGCCCGGCACCGTGTCGATATGCCCCAGCAGCAGCAGGGTGTGCGGCGCGTCATCCGGCCCACGCCAGCCGACCGCGTTGCCCGCCGCGTCGATCGCCGCCTGGAAGCCGTGCCCCTGCATCCACTCGACCAGGTACGCCACCGCCGGGCCTTCCTGCTCGGATGGACTGTAGCAGCGCACCACGTCGATCAGCAGCTTGCCGGTCATGGCGCGACTTCCTGCACGATGGCCCGCGTCGTGGCGGCGGTGCGGCCCGTGTGGGGCGTAGCGTAGGTGGCCTGCCGCACGCGCTCCGCCTCAGCGGAACAGCCGAGAAAGTCCAGCAGCAGCGCGGCGCTGAGGATCGCGGCGCGGGGATCGGCCACGCCCTGCCCGGCGATGTCCGGCGCGCTGCCGTGCACCGGCTCGAACAGCGCCGGATGCCCCGCCCCGATATTGGCCGACGGAGCCATCCCCAGCCCGCCCGTCAGCCCGGCGGCCAGATCGCTCAGGATGTCACCGAACAGGTTGGTGGTCACGATCACGTCGAAGCGGCCCGGGTCCTGCGCCAGCTTCAGTGCGGCCGTATCGACCAGCAGCTCCTCGACTTCGAGATCGGGATACTCCCCAATGACGGCCAGCCCCACCTGCCGGAACAGCCCGCACGTCTCCTTGAGGACGTTGGCCTTGTGGACCAGCGCCAGTTTGCCCCGCCGCTGCCGGGCCTGCTCGCACGCCGCGCGCACGATCCGCTCGCTGGCCCCGGCGGTGATCACACGCTCGGCAATCGCGGTTGTGCCGCCGTCCGTCACGCGCTCGCGCCCGCTGTACAGCCCTTCGGTGTTCTCGCGCACCACCAGCAGATCGATCGCGCCCTCGCGCGCCGGGCGCAGGTTGGCGAACAGGTCGAAGTGGCGGCGCAGCGCCAGGACCGGGCTGTGATACCCGGCAACTTTGGTCATCGGGGAGCTGGTCGCCCCGAACAGGATCGCGTCGCTTTCCGCGCAGCACGCCAGCGTTTCGGGCGGCAGCGCCGTGCCGACACGTTCGAACGTGCCGAACCCGGCTTCGGCCTGCTGGAAGCGCAGCGGCAGGTCCAGCGCGTGCAGCACCTCGACCGCCGCCGGGATCACTTCCTGCCCGATACCGTCACCGGGGATGACCGTGATCGTGTGCGTCATGAGGCGGCTTCCCCCTTGAAGCGGCGCTGCAGCATCGGGATCAGCCCGCCCGCGTCGAGAATCGCCTGCACGGACGGCGACAGTGCCGGGATCGGGAACGCCTGCCCGCCCGCGATGATCCGCCCCGCCGCGTGGTCGAACGTGATCACGTCGCCGGTCCGCACGGCGTCATGCAGCGGCGGGCACACCACCGGCAGCACGCCCTGGTTGATACAGTTGCGAAAGTAGATGCGCGCGAACGACCCGGCCACGATCACACTCACGCCGGCGTATTTGAGCGCGGTCACGGCCTGCTCGCGGCTGCTGCCGCAGCCCCAGTTGCGCCCCGCCACGATCACATCGCCGGGCTGCACCCCCGCCGCAAACGCCGGATCGAGGTCTTCGAGCGCGTGCGCGGCGATCTCTTCCGGCGTGCGCAGCGTGTAGGTGTGGCGCCCCGGAAAGATCACGTCGGTGTTCACGTCGTCGCCATACACCCAACAGCGGTGCTGTGTGCTCATGTTAAGAACTCCCTCGGATCGCTGATCGCGCCCCGGACCGCGCTCGCCGCCACGACATAGGGACTCGCCAGGTAGACCGGCGCGTCGGGCGTGCCCATCCGCCCGCGATAGTTGCGGTTGGCGCTGCTGATCGTGACCTCGCTCGGCGCGGGGATGCCCATATGATTCCCCATGCACGGCCCGCAGCCCGGCGTCCCGATCGCGGCCCCGGCTTCGAGCAGCACATCGATGATCCCCGCGCGTGAAGCCGCCAGCATCACCGCCGCGCTGGCCGGGATCACGATCAGCCGGCAGCGGACGCGCTGGCCGCGCAGCACCTCAGCCGCCGCCTGCAGGTCTTCCAGCCGCCCGTTGGTGCACGTCCCCAGGAATGCCTGCTGCACCGGCTGGCCGATCACCCGCGAGAGCGGCACAACCTGATCGGGCCGGTCGGGCAGCGCGATCTGCGGCTCCAGCGCGGAGACATCCAGCGTGTGCTCGGCCACGTATTCGGCGTCAGGATCGGGATAGAGCGGCGTGTAGTCGCGCGTGCGGCGCGCTTCCAGGTAGTCGAACACGGCCCCATCGGGCGGCAGGTAGGCGTTTTTCGCGCCCGCCTCGGCCATCATGTTCGGGATCACGGCGCGCTCGTCGAGCGACAGCGCCGCGAGCGTCTCCCCGGCGAACTCAATCGACTGGTACAGGCCGCCGTCCGCACCCAGCCTGCCCAGGATACACAGGCTGAGATCCTTACTCGTCACGCCGGGGGCCAGCCTGCCGCGCAGCGTGATACGGATTGCTTCCGGCACGCGCAGCCACAGTTCCCCGGTGGCCCACAGCGCGGCCATCTCCGAGCGCCCGATCCCCGCCCCAAACGCGCCCAGCCAGCCGAAGTGCGTGCTGTGGCTGTCCGCCCCCAGGATCGTCTCGCCGGGCAGGACCAGCGCCTCTTCGCTGATCACCTGGTGGCAGATGCCGCGCCCGACCTCGAAGAAGGCCCCGATCTGCTGCGCCTGCACCCACTCGCGGATCTCGGCGTGATTCTGCGCGTGCTGCCGGGTGGGCGCGGGCACGGCGTGATCGAGTGTGATCGCGACGCGTTCCGGGCGCACGACACGCGGCGCGCCGGTCTGCTCGAAGATGCGCCGGATCGCCGCCGAATTGTCGTGGCTGAAGACCAGATCGGGCCGCACGTCGAGGATGTCTCCGGCGCGGGCATCTGGCTTTCCCGCCGCCCGCGCCAGGGCCTTCTCCGCAAAGGTTCTACCGCTCATAGCGCTGCCTCGCCGCGCCGTGCAGCAGCAGATCGATCTCGTCCAGTGCCAGCGGGCGCACGTCCGCCTGCCGCTTGATATCCTGGGTGAGCGCGCGCAGCGTCGCCTCGTCGAGGTCCAGCCCCAGCACCAGCGCCCGCTCGCGGACTCCGTTCCAGCCGGTCAGCCGGTGCCCGATCGGGACCTGGCGGTTCAGGCCGAAGTCCTGCGGCTGGATGATCTCATAGGTCGATGGATCGCCCAACACGGCCTTGGCGTGAATCCCGGCCTTGTGGCAGAACGCATTCGAGCCGGTGATGTAGTTGCTGAACGGGATTTCGATCCCGCACAGCTCCGCCACGCGCTGATCGATGATGGGCAGCAGGTCGAGCCGGTACTTCTGCACATAGGCCCGGTCGAGGGTGTACAGCCGCGCGATCAGCCCGCCCAGCGGCGTGATCCCGTTGCGCTCTCCGATGCCGAGCACGGTCGTATCGACGTGCGTCGCCCCGCCGTCGAGCGCGGCACAGGCGTTGGCGATCGCGCTGCCGCTGTCGTTGTGCCCATGAAACTCGACATCCAGCCCGGTCAGGCGCACAAGCTGGTTCACCATCGCGTAGACCTGCTGCGGCAGCGCCACCCCGACCGTATCGGCCACGCCCAGCCGGTTGACCACGCCCAGATCGGCCACCGCCAGATAGACGCGCAGCAGGTCGGATTCCCGGCTGCGGAACGTGTCTTCGGTGCTGAAGCGCAGAATGATGTCGGGGGCCTGGGCGCGTACCAGCGTCAGGACCTCGCTCGCCGTGTCGATGATCTGCTGGATGCTCTTGCCGTGACTGTGCTGCATCAGCAGCGGCGACGTGCCGATCACGATATCCAGCCCGTGCACGCCGGTATCCAGCGCGCGCAGGGCGTCGTCGCGATGGCAGCGCACATGCGTCAGGATGCGCGTGTTGAGTCCCGCCCCGACCACCGCCCGGATATCGGCCTCGCTCTGCGGCGAAACCACCGGCGAGGTCATCTCGATCATCTCCACGCCAAAGGCATCGAGCAGCCCCGCGATCTCCAGCTTTTCGCCGGTGCTAAACGCCGCCGTGCTGAACTGCTCGCCCTCGCGCAGCGTGCTTTCGATGATGTGGTAGTGGTCAAACGGCATCGTTCAGAACCTCCTCGACGGTTTCCACCGCCTGCCACAGATCGTCGTCCGAGATGACCAGCGGCGGCATCAGGCGCAGGACGGTCATTCCCGCCGGCAGCGCCAGCACGCCGCACGCCTGTAACGCGCCCAACACCGGCGCGACCTTGCCCCGCAGCTCGATCCCGATCAGGAAGCCGCGCCCGCGCACCTCTCGATACGCGCCCGACAGCAGGTGGGCGCGCAGGTGATCGAGCACCGCCGCGCCGCGTGCGCGTGCCTGCGTGATCAGGTCGGTCGAGCGCAGCACATCGAGCACGGCCAGCCCGGCGGCGCACGCCAGCGGGTTGCCGCCGAACGTGGTCCCGTGCGTGGCCGGAGGCAGCACCCCGATCCGCTCACCGAGCAGCACCGCCCCCATCGGGATACCCCCGGCCATGCTTTTCGCCACGCACAGCAGGTCGGGCCGCACGCCGTCGCGCTGGTGGGCGAAGAACCATCCCGTCCGCCCGAAGCCGGTCTGCACCTCGTCCAGAATCAGCAGTGTTCCGTTGGCGCGGCACAGTTCGGCGACGGCCTGCAAGTAGCCATCCTCGGCGGGATACACCCCGCCCTCGCCCTGCACCGGCTCGATCAACACCGCCGCCGTGTGCTCGTCCAGCGCTTCGGCCAGCCGCTCGACGTTGTTATAGGGCACGTGCGTCACGTGCGGCAGCAGCGGCTCGAACGGCCCGCGATAGGACTTGTTCCAGGTGGCGCTCAGCGCGCCCAGCGTCCGCCCGTGAAAGCCGCGCATTGTGGCAACAATGCCGGGCCGCCTGGTGGCGAGCCGCGCGATCTTGATCGCGCCCTCGATGCTCTCCGCGCCGCTGTTGCACAGAAACACACGCGGCATCTCCGCCACCTGGCACAGCTCGGCCTGATAGCGCGCGCGCAGCGGGTTGTGGAACAGCTCCGGGCAGATCATCAGCTCGGCGGCCTGCTGCTGCACCGCCTGGACGATTGCCGGGTGGCTGTGTCCCAGCGCGGCGACGCCTTGCCCGCCCACCAGGTCGATGTAACTGCGCCCGGCGGCGTCTTCCAGCCGCGCCCCTGCGCCGCGCACGATCTGGAGATCGCGCTTGACATATGCGCCGCTGGTGTGGGCCTGTTCAACCGTCATGAGGTCAAGCGCCGAATTGAGCATCGGACCATCTCCGCCAGATATGCGTGCCCCCACCGGACAGCGCGCGATCGATGGGGGCCGTGCCGTGCGCCCCGGCAATAATCGTCTGGATCACTTCGGCCTGCTGCGCCGCGATCAGCTTCTTCTTCATGCGCCCCTGAGCCAGATCGCCGTAGCGCTCGATTTCGGGAATCTCGAAGCCGGCCACCACTGAGGACGGATCGCGCACGTCGCGCAGCAGGCCGGGCACGTTGCTCAGGATGATCAGCGCGGCGGCATCCAGCGTGTGGGCGATGGTCGCCGCCACCAGGTCGCCGTCGATGTTGAGCGCCTCGCCTTGCTCACCCAGCGCGACCGGCGCGACGACCGGCGTAACGCCCGCGTCGAGCAGCGCGCCCAGCTGCCCGGCGTCGATGCCGGTGATCGTGCCCGAATAGTCGTCGCGGATCACGACCTGCCGCCCGTTGCGGATCGCGCGGATCGCTTCCTTGCGCCGGGCACGGATCACGCCCGGACTGCTCAGGCCAACCACCGCCGCGCCGCCGCGCTCAAGCTGGGCCACAATCGAGTCATTAACCATCTCCGCCGCCGTGCGGTACAGCTCGATCATGCGCGCATCGGTATAGCGGCTGACATGCCCGCCGGGGCTGGTGATGGTCTGCACGGCATATCCGGCCTGCTCGGCCAGGGCGTTCGCCATCGCGCTCGCGCCGTGAACCAGCACCCAACGTTCGCCGGCGCGCAGCCGCCCGGCCAGGTTATCGAGCACCGGGCCATAGTCGATCCCGGCTCCGCCGCCTAGTTTCAACACGTGGATCATGGGTAGAGTCCTCCAAAGCTCAGCGCGGTCGATTCTTCGAAGCCGCACATCAGGTTGAGGCACTGCACGGCGGAACCGGCAGCCCCCTTGCCCAGGTTGTCGATCGCGCACAGCAGCACGGCCCGCCCGCTCGCCGGGTCATACTCCCAGCCCACGTCGGCATAATTCGTCCCGGCCAGCAGGCGCGGCTCAGGATGCCGGTGCAGGCCGTCGCGCTCGTGGACCACGCGCACGAACGGCGCATCTTTCCACGCGGCGCGATAGCAGCTCCACAGATCGCGGTCGGCCAGGCCGGGCGGCAGCGAAACATGCACCGCCGCCGACACGCCGCGCACCATCTCGACGCTGGTCACGGCCAGGCGCACGTCCAGCTCGCCGCCACTGGCAAACGCCTGCCGCACCTCGGCCTCGTGACGGTGGCCGGTCAGTTGAAAGGGCCGCACGACTCCGCTCCGTGCCGGGTGATGGCTGGCGGCGGTCGGGGTGTTACCGGCCTCGCTGCTGCCCACTTTGAGATCGACGATGACCGGCTGGGCACGGTCGATCAGGCCGCCCTGCACCAGCGCCCACAGCGCCAGGATCGTCGCGGTTGCGTTGCAGCCGACGCCGCTGGCATAGGCCGTCTCGCTCAGCGCCGCGCGGTTGATCTCCGGCAGGCCGTAGACGAAGCGATCCAGCCAGCCGGGCGCGGCGTGCGGCTGCCCATAGGCGGCGGCATAGCGCGCCGGATCGCGCAGGCGGAAGTCGGCGCTGAGGTCGATCAGGCGCGGGGCGAGCGTGGCATAGTGCGCGATGGCGGCCTGGGTTTCGCCGTGCGGCATCGCCAGAAACAGCACGTCGCACGGCTCCAGCGCCGCCCGGTTGGTGAAGCGCAGTGTGGTCTGCCCGCGCAGGTGGGGATGGACCTGGTGCGCAAACCGGCCCGCGTGCCGCTCCGACGTGATCTGCCGCAGCGTCACGCCGGGATGCGCCAGCAGCAGGCGCAGCAGCTCCCCGCCGACATAGCCCGACGCCCCGACCACACTCACGCTCAGGCGCTCGTCAGGCATGCTGCCGCTCCCCCACGCTGTCGAGCACGTAGCGCGCGATATGCTCCGGGATGTTGACCCCGGTCGTGTCGATGCTGTTGCGAAACTCCATCGTGTGGTTGACCTCGCACACCAGCAGGCCGCGCTCCGCGTCTTCCAGCAGATCGATCGCCAGCACGCCACCCGCCCCGCCGCTGACGGACCGCGCCGCCCGCCCGCAGAGGTCCGCGATCTCCGGCGTCACCGGGCAGTTGGACGCGTGCCCGCCGCGCGCCGTGTTGGTGATCCAGTGCGGCGACGAGCGGTAGATCGCGGCGATGGTTTCGGTGCCGATCACAAACGCGCGGATGTCGCGCGCCGGTTTGTCGATATATTCCTGGACGTAGTAGATATGGTGGCCGATCCCGCCCAGCACCTCTTTGTGCTCGATGATCGCTTCCGCCGCGTCACGATCGTTGACGCGCGCCAGCAGCCGCCCCCAGGATCCAACCGGCGGTTTGAGCACCGCCGGATAGCCGATCTGTTCGATTGCCTGGAGCGCCGCCTCTGGGCTGAGCGCGATCGCGGTGCGCGGCTGGGGCACCCCGGCCTGCGCCAGGGCCAGCGTCGTCCGCACTTTGTCGGCGCACACGCTGGCCGTCGCAGACGTGTTGATCACCGGGACTCCGGCGGCCTCGAACAACTGCGCCGCGATCAGCCCGGCGCTGGTGCTGACACTGCGCTCCAGGATGACATCCGCCTCCGGCGCATAGTCGCCCACGCGGGCCGCGATCGCGCGTTCGTCCAGGCGCACCACCGGCACGCCCAGCCCCTCAAATGCGGCGAAGAGCAGCTTCTCTTCGACGCGAACCCGGCTGCACAGGATGCCGATTCTCATTCGCCCCAGTCTTCCATTTCGGTCGGGGCCAGCTCGACCACCAGCGGCGCAACGGTGATCACTTCCAGGTCTGCGCCGCATTCCGGGCACGGCAGAATCTCGCCTTGCATCACGTCTTCGGGCACCGTCAGTTCGGCCCCACACTCCACACATTCGGTTTGCATCGTCGTTTCTCCCTGCGCTAAATCTGCCAACGAAAAATGAGATTCCCCCCACCCCTAGCCCTTCCCCCACGCTTTTCGCGGAGGGAGGGGAACAGGTTTTCTCCCTGCCCTCATTTTGGGGGAAGGGCCGGGGATGGGGGCCTTTCTCCCTGGGCTAAATCTGCCAACGATCAGAATGAAAAACGCCTCTCCCCGGCGATTGTCGGGTGAGGCGTCTGCTCGGCTGGAAGCGTCGAAACCTCTACCGGCGAATCGCCGCTAGACGGGTGGCTCCTTCTTGGACTTCTTGCAGATGCAGCAGATGGTTTGCATGGCTCTGGCTCTTAAACACGCTTGACGGGAACAAAAAGGCCACTCTGTGACGAGTGGCCGGGTTGGTCGGGTGCGGCTTGTGCTGGCGCGCAGCGCAAGATACCACTCGTCACTAGGTGACGCTGGTCTTCTTACCCTTGCTGCGCTTAGCGATCAATGCGTCGAGCACAATAGTCCTGCCCTTGGGCGGATTACGAAGATACTGTTAAACAGAATACGGCGTATTGGCGGCGCTGTCAACCACCTGTCGGTTGTGAGATTCGCACAAACTGCCGGCAGGCCTGCCCCCATCCTAAATCCTTCCCCCACAGGGTGGGAAGGACTTCAAAAAGCCACCGTGCTCCCCTTCCCTCCGCGCAGCAGTGGGGGAAGGGGCCGGGGGATGGGGGGGAAAGAGCACTACAGCCTCTAGCCGTTAAAACTGCCCGCCCTGCCCCGACCGGATGCAGCCTCATCCCCGCACGTCGGGTGTCGGCTCCAGGGTCGGATCGGGCGCGGCTTCCGTCACCGTTTCGGCGGTGGCTTCCGGCGCGGCCTCGGTCATGTCTGCTGCCGCCTCGGTCGCGTCGGGCGTGGCCTGCGGCTGTCCGCCCTGCCCGTGCGCGAGCAGCGCCGCCCCGCTGATGATATAGAACTCACCCGCATCGATCCGGTCATTGTTCGGGCCGTCACCGCCCATGCCGTTCGGGATCACATCGGCCAGCCCGTCGCCGTCCATATCGT
>JAAYCM010000033.1 GCA_012729765.1 Chloroflexota bacterium | reverse complement strand
CGAGTTTGCGCTGCAAGACCTGAGCAGCCGTGTCGGCCAGCCCGTGACCGCCGCCGACCTTGAGACGTTCACCTGGCAGGAGACGATCTACCCCAACACCGCGCTGGGCTGCCCGCAGCCGGGCGAGGTGTATGCCGAAGTCCAGACGCGCGGCTTCCAGTTCGTGCTTACCTACCAGGGCCAGGTGTATGACTACCGCGTTTCGAGCGATGGCAGCATGGTGGTCCTGTGCCAGGGTGCGGAACAGCCGACCGCCACCGCCCCGGCGGATGGAGCGCCAGCGCCGGAGCCAACCGTCGCACAGCCGACCGCTGTTCCGCCAACCGTGCCCCCGGCGACCGTCCCGCCCGTGCCGGCCACGCCTACGGCTGCGCCTGATCTGGGCGTCAGCGGGATGTGCGCCGATGGTCTGCTGCCGCTTCTGACGGTTGGTCAGCAGGCGCGTATCGCGCCCGGTGTGCCGAGCATCGTCCGCGCGCAGCCAGCCTTGACCGCCGAGCAGGTGGCAGAGATTCCGGCAGGCGGCAGCTTTGCGGTGGTCGAGGGGCCGGTGTGCGGTGACGACGGCCTGACGTGGTGGCAGATTCAAAGCGATGACGTGATGGGCTGGATCGCGCAGGGTGAGGGCGGCGTGTACTATGTCGAGCCGATCCCGCAGGCGCTCCCGGCTGCCGGGGCGCTGACGCCGCTCGCGGCGGACAACGTCGAGCAGTTGGTCGAGCTGTCGCGCATCCAGGGGAATGTCGCGGCGGCGCTGGCCTGGACGCCGGACGGAGCCGCGCTGGCCGTTGCCAGCACCGATCCGGTGAACACCGGCGTCTGGCTGTATGACGTGGCGGCGCTGGCGACCGACTTCCCGCGCCTGCTGGAAACCGAGATCGTGCCGTCGGCGCTGGCCTTCTCCCCCGATGGCCTGCTGCTGGCGATCGGTGGAGCGGATGGCACGATCGAGCTGTGGGACTGGAGCGAGGAAACGGTGATCACCAGCATCGCCGCGCACCAGGTCGCCGTGCGCACGCTGAGCTTCAACCCGGACAGCACGCTCCTGGCGAGTGTGGACGAGAACCTGACGATCGCGCTGTGGGGTGTTGCGGCGGGCGCCGAAGGGTAACAGGCTGAACCGTTGGGGGCGGCGTGCCGGGATGACAGCGCCGCCCCATTTTGTTAGCCTGCCGTATCAGTAGACGAATTCGCCGGAGACAAACGCGGCGGTGCGCGGATCGCGCGGGGCGTTGAAAAACGTCTCGGTCGGGGCGATCTCGATGATGTCCCCGTCCAGAATGAGCGCCACGCGGCTCGCCAGCCGCCGCGCCTGGAAGACGTTGTGTGTCACCAGCACGCTCGTCGCGCCGAACTGCTGATTCTGCTCGCGGACCAGGCTCTCGATCAGGCCCACGTTGTAGGGGTCGAGGTTGGCGGTCGGCTCGTCGAGCAGCAGGACGCGCGGCTCCAGGATCAGCGAGCGGGCCACCGCCACACGCTGCATCTCGCCGCCGGACAGCGTGCGCGGGTGCGTATCGGCGATATGCGTCAGCGCGACCCGTTCCAGCGCCGCCTCGACGCGATCATGCTGGTTACGCTTGCCGCGCAGCCGCAGCCCATAGGCGACATTGGCCCGCACGCTGCGCGAGAGCAGCACAGGTCGCTGAAAGACCATTGCGATCTGGCGGCGGTCCTCGATGGTGGCGGTCGCGCTGGTGACCGCCCTGCCGTCCAGGTGCAGAGTCACCTGCCCGCGTGTCGGTGTTTCGAGCAGGGCCAGCAGCCGCAGCAGAGTACTTTTGCCCGCGCCGCTCGGCCCGACCAGCGCCAGCACTTCGCCTTGCGCGATCTGTAGTGATGGCACACGCAGCACCGTGCGCGATCCGTAAATCTGCTCCAGGTTCTCGATTGAGTAGACGATGTCGCTCATGATGACGAGAGCTTCCCTTGCCCCAGCACCATCGTCAGGTTGGTGATGAACGACAGCGCCAGCAGGATGATGCCAAGCGCCAGGGCAAAGTCGAAGCTGCCCTGGCGTGTTTCGAGCACAATCGCAGTCGTCATAACGCGCGTGCGCCCCTCGATATTGCCGCCGACAAGCATCACCGCGCCGACTTCCGAGATCACCGACCCGAACCCGGCCACCACGCCGACGATGATCCCGAAGCGCGCCTCAAGCAGCAGCGCACGCACGATCTGCCAGCGTGTCGCGCCCAGCGCGCGCAGCTGCGGCTGGAGTCCCGGATCGACGCCCAGCACGCTGCTCATGGTGATGCCCACGATCAGTGGCGTCGCCAGGATGATCTGCGCCAGAATCATCGCCCGCAGCGTGAACAGCCAGCCCAGGCTGCCCAGCGGGCCGGAGCGCGACAGCAGCAGGTAGACCATCAGGCCGATCACGACCGGCGGAAAACCCATGCCGGTGTAGATCAGGGCCGTGAGCAGGCGCTTGCCCGGAAAACGGATCAGGGCCAGCGCCGCCCCCGCCGGAATCCCGATGACGATGCAGATCCCCAGGGCGGTGATCGTGACTTGCAGCGAGCGCAGCGCCACCTCGACCACCGAGGGATCGAGTGAGATGATCAGGCGTAGGGCTTCGCGCAGGCCCTCGATGAATGTGTCTATGGTGCGGCTCCTCGGACTTACTCGGCCTCAGCAGTCGCGTCGGCTTCGGCGGGCGCTTCAGACTGGGCGGCGCGCCACGCTTCGGAATCCGGCGTGAAGAGGGCCTGTCCCTCGACCTCATAGCCGGCGATCAATTCCTGCGTTTCGAGCGAGGTGATCCAGTCGGCGAAGGCCTGCGCCAGCTCGGCGTTGACGCTCGGATGCTTCTCCGGGTTGACGGGGATCACGCCGTAGGGGTTGAACAGCACGGGGTCGCCCTCGACCAGGATTTCCAGCTCCAGCCCGGCGGCCTTGCGCGTGGCGTAGGTCGCGCGGTCGCTAAGGGTGTAGCCCTGCTGCTCGGCGGTGATGGTCAGCACTTCGCCCATGCCCTGCCCGGCGGACTGGTACCAGTCGCCCGACGGCTCGATCTCAGCCGCTGCCCAGATGCTCAGTTCTTTGGTGTGAGTGCCGCTGTCGTCGCCGCGCGAGACAAACAGCGCTTCTTCGCTGGCGAGCTGCGCCAGGGCAGCCGCGGCGTCGGTCATACCCTGAATTCTGGCAGGATCATCCGCCGGGCCGACGATCACGTAGTCGTTGTACATCACGTCATAGCGCTGCGTGCCGTTCCCCTCGGCCACGAATTCATCTTCACGCGCGCGGGCGTGCACCAGGACGACATCCGCGTCGCCGTTCGCGCCCAGTTCGAGCGCCTGCCCGGTCCCGACCGCGACCACGTCCACCGTCGCGTTATACTTTTCTTCGAAGTCTGGCAGGATGTAGTCGAGCAGACCGGAGTCCTCGGTGCTGGTGGTGGTCGCCAGCAGCAGCCGGCCTTCTTCGCCGGAAGCAGCTTCGAGCGCGGCTTCGGTGGCCTCGGCAGCCGGTTCCTCAGCCTCTTCGGTCGCGGCCTCGGCAGGCTCTGGCGTGGTTTCGCTTACAATGTCGGTGGCGACAGGCGTTGTCTCGGCAGTATCTTCGTCGTCGCCGTTGTCGTCGTCACCACAGGCCGCCAGCACAAACAGGCTGGTCAGCAGGAGCAGGAGCAGTCCAACTCGCATGTATTTGTGAGCAAACATGATTCTTCTCCCTGCGTGAGTAAGTCGGAAGGATCTCAAGCGCGTGGAGTATAAGCGGTCCTTCGGCGCGTGTCAATTGTGTTGGTACAGTTGGCCGCCCCGGATGGCCGAATGTCACATCCGGGCGCGATCGGCTGTACAATGGCCGGTAAGCCAGAGAAGGAGTGAGCACGTGGACCGAGCGCCGCTGTATCAGGAAATAGCCGAGTCGATTCGCCAGCAGATTCTCTATGGTGAGCTGCGTCCCGGCGACGAGCTGCCGCCCGTGCGCGAGATGTCGCTGCGCTGGCGCTGCGCACCGGGAACCGTCCAGCGCGCCTATCAGGAATTGGCACAGCAGGGGTTAGTGATTGGCCGCCCCGGCCAGGGGACGCGCGTCGCCGCGCCGCTGGGCGAACAGGCCAATCCGCTGCGCCGCGCCAACCTGATTCACGAGGCCGAGACGTTCCTGCTGAGTGTGCTGGCGGCTGGCTACCAACCGGACGAGATCGAGCAGGCAGTCCGGCTGGCGCTGGATCGCTGGCGCGCCGTCACGTCCCAGCCCCCACCGGCCCCGGCGCACCGGCTGCGCTTCGTCGGCAGCCACGATCCGGCGGTGGCGCTGGTCGCTGCGCGTCTGCGCGAGTTGGTCCCGGCCTATGAGCTTCAGGTCAGCTTCGCCGGGAGCCTGGGTGGATTGATCGCGCTGGTCGAAGGGGCGGCGGACCTGGCGGGCGTGCACCTGTGGGACGAGGAGAGCAACACCTATAACGCGCCCTTTGTGCGGCGGCTGCTGCCGGGGCGGCGGGTCGCGCTGCTGACGCTGGCCCAGCGCCGGTTGGGGCTGCTGATCCCGCCCGGCAACCCGCGCACGATCACAGGGCTGGCCGACCTGGCGCGCGCCGATCTGCGCCTGATCAACCGGCAGCCGGGGGCGGGAACGCGCGTCTGGCTGGATGCCCACCTGCGTCACCTGGGGATCGATCCCGCCGGGATCACAGGCTATGGCGACGAGGTGCCCACGCATGCCGATGTGGCGCGCGCGATCACGTCGCGGCGGGCGGATGTCGGGCTGGGCGTCGAAACGGCGGCGCTGACCTATGGACTGGACTTCATCCCGCTAACAACCGAGCGCTACGATCTCGCCATTCCCGCCGAGGTGTGGCGTTCGGAAGCGGTGCAGGCCCTGGCCGGATGGCTGGACAGCGACGAGGCCAAAACCGTCCTCAACGATCTGGGCGGCTACGAAACGCAGGCGACCGGGCAGGTCGAATGGGTGGAATGAGGCGCGGCTAGCTCTCGCCGTTGTGCGACGCCGACACCGGCTGGTAGACGTAATCGCCGCTTTTGCCGCCCTTCTTCGAGAGCAGGCGCGTGTAGCCGATCTCAAGCTGCTTGGTGTGCGGCTTGAGCATGTCGTACAGCGTCAGTGCGGTGAGGCTGGCGGCGGTCAGGGCTTCCATCTCGACGCCGGTCGGCGCGGTCGTCTTCACCAGGGCTTGCAGGCGCACCTGCCCCGGCTCGAAGAAGTAGGTGATGGCGACGTGCGTGATCGGCAGGGGATGGCAGAACGGGATCAGGTCCCATGTTTTCTTGGCGGCCAAAATGCCCGCCGTGCGCGCGATTTCCAGCGCGTCGCCTTTTTCGAGCCGGCGCTCGCGCAGCATGGCCTGAATCTCGTCCGGCAGCAGCAAAACCGTCTCGGCGACGGCTTCGCGCAGCGTCGGGGACTTGTCGGTTACGTCTTTCATGGTCTACTCGATGTCCTTCTGTTGGAGCGGCACGCCGTCCAGGTAGCGGCTCTCGCCACTGATATAGTGTTCCTCTTTCCAGATCGGGGCGCGCTGCTTGATCGCGTCGATGGCATACCGCGAGGCGCGGTAGGCTGCGTCACGGTGCGCCGCCCGCACCACGATCAGCACGCTCGTCTCGCCCAGTTGCAATGTCCCGATCCGGTGCTGAATACGGCAGCGCCGCACGCCGAAGCGTTCCAGCGCTTCCTGCTCGATCTCGGCCAGGACCTTCTCGGCCAGGGTCGCGTGCGCCTCGTAGGTCATGCTGTGCACCGGCTGGCCGTCGTTCTCGTTGCGGACCGTGCCATAGAAGATGACCAGCGCCCCGCTGGCAGGGTCCTCGGTTTCGGCCAGCAGCGGCTCCAGTTGCAGGGGGGTGTCCAGAATCCAGCGGCTCATGCGCATCAGCCCCCGCTGACCGGCGGCAGCAGGGCCGCCTCGTCGCCGTCGCGCAGGCAGTAGTCGTCCGCGACGATCGTATCGTTCACGGCGAAGGCCACCCCGCCCAGCCGCTCGCGCAGTACGGGATAGCGCGCTTCGAGCAGCCCGGCCAGGTCGTGCACGGTCAGGCCGTCCTGCGCCAGATCGATCTCGGCGGTCTTGGCTCCCACGTCCTGCTTGAGCCGCCCATAGAAGACGACATGAATTTTCATGGTGTTAGGTTCCACTCTCACTGATCACCAGGGTATTTCATGTAGGGGCGGGCTTGCCTCGCCCGCCGGGTAGGGCTTGCCCTACCCCTACATCACAATACGGTCACCTGCTGGTGGTACATCCTCGCCTGATAAGTGCAGCACAGCCTCAGCCGCCGATGTGGTACATCTCGACCTTCTCACGCGGCCCGGTCATCGACGTGCGCAGCTCGGAATAGCGATCGGCTCGTGCCTGCCAGATACCGCGCACGATCTCCGCCAACGCTTCGTCGCTGGCCCCCTCGCGCAGAGGCTGGCGCAGATCGGTTCCCTGCGCCGCGAACAGGCAGGTATACAGGCTTCCTTCCGGTGAGAGCCGCAGCCGCGTACAGCTTCCGCAGAAGGGCTGCGTCACCGACGCGATCACGCCGATCTCGCCCTGCCCGTCCTGGTAGCGGTAGCGCCGCGCCACCTCGCCGCGATAGTTGGCTTCCACCGGCTCCAGCGGCATTTCGGCATGGATACGCTGCACGATCTCTTTGGCCGGGACGACATGATCCATGCGCCAGCCGTTGAGCGTGCCCACGTCCATGAACTCGATGAAACGCGCGATATAGCCACGCGCCTTGCAGAAGCGGGCCAGATCAACCAGCGTGTGATCGTTGACGCCGCGCTGCACGACGGTATTCACCTTGATCGGGCCGAACCCGGCCTGTGCAGCAGCTTCCAGCCCGGCCAGCACCTTCTCCACGTCGGCTCGCTCGCCGTTCATGGCGCGAAAGACCGTATTATCGAGGCTGTCCAGGCTGACGGTCACACGCCCCAGCCCGGCCTCGCGCAGGATTTGCGCTTTCTCCGGCAGCAGATAGCCGTTGGTCGTCAGGGCGATGTCCTGCACACCGTCGAGTGCGGCCAGTTGGGCCACGAGCTTTTCAATCTGCTGGCGGACCAGCGGCTCGCCCCCGGTCAGGCGAATCTTCACCGCGCCCAGCCCGACCATGACGCGGGCCAGCCGCGTGATCTCTTCGAAGGTGAGCAGCGCGCTTTTAGGCAGGAACTGGTAACGCTCGCCGTAAATCTCGGCAGGCATACAGTACCGGCAGCGGAAATTGCAGCGGTCTGTGACCGAGATACGCAAATCGCGGAAGGGGCGGTGGAGCTGGTCTATGATCGTCATCGTCCGAATTACATTACTTCCTGGGCTGTGCCACTCTGGGCAGGTTCATCAATGGTCAATTTACGGTTCTCGTCTGCAATCGGCATGTGTCCAGACTTAGACCCTTAGCGAGCCTCGGAATCCCCTGGCGGCGTAGAAAGAGGGTGCGCTGTTATGATACACGAAGACATGGCCGTAGCGATGACAGGCAAAGATAGCGCCGCCAAGTTCCCTGATATCCTCAGGGGTCTGTATCCAGCTCTCCGTTTTCGTGTCAAATTCGCCCAGCTTCTGCAGCTCTCGATACTGGTCTTCTGTTAGAAGCTCGATACCCATCGCGGCGGCGAGATCGATCGCGTTACCGGCTGGGTGAACGCCTTTCTTTTCTCGTTCCTGCTGGCCTTCTCTGTCGTAACAGATGCTTCTGCGGTCCGGGCTTTGGGCCGAGCAATCATAAAAAATGAACTCGCCCGTCTTCTTATCAAACCCAACCACATCCGGCTCACCGCCAGTCTGTTCCATGGCATGCAGTGACTTCAGTTTTTCAGTATCGGCTTCCAGCTTTGCCCGGACTTCCGCCCACTTAAGCCCTTTATGCCGGTGCATGTTATGCTCAAAACGGTCCTTCAGGGTTTCGAGTAGAGCCTCGCCATTGTCCGCTGGCAGCTCTCTTTTTACTGCAACCTTCGGAATAGCTTTACCACTACCTTTTGGCATCGTTGTTATCCCTCGTCTGGTCTTGAATTTTCATTCATCGTACCGTTTAGGGTTCGTGCCAGAACAACCACCATACCAGGTCTGAGACCGGGATGCCAGCCGCGCGAATTTCTCTCATACCTGGCTGAATTATAGCGCAAGCGCGCCTCGTTTCCTATGCTGCGCCGCAGTCCTTTCCGCGTTTCAGGGAAAAATGAGAGCATCATGAGAAAAATTCGGCCATGCATCCAATCGTGTAGGACGGGCCGTAATCCAAGATATAAGCTCGCCAACCGGCCACGCTACAACATCCCTGCAGGAGGAAAACATGGCCAAGAAAACGCTCGTGTTTGTGCTGCTGGTCGCTGCCCTGGTGCTGGCGCTGGCTCTGCCCGCCGCTGCCCAGGACGAAGCCGCGACACCGTCGGTGGCGGTGTCCGATCAGGTCGTGCTTGATGGAGCCGTCTGGATCGAGAGCGCGTACAGTGAAGGCCCCGGTTTCGTGGTGATTCACACCGATGGCGGTGGCGCGCCCGGTCCGGTCATCGGCCACCGTGCCCTTAATCCCGGCTGGAATTATGGTTTTACAGTACCGATTGATGCGGCAGCCGCCACGCCGACGCTCTTCGCCATGCTGCACGCCGATACGGGCGAGGTCGGCGTCTACGAGTTTGGGACGGTCGAAGGGGCCGATGGGCCGGTGCGCGTCAATGACCAGGTTGTGACGCCCTCGTTTGGCGCGTCGGTGATCAACGCAGCCGACCAGGTTCTCGACGGCAGTTCGCTGCGTATTGCCTCGGTCACGGTGGCGGAGCGCGCGTGGGTGGTGGTGCACAGTGACGCCGGCGGAAGCCCCGGCCCCGTGCTGGGCCAGACGCTCGTCAACCCCGGCACAACCGCCAATGTCCTCGTCGCGCTCAGCGGTGACGTGACGGACGCGCTCTGGCCGATGCTGCATTCCGACACGGGCGCAGAGGGCGAATACGAGTTTGGCACGGTCGAAGGGGCCGATCCGCCGATCCGGGCCAGCAACGGCGTCGCTACGACCCAGGTCTGGACCGTGCCGCACATGCGCGTCGATGACCAGATCATCTCGCTTGGCGACGGTATGGCGATGGGCGAGGGTGCACCCACCCTGACCGCGAAATCGGTGCTGTCGCCGGGTCCGGGCTGGCTGGTGGTCCACAGTGAGGCGGATAGCGGCCCCGGTCCGGTGCTGGGCTTTGCGCCGCTGACTGACGGCCTCAACACGAACGTTGTGGTCGAGCTGGACGCGGCCAACCTGACGCCGCGCGTGTGGCCGATGCTGCACACCGATACCGGCGTGGCAGGCACGTATGAGTTTGGTGAGGTCGAGGGTGCCGATACCCCGGTGCGCGTCAACGACCAGGTCGTGACGTTCGGGATCAATGCCGCGCCCGCGCTGGTCCTCAGCGATCAAACCCTGACCGATGGAATGCTGGTGATCGACGCGGCGCTGATCGACGCGCCGGGCTGGATCGCGGTCCACAGCAGCCAGGATGGCGGCCCCGGCCCTGTCATCGCGAGTTATCCGCTGATGGCGGGTGTGAGCCGGGGGATTCGTATCCCGGTTGATGCGGCCCAGGCAGGTACCCAGGTCTTCCCGATGCTCCACTACGATACCGGCGCGCCCGGCGTGTACGAGTTTGGGACGGTCGAAGGCGCAGATGGCCCCGTGCGTGTGGGCGATGCTGTGGTCGTCGGCCCGATCAACCTGACCGCCGGTGAGGAAATGGGCGAGATGGAACCGGCTGCGACGGAAGAGATGATGCAGCCCTCCGCTACCGAAGCTATGGAATCGATGGATCACGGCGCAACCGAGGAAGCGCCGGCGGCAGGTGACATGGGCGGCACAGCCCTCGACGGGCAAACGCTCGTCATGGAGCGCTGCACCGTCTGCCATACCGCCGAGCGTATCGAAAACGCCCAGAAAACGCGCGAAGAATGGGAAGCCACCGTTGATCGCATGATCAGCTATGGCGCGAATCTCAACGCTGAAGAGCGCCAGGCGGTGATCGACTATCTCGCCAGTCGTTAAGA
Source organism: Chloroflexota bacterium (assembly GCA_012729765.1). Lineage (GTDB taxonomy): Bacteria > Chloroflexota > Anaerolineae > Aggregatilineales > Aggregatilineaceae > JAAYCM01. The sequence goes on along the minus strand of JAAYCM010000033.1, from coordinate 79,205 downwards.
CGGCGAGAATGCCCGAACACGGGTAACCTGTCGCGGGTGCGAGGCCGCTTCGGTCAATGGAGCGGCCTCGTTGTTTTGTGTGCAGGGCGTGGGGGTGAAGGCTAGCTAAGCTGGACGCTGAACACGCGCGGCCCGGTGGGCCGGTCGGGGAAGGGACTGCCGCCCGCCGGCTCGATCGAGACGCCAAAACGCTGGTAAGCGTCGAGCGGCTGTTCCAGCGGGACGCGGATGAATGTCGCGTCCGCATCGCCCTGGCGGTTGAAGACGCCGCCGCTGGTCACGGTTCCCGCCGCATCGACCAGCCACAACTGGAACGCCTGATCGCCCGGCAGAGTGGGAAGCTGCTCGACACGGATCACCGCCTCGTCACCGTCCGGTGAGGCGACCAGCTCGCCCATGACCCCCGGCAGGTCTTCGGCAGGTTCGAGTGCGTAGCGCGGCGCGTCTTCCTGCGCGTCCAGTTCCGCATACAACGCCGCGCCCTCGTCGACTGGCTCTGGCTCTTGCTCGGACACCTGCCAGATCACCAGCCCGGCGGCGATCAGGATAAGCAGGGCCGCCGCCGCCGCGACCACCCGGCGCGCCGTCCGCCCGCGAAAGACCGAGCCGGTTGCGATCGGGGCCGGTGGCAGGGCGGGCCGTTCCTGCGTGGCGTGCGTGGCCGCCAGCCGCTGGCGCAGATCGGTATGCAGGTGCGCGGGCGCGGCCTGCTGCGGGACCAGCAGCGCGAGCTGATCGGTCACGGCCTGGTATTCGGCCAGCAGCGCCTGGGCCTCAGGATCGGTCGGAAGCCAGGCTTCTACCTCGGCCCGCTCGTCGGGGTCCAGGGCGTCGAGCGCGTAGGCCGGAATCAGTTCAAGGAGTTCATCTCGATTCATTTGGAGCGGTAATCCGGTTCACCCTTACCTGACACGCCATTGGCGTGATAACTTTCACAATGCCTCATGGATAACTACGTTGAATCGCGCCCTTTTGGATGTGCCGGTTTTTCACCCGCCCACGCCGTGCGCAGCCGTTCCATTCCCAGCCTGATCCGCGTCTTGATTGTCCCCAGCGGCACATCCAGATAATCCGCGATTTCGCTGTGCGACATTCCATAGAAGTAGGCCAGCTCAATCGCCTGGCGCTGTTCGTCCGGCAGCGTCTGGACGGTGAGCGCCAGTGTCCGGCGCAGGTCGCCGCGCCCGCCGCCTTCCGGGGCGGGTTCCCACTGCCCGGTGTCCTCGCCGATCATCTGCGCGTCGAGCATCGGATCGCGCTTCTGGTGGCGAAACGAGTCGATTGCCAGCCGCCGCGCAATGGTCAGCAGCCAGGCTCCGAAGCTGCCGCGCGCCGGATCGTAGCTGTCGGCCTTGCGCCACAGCCGCATGAACGTATCCTGCGTCACCTCTTCGGCGGCCATCTGGTCATTGAGCACGCGATAGGCCACCGAATAGACCCGGCTGGCATAGCGGGCGTGCAGCACGAGCAGCGCGTCTTCGCTGCCGGAGCGGACCTGCTCCACGAGACTGGATTCAGATGTCGTTGCGGTCATATGAGCCGGGAATTCTTTTTCTCAACGTGTCTCATAACAAATATAGCACATTGTGGCGTGAAACCGGTGCTGCTGCGGCGCGCCCCCCGATTTTTGCCGGATGGCGCGCAGCCCGTATACTTAATTGCTTATGAGAATCCAGGAGTGAGCCATGCCCGATGACCTGCTGCGCCCTGAAGAATCCGATGCGCTGGAGCTGGTGCTGCACCGCGCACTGCCGCTCGACCAACACCCGGCGGCAGTCTATCTCGCCAGCCTGTCCGCCGGCTCGCGGCGGACGATGCACCAGGCGCTCGATACGATCGCCGGGCTGCTGACCGGCGGGCGCTGTGATGCGCTGGCGCTGGATTGGAGCGCGATCCGCTACCAGCACGCGGCGGCGGTGCGTGCGCGGCTGGCCGAACAGTATCAGCCCGCGACGGCCAATAAGATGCTCTCCGCGCTGCGCCAGACGCTCCACCACGCCTGGCAGTTGGGGCAGATGAGCGCCGAGGATTATCACCGCGCGCGCGACGTAAAAACGGTGCCGGGATCGTCGCTGCCTGCCGGGCGCGATCTGAGTGGCGGCGAGATCGCGGCGCTGATTGCGGCCTGTGAGGACGATCCGGGGCCGGCGGGCGTGCGCGACGCGGCGATCATTGCCGTGATGTATGCCACCGGCATCCGGCGCGCGTCGGTCGTCAAGCTCGATCTGGACGACTACGATCCGCAGGCGGGCACGCTGCGGGTGCGTGAGGCCAAAGGCGGGCAGGAGTATCTGGCTCATGTGCCGCAAGACGGTGCATCGCGCGCTCTGGCGGACTGGCTGGTGGTGCGCGGTGAGGAAGCCGGGCCGCTCTTCTGGCCGGTCAACAAGGGCGGGCACATGACCAACCGTCGCATGAGCAACCAGGCGATCTATAACCTGCTGCTCAAGCGCGCAAACGAGGCCGGGGTCAAGCGCCTCAGCCCGCACGACCTGCGCCGCACGCTGGCCGGAGATTTGCTCGATGCCGGGGCGGACATCGTCACGGTGCAGAAGATGCTCGCGCACGCCAACGTGCAGACGACCGCCCGCTACGACCGCCGCCCGGAAGAGGTCAAGCGCAAGGCCGCGCACCTGATCCACATCCCCTATCGTGGACGCAGAAACCGGCGCGCGGACGAGTCCTAAGCCTCAGAATACGGGCGGCGCGGTTCGATCCGGCGCACGGCGGCGAACTGCTCCGGCCCGGAGGTGTCGTCCGCGTGGCCGAGGCGGAAGAAGCTGATCCCGGCGGCACCGCGCTCGAACGCGTACTGTCCGGCCTCGATGATGTGCTCGCCGGGCACGGGCTGGCCGGTGTGCGGATCAGCGTAGGTTTGCAGGATCGGCGCGACGGGTCGGGCGTAGGGCGCGAGCCGCGCGAAGGCATCGTCGATGTAGGGCCGGGGACCGCTTGTGCCCTGGCTGAAATCCCAGTGATAGATCATCGGGTGCAGGCTTTGGACGTGCGGCAGCCACTCGTCGATGTGGATCGTCTCCAACTCGTCGCCGCCGACAAACGCGCACAGCCCCAGGTGAAAGTCAGCGGGGATGGCGCGGCGGACACGGGTGATCAGGGCGCGGGCGGTGGCAGGCGGCTGGCTGCCGAAATAGCGCTCGCCCGCCTCGACATCCAGGATCATCGAGTGCACGCCCGGCACATGGCACGCCTCGATGATACGTTCCGCCTCGGCATCTACATCGCGCCCGTGCACCACACACCACAGATGCGTTTCCAGCCCGTGCCGGTTCAGCGTCTCCACCCAGCGCGCGATCGACTCCGGCCCGCTGATCGCCAGCGCCGCGTTCGGATCGTCGTACTCGCCCTGCCACTGCCGCCCGTTGCTGGTCTTGAGCGCGATCCCGGCAGCGTTGGGCGTCTCGGTTTTGACCAGCGCGGCCAGCTCGTCGATGCGCTCCGCACTGACGGCGCTGCCCTTCCAGTGCCACCACAGAATCCGGCCATCGTAGGGAGTTGTCATCCGGCACTCTCCGCCTTGTTCACGAGGTATAATCGCGCGGGTGGATATAACACGCCCCTTTCCTAAAGTCAACCGGCAGGCGAGTCATGCAGATCGAGATCGAGCGGCTGGCACTCCAGCTTGAGAACCCCTTTACCCTATCGTATGGGACCAGCACCCTGCGCGAGAACGTGGTCGTGCGCATCAGTGACGGGCATTACACCGGCCTGGGCGAGGCGGCGGTCGTGCCCTATTACCACGAGACGCCGGAGCGCGTGATCCGCTACGCGACCGATCCGGCCACGCTGGCCGCGCTGGGCGAGAATCCGCTGTGGCTGGAAGACGCGCTCGACCGTCTGCCGCCCGCCGACTCGATCCCTGCCCGCGCCGCAATCGACACGGCCCTGCATGATCTGTGGGGCCAGCAGCTCGGCCAGCCGCTCTACCGGCTGTGGGGCCACAACCCGGCGCGCTGCCCGCACAGCTCATTCACGGTTGCGATGTCTGGCGACGAAGCCGCCTACCGTGCACAGGTTCGGGCGGTATCCGACGCCGGGTACAGCCTGATCAAGCTCAAGCTGGGCAGCGGCAGCGTCGAGCGCGATCTGGCGCTGGTGCAGATGGCGCGTGCGGAAACCGGCGCGGCGCTGTGTGTGGATGCCAACGGCGGCTGGAGCGCGGCGGATGCACTGGGGATCATGCCCCGACTGGCGGCGCTGGGCGTGCGCTTTGTCGAGCAGCCGGTCGCGCGCGACGATTGGGACGGCTGGCGCGCGCTGCGGGCCGGTCTGCCCCCGGACGCGCTGCCCATAATCGCGGATGAATCGGTGCAGGGTGTGGCGAGCGTGCTGCCGCTGGCCGGGCTGGCCGATGGAGTCAATATCAAGCTGGCGAAGTGCGGCGGCCTGCGCGCGGCCCGCCAGATGATCGCGCTGGCCCGCGCGTGCGGGATGCAGGTCATGATCGGCTGCATGGTCGAAAGCTCAGTGGCCGTGACCGCCGCCGCGCACCTGGCCCCACTGGCCGATTACGCCGATCTCGACGGCAACCTGCTGGTGACGAATGACCCCTATCGCGGCGTGCGGCTGGAAGCGGGCCGCCTGATCCTGCCGGACGCGCCCGGCCTGGGAGTGTCGCGCCATGCTGCATGAATCGTTTCATGATCGGGATGGCCATCTGTGGGTGGACGGCGTGCGGCTGGACTCGCTTGCGGACGCGGTCGATACCCCGGCTTACGTCTACAGCGCGGCGCGCGTGCGGGCAAACGTCGAGCGGATCCAGGCGGCTTTCGCCCCGCTCGGCGCGGCGCTCCACTACAGCCTGAAGGCCAACGCGGCTCTGGCCCTGGTCCGGCTGCTGGCTGAGGTGGGCCTGGGGATGGACGCCGTGAGCGCGGGCGAGATCTACCGTGCGCAGCAGGCAGGCGTCGATCCGGCGCGGATCGTGTTCGCGGGCGTCGGCAAGACCCGCGACGAGCTGCATTATGCCCTCGATGCTGGCGTCGGCTGGTTCAACGTCGAGAGCGCGGACGAGCTGCGCCTGCTCGATCATCTGGCGGGGGAACAGAACCGGCGGGCGATGGTCGCGCTGCGGCTCAACCCCGGCATCCAGGCGCAGACGCACCGCCACATCGCGACCGGCCACTTCGGCGCGAAGTTTGGCCTGCCGCCGGACACGGTCGCGGCGTTGCTGGCGGCGCGCGATCAGTACCCGCACCTGGATATCGCCGGGCTGCACGTGCACATCGGGAGCCAGCTCGGCAGTGTGGCGGAGACGGTCGAAGCGGTGCGGCAGGCCCAGGCATTGGCCGCGCCCTATCCCGACCTGCGCACGCTCAATCTCGGCGGCGGCTTCCCGGTGCGCTATACCGAAGCGGACGATTACCCCTCATTGAACGCCTTTGCCGACGCGCTCGCGCCGCTGCTGCGCGGCTGGCAGGTCAAGATCGAGCCGGGGCGCGCGATTGTGGCGGACGCCGGGCTGCTGCTGGTCACGGTGTTGTACGTCAAGGAACAGGGCGGGGCGCGCTTCGTGATCACCGATGGCAGTATGACCGAGCTGCTGCGCCCGGCGCTGTATGAGGCGGTGCATCCGGTCGTGCCGGTGCGCATGAGTGATGACGCCGCCCGGCCCTCGATCGTAGTCGGGCCGGTGTGCGAGTCGGCGGATGTGCTCAATCGTGACGCCGCGCTGCCGCCGCTGGCCGCCGGAGACCGGCTGGCGGTGCTGGTCGCCGGGGCGTATGGGATGGTAATGGCGTCGAATTACAACCAGCGCCCGCGCCCGCCGGAAGTGCTGGTCGAAGGCGCGCAGTGGCGCATCATCCGCCGCCGCGAGACGTGGGACGACCTGCTGCGGCTGGAAGTCGAGTAGCGGGCGCGCTCACGCCGGGTCGATCACCGGGCGCAGGTGGCCATTCGCCGCAGCGAGCAGCGCGCGTGCTTCGTCGGCGCTCACGCCGCGCCGCGCCATCACGATTGCGACCTTGGCGTGATTACCGCTTGCGACCAGCAGATCGGCGGCTTCGGCCTCGCTCACCCCGCCGATCTCCGCGACCATGCCCTGCGCGCGCCGGGCGAGCTTCTGGTTGGTCACTTTGACATCGACCATGCGGTTCCCGTAGACCTTGCCCAGCCGGATCATGCTGGCCGTGCTGAGCATGTTGAGGATCATCTTCTGTGCCGTGCCGGACTTGAGGCGTGTAGAGCCGGCGATGATCTCCGGCCCGACCAGCGCCGCGATCCTGATCTGCGCGGCATCGAGCAGTGGGGCCGGCTCGTTGCACGCGATCCCGATGGTCGCCGCCCCGGCCTCATTGGCGGCTTCCAGCGCGCCGATCACATACGGGGTCCGCCCGCTGGCCGCGATCCCGACCACGACATCGCGCGCGCTCACATGCCGCGCCAGCAGATCGGCCCGCCCCAGCGCGCGATCATCTTCCGCGCCCTCAATCGAGTGTGTCAGTGCGCGGTCGCCGCCCGCCAGCATCCCCTGCACCAGCTCCGGATTGGTGCTGAAAGTCGGCACGCATTCGACCGCGTCCAGCACACCCAGCCGCCCGCTGGTCCCCGCCCCAGCATAGATCAGCCGCCCCCCGGCGCGCAGCCGCTCGACGATCACATCGACTGCCTGCGCGATCTGCGGCAGGGCACGCTGCACCGCCGCCGCGACGCTGGCATCTTCCTCGTTCATGATCTGCAAAATGTCCAGCGTGGGAAGCTGGTCGATCTGGGTGCTGCGCGGGTTGGGGGTTTCGGTCAACATGGTGTCATCGTCCTTCAACACGACAGGCTAAGGGGAAGCGGGCCAGTCCAACAGGTCGAGCGCCAGCCGCGCCGCACCGATCACCGGCGGGTGGCGCGGGACCGGCAGCGCGGGCAAATCTAATTCCCGGCACAGCGCCGCGCTAAGCGGGTTAAGCGCGCCCAGCAGCCCGCCCGCAAAGGCAATATCGGGTGCGGGCAGGCTCAGGCGGCTGATCACCGTGCGCGCCAGGTGGGCGAGATGGTGCGCCGCACGGGCGATAATTTCCTGCGCGGCGGCGTCCCCGGCGGCGGCCTGCTCCAACACGATTGGAGCCAGCGCCGCGATGGCCTGGGTGCGCGGCGTCCCGGCCCCATAGAGCCAGGGGATCAGGTCGCGCGGGCGGTCGATTTCCAGCGCGGCCAGCAGCGCCCCACTCAGGGATGTTTCCGGCCCGCTGCCGTCGTCGGCCCGGATCACGGCCCGCAGCCCTTCCAGCCCCAGCCAGCACCCGCCGCCCTCGTCGCCGAGCAGATAGCCCCATCCGCCGGCCAGCGCCGACTCGCCCGCCGCGTTCATGCCATAGGCCAGGCTGCCTGTTCCGGCCAGGACCAGCACGCCCCGCCGCCGCCCCAGCGCCCCGACCAGCGCGATCTCGTAATCGGCGCTGGGCGCGACCAATGCCCCCGGCAGCACGTCGCGCACGACGGCGCGCAGCCAGGCTTCGGCGTGCGCCGCCGCTGCCCCGGCGACGCCGATCCCCACCGCCGCGATCTGGCCCGGCTCCAGCCCGGCATCGTCCAGCGCGGCGCGGACAGCATCCTGAATCCGCTGCGCCGCGGATTCGCGCCCGACCGTGCCGGGATTGGCTGCCGGCCCCTGGCTCTGCCCGCGAAGCTGGAGATCGGACGAGACGACCGCCGCCCGTACCGTGCTGCCGCCCCCGTCGATCCCCAGCACGAAGGGTGATCCGGTCATGCGCCGCACCATGTCCGGCGGATCAGATCGGCGTAGTTCGCGCCGGGCGTGATCTGCCCCAACACGCTCGCGTGCTGCGCCCCGGTCAGCGCGGGATGGACGCCGGGCCGGTGATGCCAGGTTTCGTGGGCCAGCAGCGCAAAGACCAGCGCCTCTTTGTTGTCGCTGTCCAGGCCGATATCCTCATGGCTGCGCACGGGGACCGGGTCGAAGCGCGCGCGCAGCAGGCGGACCAGCTCCGGGTTGCGCGATCCGCCGCCGCCCAGGATGATCTCCGCGACCGGGCCAGGGGCAAAACGCCGGTAGGCGTCCTCAATCGTGGCGGCGGTCAGCATGGTGAGCGTGGCGACGATGTCGGCATCGGTCAACCCGCGTGCGCGGCCTTCCTGCACCAACTGCGCCGCCATCTCCGCCCCGAACAGCTCGCGCCCGGTGGTCTTGGGCGGCCTGCGCTGGTAATAGGGATGTGCCAGCAGCGCGCACAGCCACTCGTCATCGACGCGGCCCTGCGCGGCCATCTGCCCGTCGTGGTCGAAATGCTGCACCCCGCCGGTGATCTCGGTTACGGCTCCGTCGATCAGCGCGTTGCTGGGGCCGGTATCCAGCGCCAGCGGATCGCTTGATGTGTCCGCGATCGGCGGCAGAAACGTGACGTTGGCGATCCCGCCCAGGTTTTGCACCGCCCGCCAGTGCTCCGGATGGCGCAGCAGCAGCCAGTCGGCATAGCTGGTCAGCGGCGCGCCCTGCCCCCCGGCGGCGACATCACGCGGGCGGAAGTTGCTCACGGTTGTGATCGCGGTCCGCTCCGCGATGATGCTGGCTTCGGTCAGTTGCAGCGTTGAGGTTACGCGTCCGCCCGGCTCGACCATGTGCCACACCGTCTGCCCGTGCGAGCCGATCAAATCGATGTCGCCCGGCTCCAGCCCGGCCTGCGCGATCACCCGCAGCGCGGCCTGGGCGAACTGCTCGCCCAGGTCGGCGTTGAGCTGGCACAGCTCGTCTACCCGGCTGTGGGCGGGCATACACGCGGCATGGATACGCGCCTGGAAGCCGTCGGGATAGGCGACCGTCAGCGCGGCCAGGATGCGCGCCCGGATGTGCGGCGGCTCGCCTTCGATCTCGCACAGGGCAGCGTCGATGGCGTCGGCGGATGTGCCGGAAATCAGGCCGATGATTTTCATAGTTTGTCTGTTACCTCTGCGATAACGTCATGCGCGGCGCGCCGGAATGCGTGAATCCCCGGCCTGTCGCGCCCCGGATACACACGGTTGGTCAGGCAGGCGACGACCAGCGCCCGGTCGGGATCGATCCACAGTGACGTGCCGGTGAAGCCCAGATGCCCATAGGCTGCCGGGCTGAAGCGCTCGCCCACCGCCGAATCGGCCAGCGATTTGAGCATCCAGCCCAGCCCGCGCCGGACCTCGCCGGTGCGCGCCTGCTCGCGGATCGCCTCGGCCCGCACGCCGGGCGCGATCCCCAGGCGCGGATCGGCGGACAGCCACGCCTGCCCCAGCGCCGCCACGTCGCGCGCCGCTCCAAACAGGCCCGCGTGCCCCGCCACCCCGCCGACGCCGCACGCGTTCTCGTCGTGAACCTCGCCCCAACAGCGGCGGCCCCGCCAGCCGGGATCGTCCTCGGTCGGCGCGATGGTGTGCCGGTCGCGCCCGGCTTGCAGCGGGTTGTAGGTGATCGTAGCCAGGCCCAGCGGCTCCAGCACACGCGCCCGGATGGCCGTCTCCAGATCGCCGGGAGTCCCGTGCAGGCGGCTGGTTGCTTCGCCGAGCAGCATCAGGCCGAGATCGCTGTAACGCACGATCCCATCGCCCGGCTGGCCGACGAACGGATAGCCGCCCAGCGCATGCAGGGCATTGGCCCAGCGCTCGCGGCGCGATACCGGATCGGGTTGGTCGGGTGGCAGCGGGGCGGGACCGGCGGCGCGGTACACGTCGCGCCAGGGGGCCAGTCCTGAGGTGTGCGCCAGCAGGTGCCGGAACGTGACCTGCGCGGGATCGGCGGTCTGGCCGCGCAGATCGTCGGGGGTGGGCAGCGGCGCTTTTGTGTGCGGGTCCTGCCCACCATCGAGCGGACGCGGGCCGGTCGCGCCGAACTCCGGCACGACGCCGATCAGCGGATCGTCCAGCCCGGCGCGGCCCTCGCTGACCAGCGTCAGAAATGCCGTGATCGTGAACAGCTTGCTGACCGAAGCCAGGTCGAAGAGCGAAGCGGGCCGGGTTGGGAAGCGCCGCGACTCCGGATCGAGCCAGCCCCAGGCGTCATGCAGCAGTACATCACCCTGCCGGATCACGCACAGCGTCAGGGCCGGGAACACGTCACCGAGACAGGCCGCGATCACCTGCTCCAGCGCGGCGCGGGCGTCTGGGGTGAGCCGGTCGATAGGTTGGGATGCCGGGATCGTGTCGAGAGTGGACATGGGTCGTCTCAATCGTACAGCAGGAAGGGCTGGCGCTGCACTTCGAACGCGTGGCTGTCGTCGGCCCATTCTACCGCGAAACGCGCCAGCAGGGCCTCGATTGACTGCCCGGCGGTGGCGCTGGCCTCGATCTCGCGCCGGACCCACTTCGAGCCGATCAGCAGGTCGAAGTGCGGCGCGCTGGCCCCCTCGAAGATCGGCAGCCACTCGAAGCGCTCCGGATACAGCGTGCGAATCGCTGCGATCAGCCCGATCCACACTTCGAGCGGACGCCAGCGGGCCGGGTCGAGCACGTGGACCTGTACGCCGTGACAGACCTGCCCCGCCCACTTTTCGAATGTCGGGCGGAAGCTGTGCGGGCGGAAGCCGGCCCCAAACCGTTCGCCCCACGCCGCGCCGCGCAGATGATCGGCCAGCACTGGGCCGTCGATCCAGGGCGCGCCCACGATCTCGAACGGCAGTGTCGTGCCGCGCCCTTCCGAGAGCCGGGTGCCTTCGACCAGGCACGCGCCGGGATAGTGTGCCAGCGTCGCAAGCTGCGGGAAATTGGGCGAGGGCGGCACCCAGGGCAGCCCGGTATCCGGCCACAACATCCCGCGCCGCCAGCCGTCGCAGGGTATGACGGTGAGATCGGCGGGCGTCGGGTTCCAGGTGGCGTTATGCATCTGCATCAGCTCGCCCAGCGTCAGGCCGTGCCGCACCGGCACCGGATAGCGCCCGACCAGCGAGGTCAGGTGCCGGTCGAGCAGCGGCCCATCGACCACGATCCCGCCGAGCGGGTTGGGCCGGTCCAGGATCAGCACGCGCACGCCGTATTCGCCCGCCGCCTCGATGATGTGCGTGATCGTCCAGGGATAGGTGTAGTAGCGCACGCCGATATCCTGCACGTCACAGACGATCACGTCTACTCCCGCCAGCATATCGGCGGTGGGGCGGAAGGTGTCACCGTGCAGGCTGTAGACTGGAAGGCCGGTCCGTGCATCGGTGCTGGATGCGATCAGCTCCCCGGCCTCTTCGACTCCGCTCAGGCCGTGCTCCGGGCTGAACAGCGCCACAAGGTTCACGCCCGCCGACCGTGTGAACAGGTCATAGGCGCTGCGCAGGCGATGATCGACCGCGCCGGGACTGGTCATCAGCGCGACACGCTGCCCGGCCAGTGGGCGAAAATCGTCATCGTGCAGAACTTCGAGGCCGGTTCTCATGCCACCCCGCCCGTCCTGACCGAAACCGGCAGCCGTCCCAACGGTACGAACGTGCCCAACAGCGCATCGACCGCCGTCTGGAGCGAGGGCGTGCTGTCGCCACAGGTGCACAACACCGTGCCCGCCCCGGTTAGCGCGTCGGCGTCGTAGGGATTACGCAGGCAGAGCAGGATCGTTCGTGGCGCGAGGTCGATCAACGCCTGGGCCAGCGCCCGCTGCGCCGGCATCAGGTGGGCGTTGCGCGTCGCCAGCACCAGCACATCCGCCCCGGCGGCCAACGCGCGTGCCCGCGCCAGTAGGTCCGGCGGATTCTCGCCCCCGCCCAGCGAGACGCGTTCTACATCCGGCAGAACTTCCTGAACAACACTGGCGAGGCCGGTCACGCCGCCGCTTTCGAGAATCCCGGATTCCAGGATTGAGGCAAACTCGATCAGCGCCACCCGCCGCGTATCATCGGGGCGCAGGGGCAGCACGCCGGGCTGCAAGCGCAGCGTCACCATGCCGCGCCGCGCCGCATCCTGCATCACTGCGAGGCGTTCCGGCTGGCGCACCTGGCCGGGATCGGGCGCAGCGGTAATGGCGAAACGTTCCTTGACGGCCTGCACACGCGCCACCGCCGCATCGATCTGCGCTTCGGGCAGTCGCCCCGACCGCGCCGCCGCGACCAGCGCGTCATAGGCTGCCGCCTGGCGGTCGGGCCGGTGCGAGAACAGGATCAGGTCTTGCCCGGCCAGCGCCGCCAGCACCGCCGATTCGCCCGGCGTATAGTGATCTGAGATGGCGCGCATCTCCATACAGTCGGTGCAGGCCAGCCCGCTGAAGCCGATCTCGTCGCGCAGCAGGCCCTGGATCACCTGAGGCGAGAGCGTGGCGGGGTGCTCCGCGTCGAGCGCTTCAAACGTCACATGGCTGACCATGACCGTTGCTGTGCCCGCCTCGACCGCCGCGCGAAACGGCACCAGGTCGCGTTCCCACAGATAATCGAGCGAGCCGGAGATCACCGCCTGCGCGACGTGCGTATCGACCGGGGTATTCGCCAGGCCAGGGAAATGCTTGGCCGATGCCGCCACACCGCCTCGCTGGAAGCCGCGTACCTCAGCCGCCGCCAGCCGGCTGACCCGTGCGGCATCCGTGCCTAATGAGCGCGTCCCGACCGAGGGATTGTCGATGTTGTGCGTGATGTCCACCACCGGCGCGAGATTCCAGTTGATCCCCAGGGCGCGCAGTTCGGCTGCCATCGCCGCCGAGACGGCTTCGGCCAGCTCCTCGGAATCGGCCACGCCGAGCGCCAGCGCGCCGGGGCTTTCGGTGAAGCCCGCCCGCAGCCGCGCGACCGTCCCGCCTTCCTGATCGATGGCGATCAGCAGCGGGTGCGCGGCGGCAGCATGGAACGCGCCCACCAGCGCCGCGACCTGGGCGGGAGTGTCCACGTTGCGCCCGAACAGGATAATGCCGCCAACTCGCCCAGCGGCCACCCACTCCAACAGGTAATCGGGGGGTTCCAACCCGTCGAACCCCACCATCAGCATTTGACCGATTTTTTGCTCCAGCGTGAGCATCCCTCGCTCCTCAGTAGATGAAAGTGGAAATCCGGCGGCGCTCAGTCCTGCTGCGGCTCGACCAGACGCAGGACGGTATAGAAGCGGTAGCGGTCGCCGCGATAGGCCGACCGGACATATTCAAAGGGCTGATCCTGGTCGTTATACGTGACGCGCACGATGCTCAGAATCGGTGCACCCCCTTTGGTTTCGAGCATCCGGTGATCGGTATCGTTGGCGACCTGGGCCTCGATGGTCTGGTGGGCATACGTCATGCGCAGCCCGTATTCCTCGCGCAGCACATGATAGAGCGACTCGCACGAAAAATCGTGATGCAGCAGGATGCCGGGGCACAGCGCGTTGAGGATGTGCGACTTTTCGAGCGCGATCACGTCATCGTCGGCCAGACGCAGCCGCACCAGCACCACGACTTCGGCCCCCGGCAGGATCGATAGCGCCTCGGCGACTTCTTCCCCGGCTGGCTCGATTTCGGCGTGCAGCACCCGGCTCGACGCCCGCTGCCCGCGCCGCTTCATTTCCTCGGTGAAGCTGCTCAGGCTTTGCAGCGTCTGGTTGATCTTCGGCGGGCAGACATAGCTCCCCTTGCCCACCCGCGAGTAGATCATGCCTTCCTGCGCCAGCTCCTTGAGCGCCTTGCTGACCGTCAGGCGGTTGACGCTGAACTGCTGCGCGAGCTGCCGCTCGGATGGAATCCGGGTGTTGACACGGAAGACGCCCTTTTGAATATTCAGCCGGACGTAGTCCTTGATCTGGACGTACAGGGGCAGAGGTGAGTCGTGCTTGGTCATCGTCGAAAACTCTCTATAAAACGCGCCTGCTCATGGGCGAGATTAAGGCCGCCCGACAACTGCCATTCAGCCGACCGCCACTGCCCGCCCCAGCCGTTGGAGCAGGGGGCCGCGTGGTGCACTGGCCCGCAGCGACAGGTCCGAAACGATCACGTGTGCATACGGGCCGGAGCTGGTGTCGTGGATCACATACGGCTCGCCGTTCACATGGCCGAGATAGAGCATCACATGCCCCGGCATCGCCAGGATCGCGCCCGGCGACACCTGCTCGACCAGCGCCGCCTTGCGCGCTTCGGGCGGCATATCGTCCTTGAAAACCGCCTGGCACCGCCCCACATCGCTCTGCTGGTAGCTGTTACGCGGCAGATAGACCCCGGTTGTGGCATAGACATCACGAATGAAGCGCGAGCAGTCGCGCCCAAACTGGCCCACGCGTGAGCCGCCCAGGGCATACGGCTCGCCCAGCAGCCGGAACGCCTGCGTGAATACGGTCCGCAGTGTGCAGGGCAGATAGCCGGGCACGAACTCGCCCATCTCGCGCGCGATGACGCCCTCGACCAGTTCGAGCATTCCGGAATCCAGGCGGCGCGGCACGGTCACACGGTAGGCATCGTCTGTTGTCTGCACGAGCGGCAGGCGCGTGCCCATCTGCGCGGCGGCGCTGCCCCCGGTCGTGAGCGCGATCCGGCCCCGCGAGGCGGTCGCTACCACGAACGGACCGGCATTTACATACGCGGCCATCTGCGCGCGCGTCCCGAAGGCGATCCGGTCGGCGGCGATCCAGCCCCAGTAGAGCGGCGTCAGGCAGAAATACCATGCCCCGTCGCAGCTGGTCGCTACCGTTGCCACCGGCCAGCCGAGATCGACCGTCGTTTCCTGCAGGCGGTCGAAGGCGAACTGGAACGGCTTCGACGTAACGATCTCCGCCGTCGGGAAGGAGCGCACAGCCGCGCGGCGCACGATCAGCCCAAACTGCACCTCGACCGGATCGGGCAGATTGGGCGACGCGGCGAGTCGCAGTGCCTCGAAATAGGCCGGCGGCAGCGGCTCGCCGGTCGGGCCGTAATGCGTGCTGGCGGGCGGCTGGTACTGGTCCAACGCCTGCCGGACCTCGCGCGCGGGCAGGCGGTCGGGCAGATCGAGCACAGGCGGGATATTCAGCGCGGTATAGGCGCGGGCATTGAAAGCATCCCGCTCAGCGGACGCGAGCAGCGGTGCATCCGGCTTGGGCGCGCGTTCCAGCCAGAACGCCGGTCTGAGCATCTCCGGTGTTACATTGGGCGGCAGGTCCAGGACGGTATCGCTCATTCTAGCGTCCTCACGAACGGGGCAGGCGCATCAGCAGCACGACGCCCAGCATCAGCGCCGCACCGATCAGCGTGCTGCACACGCTCAACACGAATTCCGGACTGTTGCGCGGCTGCAAGAAGATCATCACGAACCCACAGCCGCCGACCATAACTCCCAGCCGGAAAAAGCTCTTGAGGATTTCAGGGTCCATCGGCAACCATGTCCTCAACCGGCGCCCACTCCTGCAGGCCCATGCCGCTCGTCAGCGGGATGCAGGCCACGTCCTGCGAGAAGCCGGGTGCGTTCTCCAGCGGCGGGACGCGTGTGTCGCACACGCCCGGCACGAAGAACGGGCAGCGCGGGTGAAACGAACAGCCCGGCGGAATCTGCGTCAGGCTGGGGATATCCTCGCTGCGCAGCTTCATCCGCTGCTTGTTGCGCGTCAGCTCCGGATCGGCTTCCGGGATGGCGGCGATCAGCGCGCGGGTGTAGGGGTGCGCGGGGTGGCCGATCACGTTGGCGGTCGCGCCGATCTCGACCACGCGCCCCAGGTACATCACCGCGATCCGGCCTTCCCAGGCGAAATATTTTGCCAGCGCGAGATCGTGCGTGATGAACACGATCGCGACGTTAAGCTCGTCGCGCAGGCGGTGCAGCATCTTCAGCAGGCTGATACGGATACTGACATCGACCATACTCACCGCTTCGTCGGCCACAATCAGGCGCGGCTCGACCGTCAGGGCGCGCGCGATGCTGACGCGCTGGCGCTGGCCGCCGCTGAGCTGGTGCGGGAACTTATTCACGATGTCGCCCGGCGGAGTCAGGTCTACCAGCGTGAGCAGCTCCCAGATGCGGCGGCGCACGGCGGCCCGCCCCTGCACCATATTGTGCCGCTTGAGCGGGTAGCTGAGAATCTGGCCGATGGTGTGCGCCGGGTTGAGCGAGGCGAATGGGTCCTGGTGCACGATTTGCAGCGCGCGGCGGGCGTCGGCGCGGGCCTGCCCACGATAAGCGACCAACGAGCGGCCCTCGTAGAGCATCTCGCCCGACGACGCATCCAGCAGCCCGGCCATGATCTTGCCGGTCGTGGTCTTGCCGCAGCCGCTCTCGCCCACCAGGCACAGGATTTCATTGGGAGCCACCGCCAGATTGATATCTTGCAGCACCGGGATCGGCGTGCGGCCCTTTTTGAAGGTGCGGTTGACGTGGCGAAGCTCAACGAGGGGCGTCATGGTAGGCATTCTCCAGGGCATGGGTCAACACGCGCGCTTTTTCCCAGCAGGCGGCCAGGTGATTCTCGCCGACCGGCTCCAGCGGCGGCGGCTCGACCCGGCACCGGTCGGTGGCGAAGGGGCAGCGCACGTGGAACTTGCAGCCGGCGGGCGGCTCGATCAGATCCGGTGGGCTGCCGGGGATGCTGACCAGTTCTTCCTCACCGGCGCTCAGGCGCGGGACCGCTTCGAGCAGGCCGAGCGTATAGGCGTGGCGCGGGCGATAGAACAACTCGTAGACCGGGCCGATCTCCACGATCTCACCGGCGTACATCGTGGCGACCGTATCGGCCATCTCGGCGGCGACCGAGAGATCGTGGCTGATGAAGATCGTGCTGAAGTTCAGTTCCTCGCGGATCGCCTTCAGCACCTCGATGATCGTGCGCTGCGTCAGGATATCGACGGCGGTCGTCGGCTCGTCCAGGATCACCACCTGGGGATTGAGCAGCAGCGCCAGGGCCAGCAGCACCCGCTGGCGCATCCCGCCGCTCAGCTCGTGCGGATAGGCGTTGAACACGCGCTCCGGGTCGAGTCGCACCCGCCGGAACAGGTCCAGCGCCCGATCGCGCACCTGCCGCCGGAAGCGCTTGCCGTGCGCGGCGGCGGTGTCGTAGAACATATCGCGCACGCGGATCACCGGGTTGAGCGAGTTGAGCGCGGCCTGAAAGACCATCGAGCATTCCGACCAGCGGAACTGGCGAAGCTGGCGATCATTGAGCCGGAGCACGTCGATCGGCGCGCCGTCGCGCCGGGTATATTCGATCCGGCCCCCATCGACGCGGGCATTGGTCGGCAGCAGCCGCATCAGGCCCAGGTTGAGCGTCGATTTGCCGCAGCCGCTTTCGCCGATCAGCGCCAGCGTCTCGCCCTGGTGCAGATCGAATGAGGCGTGGCTCACGGCGCGCAGCCGCCCGCGCGGTGTCAGGTAGCTGATCGAGAGGTCCTGCACGCTGAGGACGACATCGTTGTGAGAATTGAAGGTCATGCGTTACACCCCTGAGCGCAGGCGCGGGTTGAAAATTTCTTCGAGCGAGCGCGTGAACAGCACCAGCGACAACTGGAACAGCGCGATCGCCAGGATGGGCGAGAGCAGCATACTTGCTGCCGCGGTGTTGAAGAGCGCGCCCTGCTGCCGCCCCATGAAGATCATCATCCCCCAGTCTGGCTCGCGCAGCGGGACCATGCCCAGGAACATCAGCCCGACCAGCGAATACATCGCCGCGCGAATCGAGAAGATCATGTTGACCACGATATAGCTGATCATGTTGGGCAGCACTTCGCGGCTGATGATGTGCGGCAGCCCCAGGTCGAGCGCGACCGCCGCCTGCACATAATCGCGCTCGCGCAGGCTGAGCACCTGGGCGCGAACGGCCCGCATCAGCGCCGGCCAGCCCAACGCGGCAAACAGCAGCGCCAGGTAGATCGGACTGTCGAAATTGACCAGACTCGCCAGTACCAGCAGCAGCGGGAACTGCGGAATCGTCAGGATGAAGTTCGACGCGGCGGAGAGCAGTTGATCGACCACCCCACCCAACAGCGCCGCCATCGATCCGAGCAGTACGGCGATGATCGTCGTGATGATGCCCGCCTCGACCGAGGTCAGAATCAGCGTCCGCCCGCCGTAGACGATGTGCGAGAGCACGTCGCGCCCCTGCCAGTCCAGCCCCAGCGGGAATTCCGCCGACGGCCCCTGGAACAGCGAGCGCGCGCCCGGCTGGCGTCGTTCCAGGTGCGCCGAGCCGTCATACTCGATGAACGACGGGCCGAAGACTGTCATCAGGAAGAAGAACAGCAGCCCCAGGAAGCCAAGGAATCCGGCCTTGTTGCGCACCAGGGCATGCGTCGAGGCGCGCACGGTGCGGCCCAGCCCGGCCAGCTTGCGCAGCGCGAAATCCTGCCAGGATTCCTCGAAGCTCACCTCGTCAATCGAGGCGCGCGATGTGAACGGGTCCTCGCGATCAATATAGGCATGCGAGATCACGACGGCGGTCGCCAGCAGAATCATCGGGATGCCGCCCAGAAAGCCGCAGGCGAATCCGCTGAAGGTGCAGGCCACAAAGCCCATGATCCCCGGCTTGAGCGTATGGGTGCGGATGCCGACGATCAGCGGCACCAGACCGCACACCATGCCGATGAGCAGGCCGCTGAGGGTGGCGGTCATTTCGAAACCGATCATGACTGCTGCCCCCCTACCCGCACGCGCGGGTCCAGCAGGCCGAAGAGCAGGTCGGCCAGGATATTCGACGCGACAACGGTGAATGCGATCACCAGAAAGACGCCCTGCATCGTGGTATAGTCACGGCTGCCAATCGCCAGAAAGAGGTGGCGGCCCAGGCCGGGATACAGGAAGATCGTCTCGATGATCACACTGCCGCCGACCACGAAGCCGATGCTGATCGCCAGGCGCGTCACCAGCGGCAGCATGGCGTTGCGCCCGACGTAGGCGGTCAGGATGCGCCCTTCAGACAGGCCGCGCGCTCGCGCGACGGTGATGTAATCCTCGCCCAGCGTCGAGATCGTGCTGCTCTTCATCGTCAGAATCCAGCCGCCGACCGACGCCAGCACATAGGTGAGCACCGGCAGCGCGGCATGTTTGATCAGGCTGCCGATATAGGCCAGGTTGAAACCGGCCTGAATATCATTGTCCACGCCGCCCAGCACACTGCCGACCCGGAACAGTTGAAGCTGCACCCCGGCCACCAGCAGGATCAGCAGCGCGATTACGAAGTCCGGGATGCCGTAGACAATCGAAGCGAAGGCGGTCATGATGTTGTCGAAGGCACTGCCGCGCCAATAGGCCATCGCCATGCCGATGAACACCCCCAGCGTGAAGCTGATCAGCAGGCCGGAGCCGACGCTGAACAGGGTCCAGGGCAGGTAGCGTAAAATCTGGTCGATGACGGGCGTGCCCGCCGACGAGATCGACTGGCCCATATCGCCCTGGATCAGCTTGCCCATATAGTCGAGATACTGCTCCAGGATCGGGGCGTTGGGGTCGAACTCGAACAGACCGGCGGCCATGTTGCGCGCTTCTTCATACGTCATGCCGCGCGTCTGCATCAACTGGTCGATCTTGATGTCAACCGGGTTGCCGGGCATCTGGCGGATCATGACGAAGGTGAAGGTCGTCACGGCCCACAGCGTCAGCGCGCCTTGCACGATCACGCGGAAGGTGTAGCTGGTGGCGATTCGCCGGAGTCCCTGGCGCAGCAGCCCGGCGGCACCAGGGCGCGGCATGTGGGCTTCCTGTTCCAGCGGAACCGGCGGCGCGGGGGTTGCTTCCATGCTCAAAGTTTCCTCTACCCAAACCCTTTACGAAAGTTTCTAGCCTGCCGGGGGCAGGAATAAATCGGGCGAGGGAAGGCTCCCCCGCCCGAAAACCGTCACGAACGCGATTTAGACCGGGCCAAGTACGCCGGTCAGGATGTAGTAGATGATGAAGTGATCGCCGCTGCCGCTGGGGTTCTGCAGGATCGGATCATCATCCGAGGGTGTGCCGCTGATGAGCGCTTCGTTGAGCGGCTCGACGCTCAGCAGCGTGTTGGTCGGGATGAAGGGCATGAGCTGGTTGATGATCAGCGCCACTTCACCGGCGAGCTGCTTCTGCTGCTCGATGTCCAGCCCGGCGCTGGTGTTGTTGATCATCTCGTCCAGGTTGATCATCTCGCCGTTCCACTCGAATTCCATCGGGAAGTTCATCCCGTTCTGGCCTTCGGGCAGGCCGACGTAGTTGAAGCGCTGGATCGGCGCAAAGAACATCCGCGAGGGGAAGGGCGACGCGCTCGACCAGCTCCACACTGAGATATCGAACTCGCCGTTGCGGATGTCTTCCGCGCTTTCCTGCCACGGGACAGCCCGCGCGGTGATGTCGAAGCCGAACTCGTTCATCTGGTCGGTGGCGTTCTGCGCCATGCCGGAGAAGTCGGCGAACTCCGCCGCGAACTTGAACTCACCGCTGAGCGTCACGCCGTCTGCGTCCGCCCAGATACCATCGTCATTCTTGCTGAACCCGGCGCCTTCCAGCAGTGCTGCCGCGCGATCCGGGTCGAAGTCGTAGTGATCAAGCTGGTCGATCACGTCTTCGGGCAGCCACACCGGGACCATCTCATCGGGCAGACCGGCCATGTAGATGGTCGGGGTCGCGCCGAAGCCGTTGGTCAGGAAGGCGTTTTCGGAGCGCTCGATCACCAGCGCAGCCGCCTGGCGCACTTCCTTGACGTTCCAGGGGTACACGTCGAAGTTGAACAGCACCGCCGGGCCATAGCCACGCGGCAGATCGACCATGCGGATACCGGCGTTGGTGAAGGCTTCCTGAGTCGAGGGCGGATAGACGTTGGTCGAGTGCGCCAGGTCGCCGCTGAGCACCAGCGGGGCGGTCGCCTCGGTTTCGCCGGCCCACAGCCGCAACTCGCCGAACTTCACCTGGTCGGAGAACAGGCTGTTCGGCTGCCAGCGCAGCGTCATGTAGCTGTCGCCCACGTCGTCAAGGGTATAGATGTAGGGGCCGCTCGCCAGTAGTTCTTCGGGACGGAAGGCTTCGATCTCGCTCCGCAGAGTGGTCCAGGACTCGTCATCCATCGCCACGCCGCTCTCGTAGACCTCAACCGCGCGGGCCGCCAGCTCGCCATAGGTCGCCGCCGGGGCGACGTATTCCTTGAGGATCAGGCGCTCGGCCAGCATCGACGGCTCGCCGGAGAAGACGAAGCGCACGGTCTTGTCATCGACCTTTTCCACGTCCGCGATGTAATCGTACTGCGCCCAGTCCAGGATGCGCCCAATGGCATACGTCGCCAGCACGTCATCCGAAGTCACGGGGGTGCCGTCGCTCCAGGTGGCGTCGGCGTTCAGGGTCAGGAAATAGGCGCTGCCGTCTTCCTCGAAGCCCCATTCCGAGGCGAGGAGCGGCTCGTATTCGTTGGTGGCCCACATCATGAAAGCCGGGGGCAGCAGCACGAACGACTTGTAGACCACACCCAGGTTGGTGTTCAGGCCGCCCTCAGAGAAGGCGTTGAGGTGGTGTTCTGGCGGCAGGATATAAGGCCAGGTGCCGAACCAGGTGCCCGTTGGGCCTTCTTGCGCGCGGGCGGGGCCGGTGCTAAACGTGCTCAGCGCCGTAACGGCCAGCGCGAGAACCAGCAGTAAGTGTACAAAGCGCTTCATGAGATGCTCCATGTTAACTGATTCTTGGTAAGGGGAAAGTGTGGATAGACAAGCAGGCCGACGCGTGTTCTAGCTCAAGGGCAGCTCCTTTGTGATAGGAGTGGAAACGGGCGACAGACAGCAAGCCTTCGGGAGAAGGCAGGAGAGAATGCATGAGGGTGGTGGCGCAGGCCGGATGGTCCAAAATAGTGTGCATTGGGTGCTTAAAAATGTCTATTGGCTCATGTGGCATAAGGTGGCATAGTCCACTGCTCTCATTTTATATCATGAGCCGCTGTGAAAGTCAATCAGGCCGGGTTTGAAATGCGAATACGCGCGCGCGGACCGATGTGGCAGGCCCCGTGCGTGCGCGGGGAAACCAGGCTGTGCGGCGCGGTGATGATTATGCGGGCGAACTGTCGGTCTATAGCGTGCGCGGCGGCACCGGCGGGATCGGCCCAGCGGCGATCGCTTCCATAGCGGCGGGCGAGAGTGTAGACACTCCGGCGTAGGCGTCGCGGATCGCCTGCGCCAGCTCGTCTGAGGATACATTTTTCAGCAGGTAGCTGATTGCCCCGGCCTGGATGGCCGACAGAATCAGGTTCTCGTCCTGGAAGTTCGTCAGCGTGATGATTGGCAGGTCCGGCTGCTGCTGGTGAATGCGCCGGATGGCGATCGCGCCGTTCATATCGGGCATGACCAGGTCCATCAGCACCACGTCCGGGTGATACTTCTGGCAGGCCGCGATCGCTTCGAGGCCGTTGGCGGCCTCTCCAACCAGGCGCAGATCATCGTGGGATTCAAAGAAAATCCGCAGCCCACTGCGTACCAGATCGTGATCATCTGCGATAACTACTCGAATGGGATTCATAACGACGCATCCTCAAAGTGATTCTGTCTGGCGCTTCCGATAGGAATACTGCTAGTCCAGATGCTGCCGCATCCAGACGACATGGACCTGCGTGCCCTGCCCGGCGCCGGTAGAGAACTCCAACTGCGCCCCGATCTTGGCCGCGCGTTCGCGCATACTGTCCAGCCCCAGGCCGGGGGGCGTATGCTCCAGATCGAAGCCCTTGCCGTTATCGGCGATGCGCAGCTCGACCTGCTCCACGCCGCTGATATAGTCGATAGCGACCGAGGTCGCGCGGGTGTGCTTGATAATGTTGTTGAGCGCTTCCTGGGCGATACGATACAGCGCAAGCTGCACGTCGGGCGGGACGCTGTGCTTGTCGTCGATATTCAGGCTCATGCTCATGCGCTTGCGCCCCTGCATCGCCTGGGCGAGCTGGCGAAGCTGGTCGGCCAGATTGAGCCGCAGCAGATGATCGGGGCGCAGCTCCAGCAGCAGGCTGCGCATCTCGGCCAGTGCGCTGCGATTGAGCAGGCGCAGTTGTTCGAGGTGCTGCAAGGCTTTAGTCGCGTCGCGCTGCCACAGGCGCGGCAGTGATTCCGCGATGATACTGGCCGAGAAGAGGGCCTGGCTCACCGAGTCGTGCAGATCACGCGCCAGCCGTTGGCGCTCTTCCAATACCGCCAGTTCCTTTGCCTGCTCATAAAGCTGGGCGTTATGAATGGCGATCGCGGCCTCGACGGCGAAGGCTTGCAGCCGGTCAGCGTGCACCGGCGTGAAGAAATTGGGCGTGACGCTCGCCAGGTTGATAAAGCCGATGACCTCGTTCTTGACATGAATCGGCACGCCGGTATACGAGCGCCAACGCTGCGTGGTCGAGATACGGGTTTCGATCCAGTGCTGGTAGGCCCGGATGTCGGGGATGATAAGCGGCTGGCGTGTCTCGATCATGTACTGCAGATTGGACACTTTGTTGATCGGGAAGTGCAGGGTATCCAGGTCGTCGGCCAGCTCACTCTCGGCATAGCCCCGGCTGCGCACGATGTGGGCCTGATTGTTCTCGATCAGCATGATCTCGGCGGCGTCGTGCGGCACCACGCGCTCGATATTAGCCAGGATGCGATCCAGCACCTCGGAAAGATTGAGCGTGCTGTTCAGCGCAATCGCGCTGTCGCGCAGAGCCTCGGCCAGAATCCGCTGCTCGCGCTCGGCCTGCTCGACGCGTTTGCGCTTGCCGATGTCTTCGACGACCATGATGAAGTACTGCGGCTGGCCCAACCGGTCGCTCGCCAGTGAGACGGTCAGGTTGACCCAAACCGGCTGGCCGTTTTTGTGAATGTAGCGCTTCTCCAGCGTATAGCGGGATACGTCGCCGCGCAGCAGCCGATCGACGTTCGCCAGGTCCTCGTCCAGGTCGTCGGGATAGGTGATGGTCTGAAAGGTGAGGGCCAGCAGCTCTTCGCGCGTGTAGCCGATGATGTCGCACAGGCGCTCGTTGATTCGCACATAGCGCCCGTCAGTATTGACGTGCGCCAGCCCGACAGCGGCCTGCTCGAAGGTCATGCGAAAACGCGCTTCGCTCTCGCGCAGCGCTTCTTCGGCCCGTTTGCGCTCGATAGCGTACAACAGCGAGCGGGCCAGCAGATGGTTGGCACTGTGGCCCTTGACCAGGAAGTCCTGCGCACCGGCCTGCACCGACTTGAGGCCGCCGCTCTTGTCGTCGAAACGGGTCAGAACGACGATCGGCAGCCAGGGGGCGCTGTCGCGCAGCCGGACCAGGGTATCGGGGCCTTTACTATCGGGCAGAAATAGATCGAGCAGGACGACGTCGATTCCGGCCTGGGCGACATGCTGGACTGCGTCCTCAAGCATGGTCACGGTTTCGAGCGTATAGGGGTAGTCAGCCGACTCGTGCAGGTTCTCTTCGATCAGGCGGATATCGGCTGGGTTGTCCTCGACGAGCAGAATACGGACTGGCTGCTCGCTCATGCTCGTTCCCTGCGTCTGCAAGGCTTGTCCGGTCGTCTCGACGGTGCCCCGTTCATGCGCCCTGCTTCTGTCCATAAGTGTTGGCTCGTTTCATCTCAGTGGGCAGCGTGAAATAGAAAATGGTGCCGTGCTCCCCTTGCGGCTCTAACCAGATATGCCCCCCGTGACGCTCGACAACCTTGCGGCAGATCGCCAGTCCAAGCCCGGTGCCGGGATAATTCACCCGGCTGTGCAGGCGTGCAAACAGTGCGAAGAGCTTGAGCGCATCTTCAGCCGAAACGCCAATGCCGTTGTCCTGAACGGCGAACAGCCAGCCTTCATAGTTCTGCTCCGCCTGGATATGGATGCGCGGCGGCTCGTCGCGCCGGAACTTGATCGCGTTGTCGATCAGGTTTTGGAAGAGCTGCACCATCTGCTGCTCGTCGGCCAGCAGCGTCGGCAGGCGGCTGCTGGTGATCGACGCGCCGCTTTCCCGGATACGGCTGTCCAGGTTTGCCAACACGCGCTCCAGCACCCGGTGTAAGTCCACCGGCTCGAACTGCTGCCCTTCATGATCGATGCGCGCGTAGGCCAGCAGGTCCCCGATCAATGCCTGCAAGCGCTGTGCGCCATCGACCGCGTAGCCGATGAATTCGTCGGCATCGGCTTCCAGGCGACCGCTGTAGCGCTGCTGGAGCAGATTGAGGTAGCTGACGATAATGCGCAGCGGCTCCTGCAAGTCGTGCGAGGCCACGTAGGCGAACTGCTCGAGGTCATAGTTTGAGCGTGCCAGCTCCTCAGAATACCGGACCAGCCGGTTCTCGGCCTGCTTGACCTCGGTGATATTGTTGATTGCGACCAGCAGCAGCTTGCCCCCGTTGTACGGGGGTAGTGGCCGGGCGTTAAGCTGGAGCGTCAGCAGGCCAACCTGGGGAAAGGCGTGCGTGATCTCAAGGTTGCGCAGTTCAGTTCCGTTTGCGCGCAGACGCTCCAGGCTGGCCCTCAGCTCTGGAATATCCCACGCGCTGTCGCCCAACTCGAAGAGCGGCTGCCGCTCGACTTCAGCCGGAGACAGTTTGAGCAGATCATAGAAGGCCGCGTTAGCCTGCTGCACGTGCAGATCATCCGTCAGCACGAGCAGCGCTTCGTGGGCGGCGCTGATAATGCTCTCCGCCAGCGTGAGCGAGTTTTGCAGGGTGTGACGGGACTGCTGGCGCTCGGTGACATCGTGGGTGATGCCGAGCACCTGCCTGACCTGGCCGGACTGCTCATCGTGAATCGGGACACAGGTGATAATGATGGTGTGGGTGCCCGATGGCAGCTCAACAATTGCCTCACCGCTGTGGATTTGCCCCGTTGCAACGGCCTTGTCGTACAGAGGCAAAACCTGGTCAGCCAACTGTGGGGACATAAAATGTGTGGCCGGGTAGCCTACCATCTCGTCGGGCTGCCAGCCACCAAAATCCGCCGCTCTCCGGTTGACATATTGGATGCGGCCTTCCACATCGTAGATCACAAGGCTGCCCGGATAGTGATCGAGCGCCAGCCGGAAATGCTCTTCCGAGCGTTCTTGCTCGCCCGGTTCGCGCGTCCTCTTGTGATGTCTGTCGAGCGACCGTTCCAGCTCGCGGATCAGTTCGCCAGCCTGGGACGCCTGGTGGGGTGTGAGGTTGGCGGCGTGCTGGTGCAGGACGCTGAGTGCCTGCAGCGCATCCGCGAACCAACCAGAGCTATCAGCCGATCGATAAGGCACCTCATCGCCTCTGTCACGAGAAAAACTGAATGAGTGATCGTTCCGTACCATTGCCCAAAATCCTGAGCAGGATTCCCCGGTCCTTGTAGATACTTCCCCGGTCGGCCAACCCGGACCGAAACGTGTATATGCTGCGGTCCCGCCGGTCACAGGTGTTATCCGGAAAACATTCTGCCCACAGATCGGCATTGATACTTCTCAGAAAGATGATGTTGAACAGCAAATGATGGGCATCACTGGCATGCCATACGGCACATGCCGTCAGTCAGACTCTACACAGGTCGAGCAGGGCTTCCCAACTCCTGGGCCTGCGCCCCCGTGTGCTCACAGGCGCGCACACGAGCTGTGCCAGCTCCTTGTCCGACACGCCACCTCGCTCGCTAGTCACCGATTCTGGCAGAATGACAGGGGAAAGCCGTCGTCATTTGAAAGACAGCAAGAACAGGCTTATCCCTGAACGATTGATTTATTCAAGGTAATCCAGTTTTCGCGACGCTGCATGTTCCGAATGGTCGGTTTTTGTATGGGTCAGTTGGGGGATATTAATCAGACCAATCAAACAATCACCGAATGGTGCCAGACAGGTGGTGGTGCGCCGCGCACTTTTTGTACAATCATCCTGCTAACAATGTCCTATTCAACGGAGAAAGCAGGATGCACTTCAAACGATTTTACTCTGGCTGGCTGGCGCGCGGGCGTCCGGCGGTGTTCCTCGCGCTGCTGCTGGCGCTGGTTCTGGCCGCCTGCGGTGATGATGAGCCAGAAGCTGCCGTGCCTTCAAGCCCGGCTGGCTCCACCAGCGAACAGACTGCCAATGATATGCTCGCTGTTGGCGCTCCGGCCCCCGATTTCACGCTGCCTTCTGCCACTGGGGATGATGTCTCGCTGGCCGACTATCGCGGCGAGCAGCCGGTGCTGCTGTTCTTCCATATGGCGGCGGGCTGACCGCCCTGCATGGAGCAGATCGTGGATCTGCAAAATGATACCTCTTTCCAGGCGCTCGACGTAGCGGTGCTGAGCATCGCGCTCGATCCCGCCGAGGAACAGCAGGCGATGATCGAGCAGTACGGCATCACCGTCCCGATGCTGATCGACGCGAACCGTGCGGTTTCCGAAGCCTATGACGTTATGCAGTGGGCGGTCGGAACCGGCGAGCCGGGCCACACATTCATCCTGGTGGACGAGAGCGGCGAGATCGCCTGGATTCGGGACTATGGCGCACCGCAGAACGGCGGGCTGATGTACGTCCCGATAGCTGACCTGACGCAGCAGATCGAAGCCAGCCTGGCGGGGTGAGCGGGCCGGACAGACGCGCGATAACGAAACATCAGGGCCGGCTCACCACCGGCCCTGTCGTTTGGCATATCCAGACGCCGGGCAGATGGCGGCTATCCAACCCTGGCGAACAGGTTGTTGAGCGACTCGGCCAGCGTGGGATGGGCGAAGATCGCGTTATAGAGCGTTGAGGCGGGCAGGCGGCCCATCATCGCAAGCGAAACCATGCTCATCAGCTCGCCCCCTTCGATGCCCAGGATCGCGCAGCCGAGAATCTGGCCGGTGTCGGCATCGATCACGGCCTTCATGAAGCCGCGTGCCTCACCCTTTTCGACCGCCCGCGAGACATACTTCATCGGCAGCCGGGTGACTTCGACGTTCAGACCTTGCTCACGCGCCTGCTTTTCGGTCAGGCCCACCCGGCCCAACTCTGGATCGATATAGACGCAGTAGGGGACCAGGCGATTCTCAACAGTGGCGCTGCCGCCGTGCAGCAGATTGTCGCGCAGGATACGAAAATCGTCGTAGGAGATGTGGGTGAAGGCCGGACCGTTCCGCACGTCGCCCAGCGCGTAAATACCCTGCACGCTGGTTTCGAGCTGGTTGTCGGTTGGGATATAGCCTTTTTCATCGGTCTTGAGGCCGGTGGCTTCCAGGTTGAGATCGTCGGTGTTGGGCCTGCGTCCGACCGCCACCAGCACGTGCGAGCCGGTCACGCTCTGTTCGCGGCCCTCGACCTGGTAGTAGACGCGCGGGCGGCCCTCGGCCTGCTCGACACAGGTCACGGCGGCATTGAGCACCACCTCGATCCCGTCCTCGCGCAGAATCTCGGCGACGGCGTCGGCCACGTCGTCATCCTCACGCGCTAGCAGGTGACTCCCGCGCTGGAGGATCGTCACCGCGCTGCCGAAACGCCGGAACATCTGGCCGAACTCCAACCCGACATAGCCGCCGCCGAGCACGATCAGGTGCTCCGGCACCTCGTCCAGCTCCATGATCGAAGTGGAGTTCAGCACCGGCACACGATCCAGGCCCTCGATCGGGGGCATAGTGGGGCGCTGGCCGGTGTTGATGAAAATATGCTCGGCGGTCAGATGCCGCTGCTCGCCGGTGTCGTTCAGCGTCACCTCGACCGTTTTGTGCCCGCTGAAACGCGCCCGGCCCATGAGCAGGTCGAGATTCGGCTGTTTTTCCAGGCGGTTGTGGTGGCTGCTGCGATAGTTCTCGACGATATCCCGCTTGCGCTGGCGCACGATGGTCATATCGACCTGGACCGGGCCGGTCTGCACGCCGTATTCGGCGGCGCGGCGTGCGAGATAGGCGACTTTGGCGCTGGCGACCATCGTCTTGGTGGGCGTGCAGCCGACATTGATGCACGATCCGCCGACATGCTGCGCTTCGACCAATGCCACCTGCCAGCCCGCGCGCGCCAGAGTCATGGCGAACGGCTCGCCCGCCTGCCCGGCCCCAATGATGATTGCGTCATACTGCTGCGTTTCGGCCATGATAAATGCGCATACTCCTTCGTGCTACCCCTGTTTTATCCCGGTCTGGATGCCCCTGGGAGCTACCGGCTGTTTTGATCTTCGCCCGCCAGGGGCGGAATGCCAACTGGGAATTGCAGCACGAAGACGGGCGGGCGCATCCGGCGTAAAAATCCGGCGCGGCCCGCCCGCTGGCGGTCTATATTCGGTTGTCGGCGGCGCTGGGGGATCAGTCGCCCGTATATTCAGGCATGTTCTCCAGCACGTGCGATTCGATAGAGAGATGAATCTCCTTCTCGCCGACAGTCTCTACCCAGGCGGTCGGGATCAGCTTCTTGTCCTTGAAGATCAGCCCTTCGGAGATCACAAAATGGGTCGCGCGGTCGCTGCCCTCTTCCATGAACAGCCGCTCGACACCCCCAACGCGCTCGCCGTCCGCTGCATACACGTCGGCGCCTTCCCTGAGCGCGACCGTATTGTCGGGGATATTGCGCTCGGTCACGGTTTCAAAGTCTGGCTGGCCCACGTAGGAACCCCAGCCGGGATACCCCCACCACGCCACGCCCGCCGGCGGATACCAGTAGTACTGGCGCGTGGGCCGGCTGTCGCCTGCCTCGTACATGCCTCGACCGGGAGTTTCCTCGACCGGGAGATAGTGGGTTTCCTCGAAATGCGGCAGGTTGTCGAGATCGTCTATATCGCGGCGCAGCATCACGCCCTCGTTGTCGGCCTCCATGACCATCTCAAGCGGCACGACCTTATCTTCGGTGAAGAGAAAGCCCTTGCGGACCACAACATGCGTGACTTGCTTGGTGCGCGGGTTGATTACGACACGATCAATACTGCCTGCCTGCTCACCATCCCAGGTGTAGACATTCATCCCATCTTTCAACTGCATCGATCTGCTCCTTTATCGCTTGTGCGACAGTACAGTACGCATTGTTTCCAGCATAGCTGCAATTACCGTCTGACACATCAGGAAGGTGCCGCATTTCGGTATGGGACAGGTGGGCCGCGAGAATCTAGGTCACGTGGGGGGCAGTGCGAGATCGGCTGACGTGGATTCAAAAACCCCGGCGTGGGCCGGGGCTTTGGGCATATACAGGTGGAGATGCAGGGAATCGAACCCTGGTCTGAGCCGTGACGGTTGTTGCTGTGCGTTTCGGTTTTGAGTCAATGCGCCTTCGACCTACCGCGCACCCGTCACCCCATCGAAGCCAGTCATCCCCGCCGACTATTATACCAGAATCCCGCCCTGCCTCAAGGCTGACTCCCGGCGGAAGCAGCCTAGTGGCCGCGCAGCTTTTCGCGCTTCTGGCGCACCTGCCGCTCGACTGCGCTCAGGGCGACTTTCAGGGCGGTGTAGGCGTTATCGGCCTGTTCTTCGGCTGAGATATACTCTGGCCGGGAATAGACGACGACCCGCGCGCGGTAGACGAAGGGCGTCGAGCGCTTCTCGGCGGGCAGTTCAACCACGATCGACGCGCCGGTGATATCGGTGTGGCCCTTCGCCAGCTTGCGCAGCCGCTCTTCGGCCTCGGCGTACAGATCGAAATCCTGGCTGTCGATTTCACTGTGAAACTCAATCGGGAAATCGGTGAATTCCTGCTCGTTCTCGCTCATAACCACAACAGTTCTCTCCCAATTTATCCTGTGTCGAACGGCCTGTTCGTGCTTCACAGTGTAGAGGGAAAGCGGCGCGGGTGCATCGGGGCAGTGGGCGGTTTATGGTTAGGTGAGATGGCCCGCTTGCGCATGGTCCAGGTGGCATACGGCCCAGTCCATTAGGCAAAAAAGCGGGCGAAGCGGCATTCAGCGCCTCGCCCGGTGCTTACGATAGGGGGTGTGCTGGGGGCTAGGGCGCTTCCCACACCTGCTCGCCGTTGAGAATCCGGCGCAGGTTGTCGGGGAAGTGATAGCGGTGGATCGGCTTGCCCAGAAAGCTGTGGAATCCGGCTTGGCGCGCGTTGTTCATATGGCTGATATGGGTGGTATAGGCCACCACCGGGACGCCCTCGAATTCCGTGTCGGAGTGCAGCAGATTCAGAATCTCGTAGCCGTTAG
The DNA here is from genome assembly GCA_012729765.1 of Chloroflexota bacterium. GTDB lineage: Bacteria > Chloroflexota > Anaerolineae > Aggregatilineales > Aggregatilineaceae > JAAYCM01. The sequence continues at coordinate 48,411 of JAAYCM010000033.1, read as the reverse complement.
CCCAGGGCATCTCCAGATCGAGAAAGATCACGTCGGGCCGCGCGATGGTTTGCAGCTCGTCAGTCAGGTTGGCGTTTGCCATGAGCACAGTGGTACTGACCGTAAGCTGTTCCAACAGGTTCTGCAGCACATCCACACTGGAAGGGTCATCTTCGATGATTAAGGCATGAACATCTGAAAGCGACATAGACTATCGGCTCCTGTTTACATCATACTTCTATATTTTCGCTTGCGCCCGGCGGCCAATACGGGATCAGAACCACCTGTTACGACCGGGCACATGTCACCATTTCGAATGCGCTTATAGGGTGTAGCAAAAAACGTCCCTGTCAGCCGCCGCACTCACGAAACGAACCACACTGCCTGGCCGCCGAGAATCTGCTGGAGCAGCTCGGGAAAGGCGCGGCGGCTGATCGGCTTGCCGATCAGACCGTCGAAGCCGGCGGCGCGCAGCGCATCGACATCGGTCGCCATCACGCTCGCCGTCATAGCGATGATCCTGGTCTGGCGATAGGCTTCGTCGCCGCGCAGCATGTTCAGCATCTCATAGCCGCTGTGCGGGCGCATCTGGATATCCAGAAAAACTACATTTGGGGGAGCGGGCAGCGCGCGAACCTTGTCCATGAAATCGGTGTTGTCGCTGAGAATGGTGAGCCGGGAATAGCCCAACACTTTGCACATCAACAACTGCATGATTTCCCGGCTCAACGGATCGTCATCGACGTAGAGAAAATTAGGCTCCGGGCTGGACATCACCGCTGCCTCTTCCATTTTTTGCCCGTCCCGTTCATGAGCTTAGACGAGTGCCGGTCGGTATGGCGGGCTTGGACGGGTTGGTGTCGCTGGCACTTGGCAGCCCGTTGACCGGCAGCGTGACATAGAAGGTCGAACCGGCTCCCACCGCGCTTTCGAACCACAGCCGCCCACCGTGCGCCTCGGCAAAGTGTTTAGAGATCGGCATTCCCAATCCGGTGCCCGGCGTGTCTTGCAGATCGTGGCGGCCTTGCTTGAACGTCTCGAAGACGACATGCTGCTGATCCTGCGGGATACCGATCCCGGTGTCCTGCACCGAGATGAGGATCTCGCCGTCCTGGTGCCGGGCGATCAACGTGATGTTGCCGCGCGGCGTGAACTTGACCGCGTTCGACAGCAGGTTGAGCAAAATCTGGCGAATTCGGCGCTTGTCGCCGTAGAGACGGGGCAGGTTCGGCTCGATCTCGGTATGCAGCTCGAGCGGTTTGGCTTTGATCAGGCCCTTGGCAGTCGAGAGCAGGCTTTCCAGGATGCTGTTGAGGTCCACTTCTTCGATGAAGAGGTCCATCATACCGACCTCGATCTTGGTCAGGTCGAGGATATCGTTGATCAGGCTGAGCAGGTGCTCGCCGCTGACGATCACCTTATTGAGGGTGTCGGACTGCTCGGTCGTGACCGGCCCCAGCACACCGTCCGCGACGAAGCCGGTAAAGTTGAGGATGGCGTTGAGCGGTGTACGCAGCTCGTGCGACATATTCGCCATAAACTCGGACTTAATGCGGTTGGCCTGCTCGGCGGTTTCGCGCGCGGATTGCGTCTCGGCGAACAACTGCGCATTGCGCACCGCGATCGCAATCTGTTCGGCCAGCGTTTCGAGAATGCGCAGGTCTTCGTCGTGGAAGCGGTGCGGCTGGCTGGACTGCAGGTTGAAGACGCCCAGCAGCCTGTGACCGAGCAGCATCGGGATGGCGACCTCGGAGCGGGAGTACCGCAGCAGGGCAGGCGAGGCATAGTCCGGTTCCTCGCTCACATCCGGGATGCTGACGGTTTTGCGGGTGCGCGCCGCAACCGCGATCGCGCTGAGATCGTCCGCAATCGGCACGCCGCTCTCGGATGGGGTGAGCACCTGCCCTGCCGCGTCGGAGCCGGCAGCCTGCACCAGCGCCGTGTTGTCGCTGGTGGGCAGAAAGACCGACGAGGCCGAAAGACTGTAGCTGCGCGCCGTCAGTGTGACGACCTGCTGCAGCAGCTCGTCGATGTCCAGCACCGTCGTGATCTGCTTCGATACGTCGGCGGCAATCTGCAGGTCACGCGTGCGGTCATTGACGCGCTCTTCCAGGTGGTCGATCAGGCCGCTGAGCTGTTCGGTCATGCTGTTGAAGGTGGTCGCAAGCTGGCCGATCTCGTCACGCGTGTTGACTGCGGCACGCTGCGTGAGATCGCCGCCGCGAATTGCCTGGGCAGTGCGAACCAGCGCCGCGACGGGCTGGGTGATGCTGTTCACGGTCAGGAAGCCGGCCAGCACCCCCAACAGCAGCGCCAGCGCCGCCGTGATCGACCAGTAGGTCCGTGTATCGCGCTGGGCGGACATCGCCTCGTCAGCCGAGTCGTATACCACCGTGCGGATGTTGCCGCTGAGCGTCTCCAGGTCCTCGTTGAGCTGGCGCTGGAGCGAGGCCATACTGGTATGGCGCAGGCTTTGGGCGCGCGCCCAGCGCCCGCTCTGGGCTTCAATGATCAGTTCGTTCACAGACCCGGTCAGTTCGTCGCCCAGGCTGCTCAGGTCACCGATGATGCGCGCGTTCTCGGCGGCGATTTCGGGGCTGGTGCCCGGCAGGCCGGGTTCCAGCGCGTCAAGCTGCTGGTTAAAGGTATCCAGTTCGCCGCGCAGCCGTTGATCGATCAGGCTGGTCTGGCGGGTGAGCAGCAGGTTGTCGATGGTGCTCACGACGGCCAGCCAGTTCTCTTGCAGGTTTCCTACCTGCTCGATCTGGTCGGCGCCGTCGCGGGTGGTATTGACCGTAGTTTCAACTGTGCGGGTATAGAGCAAACCCGTGCCGCTGGCGATCAGCACCAGCCCGATCATCAAGGCGAACCCCAGTGCGGTGCGCTGCCCAATGGATAAGTTCAACTTCAACTGCATCGCCGCCTCCGGCCTAACTCTACTGCCAAGTACTACTGGATGATCAGCGCCAGGTCTACCGGGATGGACTCCGCGACCTCTTCGCCGTTCAGATAGTCAACGGCTGCTTCCATACCCAGGCGGCCCATTTCGGCGGGCTGCTGGGCGATGGTGGCGGCCAGATCGCCGTTCTCGACGGCAGTCACCGCGTCCTCGACCGCGTCGAAGCCGATAAATACAATATCATCGGCCCGCTCGGCCTCACGCGCCGCTTCGAGCGCCCCCAGGATCATCTCGTCGTTGTGGGCAAAGACGCCGTCGATCTCCGGCTGCTCTTCCAGAATCGCGGCAAAGACTTCCTGGCCCTCAGCGCGATCGAAGTTGGCAGTCTGCTGCACGATAACCTCGATATCCGGATAGGCAGCTATCGCCTCGTTGAAGCCCGCGCCGCGCGCCTCAGCCGCCGATGTGCCGGGGATGCCTTGCAGCTCGACGACCTTACCCTGCCGGCCCAGTCGCTCGGCCAGATGATCGCCGGCCATCTCACCACCCGCGAAGTTGTCCGACGCGACATGCGAGACGATCTCGCCACCGGCGGCGCTGCGATCCAGCGTAAAGACCGGGATTCCGGCCTCATTGGCCGCTTCGATGGCCGGCACTACGTCCTCACCGCCCACCGGGTTGATCAGCAGCGCGCTCACGCCCTGGTCGATCAGGGATTGAATCTGCTCAAGCTGTGTCTCAGGATTGTCTTGTGCATCCTCGACCAAAAGCTGCACGCCCAGGCGATCAGCGGCGGTTTGCGCGCCGTCGCGCAGCGAGACAAAGAACGGGTTGCTGAGATTGGATACCGCCAACCCCAGCGTGACCTCGGCTGGCTCGGTGGGCACCGGCGTGCTCTCGTTCTCCCCGTTATCATCGTCGCACGCTGCCAGTACCAGGCTGCCGATCAGCAGCACCAGGACCAGCCACCGAACACCCTTCGAAAGCTGCCATTTCTGATGAACCATTGTCGTTTCTCTCCTCGCGCTATGCGCGACCTGCCGCTCAGCGGCAGACCCCCTTGAACGGACGATGGGTGGCAGACGCAGGCGGCGCTGCCCAACTAAAGCATCTTCATCGTGCTGTCAGCCTTGATCAGGTCCGAGTCAAAGTCCTGGATAAATTTAAGCACTTCGGGCAGGTTAAAGGGTTTGACGGCGTAGGCATTAACGCCCAGCCCGCGCGCAGTTTCCATCAGCGAGATACTGTCATTGGCCGAGAGCACGATCAGCACCACATCGGGATACAACTCGCGCAGTTGGGCGGCCAATTCCAGGCCACTGGCGTCGGGCAGCTCGATATCGAGCAGAGCCAGATCGAAGCGCGTATTCTTCAGCAGAGTTTGGGCTTCACTGCCCAATGCCGCCTGGTGGATGTCGTAGCTGCGCGTCATCAAGGCGTAGTACAACAGCGCACGGTTGTCGGCGTTATCGTCTACGATGAGAACCTGTTTAGCCATCGTTCCCCTTCCCCTCAACCCCCGAACGACGGCGGATGCGCTCAGGTTGGATCGGCTGCCCTAGTTCATTTGGAAAGAAGTTATATTTGATTTATCCCCATCGCCGCCTTTATGATACGACTATTTATTCATTCACGCCAGCCGATGTTCGTTGCTTTTCGGCTGTGAGTCGGTTTGTATTGGCAAAAAGCATAAAACGCGCCTGCTGTGCGGCACAATTTCCCAAACCGGGCCGGGCCGCTACAATTGCCGCTAGCAGGGAGCCATCTGCCGCATCCCGCATTCTGTCTGTTAAGCTTCAGGAGCCAGCGTCGTGACGCACCTGGTTGTATCCTATGCCCGCGCCGATCGCGCACGCCTGCACGATCTGCAGCGCCTGCTCGAAGCATCCACCGGGCAGCCGGTCTGGCTGGCGGACGACGCCAGCCCGGATGAGGTCGTGCAGCACGCGATTGACAGCAGTGTAGGCGTGCTGTTCGCTGTTAGCGCAAGCTCGGTACAGAGCGAGCAGCCGACGCTGCGTGATTTAGCATGGGCGCTGGCGCGCACCGGGATGGTTCCGGCATCGGCCCCGCGCCTGCTGGTCGTCCGGCTCGATCCGGTTGATCTGCCTGCCGCCCTGCGCGATCTGACCGTGATCGATGCGGTAGGGCGCGAGCTGGAGCAGGTCGCCGCCGATCTAGTCGCTGCACTGCCCCGTGCTCAGGATCAGGGGGCGGCGCTGCGGCCCCGGCTGGCGACCTTCGCGGGCCGCGAGGCGCTGCTGGCGACGCTGCATCGCACCCTGCACAGCATGGACCGGCCCGAAATGGCGCGCCCAGTGGTGCTGCATGGGCCAGCCGGGAGTGGCAAGACGCAGCTCGCGCTGGAGTATACACACCGCCAGCGCGCGACGTATCCGGGCGGCATCTTCTGGATCGACGGCGGGCGGGCCTGGGCGCACGAGATCGGGATGCTGGCCGAGACGCTGGGCCTGTCGGCAGCCGGGCCGACGCCCGATCTCGCACAGCGCGATCACCTGCTGGTGGCGGCTTTTCACCGCCTGCTGCTCCAGCGCCAGGACGATGCGCTGTTGATCGTCGATGGGGCGGCCAACCCGGCGGATATCATGCAGCGCGAGATCGGCCCGAACCTGCATATTACGGACCTGCACGCCCGGCTGCTGATCACGTCGGAACAGGCTGCCGCCCTGGCTGATTTCGACCTGCTGGAAGTCGGCCCGCTCGCGCCAGATGAAGCGCTCGCCGTGCTGCACGCGGCCTGTCCCGCCTGCCCGGCGCTCGACCGGCTGGCGGCCTATCTCGGCGGCCTGCCCCTGGTGCTGAGTCTGGCAGCCGGGGCGCTGCGCGGAACACCCGTTGAGGATGTCGAAGCGCTGCTGGCCGCCCTGCAGGCACACGTGCCGGGCCAGGATGCGCCGCCTGCCGAGCGCGATTCTGCTGCCGTGCGCGTCCTGATGGACTGGCACTGGGCACGTCTGGATGACGCGGCGCGACAGGTACTCATGCTGGCCGCCGCCTATGCTGACGGGCCTGTTCCGCTGGCGCGGCTGGGCCTTCTGGCTGCCAGCGCGGATGATCTACCCCCGGCGCTGGCCGCGCTCACCGCTGCGAATCTGATCGAAACCCTTGCGCCGGATACGATCGGCGTGCACCGCCTGATCCGCGAACATGTCATCCGCCGCGCACTGCCGGACCCTGCTCTGCCGCACGCCGCCCGGCGATTAGTCGAAGCTTATCGCACGCCGCAGCGTATCCAGGCCGAGGCGGGCGCGCGCGGGATTCTGGCGCTGCGTGACGACCTGGCCGCGACCCGGCTGGCGCTGGCGGCGGTGGGGCAGCGGCTCGACGCGCTCTATCGGCTGGAGCGGCTGCTGGACTGGGAAGCCTATCATCTGCACGGTGGGCAGCCGGACGCCGGGCGCGGCCCAATTTACCTGATCCAGCACATCCGCGAGCGCGCACACCATCAGGGCGACCGCGAGCTGGGCGATCGGTGCGATGCCTGGCTAGCGGGCTATGCCCATCTGCGCACCGCCGACGCGTGGCGTTTTCCGCTCGATCCGGCCCCGCTGCGGGTGCTGAAGGGGCATGCCGAGCCAGTGCTGATCGCACGCGTGCTGCCGGATGGCCGGCGCGCGATCTCGGCCTCGGATATTCCGGCGATGCGGCTGTGGGACGTCGAAACCGGCGAGACACTGCGGGTGCTGGAAGGGCATGCCGAGCCGGTCTACGATATCGCGGTGCTGCCCGATGGCCGCCGCGCGCTGTCTGTCTCCGACGACCTGACACTGCGGCTGTGGGACGTCGAAACCGGCGAGACACTGCGGGTGCTGGAAGGCCATATCGGCTCGGTGCGCAGCGTCTCGATCTTGCCGGACGGGCGGCGCGCCCTCTCGGCCTCGTGGGATGGCACGCTGCGGCTGTGGGACGTCGAAACCGGCGAGACACTGCGCGTATTGGAAGGCCATACCCGCTCGATCAACAGCGTGATCGTGCTGCCGGACGGCCAGCGTGCGCTCTCGGCCTCGTTCGATCGCAGCCTGCGCTTGTGGGACCTGGACAGCGGCGAGCTGCTGCACAGTTTCGAGGGGCATCAAGGGCTGGTGCTCGGCGTGGCGCTGGTGCCGCCCGACTATCGCCGTGTCCTGTCCGCCTCGAATGATCGCAGTGTGCGGGTGTGGGACCTGGAAACGGGCGCCGCGCTGTATGTGCTGGAAGGTCACAGCGGCTCGGTGAGCGCGGTCGTGGCCCTGCCGGATGGCCGGCGCGCGATCTCGGCTTCGGCGGACCGCACGCTGCGCCTGTGGGACCTGGACAGCGGCACCGCACTCCGGGTGCTGCGCGGACACCAGGGGCCGGTCAACGGCGTGACAGCCCTGCCGGACGGGCGGCGGGTGATTTCGGCCTCGGAAGATGGCACGCTGCGCCTGTGGGACGTTCGGAGCGCCGACGAGCCAATCCCGCCGGTGCGCGAGCGCGGCTGGTCGATCCGCAGCCTGACACTGCTGCCGGGTGGGGAGCAGGCGCTTTCGGCCTCGTTCGACGGCACGCTCCAACTGTGGGACCTGGTGGCGGGCCAGGGGCGGCGGCTGACGCCAGGGCGGACCGAGCCGATCCTCAAGCTGGCAGCGCTGCCCGATGGGCGGCACGTGCTCTCGTCGCTCTCGGATGGCGCGCTGCGGCTGTGGAACCTCGAATCTGGCGAGACGATCCGTATCCTGCATGGCCATTCCAGCGGCGTCCTCGGACTGGCAGCCCTGCCGGATGGCCGGCGCGCGCTCTCGGCGGCGTATGACGGCTCACTGCGGCTGTGGGACGTCGAATCCGGTGAGACGATCCGTATCATGGCCGGGCACGACGATCTGGTGAACGCTCTGATCGTGCTGCCGCAGGGGCGGCGCGCGATCTCGGCCTCCGGCGACCGCACGCTGCGATTATGGGACCTCGACGCTGGCGCGGCGCTGCGTGTATTGAAGGGGCACACCGGCCCGGTGCTGAGCGTGGCGGCGCTGCCCGGCAGCCAGCAGGTGATTTCAGCGGGCGGGGATGGCATGCTGCGGGTGTGGGACCTGGAAACGGGCGCGATGCTGCGCACGCTGGCCGGACACCGCGCGGCGGTGCGCGACGTTGCGGCCCTGCCGGATGGCCGCCATGCGCTCTCGGCCTCATATGATCACACGCTGCGGCTGTGGGACCTGGTGGCGGGCACGCAACTGGCCGTGCTGCACCTGGTCGAGGAGCCGGTATGCCTGGCGGCGGTCGATGCGCGCCGGGTCGTCCTGGGCGATAATGCCGGTGATGTGCGCGTGCTGGAAGTGTGGCTCGGCCAGGTCATCTAAAGGGCGGCGCCGCATCCCGATTGCCGGATTGGGCGCTTTGCAGCTAAGCTATAACTAGAAGTTATAAGCAAATGTGACGCGCTGCTGAGTTGGAGCTTTTCGCCAGAAAGGATTGCGCTTTGGCGGGGCAGCGCGTATGCTGAAATACGAAAAAGTGTGTATGGCTGATTACCTGGTTGATTGATCTTAAGAAATTGAGCTAATAATGACGCCTTCTTCTGATCTGTCCTCTGAGCCTGACGATCCATCCCTGGTTTGTTCGCGCTGTGGCGCTACGCTGCAACCGGAAGACGAGTTGTGCGCGTGGTGCGGCCAGCCGGTCGGGACACAGTTCGAGCCAACCACCAACCTGATCGCGCGCCGCCCCTTTACGCCCCCGATCGTGCACCAGGGTGATACCGGCTTTGGCCCCGGCAGCCTGGCGATCCTGCAGTTTTTGCCATCCGGCATCTGCAAGACGCTCACCGCTGATCTGCCGGTCGTGTTGGGGCGGCATGCCTTTCCGAGCGCGGAAGATGTGCTGGACCTGACCGAGTTCAATTCGGTGCAGCACGGCGTTTCGCGGCGACACTGTATGCTGCTGCGCCGCGGCGACCGCCTCGTCGTGATCGACCTGGCCAGCTCCAACGGGACCTATCTCAATGACGAGCGCCTGCTGCCCTATCAGGAATACGCCATCGCGCATGGCGACCGGCTGATTCTGGGCACGCTGCATCTGGCCGTGTTCTTCAAGCCCGCCACCGGCGAGGAAGGCTAGCCAGTTTCCGGCTGGCCGGAGAGATCGGGGCAGGTTTCCCGATATGGCTCGGCCTGGAAGAACTGCGCCCATTCGAGCGGGGTGAGATTGCGATTCGCCACGTGGCAGGCTTGCTCGCGCCAGTGCGCCTGGTTCACATCCCACAGCATTACCGTCTCGTCCCAACTGCCCGATGCCACCGTCTGCCCGTCCGAGCTGAACGCCACACCGCTCACCGTGTCATCGTGCCCCCGAAACGCTGCCAGCGCCGCGCCGGCCCGCACATCCCACAGCATGATCGTCGTATCCCAACTGCCCGACGCCAGTTGGCGGCCATCGGGGCTGAAAACCACGCTGGTGAGATAATTGGTATGGCCGCTGAGCGGCTGCCGGATCGGTGTGCGCGTGGCGACATCCCACAGCACAATGGTCAGATCGCGGCTGGCCGAGGCCAGGATACTGCCATCCGGACTGAACGCGATGCTTTCCACGTCCAGGCTGTGTCCGGCCAGTGGCTCCCCAACCGGCTGCCCGGTCGTCGGGTCCCACAGCATCACCGTTGTGTCGCGGCTGCCTGAGGCGAGAATCAGTCCGTCGGGGCTGAAGGCGAGGCAGAAGATGCCGTCACGGTGGCCGACGAGCGGCTGTCCAACCCGCTCGTGCGTGGCGACGTCCCACAATATAATCATGCCATCGTCCCCGGCTGAGGCGAGGCGTGTGCCATCGGGGCTGAAGGCCACCGCGAAAACGGCGTTGCGGTGCCCGTGCAGCGGCTCGCCGAGGCGTTCTCCACGGGCGACATCCCACAACATAACCTGCCGGTCCTCACCCGCCGAGGCCAGGATGCTGCCATCGGGGCTGAACGCCAGACTCGTGATCTGACCCTCGTGCCCGTCCAGCGTGGCGCTGACCGTGCCGGAGTCGCGATCCCAGAGCCGGATGCTGCTGTCGCGCGCGGTGCCGGAAGGCGATCCGCCCGCCGAGGCCAGGATGCTGCCATCCGGGCTGAAGGCGACCGCCTCGATAATATCCTCGTGCTGGCCCAGCTCGCGCGCCAGGAGACTGCGCCGCTGCACCTGCCACAGCAGCACGCTCGTATCCTCAGCGCCAGATGCCAGCAGGCGGCCATCGGGACTGAAGGCGACACTCCAGATATGGTCGGTGTGGCCGGTCATCGGTGCCCCGACCGGCTGCCCGGTTTCGACATCCCACAGGCGGGCGGTGTCGTCGGTGCTGCCTGAGGCCAGCAGTGCGCCATCGGGGCTGAAGGCGATGCTGCGCACCCAGTTGGTGTGCCCTTCCAGCGGGCGACCGAACGGTGTGCCGTCATCGGGATTCCAGAACCGGATGGTGTTGTCGGCGCTGCCTGAGGCCAGGATACTGCCGTCAGGACTGAAGGCGACACGCCACACCCAGTTGGTATGGCCGGTCAGCGCCCGGCCAATCCGCTCGCCGGTTGCGACATCCCACAGCCGAATGGTGTTGTCGGCGCTGCCTGAGGCCAGGATGCGGCCATCCGGGCTGAAGGCGACGGTATAGACCATATCGTCGTGACCTTCCAGCGGCTCCCCGACCGGCTCCCCGGTGGCGGTGTCCCACAGCCGGATCGTACCGTCGCCGCTGGCCGAGGCGATGCGCGTGCCGTCCGGGCTGACCGCGACGCCCCACACGGCGTCCTCATGGCCGCTCAGCGGCTCTCCGACCGGCTCGCCGGTTTCGATCTCCAACCGGCTCACGGTGCCATCGGCGCTGCCGGTGATCAGCAGGCGGCTGTCGGGGCTGAACACGAGGCTGTTGATCCCGCTCCCGGTCGTGATGCGCTGCGCAGTCGGGCGCTCGGCGCGCATATCCCACAGCACGATCTCGCCGTCACGTCCCCCGGCTGCCAGCCACGCGCCGTCCGGGCTGTAGGCGACACTGCGTACTTCGGCGGTGGGATCGTGCAGGAACATCGTCAGGCGCGGGCTGGCCTGCAACCCGGCCATGACGCTGCGCCACGCTTCGAACGTGTCCGCCGCATTGACTGCTTCCAGGCTCAGGAGCAGGGATGTATCGCGCCGGTCCAGATTGCTCAGCGCGCGCACGGCCAGCTCGCCTGAGCGCGAGATCGCCGCCTGTATGTCGGCCCGATCGCGCTCGGCGACGGCATTGTCTTCGGCGCGCTCGGCCCGCCGCTGGCGATCGAAGGCGAAGAGCGCCAACGCCAGCGCCACAATTGAGAACACGATCAGCCCGGCGATGAACAGGCGCAGGCGGCGCACGGCTCGCTGGCGCAGCGCGATACTGGCCTGGAGATAGGCTGTTTCATCAGCGTTGAGCGCCAGGGATACCTGTTCGTCGCTTTCGCCGCCCAGCGTCTCAAACTGGACCAGGCGTGAGCCGGTCGCCAGATAGCTCGGATCGCGCCCTGTGACGAGCCACTCGGTGGTGGCTGCTGCTAACTGCTGCTGGGTGCGCAGATCGTCGCGGTTCTCGTCCAGCCACCGGCGCAGCCGCCGCCATTCGCAGATCAGCGCCTCGTGCGCGATCTCGACGGTTGGCTCGCGCGTCTGCGGGTCGCGGTCGAGCGTGAGCAGGCGGTATGCGCCAAAGGCGTCGATCACGGCCTGCATGGTCGCTTTGTCCTCACCGATCGAGATCAACTCGGCCCAGCGCACGCGGCGGCGGGTATCTTCGGTGCCCTCGCCCAGCGCGACCAGCCGCAGGAACATCTGGCGCGCGGCGGCCTGTTTGTGCTCGTCCAGGCCGACATACAGCTCTTCGGCGCGGCGGGCCAGCGCGCCCGAAACGCCCCCGCTGGCGTGATAGGCATCGAGCGTCAGCATCCCATTTTCGCGCCGCTCGTACAGCTCGGTCAGCGCAAACTGGAGCAGCGGCAGGGCGCCCGGCTGCTCGTTCAGCCCGGCTACGATCTCCGCGACCAGCCCGGCTTCAAGTGCCAGCCCGACCCGGTTGGCCGGTGCGGTGATTGCCTGCTGCAGCTCCGATGCCGCGAGCGGCAGGATCACCTCGGTATGGCGGCGGATTAACTCGCCGAACCCGGCATACAGCAGCGGGCGGTCGTAGAAGTCGGCGCGCAGTGTCAGCACGACGCGCAGGCGGCTTTCCGGCGCGGTTACGGCGGTGCGCAGGCTGTCGAGAAACAGGGTGCGCCCGGCTTCGTCGCTAGCCAGCGTGAACAGCTCTTCGAACTGGTCGATCACCAGCACAAGATCGGCGCTGTGACCGCCGCCCGGCGCGGGCAAAATCTGACCGACCGCTTCCAGCAGGCCGCGCGGACCACTGCGCAACTGCTTGCCCAACCCCTCAGCCGAACTGACGGCAACCCCCAGCAGCGCGTTTTCCAACTCCTCGAAGGGGTTTGCGCCGGGGACCATCTTGGCGATGAACCAGCGCTCGGAACCGGGGATCGCGCCCTCGCGCAACATCGGAATCACGCCAGCTTTGACTACGCTCGACTTACCGCTGCCGCTGGGGCCGATCACGGCCAGAAAACGCCCGCCGCCCGGCTCGTCGTCCATCAGTCGGTCGAGCAGCGTCTGAACCAGCTCGGCCCGGCCAAAGAAGTCGCTCGCGTCGGCCTCGTCGAAGGCACGCAGTCCTTTGTAGGGATTGGGCGGTTCCAGCACGCGCGTCGCAACCTGCGGCACGCTATCAAGCTGGATCGTGGTGTTGACACCTTCCAGCGGCATGGTTTCGCCGCCGGAACTCCCCGCTGCCGAAACCGGCGTGCGGACTTCCTGCTTGCTCAGCCGCATCGCCTCGTAGAAGCTGTCAAGCATACTCAGCGCGTCGTGATAGCGCGCGTCGGGATTCTTGGCGGTGGCTTGTAAGATCACGACGTTGAACGTGTGCGGCAGATCGGGGCGCTGGAGTTGCAGCGGGGGCAGCGGGTCGTGAAGCTGCTTGCGCATCAGGGTTGTGTGGGTGGGAGCCTCGAAGGGCGGTTTGCCCACGAGAAGCTGGTAGAGCACGATTCCCAGGCTGTAAATATCGGTCTGGGGCGTGGCCGGCTCGCGCAGGATGCGCTCCGGGGCCATATAGGCGGGGGAGCCGTAGAGATGCTCTTCCTGCTGCCGAAGCTCGTCCTCTTCGATGATATTCTTGGCGATCCCAAAGTCGGCCAGGTAGGCGTTTTTTTGCTCGTCGAGCAGAATGTTGGCCGGGGTAATGTCGCGGTGGATGATACCCTGGCGGTGGGCGACGGACAGCGCGGTGGCAACCTGTTCCAGCAGCCGGGCAACCATCGGGATCGGCCAGGGGCCTTCACGCTGGAGCGAGTTGAATACGCTCCCGCCGCGCAGCCAGCGCATCACGAGATAGGCGTTGTTCGGCTCGCGCCAATAGTCGTAGAGCGGCACGATATGCAGATGTTCCAGCCGCGCGATCATCTGCGCCTCGGCATCGAAGCGCCGCACGAACTCCGGATTGTTGGCGTAGCGCGGCAGGATGACCTTGATTGCGACTTCACGTTCGACGCTCGGCTGGAAGGCGCGATACACGGCGGCAAACCCGCCCACGCCGATCAGCTCGCGCAGCTCATAGCCTCGGATTACCTGACCGGAGAGATTCTCCACGCTCGTGCTCCTTCAAGCGGCTGTGCCCGCCGCCATCTCCGGAAAGCAAACGCACCCTAGTGATCAGGGTGCGTAGTCTATTCTACTCATTTATCCGGCGGTGCGCTTGCGCCGTTCGGTGCAGACTCGCTACTTATCCTTCTTGGTCTGGCCGGGCGGCGCGCCGCCGTGTCCCGGCGGCAGCTCACCATCCAGGCCGGGATTGTCGACCAGGCCCGGCGGCAGATCGCTGCCACCGCTCGTATCGCCGTCCCCGTCATCGCCGCCCCCGTCGTCTAGCCCAGGCGGTGTATCGCCACCGTGCCCCGGCGGCAGGGCGCCATCCAGGCCGGGATTATCGACCAGGCCGGGCGGCAGATCATCGTCTGTGTCTGTGCCGTCATCGCTGCCGGGCAGACCATCACCGTTCGTATCCTGTCCGGCTGCCGGCGAGATGGTTTCATTGATCAACGCGTTGATCTGCTGCGGGGTCAGCGGCGGATGGACCACCACTTCGCGCGGCAGATGATCGACCGGCAGCGCGCCCACCATCGAAATATCGTAGGGCTGTGGGCGGCTGGGCGGCCCACTCGGACGCATATCCTCGCCCATTGGTACAACGATCTCGCTGCCAGCGGTTGCCGTCCAGGCAATCCCGTTCGCCCGAACATAGGCCGAGCCTTCGACCACCCGCACAGCCATCTGATTGCCCGCCTGGGCCTGGAAGAACACGGTCGAGCCGAGTTGGATATCGACCTCATTGATCAGCAGCGTGATCTTGCCCACGCCTTCGGGCGTCTGGATCAGGATGCCGCTGTTGGGCGCTTCGGGGCAGATCGCGTCCTGCATGCCGCTCTTGAAGTAGAAGGCCTGCATTGGGCCGTAGTAGACCGAGCCTGGCTCCACGACGGCGAGCGTATCGAGCGCGTCCTGCCCATCGAGCAGCGCGGCGAAGACCCACCCATTTTGCCCGTTCGGCGCGTGCACGCGCACCCAACTGCTGTCTGCCAGCCGCCCGTTGGCGATCACGGTTTCTTCGGGGGCCAGCGTATCGGCAATGTTCGCTTCGGTTGTGGGCAACGTCCGTACGTTGATCACGTGCGGCGAGGTGACCGACATCTCCACCAGCGGCACGACCTCAAAGGTATCCTCGATATTTACGTCACCGAACAGCACCAGCGTCGCATTCTGATCGCCCAGGCTATCCGGGATGTTGGCCTGGAGCTGCATCAAGGCCACGCCCCACGCCCCGCTGTCGAGGTCCATCTGGCTCAGCCGCAGGCTGCGCAGATCGACCACGCTCACGATGTCCCCTTCCTGGTCAAACTCGAACCGCTCGACGTGCGTCTGCGGCTCGGCTTCGAGCATGATGTGGCCGTAACATGCCTGGTTGCGCCCCGTGCCCGTGCATACCTCGTCCGTGGTGGACCATGCTTCCCGGACGACGTCGGGGCATGTGCTCGCAACGGACGACGAAACCTTGAGCGGCTTGGCGGCCAACGCCAGAAACAGGACCAGTGCCAGTAAAATCATGCCTCGGTTTATTGATTTCATCGTGTCACCGACTTCCAATAGTGCTCGGGCTGCCAGATAACAGTACGGTGTGGGGTAGGATGGCTGATGCCGCCTGAGCTGACTATCTGTTACCTCTATTTCCAATTATAGAGGATGAGCGATCAAACCTGAATAAAGAATTGTGAATTTTTATAAAAAATTCAGGCGAAATGGCCCTGGAGGGGGTACGAAAATCCAAACCTGGTGCTATGCTGGTATATAGTTTAGGAGATGGCTAGCGGTTTGCGGCGGGCATGCTGGCACTGGGACCAGCGTGATATAGTGCTCTGACATTTGTGTGATAGCCTGAAATCGCAGCGCCCGGCATACCGGGCGGCTCCTCAACGGCAACGATGTCCGGTTGTGTGTATAGGAAGCGATCATGACCGATCAAGCTGCTTCTAAGATTTGTCCACTCTGCGAGACGGCTAACGACGAGAGCGCCACGCACTGTGTCCAGTGTGGCACGCCGCTGCTAGGCGTGACCACGATTGTTATCACCGACACGCCGCCCGACCTGTCTACCAAGCCAGATATTCGTATCGCCCATGAAACTGATGGCCGCCAGGAAGCAATCGCGCTGCATATCGCGGGCCAGGCAGAGCCGATTATTCTGAAGAATAATATCGAGATCATCCTCGGACGCCGCATCCCGGGTTCGCCGCCGCCAACGATCGATCTGGCCGATTATCACGGGCACCTGCTGGGAGTCTCGCGCCAGCACGCGCGCGTTACCCACACCGCGGAAGGCTATATGGTCGAGGACCTGAACAGCCAGAACGGGACGTGGCTCAACGAAAACCGCCTGACACCCAACAAGCCCCAACTGCTGCGCAGCGGCGATCAGCTTCGGCTCGGCCACCTGATCCTGCTCCTTTATTTTCCCGTGCGCTACGTCGGCCAGACTACGAATTCACTCGACGGGCGTTGAGCGTGGCTGTGAGTTGTGTCGCAATCAGCGTCCCATATCCTGAGGCCCCGCCCCTGATGGCCGGGCGAATATTCTGGCACGTGTTATGACGCTGCGAACCAAAACTCTGCTCATTATCACTGCAACCCTGGTCGGCCTGATCGCACTGCTTTACGCCAGCTCGAAGCATATCCTGATGGGAAGCTTTGCCGATCTGGAGCGCGAAAGCGTCCAGCGCAATGTGCGGCGCGCCAGCCAGGCGCTGACCAATGAGATCGCAATCCTGACGAGCACCGCAATAGATTGGGCCTACTGGGACGACACGTATCAGTTTGTTGAGGATGCTGACCCGGCCTATGTGCGCTCGAATGTCACCGCTTCGACCTTTATCACAGGCCGGCTCAACGCCCTGGTACTGATCAACCGGGATGGCGAGATCGTCCTGAGCGAGGGTTTCAACCTCTACCGCGAGGAAAGCGCGCCCCTGCCGGATGGCCTGGAAGCACACCTGGGGCCGGGCAGTCTGCTGGTCCCGGAATCCGACCGGCTGGACATGGTGAGCGGTGTGCTCAGCCTGCCGGGCGGGCCGCTGCTGGTCAGCTCGCTGCCGATTTTGACCAGCAGTGCAGAGGGACCCAGTCACGGGCGGCTGATCTTCGGTCGTTCGCTCGATTCGGTGGCGGTGCAGCATCTGGCCGAGATGTCCGATCTCCTGCTGAGCACGACAAGTCTGGATGGGCCGCTGACGCGCGAGCTGGAGCAGGCGCGCGCGGAGCTTGATTCCCCGGCTTCGATCCACATCCGCCCCCTGTCGGTGCAGTCGATCGCGGGCTATGGCCTGTTCGCAGACATTTACGGCAGTCCGGCGCTGCTGCTCAAAGTCGAGATGTCGCGCGACATCTATGAGCAGGGCCGCGCGAGCATCTGGTACTTCATGCTGGCGCTGGTGGGGTCCGGCATCGTCTTTAGCGTGATGGTCCTGCTGCTGCTGGAACAATCGGTGCTGGCGCCCCTGGCCCGGCTGAGTCAGAGTGTGAGCCAGGTGGGCAAGAGCAGCGATCTATCGCGCCGCGTGCCTGTATCGGGCCGCGATGAGCTGTCTCAGCTTGCGAACGCGGTCAACCGGATGCTGGGAGCGGTGGAGCAGTCGCAGGCCAGCGTGCGCGAGAGCGAAGAACGCCTGCGGACCGTGATCGCTAACGCGCCGGTGATCTTCTATGCGCTGGACCGGCAGGGCCGCTTCACGCTGCTGGATGGGCGTGGGCTGCGCGATCTCCAGCCCGAAGCGCTGATCGGCAAGCCGGTCAGCGATCTGTTCGGCAGCAGCCCGGCGATCAGCGAGCAGCTACAGCGAGGGTTGGTCGGAGATGTCTTTGTCGAGTCGGTGCAGATGGATGACCGCACCTTCGAGGTCTATTATCATCCGCTGGTCGATGGGGACCATATGATCACGGGCATGATCGGCGTGGCGACGGATATTACCGAGCGCCAGCGCGCCGAGGCCGCCGAGCACGAGCAGCGCATGATGGCCGAGGCGCTGCGCGATACGGCGGCTGCGCTCGCCAGCACGCTCGATCTGGCCGAGGTGCTCAAGCGGATTCTGACCAATGTCGGGCGGGTGGTGCCGTCCGACGCGACGAATATCATGCTGCTGGAAAACGGCATCGCGTCGGTGGTAGACAGCCAGGGTTATGCCGAGCGCGGGCTGGACGGCTGGATTGGCCGGCTGCAACTGCATGTGGCTGACGATCCGGGCTTGCAGCAGATTGTCTCGCAGGGCCGGCTGCTGATCATCCCCAACACGCAGGACGATGGCGGGTGGATGCTTGCGCCAGAAATGCAGTGGGTCCGCTCGTCGGCCAGCGCGCCGATCTGCCTCGACGGTCAGGTGATCGGCGTCCTCAATCTGTACAGTGCCACGCCCAACTGCTTCTCGTCCGAACAGGCCGGGCGGCTGCAAACCTTCGCCGATCAGGCCGCGCTGGCGATCCATAACGCGCAGCTTTACGAAGCCGAGCGGCACGAGCGCCTGCTGGCTCAAACCCTGCGCAAGACGGCTGAGGCGCTGGCCGCGTCCGGCTCGCTCGAATATACCCTGAATCTGATCGTGGACCGGCTGGGGCAGGTTGTCCGCTATGACCGCGCGGTGATCATGCTCGATGAAGGCGATTATCTGCGCGTGGTTGGGGCGCGCGGCTTCGACGAGCAGGACGAGATCTTCACCACGTCCTACTTCTACCCGTCGATCCCGCTGTTCAACGAGCCGATGACCGAGGGTAAGCCGGTCGTGCTGGCCGATGCCCGGCAAGACCAGCGCTGGGGATCGCTGCCGTGCTTCAAGCCGACGACACGCGGCTGGATCGGCACGCCGCTGGTGGTGCGCGAGGTCGTGATCGGCTTCCTGAGCGTCGCCTCAAACCAGCCGGATGCCTATGACCGGCGCGATGTCGAGGCGGTTTCGGCCTTTGGGCAGCAGGCGGCGCTGGCGGTCGTCAACGCGCGGATCATGTCTGAGCTTGAAACACGCCTGGCCGAGCTGCGCGAGGCGGAAACGCACCTGGTGCGCACGGCACGGCTCTCGGCGGCGGGCGAGATTGCAACCGGCGTCGCACACCAGATCAATAACCCGCTGACGACCGTGATCGCCGAAGCCTACCTGCTGCTCCAGGAGCTTGATCCCAGCGATCCAAACTATGAGTCGGCGGAAGCCATTCGCGAGGCGGCCAACCGGGCCGGGGCGGTCGTGCGGCGGCTGCTCGACCTGACGCGCTCGCTGCCTTACGACCTGCAGACGCTCGACATCAACGCCCTGCTCGACAACTCGATCGCGCTGATGCGCGCCCAGATCGCGCCGCATATCGCCCGGCTGGAAGTCGATCTCGCCCCCAACCTGCCGCCAATTGACGTCAGCCCGCAGCATCTCGAAGATGTGTTGATCAATCTGCTGCTCAACGCGCGCGATGCGGTTAATACGCGTGAAGGTGGTATGATAAAGGTGACTTCCGGACTCAGCGCCACCGGCGACGCGATCCGCATCACCGTACAGGACAACGGGCCAGGCATCCCACCGGAGGACCTGCAGCGCATTTTTGAGCCATTCTTTACGACGAAAGATTATGGCACCGGATTGGGCCTCTCGATCTGTCACGATGTGGTGACGCGGCACGGCGGCCAGCTCCAGGTAGACAGCATGGCTGGCCAGGGCACGTCCTTTACGATTATTCTGCCGTTGGGCAAGCAGTCCCAACCAGCAATGATCTGAGGTGGGTATGGGAATGACACATATTTTAGCTGTAGACGATGATGCCACTGTGCTGCATTCGGTGCGGCGTGTGCTGGAAAAGGCCGGCTTCACCGTCACCGTTGCTTCGAACGGGCGTGAGGCTTTGGCTCTCATCGCGCGCCAGCGTCCCGATCTGGTCGTGCTGGATATCATTATGCCGGAGATGGACGGCCTGGAAGTCTGCCGGCGCATCCGGGCCGATCCGTTCATCGCCCGGCTGCCGATCCTGTTCCTGACCGCCAAGGGCCGCCCGACCGACATCGCGGAAGGGCTGGACGCCGGCGGTGACGACTTTTTGACCAAGCCGTTCGAGGTGGTCGAGCTGCCGGCCCGCGTGCGCGCGCTGCTGCGCCGGGCGCCCGGCGGCACACTGGATGTCGAGGCCGAACATCTGATTGTCGGTGAGCTGAAGCTGCACAGTATCCGCAGCGAGGTACACGTCGGCGACCGGCTGGTAAACCTGACCAGCGTCGAGCACCAACTGCTGCACTACCTGATGCAGCATCCCGCGCAGCCTATCGCCGCCGAGCAGCTTCTGGAAGATGTGTGGCAATACCCCAAGGGCACCGGCGATCCGATCCTGGTGCGCGTCCATATCGCCAACCTGCGCGCGAAGATCGAGCCGGAGCCGGACACGCCACGCTATATCCGTAATGTGCGCGGGCGCGGCTATATGCTGACCGGGTAGTTCCCCCTGTCTTTCGCCTGTGATCTCCCCTGCGACCAGCGATCATTAAGCTGGTCGCATCATTTCCTCAATTTTTAACGCAGATTTACCCCACCGGGCGGCCTGACGTTGTATCTTAAGCTCAGCACGCAGCAGCGTGCCACGAGTCCTATTTGAATTTCGGAAGACGGCGCAGGTGCAAAATCCAATGAACACCACCCAGATCAGCAGTTCCAACCGCACCGCAGAACGTCTTCCGGCCAGCAGGACCCCTGGAAGCTGCAGGGGGTACGGAGGCAGACTGATGGCGCATCCAGCACGAAAGTCCCGCTCAGAAGGTCAGGCGTTGGTTGAGTTCGCGCTCACCGTCCCGATTTTGCTGATGTTCATGTTCGGCATCATCGACGTGGCGCGCATCCTCTTCGCCCTGGCGCAAACCGTGGATGCTTCACGGCAAGCCGTGCGTTACGGCATCGTGGAAGGTATGGACGCCAACGGCAACTCCACCCGCTACCTGGACTGCGCTGGCATCCGCGACGCGGCTCTCGACCTGCCCGGCGCGATTGGCCTGAATGCATCCAACGTCAAGATTTACTACGAGCGCGCTGACGGGACGGTGATCTCCCAGTGCACCAGCGGCCTCACGACCTGGGACATCCGAAACGACGACGTGCTGGCCGTCCGGGTGGAAGGCAGCGTGCGCCCGGTGACGCCGTTCCTGCTGGCGATCACGGACAAGATTTCGTTCGACTACACCTCGCGCCGGACGATTATGTCCGAAGGCGCGCCCTATACCCCGGAATGGCCCGACCCGCCGCCAGGGGCTGCCGATTTTAATGCGACGGTGAACTGCAGCAAATCGAGCAACAACGTCAGCTTCACCTGGAGCGCGATGGATCCGATTCCCGACCGCGCCGAAATCCGCAGCTCGCTCACCGGGGACGTCATCGTCGAACTGGACAACACCGCGCCGGGCCTGATTACAGACGCCTACTGCAACGGCTGCGCGACAATTTCGAACGCCGATGGCTTCGGCATGTACTACATGGTCGCCTTCAATGGCGGCGTGTCCGGCCCGCCCTCGACCGATGCGACGGTCGCCTGCAGCAGTACATCCGACCCTGGCACAGTTCCTGGCAGCAGCGCGATCAGCGGCCTGGTGTGGGAAGACAAGAACGGCGACCAGATGAAGACCTCGAACGAAAAGGGCATCAGCGGGGCGACCATCACCCTGCGCACCGCTGGCGACGATGGCACGCTGGGCAACTCGGACGACCAGGTCTTCGAAAAGGTGACGGGCAGCGATGGTACCTACGCCTTCACGAACCTGACGGTTCCCAGCGGCCTGAGCGCCCAGGTGTACCAGGTTCAGGTCAGCCCGGTGAGCGGTATGTCACTGACGACTGGCTCCAGCATCATCAATATCACGCTCTCGGCCAGCCAGTCTTACCAGAACGCAAACTTCGGGTTCCGCAAATAGCGCGGGCGAACCGCAGCACTGTCAGACTGCCGGATGATCGAAGATAGAGAGGCACGACGATGAAAAACGGACGCAAACGCTGGGAAAAAGGCCAAAGCCTGGTTGAAATGGCAATTGGAATTCCGGTGCTGCTCATTCTCCTGGGAGGCTTGTTCGACATCGGGCGCGGGTTCCTGATCCTCACGGCGGTCGAGAACGCGACCGGCGAGGGTGCGCTCTACGGCGCGACACACCCCGCCTGCCTGACCAGCGACCACGCCGCGACGATTTGCCAGGGCACCCAGAGTGTCGCCGGTCGCGTGCGCGAAGAAGGCAGGCCGATGCTCAACATGTCGGATGGCAATTCCACCGTTACGTTCGAGATTGAACACGGGGCAGCGGTGACGGCTGGCAGCACGCTGCGCGTCGATGTCGAGTACCGCTATAAACCCTTGACCCCGGTTGGTTTTCTGGTGTGGGGCAGCGAAGCGCGTGTCAAAGCTAGCGCGCGCCAGCAGGTCATGAGTCCCCCGTACCCCGGGTACCGCTACTAATTCAGGAGGCGCTACGATGATGAAGCACATGCGTCAGCACGGTGAAGAAGGACAGGTTGCGATTATTCTGGCGATGGCGATGATCGGCCTGCTGGGGATCGTGGGTCTGGCTCTGGATGGCGGAATGCTCTACTGGAACCAGCGCCGCGCCCAGAACGGGGCTGATGCGGCAGCAATTGCCGGCACCAGCGCGCTGGTGACCGCCCTGACCACCGACGGCTATACCTGCGGGACCGTGTCTGAGCAGCCGATCCTGAACGTGGTGCGTCAGTATGCAGCCGGGAACGAAGTCCCGGATGCCAGCTCCGGGCAGAATGTCGAAGCCTTCTACCTGACCATCAATAGCAGCGGCGTCCGCACGGTGCTGACCAATCCGAGCACCGGCAAGCCGTGGAAAGTCGGCGACACGGGCCTGATCCCGTGCATGGACCTGAAGGGTATGCTGGTCAAGGCCAGCTTCCCGCAGGATACCTTCCTGGCCGGCGTGATCGGGATTGTCGAAACGAACGTGACCGTGGAAGCCTACGCGATCTTCGATCACCGCCACTGGTGCAGCGACTTCGCCGTCTTCGGCGCGGATCGCACCCCGAACCGCGACGTGGTAAAACTCAACCCGTCCACCGGTTTCGTGACCAACGGCGGTATCCACAGCAACTCTGGCATCCTCATCGGCGGCAGCAGCATGTACCTGGAGCAGTACCGCCCGGTTGAATATGCCACCGGCGAAACCCCCAAGATCGATCCAAAAAAGATCAGCGGCGGGCCAGACCCCAACGATAAGGATACACGCGGTATCACGGCGGTTGACAGTTACCCGCTGCCAGACGACGCCTTCTATCGCTTCGAAGACTTTAAGCCGGGTGGGTTCATCTGGAACGAAGCCAATTCGTCGCAGCGGTTTTACTACACGCGTGACATCGGTGTGAGTGATGTCGAGTTCACGGACCCGAACAACAAGAAGGAAACCTACCTGCGCGACGGGCTGTATGTAACGACCGGCTCGGTCAAGCTGAACGGGCTGGACAACCTGGGGCCGACCGACCGCCCCTGGCGCGTGACGTTTGTCGCCCTGGGAGACATCCAGATCAGCGGCGGGATCAACAACCTGCCGTACATCCGGGGCGTGTTTGCCTACAGCCTCAGCAACAATACATCAAACGGTGCCGTGAAAATGAGCGGCAGCAACAATCGCTGGGCCGGCATGATCGTGGCCCCCAACGGTCTAATCGGCATCTCCGGCTCAAAGATCAACGATATGTCGGGCATGTTGATGGGCCTGCAGATCGACATCTCCGGCTCGCAGATCAGCGTCAACCACCGTCCGGAGTACTGCCCGCCGAACCCGCCGCGCGTGCTGCTGGTCCAGTAGCGGCCCTTTCATCTGACAGTTTCGCAGCCTGCGGACTGCCCCAACGGTGTCATCCCTCGCGACACCCGGCGGACAGCCCGCAGGATTTTTTATCCCCCGGACGAGCGTAATTTTCCCGCAGGGCTTCTACGTCAGGTGCACCGTGCGGCTGGCCGGATCATAGGCGCAGAACGGCTCCTCGGCCAGGTAGTCCCCGCTCATGCCATAGGCCCGCGCCCGGCACCCGCTGCACAGCGTCTTGAACTGGCACGCGCCGCACTTGCCACCCAGCAGATCCGGATCGCGCATCTCGGCAAACAGCGCGCTGCCCTGCCAGACCTCGCTGAACGTCTGGCGGCGGATGTTACCCGCTTCCACCGGCAGGTAACCGCACGGGAAGACCTCGCCCCGGTGCGAGACGAAGCAGACGCCCGTCCCGGCCAGACAGCCTTTGGTCGCCGCGTGCATCTGGCCGTGCGGGTGGCCGTGCACCTGCCGCGCGTGGCTGGCGGGCAGATCGCGGTGCGTGCCCTGGCGGTTTTCCTCGGCGCGGCGCTGGCGCATCACACGGAAGTAGTGCGGGGCACAGGTCGCCTTAAGCTGGAGCGACGGCTCGGCCTGCTCCACGTCGTACAGCCAGTTGAGGACGCGCTCATAGTCCCCGGCGCTGATCATCTGGTCCTCGGCGATCTCGACCCCGCAGCCAACCGGCACCAGCAGGAACAGGTGGAGCGCGACCGCGTCCAGGTCTTTGGCAAGCGCCAACACGCCTTCAAGCTGGGCTTGGTTGTGTTTGGCGACGGTGGTATTGATCTGGACCGGCAGGCCAACCTTCCGCAGCGCTCGCAAGCCGCGCACCGCCGCATCAAATGATCCCGCCAGGCTGCGGAAGGCGTCATGCGTGGCGGCGTCCGCGCCATCGAAGGAGATGCTGACGCGCTTGATCCCGCTCGCGTGAATCCGCTGCGCCAGGTCGTCGTCGATCAGGGTGCCGTTGGTGGCCAGCGCAACCGGCAGCCCGGCGTCGGTGGCATAGCGCGCAATCTCCAGGATATCGGGGCGCATCAGCGGCTCCCCACCCGACAGCACCAGCACCGGCGACCCGACCTCGACCAATTGATCGACCAGCCGGAAGGCTTCGGGCGTCGTCAAGTCGTGCGGCGTGAGCTGGTCCGCGACCTCGATCCGGCGACAGTGGATGCAGCGCAGGTTACAGCCGGCGGTCGTCTCCCAAAAAACCAGGCGCGGCGGGGAGTAGGGCATGCGATTCTCCTTCGTAAAAGTAGGCAAAACTGAGCAAAATTAGCTAATATAATTTGATAGGAAAGAGATGCGCGCCACAAGTGATCTATGTCACGCGAAACCTGTGCCAATGGGGCGGGAAAAACAAAAATCTCTCATACAAAATAGAAGAAGTTACTTTTAAGCAGTTTCGGTGAAGATTGGCGGGGTGCTGATGTCTACAGTTGATCATCCTCAATGGTTGTCACTAACGCAAGCGGCCCGGCTGCTGGGGGTGCACCCGACCACCCTGCGCCGCTGGTGCGATCGCGGTGAAGTGCCGGTCCATGTCACACCGGGCGGGCACCGCCGCTTTTTGCGCGCCGAGCTGGACGGCTTCACCCGGCAGCAGCCTGCACTGGTGCCGGATCGCACGGGCCAAGTCTGGGGCGATTATGCGCTGGTGGAAACGCGCGAACGCCTGGAGCTTGGGCCTGAACCGCACTGGCTGGCCGCGTTTTCGCCGCAGGAGCGTGAAGAGGAGCGCGAGCTGGGGCGGCGCTTGATGGCGCTGATGATGCAGCATCTCTCGGCCCCGGACGACGACCAGGCCCTGCTGATCGAGGCAAAAAGCATCGCCGTGCGCTATGCCCAGACCTGTATGCAGGTCGGGCTGACCGCGTCTGAAGGTCTGGAAGCAACCACGTTCTTCCGCGACGCGCTGACCGAGGTCGCGCTCCAGATGCCGCAGGTGGCATCCCTGGACAGCGGCGCGCGTCTGCGTCTGCTGCGCAAAATCAATCAGGTTTTCAATGTCGTTCAACTCGGCGTGGTCGAATATTTCGATCACCACCACTAACTTCACATAATCAGAGAGGCTTCTGGATGTTTCACTGCCGAAGCATTAGCCATCACACGACCCCCCTGGCGCTGCGCGA
Source organism: Chloroflexota bacterium (assembly GCA_012729765.1). Classification (GTDB taxonomy): domain Bacteria; phylum Chloroflexota; class Anaerolineae; order Aggregatilineales; family Aggregatilineaceae; genus JAAYCM01. Next base: position 22,968 of record JAAYCM010000033.1, on the reverse strand, counting down.
GCAGCTCAGCTTGACCACCGACCAGCAGAAACAGTGGCTCGCCGCCCTGCCGCAGGGCGAGGCGGCCATTCTCTCGACCTGCAACCGCCTGGAACTGTATGCCTTCACGCCGACCGAGGCCGGGATGGACGATCTATGGCACAGCCTGCTCGCCCGGCGGCGCATCGAGCCTGCCATGATCGCCGGCTATACCGTGTCCGCCAGCGGGCAGGCTGCCGTGCGGCACCTGTTTCGCGTCAGCAGCGGGTTGGAGTCGATGGCATTGGGCGAGCCGCAGATCGTCGGGCAGGTGACGCGCGCCTACGAGCAGGCCCACGCGCAGGATGCCGCCGGGCATATGCTCTCGCTGCTGTTCCGCGCCGCGATCCACACCGCCAAGCGCGTCCGCACCGAAACGGCGATCGGGGCTGGGGCCGCATCGATCAGCTCGCTGGGCATCGGCAAGGCCGAGCACACGCTCGGATCGCTGCGCGCGCGGCCCGTGCTGGTGATCGGCGCGGGCGAGATGGCCCAGGCCATCGTCAAGGCGCTGGTGCAGCGCGGCGCGACGCAGATCACGATTGTCAGTCGCACGTATGACGCCGCGCGCAGCCTGGCCGATGAGTGGCAGGTGCGGGCGCGCTCGATCACTGAGTTGAAGGACGCGCTGATCGAGGCCGATGTCGTCTTCACCACGTCCAGCGCGCCGTTTACGATCCTCTCGCGTGAGGATGTCGAGCCGTTGATGCCCCGGCGTGAGGGGCGCGGCCTGTGTCTGATCGATCTTGCCGTCCCGCGTGATATCGAGCCGGAAGTGGGCGCCATCCTCGGCGTGTGCCTGCACGATATGGACGATTTGCAGGGTGTGATCGAGGAGAGCCTGGCCGGGCGCCAGGAGCAGATTCCGGCAGTCGAGCGGATCATCGACGAGGAGCTGGCCGCCTTCTGGGCCGATATCCAGGCGCAGGCTGTGATCCCGACCATCCGCCAATTGCGCGAGCAGGCCGAGCAGTTCCGCCAGGCCGAGCTGTCACGCATCCTCAACCGCCTGCCGTCCGAAGATGATCATGCCCGCGCCCTGGTCGAGCAGTTCAGCCACCGCCTGATGAACAAGCTGCTGCACCAGGTCACGCTCAATCTCAAGGAAAAAGCCGCGCACGATGACGGGGCGTTGTTTGCCGCCGTCGCGCGCGATCTGTTTGGCCTGGAAGACAGCGCCTGAGATGTCCACCCCCACGATCCGCATCGGCACGCGCCGCAGCCAGCTTGCGCTGTGGCAGACGCATCACGTGCTGGACCGCCTGCACGCCGCCCACCCGCAGCTTGCGGTCGAAGTGGTGCACATGACGACCACCGGCGACCGTATCCTTGACAGGCCCCTGCCCGAAATCGGCGGCAAGGGGCTGTTCACGCAGGAGCTTGAAGACGCGCTGCGCGCCGGGGAAATCGATCTGGCGGTACACAGCCTCAAGGACCTGCCGACCGCGATGCCGCCCGGCTTTGCCCTGGGCGCGGTTCTCAGCCGGGCCAACCCGTTCGACGCGCTGATCAGCCGCGACGGTCATACACTGGAGACGCTGCCAGATGGCGCAACGGTCGGTACGAGCAGCCTGCGCCGCCGCGCCCAGCTTTTGGCCGCGCGGCCCGACCTGCGCACCGAATCGCTGCGCGGCAACGTCGATACGCGCCTCCGTAAGGCGCTCGACCCTGCCGGGCCATACGCCGCGATCGTGCTGGCGGTGGCCGGATTGGAACGGCTGGAACGCCAGGACGTGATCGGCCAGGTGCTCCCGGCAGAGATCATGCTGCCGGCTCCCGGCCAGGGCGCGATCGCGGTACAGTGCCGTGCCGGGGACGACTCGATTTTGGCGCGGCTGGCGGCGCTGGACGATCGCGCGACGCGGCTGGCCGTCACGGCGGAGCGTGCCTTTCTGGAAAAACTCGACGCGGGCTGCCGCCTGCCGGTTTCCGCCTATGCCACGCTGGACGGGGATATGCTCCGGCTGGCGGGGCGGGTCAGTGGGCTGGACGGCGTGCAGACGATCACAGTTAGCGGCACAGCGCCCGCCGCTGATAGTTATGCGCTGGGTGCACGGCTGGCGGCGGAAGCGCTCGACCAGGGCGCGGACGATCTGCTGGCGGCGGTGCGGGGAGGGCTTCCGGCATGAGCGCGCATCCGCTGGCCGGCAAACGGATTGTGATCACGCGCCCGCCGCACCAGGCGCAGGCGTTCGCCAATCAACTGCGCGCATTGGGAGCCGAGCCGGTTATCCTGCCCACCATCGAAATCCGCCCGCCCGCCGATCCCGGCCCGCTGGATGCGGCTCTGACTCGCCTGAGCGCTTACGTCTGGCTGGTACTGACCAGCGCCAACGCGGTCGAGCACGTCTGGGGGCGGATCGCGGCGCTGGATATGCACCCGACGCATTGGCCCCAGATCGCGGTGATCGGCCCGGCGACGGCGGGTGCGCTGGAAGCTCACGGACTCACCCCGGCGCTGATGCCCGATGAACACGTTGCCGAGGCCCTGGCGGACGCGCTGATCGGGGCGGGCGATCTGGGCGTGCGGCGCGTGCTGCTGCCGCAGGCGAATCTGGCGCGCCCGGTGCTGGCGGAGCGGCTGCGTGCGGCGGGTGCGATTGTAGACGCCGTAATCGCCTACGAAACCGTGCGCCCGATGCTCGATCCGGCGCTGCTGGGCCGGCCCGCCGATGCGTTTACGTTTACCAGTTCCTCGACGGTACACAACTTCGTCGAGCAGTTTGACGATCCGGCGGCGGCCATTGGCGCGGCGCTGATCGCCTGCATCGGCCCGGTGACGGCGGACGCGGCGCGAGCGCGTGGGCTGCCGGTGCATGTCGTGGCCGAGCCGTATACCGTCGAGGGCCTGATTACCGCGCTGTCACTTGCTTTTGAGAAGGATGTTATCCGATGAGCTTTCCCACCTTGCGCCTGCGCCGTTTGCGGGCGACCCCCACCTTGCGCGCGCTGGTGCGCGAGACTACCCTCAGCCCGGCACAGTTCATCTATCCTCTGTTCGTCGTGCACGGCGAGAACGTGCGCCGCGAGATTCCCTCGATGCCGGGCGTGTTCCAGCAGTCGATTGATCAGTTAGCGCGCGAGACGGACGAGCTGGCCGCGCTGGGGATTCCGGCAGTGGTCCTGTTCGGTATCCCGGCGCACAAGGACCCGGTCGGCGTGGAGAATTTCGATCCAAACGGGATCGTGCAGCAGGCCGCGCGCGCGATCAAGCAGGCCAACCCCGACATTCTGGTGATCACCGATGTCTGCCTGTGCGAGTATACCGATCACGGGCACTGCGGGATCATTCGCGACGCTGAGATTCTGAACGATGAAACGCTCGACATATTGGGGCGGGTGGCCGTCTCGCACGCCGCCGCCGGGGCGGATGTGGTCGCGCCCAGCGGGATGCTGGATGGCATGGTCGGCGCGATCCGCGCGGCGCTGGATTCCGCCGGGCACAGCGGGATCAGCATCCTGTCGTATGCGGTCAAGTACGCCAGCGGCTTCTATGGCCCGTTCCGCGATGCCGCCCAGAGCGCGCCCGCGTTTGGCGACCGGCGTACGCACCAGATGGACCCGGCCAACGTGCGCGAGGCACTGCGTGAGGCCCAGCTTGATGTGGACGAGGGCGCGGATATGCTGATGGTCAAGCCCGCGCTGCCTTATCTCGATGTGATCCGGCGCGTGCACGAGCGCTTCGACCTGCCGCTGGCCGCCTATAACGTTAGCGGTGAATACAGCATGATCAAGGCGGCGGCGGAGCGCGGCTGGCTGGACGAGCGCCGGACCGTGCTCGAAACCCTGACCGGCATCCGGCGGGCGGGTGCGGATATGATCCTGACCTATCACGCCAAAGACGCCGCGCGCTGGCTGGCCGAGATCGACTGAGTGCACCCCACGAGGATGAATCCGACTATGACCGAGAGCCGATTTTTGCGCGCCTGCCGCCGTGAGCCGGTGGACGCTACCCCGATCTGGCTGATGCGCCAGGCCGGGCGCTATATGCCGGAGTATCGCGCGGTGCGCGCCCGCTACAGCATGCTCGACGTGATCCGCACGCCGGAACTGGCCTGCGAGATCACGCTCCAGCCGATCAATGCCTTCGAGCTGGACGCCGCGATCATATTTGCGGACATTCTGCCGGTACTGATCGGCATGGGCCTCGACCTGGAATTCGTGAAGGGCGAAGGGCCGGTGATCAACAACCCGATCACGTCCCCGGCGGACGTGGACGCGCTGCGCACGCCGAGCGCCGAGGAGAACGCCCCGTATACACTGGAAGCGATCCGGCTGGTGCGCCGCGAGCTAGGCGACCGTATCCCGTTGATCGGGTTTTCGGGCGCGCCGTTCACGCTCGCCAGCTACGCGATCGAGGGCGGCGGCTCCAAAAATCATGTCGAGGTCAAGTCATTCATGCTCTCCGAGCCGGACGCGTGGCACCGCCTGATGGACAAGCTGACCGCCGTCGTGTCGTCCTACCTGGTCGCCCAGGCCGGGGCCGGGGCGCAGGCGCTGCAAGTGTTCGATAGCTGGGCGGGGGTGCTCGCGCCGGATGACTTCCGCGAATATGTGCTGCCCTACGCGCAGCGTGTCGTCGCGGCAGCGCAGAGCACCGGCGTGCCGGTGATCTACTTCGGCACCGATCTGAACGGGATGCTGCCGCTGCTGCCCGAAACCGGCGCGGACGTGATCGGCGTGGATTGGCGGATCGGGATCGATCACGCCTGGGCGCAGTTGGGCGCGGGCGTCGCCGTGCAGGGCAATCTCGACCCGGTGGCGCTGTTTGGCCCCTGGGCGGAAGTCGAGCGCCGCGCCGACGATATTCTGCGGCGGGTAGGCGGTCGCCCCGGCCATATCTTCAACCTGGGGCATGGCATCCTGCCGCACACGCCGGTGGAAAACGTCAAGCGACTGGCGGAGTATGTTCACGAGCGCAGCGCAAACAGGGAGAAAGACGGATGACGGAGACAATTGGCGTGCTGCTGATGGCCTATGGCGGGCCGGATTCACTGGACGACATCCCCGAATACCTGCTGGACATCCGGCATGGGCGGGCCACCTCGCCGGAGCTGATCGCGGAAATCACCGAGAACTATCGCCAGATCGGCGGCAAATCGCCCCTGCTCAACCTGACCCGGCAGCAGGCGGCGGCGGTCGAGGCCAAATTGAATGCCGACGCGCCGCCCGGCGTGCACTACAAGACATATATCGGGATGCGCCACTGGACCCCGCGCATCGTGCAGGCCGTTGACGAGATGATCGCGGACGGAATCCGGCAGGCGGTCGCGCTGGTTCTCGCGCCGCACTATTCGAGCATGAGCATCGCCAAATATTTCCAACTGCTCGACGAAGCGCTGGCCGGTCGACCGGACGCCTTCCGTTACGCGCCGATCACCAGCTACCACGATCACCCGCTCTATATCCAGGCGTTGGCCGAACGCGTGCAGCGTGGGCTGGCGGAGATGCCCGCCGACACGCTGGTGATCTTCAGCGCCCACAGCCTGCCGGTGCGCATCCTGGCCGAGGGCGATCCGTATGACGCACAGCTTCGCGAGTCGGCGGCGCTGATCGCGCAGGCGGCAGGGCTGCCCGACGCGCGCTGGCGCTTCTCGTACCAGAGCGCGGGACGCAGCCCGGAACCCTGGCTCGGCCCGCAGCTTCAGGATTTCGTGCTGGACCTGGCGCAGCAGGGCCACAGGAATCTGCTCTCCGTGCCGATCGGCTTCGTCTCCGACCATGTCGAGATTCTGTTCGATATCGACATCCAGGCCAGACAGGTCGCTGAGGAAGCCGGGGTGCGGCTGGAGCGCGTGCCGTCGCTCAATGATGATCCGTTATATGTCGCGGCGCTGGCCGATCTGGTCGGGCGACGCTATGAAGAGGAGTTTGTATGAAGCACCTCGTGATTGTCGGCGGGGGTATTACCGGGCTGGCCGCCGCCTACTATGCTCAAAAATCGGCGGCGGCGCAGGGCCTCGATCTGGCGATCACGCTGGTCGAGCGCGGCGCACGCCTGGGCGGCAAGATCATGACCGATACGCCGGACGGGTTTGTGATCGAAGGCGGGCCGGACTCGTTCATCACGCAGAAGCCGTGGGCGCTCCAGCTCTGCCGCGAGCTGGGCCTGGACGATCAGTTGGTGGGCACCAACGACGCCCGGCGCGGGGTGTATGTCTGGCGCAAGGGCAAGCTGCGCAAGATGCCCGACGGCGTGATGCTGATCATCCCCACGCGCTTTTTGCCGTTCGCCACGTCGAATCTGATCTCGTGGCCGGGCAAGCTCCGGATGGGCATGGACCTGTTCATCAGGCCGCGCCAGGACGACTCCGACGAGAGCCTGGCCGACTTCATCCGGCGGCGGCTGGGGCGCGAGGCGCTCGACGTGCTGGCCGAGCCGATGATGGCCGGGATTCATGTGTCGGATGCCGAAACGCTCAGCTTGCAGGCGACCTTCCCGCGCTTCATCGAAACTGAGCGCAAGTATGGCAGCCTGGTACGCGGCATGATCGCGGCGCGCAAAGCGGCGGCGGCTCACAGCCGCAACGGCGCGGGTAAGACATCCGTCTTCATGACGCTGCGCGGCGGGCTGCAAGCACTGATCGATGCGCTGGCGGACGCGTTCACGGGCACGATCAAGGCCGGGCGCAGTGTAACCGGGCTGGAACGCGCCGGGGATGGTTATGCCCTGACATTGGACGATGACACGTCCCTGCACGCCGACGCGCTGATCCTGGCGACCCCGGCCTATGTCAGCGCCGATCTGCTGCGCGATCAGAGCGCGGAACTGGCCGGGATGCTGGATGCGGTGCGCTACGTCTCGACCGCGACTGTTTCGCTTGGCTACGATGCCGCGACGTTCGATCACCCGCTGGACGGCTTCGGATTCGTCGTGCCGCGCAGCGAGCCAACGCGCCTGCTGGCCTGCACCTGGACCAGCAGCAAGTTCACCCACCGGGCCGCACCGGGGAGCGTGCTGCTGCGCGCCTTCGTGGGCGGTCCGCGCCGCGAGGATCTGGTCGATCTGGACGACGCCGCGCTGATCGGGCTGGTGCGCGACGAACTGCGGCAGATCATGGGCATCCGCGCCGAGCCGCTGCTGGCGCGTGTGTTCCGCTGGCACAGGGGCAACCCGCAGTACGAGGTCGGCCATTTGCAGCGCGTGGACCGGATGGAAGCGCTCTGCCCGCCCGGTCTGTATCTCACCGGCAGCGCGTTTCGCGGGGTCGGGATTCCGGACTGCATCAAGCAGGGGCAGGCGACCGCGCAAGCCGTGATCGACTATCTGCGGCAGGCCGAACCGGCCCGCATGGGATCGTGATGGGGGAGAAGAGATGGTGAAACACGAGGTTTCGACCGCCTACTACGCGCGAGCCAGACAGCTCATGCCCGGCGGAGTCAGCTCGCCGGTGCGCGCATTTCGCGGCGTGGGGGGCGATCCGCTGTTTATCATGCGCGGCGAAGGCCCCTATCTCTATGATGTGGACGGCAACCGCTATGTCGATTATGTGTTGAGCTGGGGGCCGCTGATCCTCGGCCACGCGCACCCGGCGGTGGTCGAGGCGGTGCAGGGGCAGGTTACACGAGGCACCAGCTTCGGCGCACCGACCGGGCTTGAGATCGAGCTGGCGCAGATGGTGGTCGATCTGGTGCCCTCGGTCGAGATGGTGCGCTTCGTCAATTCCGGCACCGAGGCGACCATGTCCGCGCTGCGGCTGGCGCGAGCCTATACCGGGCGCGATAAGATCGTCAAGTTCGCGGGCTGCTATCACGGCCATGCCGACATGCTGCTGGTCCAGGCCGGGTCGGGCGTGGCGACGCTGGGCCTGCCGGACAGCCCCGGTGTGCCGCGCGGCGCGACCGAGGACACGCTCAGCGCGCCTTATAACGATCTCGACGCTGTGCGCGCGCTGTTCGAGCAGTTCCCCGATCAGATCGCGGCGGTGATCGTCGAGCCGGTGGCGGGGAATATGGGCGTCGTGCCGCCGGTCGAGGGATTCCTGCCGGGGCTGCGCGAACTCACGGCCCAACACGGCGCGCTGCTGATCTTCGACGAGGTGATGACCGGCTTTCGCGTGGCGCTGGGCGGCGCGCAGGCACATTACGGTATCATGCCCGACCTCACCGCGCTCGGCAAAGTGATCGGCGGCGGGCTGCCGGTGGGGGCCTATGGGGGCCGCACTGAGATCATGCAGCGCGTCGCACCCGCCGGGGCGATGTACCAGGCCGGGACGCTCTCCGGCAATCCGCTGGCGATGGCGGCGGGGCTGGCGACGCTGCGCACGATCACGACCGGGGACGCGTTCCAGCAGGTGGTCGAGGTGGCGCGTACGCTCCGCGCCGGGCTGGATGAAGCCGCCGCCGGGGCCGGGATTCCGGTCCAGACGGCGCAGGTGGGCACGATGTTCGGGCTGTTCTTCAACGATCAGCCGGTGCGGAATTACGACGAGGTCAGGACCAGCGACGCCGGGCGTTATGCGCGCTTCTTTCACGCGCTGCTCGATCACGGTGTCTACTTCGCGCCGTCAGCGTTCGAGGCGGCCTTCGCCGGGCTGCCGCACGCCGGGCTGGCGCTGGAACAGACACTTGACGCAGTGCAGGCCGTGTTCCGCGCGGGGCTGGACTGACGATCACCAATCCGGGGCGTGGGGCAGACCCACAATCGGCCTGCCCCACTATGGCAGCAAGGGCGCTGCGGACCGGCTAACCTTCGAGCAGCATCACTTCCGGGTCTTCGATCAACTGCTTGATCCGTACGAGAAACTGCACCGCCTCGCGCCCGTCGATGATGCGGTGATCGTAGCTGAGCGCGACGTACATCATGGGATGAATCACCACCTCGCCGTTCAGCGCAATCGGGCGCTGCTCGATGCGGTGCAGGCCCAGGATGCCGACCTGGGGCGGGTTGAGGATCGGCGTGCTGAGCAGCGAACCGAATACGCCGCCGTTGGTGATCGTGAACGTGCCGCCGCGCAGGTCTTCGAGGGTGAGGGTGCCATCGGTCGCGCGCTGGGCAAAGTCTTTGATCGCCTGCTCGATGGCGGCAAACGATAGCCGGTCGGCGTTGCGGATCACGGGCACGACCAGCCCATCCGGCGCGCCAATCGCCACGCCGATGTCGTAGTAGTGCTTCAGCACGATCTCGTTGGTCTGCTCATCGATCTCGGCATTCACTTCTGGGAAGGCTTTGAGCGCGCCGACCGCCGCCTTGACGAAGAATGACGCGATCCCCAGGCCGGTGCCGTGCCGTTCCTCGAAGCTCGATTTGTGCCGCGTGCGCAGGGCCATGACGCTGCTCATGTCCACCTCGTTGAAGGTGGTCAGCATCGCGGTGGTACGCTGCGCCTCGACCAGCCGCTCGGCGATCGTGCGGCGGCGGCGCGACATGCGGACTCGCTCCTCGCGGCGGCCATCTCCAGCGGGCTGGGGGGCAGGCTTCGCGGGGGGCGGCGCTTCGCGTTGGGCGGGGGCGGCCTGCGGCTGATCGCCGCGCCGGGCCAGGTGCCGCTCGACATCTTCTTTGGTCACGCGGCCATGCGGCTCAGACGGCTGGACCTGGGCTGGATCGATACCGTGCTCCTCGGCCATGCGCCGCGCGACCGGTGTTACCTTCTCTTTGGCGGGGGCGGGCGCGGCTTCGGCCTGCTGCGTGCCGGATTCAGCCGGGGCAGTAGCGGGAGCGGGCTTTTCGGCGGGCGGCTGCGCCTGCGACTCTGGCTGGGCAGCAGGTTTCGATGGGGCGGCCCCGGCGGATTCCTCGATCACGCCCAGCACGTCCCCGACCTGCACATCCTCGCCCGGCCCGCGCATGACACGTGCCAGCACGCCGCTTATCTCCGCGCCCACGTCGAGATCGACCTTGTCGGTTTCGAGCACCAGCAGCGTCTCGCCCACCTGGACCGCGTCGCCTTCCTGCTTGAGCCATTCCGCTACGGTCGCTTCGACAATCGACTCGCCCAGGTCCGGCACTTTAATCTCAGTCGCCATATCGTCTTGTCTTCCCCTTAGCTAATGATGAAATCGTCCGCGATCTCGTCCGGTCCGCGATCATACGCCTGCCGGAGCAGCGTGGCCTGGTTGGCGGTGTGCCACGCGGCTGAGCCTTCTGCCGGGCTGGAACTCGGCGCGCGGCCCACGTAGCGCAGCGGCCAGCGCCCCGCGATCAGCGCGTGCAGGCGCGGCGCGACATACTGCCACGCCCCCATATTCTCCGGCTCTTCCTGCACCCACACGACCTCTTCCAGGTTGGGATAGGCGTCCAGCACCGGCGCGAGATCGTCCGCCGGGAAGGGGCTGAGCTGCTCGATTCGCACGATCGCGATCTCCGGGTGCTGCGCGCGGTCGTCGCCGGTTTCCAGATCGACGTAAATCTTGCCGCTGCACACGAACAGCCGCCGGATTTCTTCGGCCCGCTCGCGCGCCTGGGCATCGTCGATCACCGGCTGCCAGTGCCCGTCGGCCAGATCGCGCAGCGACGAGGCGACCATCGGGTGACGCAGCAGGCTCTTAGGCGTCATGATCACCAGCGGCAGCGGGTCGGTCTTTAGCAGCAGGGCCTGGCGGCGCAGCAGGTGGAAGTACTGCGCGGCGGTGGTGCAGTTGGCGACGCGCATATTGTTTTCGGCGGTCAGCAGCAAAAAGCGCTCCAGCCGCGCGCTGGAATGATCCGGCCCGGCGCCCTCGTAGCCGTGCGGCAGCAGCAGCACCAGCGAGGGAGTCTGGCCCCACTTGGCGCGCGCCGAGCTGATGAACTCGTCCACGATCACCTGCGCGCTGTTGATGAAGTCGCCATACTGCGCTTCCCAGATCACCAGGCGGTCGGGGGCCTGGATGTTGTAGCCATATTCATAACCGAGCACGGCGGCTTCGCTGAGCGGGCTGTTGATGATCTCGAAGGCGGCGCGAGCCTGTGGGATCGCGGCCAGCGGGGTAAACATCTCGCCCGTATTGGCATCGTGAAAGACGGCATGCCGCTGGTTGAAGGTACCGCGCTGGGTGTCTTCGCCGGTCATGCGGATCGCGATGCCGTCGGCCAGGATCGTCGCCAGCGCCAATTCTTCAGCAGTGGCCCACTCGACGCCCCGGCTGTTGGCGTCGGCCAGCGCCTCGCGGCGGCGGTCTACCACGCGCCTGAGCTTGGGATGCAGGCTGAAGCCGTCGGGCACGGTCAGCAGGGCCTCGTGGAGCGCCTGAAGCTGCTTGATCGGCACACCGGTTTTCACACGGCGGGCGGTGCCGGGCGGTGCGACTTCGGGCGGGGCCTCGTCCAGGTCTTTTTCGGGATCGAGCGATTCCAGTTCGGCCTGAAGCTGGTCCATGCGCGTTTGCAGCAGCGCCTCGGCGCGGCCCGGCTCAACAGCACCGCGCTCGCTCAAACGCTGCGCCCACCGCTCGCGCACGGTCGGGTGCTGGCGGATGATCTCGTACATCTGCGGCTGGGTGAAGCTCGGCTCGTCGCCCTCGTTGTGGCCGTAACGCCGGTAGCCGATCAGGTTGATCACGAAGTCCTTATGGAAGCGCTCTCGATAGGCAAACGCCAGTCGGGCCACTTCGATACACGCTTCGGGATCGTCGGCGTTCACGTGCATAATCGGGATTTTGAAGCCCTCGGCCAGCGTGGCGGCATAGTGGGTGCTGCGTGCGTCCTGGGGCAGGGTGGTATAGCCGAGCTGGTTGTCGGCGATGATATGAATCGTGCCGCCGGTCCAATAGCCAGGCAGCCGCGCGAGGTTGAGCGTCTCGGCCACGATGCCCTGGCCGGGGAAGGCTGCGTCGCCGTGAATGAGGATTGGCAGCGTCACAGTCGGATCGAAGCGCGGCGTCCCCGGCTCATCGACGAATGTGCCCGCAGCGCGCGCCATGCCTTCGAGCACGGCGTTGACCGCTTCGAGATGGCTGGGGTTGGGCGGCATCGTGATGGCGACATCGCAGTAATTCTCGCCGGCTGCCGCCCAGTAGGCACCTTTGTGATACTTCACGTCGCCGGTCCAGCCCAGGTCATCGCGGAAAATACGCCGCTGGACCGGGTCCTTGAACTCGGCCAGGATTTGCGCATAAGGCTTTTGCAGCACGTGCGCCAATATATTCAGGCGGCCCCGGTGCGCCATGCCGAATAACACGCTCCGTGTGCCGCTGTCGGCTGCGCCGCAGATGATCTCGTCCAGCATGGGGACCATCATGTCCAGCCCCTCGATCGAGAAGCGGTGCTTGCCGGGGAAGATACGGTGCAGAAAGCTCTCGAACGCTTCGACCTGGGTCAGCCGTTCCAGCAGCGCCAGCCCGTCAATCGGCTGGTTCGGCGGGCGAAAGTGACCCGTCTCAATCGCGTCGCGCAGCCACTCGCGCTCTTCGGGGATGCGTACATGCTCATAATCGTAGCCGGTTGTCGCGGAATAGATCGCACGCAGGGCGCGCACCGCTTCGAGCGCGTCCGATGCCTGCGCTCCTACCGGGCCACCGATCAGGCTGGCGGGCAGTTGGCGCAGCGCCTCTTCGGTCAGGCCATAGGTTTCCAGCTCCAGGTCCGGATCGCCGGGCGGCGCGCTGCCCAGCGGATCGAGCTGGGCGGCCAGGTGGCCCAGATCGCGGATGTTCTGCGCCAGGTTGACGACGCACACCACCGCTTGCAGATCGGCGGCAGGGGCGGCGCTGACCGCATCGGGCGCGCGATGACCGTTGCCGGGCGGCGACCAGGCTTCAAAAAAGGCGCGTGTCTCCGGGTCTACGGCGTCTGGATTCTGACGGTAGCGGTCGTAAAGCTCCAGGATGTAGCCAGCATTGGGACCATGAAAATCTCGCCAGAAGTTCAAGGCAAACCTCGTCCATTTAGTTTGTCTGAGCGCATGCCACTGCGCGGCGTGCTGAAATATGGATGGCGCGCACCAGGCTAGCCAATCCCCGCCCTGGCGGCGTGCTTATAGGGATTATAGCAACGTGGCATGGGTGGCGAGAACATGCTCGCCGCGGAAGCTGTATTCGGTTGAGGTGAGGCCGCCGCGCCGATGTTCAGGCCCGGCTGTGGGGTGCGCGGGCCGGCCAGGTGATGATCACCTGGGTGCCCTCGCCTGGCTGCGACGTGATCGCCAGCGAGGCATTCACTGTTTGCGCCCGCTCGCGCATGATCTTCAGGCCCATGCTGGTCGAGGTGATGCGCCGGGGATCGAAGCCGTTGCCGTTGTCCGCAATTGTCAGCTCGACCTGGTCGCTGCCCTTGCTGTGCAGGCGAATGCTGGCTTCCGACGCGCGGGCGTGCTTGGTGACGTTGTTCAGAGCTTCCTGCGCGATGCGATAGAGGGCCACCTTGACTTCGGGCGGCAGCTCAATGCCCTCGGCTACTTCGACGATCATGCTCATGCGCTTGCGGCTCTTGGCGGCGTTGACAAGCTGGGTGAACAGCTCCGGCAGCTCGATCTCATGCAGCGAGGTGGGGCGCAGCTCCAGCAGCAGCGCACGCATCTCGGCCAGCGCGCCCTGGGTCAGATCGCGCAGCTCGCTCAGGCGCGCCTGGGTCTTGGGCGGCAGATTTGGATTCTGGCGCGCGACGGCCTCAGCCATGATGCTGGCCGAGAACAGCGTTTGGGTGACGGCGTCATGCAGATCGCGGGCAAGGCGCTGGCGTTCTTCGATGGCGGCCAGTTCCTGGGCCTGGGCGAACAGGCGCGCATTCTGGATCGCAATGGCCGCCTGCTGCCCAAAGGTCTGCAAGCGATCAGCATGCACCGGTGTGAAAAAGCCGGGTGTAGCGCTCAACAGATTCAGGAAGCCGATAATCTCTTCGTGAAGCTGAATCGGCACAGTGGTATAGGCGCGAATCCAGTCGGTGGGCGGCAGGGTGATCCAGCCCTCATACTCGTTCACGTCGGGAATCACGAGCGGTTGGCCGCTGTCGATGACCTGTTTGAGGCTGCGTGTCTGCTCAATCTCGAATAGTGGGGATACCGCGCCGGGAAAATCTTCCAGGCTGTAACCCCGACTGCGCACGATCTGAGCGGTACCGCCTTCAATCAGCATGATATCGGCGGCATCGTGCGGCACCACATGCTCGATATTGAGCAGGATACGGTCCAGCACCTCGGAAAGGTCGAGCGTGCTGTTGAGGGCGCTCGCTGTGTCGCGCAGCGCCTCAGAGAGTATCCGCTGCTCGCGCTCCTGGGCCTGGATCTGCTTGATCTCGGTGATATCGCGCACGACAGCGACCGCGCCCGTGATCTCGCCGGCCTCGTTCCTGATCGGCGCGGCGCTGTACTGCCGGTGGCGCAGCTCGCCGGTTTTCAAGTGGCGCGCGATCTCTTCCTGGTTCCTGATCACTGCGCCCTGCAGTGCCCGCAGCAGCGGGGTTTCTTCCGGCGGGCGCGGCTGGCCGCTGGCGTCGAAAGTTTCCAGCTTCGAGAGAATATCCGGCAGGGGTGTGAAGGGCTCGATCGTTTCATCCAGCCCCAGCGTCAGGATCGCCGCTGTGTTTGCCAGCGAGATTTGCCCGGCTCGATTGCAGAACCAGACTTCGTCGGCGACGCTGGTAAGCAGCGCCCGCAGCCGGTCGCTCTCTTGCGCCAGCCGCGCCAGCTCGCTGATGTCTTGCAGGGCGGCCACGGCCCCGATGATACGGCCATCGGCATCGTAGAGCGGCGCGGCAGAATTCAGAATAGTGCCACGTGTGCCGTCGAAGCGCTCGATCTCAATCACTTCTTCCGTGCTGTGCTCGCCCAGTCGCAGCGCGCGCGCCATCGCCCAATCCTCAGGCGTAATCGGGGTGCCATCGGGACGCCAGCCCTTATACTGCCCGTATTCGGCCCAGCTTTCGACCGGTGTGCTGCCACCCCAGATCGTTTTTGCCTGCTCATTGATCTCCAACAGGCGGCCCTCGGCGTCACTGATGAAAACCCCAACCGGCAGCGCCCCTAAAACGCCCTGCAGGCGGCGCTCGTGATCGGAAATTGTGGCGTGAGACGTGTCGGTCAGCGCGTGCAGCAGCCAGTGCAGCGCGACCGGCTCGCCCGAATCGCCGCGTATGACGGCTGCCCGCACCCCGGCAGGGGGCGCCGCCCGCCCATTGGCCCTGAAGCAGAGCACGACTTCATCCGGGCCAGGCTGATCAAGCAGGCGGGCCGCCAGCGCTTCGAAGGCGGGTTGGTCTTCTTCGGCAACAAATGTGTCCAGGGAGTGGCCGACGAGCGCGTCCGGCTCAACCTGGAGCAGACGCGCCGCAGCCGGATTGGCGGCCTGGACGACCAGGTCAAGATCGGTGATCAGATATCCGTCGTGCAGCAGATCGAGTAAGGGCTGGTACTGCTGCGGATTCGGACGGGTCGATAGTGCGGTCATGTTACATCCTGGCATACAAATTGAGGCAGGTAAATTTCACTGCGGGCTGCAGGTGGGCGGCGAATCGGTGAGTGGTGAGCTGCCATGCGGTCTGCTCCAAACACTCGAAGGAAAATTGTCTGAGATACGCGCCAGGAGAGGGTTACGGATTGAGCAGGATGCAATAAATCTCCCCTCTCTCCAGGCACTCCGGCTGTATACGGCTGGCGATGCGCGGACAGGCTGAGCGAACGGTCACGCAGGGGCAACACAGGTATGCTCCCGCCAGAGTGAGTCCGAACTTTACTCAAAAATGGCGGCGCGCACAATACTTCTTTGTTCCCATTACCACGCGCGCTGAAAGGGTGTGCCGACCGGCAGTCTCAGCGTGTCTGCGACTCATAGTAGCGCCGGGTTTCGCCCTCACGCCCGCGCACGACGCGCCGCCCCTTGAGCGGACCGCTCGTCTCGGTGACGACGGTATTCTGCTGCTCGTGGCCGTTGCGCTCATAGTAGATCACGACCCAGTCATGCGTCGTACCCAGCTCGTGCGCCTGCGCCGTGTTGGAATAGAGGACGGTAAACTGCCAGCCCTCGCGCTCCTCGTGCATGATCGGCAGCCAGGCTTCACCGTCCGGGTTGTAGCGGCGCGGGGCAATTTTGGGCAGATCGTCCGCTTCGGCGCGCCGCCGGTATGTCTCGTCTACCGCCAGGACCAGCGCGACCGGCGGGCGATCGGGTCCGGCGCTCGCGTCGTCACCCACGCGCTGCCGGGTCCGGCGCTGGGCCGACCGGCTCAGCATCCCGGTCAGGCTGGCGCGAATGGCCTGGAGCCGGCGCGGTCCAAAGCCTTCGATCTGGGCCAGACGCCCGTCGTGCGCGGCGACTTCCAGCTCTTCCAGCGTTTCAATGCCCAGCTCGCGCACGATGCGCTGCGCCAGCTCTTCGCCGATGCCGGGCACCCGGACGAACACATCTTCCGGCGCAACTTCACCTTGCAGGCGTTCGAGCAGCACCGAGCGGCCACTCTCGACCAACTCGGTGATCAGGTTCGCCAACCCCTGGCCGATGTTCGGCAGCGCGTCGAGAGCCTGCGAGTCGCCGGAGTGGACCAGCGCGGCGACCGATTCTTCGTGGTTGCGGATGCTGGCCGCGCCCTGGCGGTAGGCGCGCACGCGGAAGGGATTCGAAGCCTGGGCTTCGAGCAGATTGGCGATGCGTTCGAGCACCGCCGCGATTTCGTCGTTGTTGGGTGCAGAAGCAGGCATGGCTGCGGCTCCCTGTCGTCTATATTGACGATATTAAAGCTTGTTGACGGTCTGTTCCTGAACTATAGTCGCCCGGCATGTGTCCTGCCGAGATCTTAACTGATAACGATGCCGGTTGCCGATGAACAGGTTCCATGAACCGAGGTGAGAGGATGCTATCCAGACGAGCCGAATTCTGGGCCGGAGTCCGGGCGCAGCTTCCGATTCTGTTGGGGACTTCGCCGTTTGGACTGATCTACGGCGTGATCGCGTATGAGGCCGGGCTGCCGTTCGAAGTCGCGCTCGGCATGTCGCTGATTGTGTTCGCCGGATCGTCGCAGTTCATCGCCGCGCAGTTGTTTGCGACCCATGCTCTAGGCATCGTGATCGTGCTGACAACCTTCATCGTCAACCTGCGCCACATGCTCTACAGCGCCTCGCTGGCCCCCTACCTGCGCCATCTCTCGGCGGGATGGAAATGGTTGCTGGCGTTTCTGCTGACCGACGAAGCGTATGCCGTGTCGATCGTGCATTATCGCAAAGACGCGCCTGCCCAGGCCCGCCACACCAACCGGCACTGGTACTTTCTGGGGGCAGGGTTGACGCTGTGGGTGTCGTGGCAGATCAGCAGCGCGGCAGGCTTCATCTTCGGCGCGCAGATTCCCGAAAGCTGGTCGCTCGACTTTGCCCTGCCGCTGACCTTTATCGCGCTGCTGATACCCGTGACGACCGACCGCCCGGCGGTGTTCGCCGCGCTGGTGGCCGGGCTGGTGGCCGTGATCGCGCACGATCTCACCTACAACCTGGGCCTGATCCTGGCGGTGCTGGCCGGGATCGGCGCGGGGATGCTGGCCGAGCGGCTTCAAACGATTCGCGTGGCCGAAGACGAGCCATGTGTCAGCGAGGAGTGTCTGTAGTGTCCCTCTGGCTGATTATCCTCGGTATGATGCTCGTCACGTACAGTGTGCGGTTCTCTGTGATAGCGCTGCTGGGTGAGGCCGCTCTGCCGGCTCGCGTCACGCAGGCGCTGCGCTTCGTGCCGCCGGCGGCCCTGTCCGCGATCATCTTCCCGGCGCTGCTGATGCCCGACGGCGTGCTCCATGTTTCGCCTGGCAACGAGCGGCTGCTGGCCGGGATTGTGGCGGCGCTGGTGGCCTGGTATGGCCGCCGGACCCTGCTTGCGATCGCGGCGGGTATGGCGCTGTTGTGGCTGCTGCAAAGCCTGTGACCCGTCCGGCCCAGTGGTAATCGTCTCGCTCCCTTTCCTATACTCTGCATACCGAACAGTGAGCCGAGGACGAGACGATGCCTCAGAACGATTCGCACGGACGCCGGCCATGATCACCGACGATCCGACTATGCGTCCGGATGACAGCCCGGAAGCCGAAGCCCAACGTGTGCCCGGCCAGGAGCCGGTCTGGACCTATCGCGGCTATCGCCTGCGCGCCAGTGACTTTACGACCTCGATGGTGCATCTCTTTCGCGCCGAGGTATCGCGGGCCAACGCCTGGCGCTCGCGGCTGGACGCGACCACCAACTGGTCGGTATTGACGACCGGCGCGGCGGTTTCGTTTGCCTTCACCAACCAGCTTGAGCATCACAGCGTCATTCTGCTCAACGCGCTGCTGGTGATGCTCTTTATGTACATCGAGGCGCGGCGCTACCGCTACTACGAGCTGTGGAGCTTCCGCGTCCGGCTGCTCGAAACCGACTTCTTCGCCGCGATGATCGTGCCGCCTTTCAAGCCGGCTGCCGACTGGGCGGAGAGCATGGCCGATACGCTGCTGCATCCACGCTTCCCGATCTCGCTGTGGGAAGCGCTGGGGCGGCGGCTGCGGCGCAATTACATCTGGATTTACCTGATCATCGGGTCGGCCTGGATCCTGCGGCTGTCGCTCTATCCCATCGGGGCGGCGTCGCTTGGCGAATTTGTGGCGCGGGCGCGGATCGGGGCGGTGCCGGGCTGGATGGTGCTGCTGGTGATGCTGCTGTTCACGGTCGCGCTGATGGCACTGGCTTATCTCACGCGCGATTTGCATCAGGCGACGGGCGAGGTGCTGCCGCGCTTTGGGAGCCTGAGCAAAGAAGCGGACGGCGTCGTCGCTCCCCCTGTCGAGGAAGATGGCTTCCACCGGCAGGCCTGGTTCCGCACCAGCCACAAGCGGCAGCAGCTGCTCGTATTCGTGATCACCGATCAGGGCCAGGCGGTTGCCGACCGGATTATGAGCGAGATGCAGCGCGGCGTGACGGCGTTTGCGGGAACGGGTATGTACACCGGGCAGCCGCACGCGATCCTGATGTGTGCCCTGACGGTCAGTGAGATTCCGCAGCTCAAGGCGCTGGTGAACAACGTCGATCCGACCAGTATGGTGATCGTCACCCCGGCCCAGGATGTGCTGGGCCAGGGTTTCTCGCCGCTGCGCTAGCGGTCTGATTGCGGATCACATCGATCACGAGGTGAGGTGGATGCGCGCTGCCCTGCCGCCGTTACACTTCGCGGCGGTTTCTGCGCCGCCGGTTCCACTTCTCGATCTCGACCGCCGGAAAGACCGATCCGGCCAGGAGCCAGGCGACCACTAGCTCGGTGGCATCCAGTGGAACAGTCTCCAGCACGTCGTTCGCAAACGGCAGGTAGAGGGTCAGCATTTGCAGCACACCTGTCAGCAGCACCGCGCCCCACAGGACTTTGTTCCGGTGCAGCGGCACCTGGAAAAACGAGGCGTCGCCGCCGTGGATCGCTAAGACTTCGAAGATCTGGGCAAGGGCGAGAATACTAAACGCCATCGTTCGCCCCAGGGCCAGCGCTTCATCGGAAGGATCGAAAAGTTCGCCCCCGTAGCGATTCAAACCCCAGGCATAGCCGATTAGCGTCGTGGCCCCCAGCCAGATGCCGACCCAGATCACGTGCAGGCCGACACCGTGCGCGAAGATGTTCTCGCGGGGCGGGCGCGGCTTGCGCTTCATCACATCCGGCTCGCTTGGCTCAAAGCCGAGCGCGATCGCGGGCAGGCCATCCGTCACCAGGTTGATCCAGAGAATCTGAATCGCCAGCAGCGGCACGCGCAGCCCGATCACCAGCGCGGCGAACATCGCCACAATTTCACCTGCATTAGTGCTCAGCAGGTAGCGGATGAACTTGCGGATGTTGTCGTAGATCGTGCGGCCTTCTTCCACCGCCGCGACGATGGTGGCAAAGTTGTCGTCGGTCAGGATCATGTCCGAGGCGCCCTGGCTCACGTCGGTGCCGGTGATGCCCATCGCCACGCCGATATTGGCCTGCTTGAGCGCGGGCGCGTCGTTCACGCCATCGCCGGTCATCGCCACGATCTGATCGTGCGATTGGAGCGCATGGACCACGCGCAGCTTGTGCTCCGGCGAGACGCGCGCGTACACCGAGGTTTCCTGAACGATGCTGCGCAGATCCTCGTCGCTGAGCTGGTCCAGCTCGGCTCCGGTATAGGCCCGCGCCCCGTCTTGCATGATGCCAAGCTGCTTGGCGATGGCGACCGCCGTCAGCTTGTGATCGCCGGTGATCATTACCGAACGGATACCGGCATCAGCAGCCACCTTGACCGCGCGCTTGGCCTCGGTGCGCGGCGGGTCCACGATCCCGATCAGGCCCAGCAGCGTCAGATCACGCTCGATTGTCTCCGGCGTAATCTCGCCCGGCAGCTTGTCCAGCGGGCTATAGGCAAGCCCTAGGATGCGCAGGCCCTCGCTTGCCATCCGGTTGATCTGCTCCTGCCAGATTTGGCGGCGCTCCGGCGTTAGCGGGCGGGGTTCATCGGGCATGGCCTCTTCCGACGCCCAGGCGAGCAGTTGGTCCGGCGCGCCTTTGGTGAACGAGACGTAGGGAGCATTCTCGAACAGCGCGGTCGCAAAGCGTCCTTTGGGCTGGTGGATTGTGGTCATGGCCTTGCGCTCGGAGCTGAACGGCAGCTCGCCCACGCGCGGCAGGTCCTCTTCCAGCGCGGAGCGACTCCATCCGGCCTTGCGCGCCGCGACCAGCAGCGCGCCCTCGGTCGTGTCGCCGACGACTTCCCAGTTTGGGTCCTCGTCGGCCTGCTCCAGATAGGCATCGGTGTTCAGCGCGGCTGCCTTCAGGATGCGGCTCAGTACGTCATCATTGACCGGGTTGATCTGGCTGCTCCCCTCGAAAAAGTCGCCCACCGGCTGGTAGCCCACACCCGTGATGCGCACATCATCCCGGCCCGGCAGGGCGATCACGGTCGCGGTCATCTCGTTACGGGTGAGCGTGCCGGTCTTGTCGGAGCAGATCACCGACACCGAGCCGAGCGTCTCGACGGCGGGCAGCTTGCGGATCAGCGCGCGCCGCTTGATCATGCGCCGTGCGCCGAGCGCCAGTGAGATCGTGATCACGGCGGGCAGTCCTTCGGGGATGGCGGCCACCGCCAGGCTAATGGCGGTCAGCAGCATCTCGCGGGCGTCTTCACCGCGCGCCACGCCGACGATAAAGACCAGCACGGTAACGGCCAGCGCCGCGCCCGCCAGGATCAGACCCATCCGCTCCAGACGTTCCTGCAGCGGTGTGCGGCCCTGCTCGACACGCTGGAGCAGACTCGCAATCGTCCCCAGTTGAGTCTTTAAGCCCGTCTCGGTGACAGCCAGCACACCGCGCCCGTAGGTGATCGCCGTGCCCATGTAAGCGGTGTTGGTGCGATCCGCGATCGCCGGCGGGGTGGCGCTGTCCGGCATGGCTTCGGCCTCTTTTTGGATTGCCACCGACTCGCCGGTGAGCGCCGACTCGTCGATTTGCAGGTTCACCGCCTCGATCAGCCGTCCATCGGCGGGGATACGGTCGCCAGCTTCCAGCAGCACGATGTCGCCGGGCACGAGTTCGGCTGCGCTGACTTCGTGCACATGCCCATCACGCCGCATGCGCACCTGCGGAGTTTGCATCGCACCCAGCGCGGCCAGCGCCTGTTCGGCCTGATATTCCTGGAAGAAGCCAAGCCCGGCGTTGAGCACGACGATCGCCAGGATGACGACGGCGTCTTTGATGTCCCCAATTATGATTGAGATACCAGCGGCAACGATGAGCACCACCACCATGATGCTGGTGAACTGGCTAATTAGCAGTTGTAGAATTGAGGTCTTTTCCCCGCTGGGCAGCTCATTTTTGCCGTGCTGCTGCTGGCGCTGCTGCGCCTCGGCGTTGCTCAGACCGCTCTCCAGCGAGGTATTTAAGCGCTCCAAAGTTTCTGGAACAGTCAAAGCATACCATTTTTGGTCGCTTTTCTCCATCATGGTGGATCACACCATCCTTTCCCCTCGGACACGAAATCTAGTGGAGATTGTAGACGAACTACTGTCGCTTGTGTAGAGCACAGTCCCGGTCAGCACCCGGGTTTGATCGAGAACCTGCTATATTCCCTACTATGATAGATCACACCGTTTTATCGCGTGCGTGACGGGTGAGCGAAGATCAGGGCTGGAAAAGGGGCTTCCGATTATCAGTTCGTGCTCGATGGCGAAATCGAGCCGATCATCGCGCCGGACCAGCGACGCTAGCTGCACACTAACTGGCTGGCCGCGCTGCGTCGCCAGATCGCCGCCCTCTCCACGCAGTTGGAAAACGATTCGGCCAATCCCAAATCCTGAGCCTGCCCCAGACAATCTCCATGCCGCCACCAGGCTTACTGCCGGACTGACCTTTTAACGGGCTTACCTGAGAATTTTACTCGTCATGTACTCTTTTTACGCGACTTCTATAAGCCTATGATTCTCGTTATCGTAAGGTTTGTATCCCCTAACTTTTGTAAGATGTGCCTTATAGTTTGTAAGGTACCTGTTAGGGCTGGTTGTACTTTCTCAAGGCGATTTTTAGGCGGGCTAGGCTATGCTCAAAGTACAGCATCAGGCTTGTTGCTGGTGCTTTAGCAGTGCTTAAGCTTCGGGCGGGAGAGGTTACGACTATTTTGTGAAACCACTCTTTGAGGGGCGCCTGAAGCTTAAGTTTTTTCCAGAGGGGGAGTCATGACGTCAGATGCGGGATCGCCACAAACGGGCGAGCCATTGATCACCGGCCAGTCGATTATTGTGGCCGTAAAAGACCAGATTTTTTCGGAGCTGGACGACGAGATCGTGATTCTGAATTTGCAGCAGGGCATGTATTACGGCCTGAACGCGGTCGGCAGCCGCGTCTGGAAGCTGATCCAGGAGCCGCAGACGGTCGATGCCATTCGTGACACGCTGCTCCAGGAATATGACGTCGCGCCGGAGATATGTGAGTACGATCTGTTCGAACTGCTGCACGATCTCGCGGACAAGCGGCTGATCGAGGTTCAGGATGCGCCGGCTGCGTAAGTTCTGGCGGCTGCCGGCGCGCGATCGCGGGCTGCTGCTGGGCGCGCTGCTGCTGCTGGGCGCGATCCGGCTGGGGCTGGCGCTGCTGCCGTTT
>JAAYCM010000032.1 GCA_012729765.1 Chloroflexota bacterium | reverse complement strand
GGAAAGGTTTACCGTGTGGCCGGCATCGCGGAAGACATCACCGACTACAAGCAGTTGGTCCTGGCCGAACAGGAACAGCGGGCGCTGGCCGAAGCCCTGCGCGACATCGCCAACGCGCTCAACAGCACCGTGGATATGGCGGAGATTCTGGACCGGCTGCTGACCAACCTGAGGCACGTGGTACCACACGACGCCGCCGAGATCATGCTGATCGATGGGGAGCGGGCCAAGATCGAGCGCAGCCGGGGCTACGCGAGCCGTGGGCTTCAAGAAGAGATCGAGGAGCTAGACTTTGTCGTCGCCGAGACGCCCAACCTGCAGGTCATGCGCCAGACGCGAAGACCCCTGATCATCCCCGACGTGGAGCACATGAGCGAAGGGCAGATGCTCAACGTCACCCCGGCCGTTTTCTGGCGCTCCTATGCCGGTGTGCCCATCGCCGCCAAAGGCCAGGTGATCGGGTTCATCAACCTCGGCAGCCTGATTCCCTATTTCTTCACCCCGATCCATGCCGACCGGCTGCAGGCCTTTGCCGAA
The DNA here is from genome assembly GCA_012729765.1 of Chloroflexota bacterium. GTDB lineage: Bacteria > Chloroflexota > Anaerolineae > Aggregatilineales > Aggregatilineaceae > JAAYCM01. Next base: position 1,041 of record JAAYCM010000032.1, on the reverse strand, counting down.
CAGGCCGCGATTGCCATCCAGAACGCGCGCCTGCACGAAGAAACCCGGGAGCTGACCGCCCACCACGAGCGCCAGCGGCTGGCTCGCGATCTGCATGACGCCGTCAGCCAGACGCTCTTCGCCGTCACGATTTCGACCGAAACGCTGATGCGGCAGGCGGAACGCGATCCGGCCAGCCTGGGCCCCAAGCTGGCCGAGCTTCACCAACTGGCGCGCGGCGCGCTGGCCGAAACCCGCGCGGTGCTGTTGGAGCTCCGGCCGGAGTCCCTGGCCGATATCAGCCTGGCGAGCCTGCTCGAGCAGTTGAGAGAAGCGGTGCTGGCCCGCAAACGGCTGCACATATCGCTCCAGCTCGATGGCACCGAGAACCTCGCACCTGATTTAAAATTGGTCCTCTACCGGATTACCCAAGAGGCGCTCAACAACATCGTCAAGCATGCCCAGGCGTCGCAGGTCAGTATCCGGCTGGTTCAGGACAGCGCCGGCTCGACCTTCGCGATCAGCGATGACGGCGTGGGATTCGATCCCGACAGCCGCCCACCGGCCAGCATGGGCCTGAACATCATGCGCGAGCGCGCCGAGAACGTGGGCGCAGCCATTGACATCCACAGCAGCAAAGGCGAGGGCACCCAGATCACGGTGACATGGGAAACGCCCCCGGAAAGGCAAACTCATGAGTGAACCAACCGCAATTCGCGTCATGGTCGTGGACGATCACGACATCGTACGGAACGGTCTGGTCAATATGCTGGCGGCGTTCGACGATTTCGTGCTGGTCGGCGAGGCGGCCAATGGTGATGCCGCCATTCGCTTGTGCCAGTCACACGAGGTCGACGTGATCCTGATGGACCTGATGATGCCCGTGATGGACGGCATCACGGCGATGGAGCGCATCCACGCCGATCACCCCGAGATCCAGATCATCGCGCTCACCACGTTCAAAGAGGACCATCTGGTCCAGGGCGCGCTGCAGGCCGGGGCGATCAGCTACCTGCTGAAGAACGTCTCGATTGACGAGCTATCAGCGGCCATTCGCAAAGC
>JAAYCM010000031.1 GCA_012729765.1 Chloroflexota bacterium | reverse complement strand
GAAGGTCAGCAGCAGTGTGCGAATATGCGCGCCGTCTACGTCCGCGTCGGTCATGATGATCACGCGCCCATAGCGCAGCCCTTCCAGGTTGAAATCGTCGCCGATGCCCACGCCCAGGGCTGAGATCAGCGCCTTGACCTCGTTGTTGTCGAGAATCTTGTTCAGCCGGGCGCGCTCGGTGTTCAGAATCTTACCGCGCAGCGGCAGGATCGCCTGGAAGTGGCGGTCACGCCCCTGCTTGGCCGAGCCGCCCGCCGAGTCACCCTCGACAATGTACAGCTCCGATTTGTGCGGATCCTGCTCCGAGCAGTCGGCCAGCTTGCCGGGCAGCGTCGTGTTTTCGAGCAGATTGGCACCCCGCCGCACCAAATCGCGCGCCTTCTTGGCGGCGTCACGCGCGCGCATCGAGGTCATACACTGGTCCACAATGCGCTTGGCGTCGCGCTGATTGACTTCCAGGAACTCGGCAAACGCGTCGCTCGTCGCCTGCGACACCGCGCCCTGCACTTCCGGGTTCATGAGCTTGACCTTGGTCTGGCTCTCGAACTGCGGATCGGGATGCTTGATGCTGACGATCGCGGTCAGCCCTTCCAGCGTGTCGTTGCTGGAGAAATTCGGGTCCTTTTCCTTGAGCAGCCCGGCCTTGCGCGCATAGTTATTGATCGTGCGCGTGATGGCCGCGCGCAGCCCCGCCTGGTGGCTGCCGCCGTCGGGGGTGTGGATCGTGTTGGCGAAGTACAGTTCCGTCGTGGTCGAGGAGTCCGTATACTGGAACGCGACCTCAACCCCCACCGTGAACGGCGGGCGACCGTTCTCCTCGAACTCGATCTCGATCTCGCGCTCGACATACACTGGCTCATGCAGCGCCGAGCGGTTGCGGTTCAGGTAGCGGACAAACGAGCGTACGCCACCCTCAAAGTAGAAGTTCATCTCTCTGGGGAATGGATTTGTGCGCTCGTCGCGCAGCGAGATACGGATTCCACGCGCGACAAATGCCATCTCGCGGAAGCGTTGCGCCAGGGTGCTGAAGCTGAAATTGGTTTCTTCGAGGATCGTGCGGTCGGGCTTGAAAGTGATGCGCGTCCCGGTTCCTTCGCCCGGTTCCATCGCGCGCACCGGCTCGACATCCGTAATAGGAGTCCCGATCCGGTACTCCTGCCGGTACACTTTGCCGTCGCGCCAGACCTCGGCCACCATCCATTCGGACAGCGCGTTCACCGCCGAGACACCGACACCGTGCAAACCACCAGACACTTTGTAAGCCGAAGAGTCGAACTTGCCGCCCGCGTGCAGCGTCGTCATGACGAGCTGCAGCGTCGAGATGCCCTTCTGTTTGTTGATGCCGACCGGGATACCGCCGCCGTTATCGGATACCGAGGCCGAGCCGTCCTCGTAGAGCACGATCTGAATCCAGTCGCAGCGCCCGGCCAGTGCCTCGTCGATCGCGTTGTCCACCACCTCGTAGATCAGGTGATGCAGCGCACGGCTGTCCGTGCCGCCGACATACATACCGGGGCGCAGGCGAACAGCTTCCAGCCCTTCGAGTACGCGAATGTTATCTTCTGTTTGCCTGGCTATTTGCTCCGCCACCTAGTCCTCCTGCGGCCTATGACCGCTACCCTACTCTGCCCTAATTTCTACACCCTGTGCCATGTAGAACCGAGGTTAGCCCCTCAGGCAACCCATATCCGTTGTCGTTGTGCTGAATTATTGGCCCGATTGATGACCTGTGTAATGTGGTCAAACTGGCTGTGTGAATGGTTGTTTTCAATCTGCGCGGCGCTTGTCAAGAACGCATGTTCGCTATCCGGGATTATACCTGAAAACCGCATATTCCCGCCAGTTTTGAAGGCTTAATTATACCGCGAGATACCTGCTCAGGCAAAAGGCGCGCCTTATTAATGTTGATTTTTTAACAATTTTTACAGGGGCTAAACGGGGCAGCTTGGCGCGGCAGGCCGATGTTGCCGAAGCCGCTTTCGCTGGTACAATCTGCACTATGAGAGACACACCGCTTATCGCGCTGCTGACTGACTTCGGCCAGTCGGATGCCTATGTTGGCACGATGAAGGGTATCATGCTCGGCATCTGCCCGCAGGCCCGGCTGGTCGATCTGACGCATGCCGTCGAGCCGCAGAACATCCGGCAGGCCGCCTACGTGCTGCTGACCGCCTTCCGGCACTTCCCGCCGGAGACGATCTTCCTGGTCGTGGTCGATCCCGGCGTCGGCACGGCGCGCGAGCCGATCGCAGTCGAAACCAGTCATGGCTGGTACGTCGCGCCGAACAACGGCGTCCTCAGCTTTGTGCTGCCCAGCGTCCAGGTGCGGCACACCGCCGTGCTGGAAAACACCGATTACCAGCTTCTCCACGCCAGCCAGACCTTTCACGGGCGCGATATCTTCTGCCCGGCAGCGGCGCATCTGGCGAACGGCGTCGATCTGCCCCAATTCGGGCCGCCCGTGCCGGAACTGATCAAGCTCGACGACCCGGCGCTGGTCGTGACGGAGGGGGAGATTCGCGGCGAGGTGCTGCATATCGATCACTTCGGCAACGTGATCACCAGCATCGGCCACCTGACGTGGACCGCGCCCGGCACGCTGGAGCTGAATCCGCAGTTTGGCGCGTATGACGGGCCGCCGCTCAACCTCGATGCCGCCCACTGCCGGGTCATGCTGGCCGCCCAATCGCTGAAGACGATCCGCCCCACCTATGGCGCGGTCGCAACCGGCGCGCTGACTCCCCTGGTCGGCAGCTCCGGCCAGCTTGAGATCGGCGTCAACCAGGGCAGCGCCGCGCAGACGCTCGCCGTCCGGCTGGGCGATCCGGTTGTGCTCTCCTATACACTTACACTTTAGCCCCACAGCACAGGAACCCAGGTTATGCGGGAACAATTTGTTATCGAAGGCAACCACAAGCTGCAGGGTACGATCACGGCCAGCGGCAATAAAAATGCGGCTCTGAAGATGCTGCCGGCCTGCCTGCTCACCGACGAGCCGGTGATCCTGACCAATATGCCGGACATCGCCGATGTGCGCGTCACGATGGAGCTGCTGCGCAGCCTGGGGGCCGAGGTCGAGCTGCTGGGCGATCACCGCGTGCGTGTCCACGCGCAGAACGTCACCCGGCACGCACCCGACCGCGAATTGTGCCAGCGCACGCGTGCCTCGGTGGTCTTTGCCGGGCCGATGCTGGCGCGCGTTGGGCGGTTGGAGCTTGCCGCGCCAGGCGGTGACGTGATCGGGCGGCGGCGGCTGGATACGCACGTGCTCGCGCTGCAAAAGCTGGGCGCGACGATCACGTTCGACAGTGGCGTCTTTCATATGCAGGCCGGGCGGCTGCGCGGGGCGGATATTCTGCTCGACGAGGCGAGCGTCACGGCTACCGAGAACACGCTCATGGCGGCGGTGCTGGCCGAAGGCACGACCATCATTCGCAACGCCGCTTCGGAGCCGCACGTGCAAAACCTGTGCCACATGCTCAACGGCATGGGCGCGCAGATCGAAGGCATCAGCACCAACTGCCTGACGGTGCACGGCGTCGAACGGCTGCACGGCGGCGAGTTCCGTGTGGGGGCCGACTATCTGGAAGTTGTCAGCTTCATCGGCGCGGCGGTCGTGACCGGCGGCGAGATTCATATCCGCGAGGCCGACCCCGAACACCTGGCGATGGCGGCCCTCGTCTTTCGCAAGCTGGGTGTAACCTGGGAGATGGACGGGAACGACGTTATCGTGCCGCGCGGCCAGTCGCTGACCATCGAGCGCGACCTGGGCAACCAGATTCCAGAGATCAAGGCCCAGCCCTGGCCCGCCTTCCCCTCGGACCTGATGAGCATTGCGCTCACCGTCGCGACGCAGTCGGCGGGCACCGTGCTGTTCCACGAATGGATGTACAACAGCCGCTTCTTCTTCACCGACAAGCTGGCCGGGATGGGCGCACGAATCTTCCTGTGCGATCCCCACCGGGCGGTGGTGCACGGCCCGACCGTGCTCCAGGCCACGCCCAACATCAGCAGTCCTGATATCCGCGCCGGGATGGCGATCCTGCTGGCGGCGCTGTGCGCACGCGGCACGACCACGATCCGCAACATCGGCCAGATCGACCGGGGCTATGAGCGCGTCGAAGACAAATTGCAGGCGCTCGGCGCGCATATCCGGCGCGAGCCGGTCCCGGCCTGATCACATGGCAGCTCGCCGCTAATCCTCACATGCCGACACGGCCAGCGGCAGATCGAGCAGGTAGTCGAACGCGCTGAGCGCCGCCTTCTCGCCGTCGCCCAGGCCCATCAACGCCTGGAACGCGCTGCTGCTCGTCACGTCGCCCGCCGCGAACAGGCCCGGCAGGCTGGTCCGGTTGCGCGCATCGACCTCGATGAAGCCGCAGGGGTCCATCTGCACCAGCCCCTCGACCAGCCGCGAGTTCGGGATCAGCCGCTTCTCGACAAAGATCGCGTCCGCCGGAATCTCTTCCTGCCGCCCCTCGTGCTCGACCAGCACCCCCCTGGCATACGTCCCGTCGCCGGTCCCTTCCAGCACGCGCGCATGACGGATCACCGCCACATTATCCGCCACGAGCACGCGACGCCCGGTCGAGCCGTCCAGATCGCCGTCCGTCTCCGCGATCAGAGTCACTTCGGTGACGATCCGGCTCAACTCCGCGACCGCGCGCAGCGCCAGCAGTTCCTCGCCGACCACGATCACGCGCCGGTCAACCATCAGCGGGGCGTAGGTCATCGCGCTGTAGCACAACCCCTGCATCTCATATTCGATCTCGCCCGGCACGTTGAGACTCGCGCCGTATGCGCCCGTCGCCAGAACCACGGTCAGCGCGTCGTAAGTCTTGCCGTCCGCGACTTCTACCCGGAAGCCGCCATCGATCACATCGAGCCGTGTCACCGCCGCCCGCACGCGCATAAAGTCCAGGTAGTCAAGCTGCGTGCGAAAGCGCTGGATCGTCTCCTCGCCCACGATTACCTGATAATCGTCTATCCAGGGCAGCCGGAGCCGCCGCTGTGAGCGCCCGCCCAGTCCCTTCGAGATGAACAGGGCATCCATCCGCTTGCGGACCGCGTAGGCCGCCGCCGCCAATCCCGCCGGTCCGCCGCCGATCACAATTAGCTCGTGCATCGCTCGCCTCTCCTAGCCCTCAGCATCCGGCTCCGGCGCTGCGGGAACGCAGCCCTCGCGCATCAGAATTTCGGTCATCTCGCGCGCAGCCCGCATGATCAGGTTGGCGCGCTGGTATTCCTCGTCGTAGGTGGCTGGCAGCCGGGCGACGCCCTGCTCCTGCGCCTTGACCGCCACCGCCGCCGCCTCGCGCGGGAAGATGTCCCACTCGTCCATCGTGGGCAGAATATGCTCCGGCGTGAGGCCCTTCTCCCCGGCCAGCAGCGCGAGTGTTTCCGCCGCCGCAATCGCCATCTCGTCGGTGATCGTCGTGGCGCGCACGTCGAGCGCCCCGCGAAAGATGCCTGGAAAGCCGAGCGAGTTATTGACCTGGTTCGGGAAGTCGGAGCGCCCGGTCGCTACCACCGCCGCCCCGGCCTCGACCGCTTCCCAGGGCCAGATCTCCGGGATCGGGTTGGCTCCCGCAAACACGATCGCGTCCTTCGCCATCGTCTTGATCCATTCCGGCTGGATCACGCCAGGGCCGGGCGTCGAGAAGGAGATCACGACGTCCGCGCCGCGCAAGGCCAGCGCGACATCGCCCTTCAGTTCCTCATAATTCGTGATCTGGCACAGGTGCCACTGGCTGACAAATTCCGCCCGGCGCAGGTAGATATCGCGGCGGTGCTTGCCCAGGATGCCGCCCACGTCCACCATCAGGCAGTTCGAGGGGTCCGCGCCATAGGCGAAGATCAGGCGCGAGCACGCGACATTGGCCGCCCCCGCCCCCACGAACACGATCCGCATCTCGCTGAGCTGCTTGCCAACCAGCTTGGCCGCGTTGATCAGCCCGGCCAAGGTGACGCTGGCCGTCCCCTGCTGGTCGTCGTGCCAGATCGGGATTTCGGCGTGCTCGCGCAGCGTGTCGAGAATGCGGAAGCACTTGGGCTGTGAGATGTCTTCGAGATTGACGCCGCCGAAGCCCGGCTGGAGCATTAGCACTGTTTCGATGATCTTATCGGGGTCTTTGGTGTCGAGCATCAGCGGCACGGCGTCCACGCCGCCCAGGTATTTGTAGAGCAGCGCCTTACCTTCCATCACCGGCAGCCCGGCCTTCGGGCCGATGTCGCCCAGGCCCAACACGCGCGTCCCATCCGAGACGATGGCAACCGTGTTCCATTTGCTGGTCAGCTCATACACCAGCTCCGGCTGATCCGCGATCGCGCGGCAGGGCGCGGCCACCCCCGGCGTATACCACACCGCAAAATCGTTCAGATCGCGCACCCGGCAGCGCAGGGCGGTCTGGGTCTTACCCTGGTAGAAGGCATGCAGGCGCATCGCCTCGGCGGCAGGTTTCTTGGCCTGCTCCAGCAGGTACTCCTTTGTGACCCGTCCATCAAGCATCTGTTCTCTCCTGCAATAAGTTGTTGTTTGGGGAGCCATGCGCGCGGCCCAGACGCAATTGCTCTGTCGTGGGGAGTCGACAAAAAACCGCCAGAATGCCGGGCCCGCCATCCGTTCTGCCCCCATTATAGAACAGGTCACAGAAAACAGACTCGGCCACCCGCCGCATCATGACGGTGGTCAAAAACTCGATTGTTGAGCGCAGCGCCCCGGCAGGATCAGGGCAGCCGCAGCAGGAGCGGACTAATCGCGCCCGTTGCTGGGGGCCGGCGCGGGCCGCTCGACCTGATCATATTCCAGCAGCAGGGCCTGATAGCGATCGCGGTACATCTCCACCTTGGCCCGCTCAAGCTGCCACATGCGTTCAAGGCTGTTGCGCAGCGGGTCGAAGGCGGCGCGCATCGCTTCGAGATCGTGCCGGTGCTGGTCGAGCTGCTTGTCGTGGTTGCGCCAGGCTTCATCGTTGGTCAGGGTGAACTGCTTCCAGCGCTTCTGGTCGTCGGCGATCCAGTCGTTCCACTCCTGGCGGAAGCGCTCTTCGGAGAGGCGCTGCATCTCGGCCACCTCGTTGATGCGGCGGCCCAGTCGCTCACCGATGCGCTCGAAGTCGTCCACGATCTTCTTCATCTGGCGGTAGGTTTCGGCCCAGGTTTCGAAGCGCTCCATATAGCGCTTCATGTCCTCGTCGTAAGCGCCAAAGCTGCGGGTCAGCTCGTTCACCTGCTGGTCGCGCTGCTGAAGCAGAAGTACCTGCTGATCGGTGAACTGCTGCATCTCCTCGCGCCGGTCGCGCTCGGCAGCCTGCAAGTCGAGGATACGTTTCTCGTTGCGCAGCACCATGCTTTCGATGGATTCCATCTTGGGGCGGATGGCGTCGATCTGTTTCTGAATCTCCGGCATTTCGGACTGCACATCGGAGATACGGCGCGAGTCCTGGCGGCGCTGCTCTTCCAAAAATGTAATTCGGCGTTCCGGCTCTTCAAACTTCTTGACCAAATCCTCGACGCGCTGCTGAACCGCCGCCAGCGCCGCCGCCACCCGGTCGCGCTCGATACGGGCCGCCGGCAACTCTTCGATGGCGCGTTCCAGCTTATCGGTGCGGTCGGTCACGTCGCGCACCATACGAGACACGCTCTCGCGCGCGATCTCGCTCCGGCGCTCGGCTTCGCGCTCGGCCACCAGCCGCTTGCTCTCGGTCGCCTCGATCATCTGCTGGAACTCAGTACGGAGCTGCTCGCTGATCTCGGCCTCGCGGGAGTTAGGCATAAAGGTCGTGCGGAAGGTGGAATGCTCGCTTTCCATCCCTTCCAGGCGGCGCGTCAGTTGGGTGATCAGCTCGGACTGTTGGGCGAGCCGTTCTTCGAGCAGCGCGATCATCCCCCGGTCGCGTCGGCGCTCTTCGTCCAACCACTCGATCATACGGGCAGCTTGTGCTAAATCCATGCCAGACTCTCCTACCAACTACCAGCTTGCGTCGAACGCGCATTATAACACGGAGTCTGGCAGGGATGCAGCCCACTTAACAAACGGGAATCAGAGCCGGAACGCAGACAGCCCGGTCGCCACCGCCGCCGGCCAGCCGGGATCGCGGATCGCCTCGGCCAGTGGGCGCGGCGGGATCACCTCGGCAGGGTGCGCTTGCAGCGGCATGCCAAACCACGCTACGTCATGCCACGCGCCGAACTTGTAGCCCACGCTGCGATAGACCCCGACCGGCTGCAAGCCAAGCGCGGTATGCAGCCCGACGCTGGCCTCATTCGGCAGCGTCACACCTGCAAAAGCGTTGTAATACCCTTGCAGCCGCAGCAGCGCGAACAGCGAAAGATACAGCCCCCGCCCCAATCCCATCCGGTGGAAGCGCGCGTCGATATATGCGCTCACATCCACCGATCACTGGTACGCCCAACGCTCCCGGTGCAGCCCGGCATAGGCATAACCCATCACCGTTCCGTCCGCGCTTTCGGCTACCAGCCAGGGCAGCCTGGCGAGCGTGTTGGTGATGCGCGCACACATCGCTTCGACGTCGGGCGGCTCCAGCTCGAACGAAATCGTTGTGTCGCGCACATATGGGGCATAGATCGCCTGAACAGCTCCCGCGTCTTCAACCGTCGCCAGACGAATGATCGCGCCCATCCCCATGCTCCTTCTCCTAGCCTCATGCCCGGACGATCATGTTGCAACAGGGTCTTGCAGGTTCGGCTTCGGGCTTGGTGATGCTTCACCCTTCGGCTATACTTGGCGGCCATGCGTGTAGGGATCGACGCTCGACTGGTTCACTATCGCTCCGGCGGTATCGCGGAGTACACCCGGCACATGATTCACGAGTTGGCCGCTCTGGATCGCGCCACCGGGTATGCTGTGATTCAATCTCGCCGTGCCGCTGAAACGCTCGCCCCTGGCCCCAGCTTCCGCCGCGTCAACGTCCTCACGCCCAGCCATCACCGCCTGGAACGCTGGAGCCTCTCGGCTGAGCTGGCCCGCTTGCGGCTCGATCTGCTGCACAGCCCGGACTTCATCCCGCCCCAGCGCGGCGCACGGCGGCATGTGATCACAGTTCACGACCTGCACTTTCTGCACTATCCGCAGTTCATGACTGCCGACAGCCGCCGCTACTACAACGATCAGATCGCGTGGGCCGTGCGTCATGCCGATCATATCCTGGTCGATTCGCAGGCGACACGCGATGATTTGGGCAATTTGCTCAAGGTGCCCGCCGCCAAAATGACGGTACACATGTTGGGCGTCAACCGCGCCTTTCGCCCGCTGCCGCCCGCCGAAATCAGCGCGTGCCGGGCGCGGCTGGACCTGCCGGCGTGCTACATTCTGTTTGTCGGGACGCTCGAACCGCGCAAGAATATTCCCGGCCTGCTCGACGCCTACCATCATCTGCGCGCGAGCCTGCCCGATGCGCCGCCGCTGGTGCTGGTCGGGCGGCGCGGCTGGCTCTATAACGACATCTTCCGCCAGGTCGAAGCGCTGCGGCTGGCAGAGCACGTGCGCTGGCTGGAAGGCGTTTCCAGCGACGACCTGCCGGCGGTCTATAACGGCGCGGCGGTGCTGGCGCTGCCCTCGCACTACGAGGGCTTTGGGCTGACGGCGCTCGAAGCGATGGCCTGCGGCACGCCGGTTGTCGCCTCGGATCGCAGCTCGGTACCGGAAGTCGTCGGTGAGGCCGGGCTGCTGGTCGATCCCGACGACGTGGACGCCATCGCGGACGCCATCCGGCGCGTGCTGACTGATGAGGCGCTGCGGGCCGATCTACGCGCCGCCGGGCTGGATCGCGCCGCCGGGTTTACCTGGCAGCGCACCGCCGAAACGGTACTCAGCGTCTATCGCGCGCTGCTGACCTGACGCGCGCTTAAACTCGCCATCACACCACCAGGATCACGTGGCTTATGCGTATTCTGTTTCTCTCGTCCCAACTGCCCGAACCGGCTCACGGCGGCGGCGCGCTGCGCGTCAACGGGCTGGTGCGCGGCATCCACGCTGCTGGACATACGCTTCACCTGCTGGCCTTCGGCACGCCCGATCAGCACGCCGCCGCCCGGCCCTGGCTCGACCGCACCTGTGCGCGCGCCGAGGTCGTGCCGCCGCCCCAGCGCAGCCTGCGCCAGCGTTTGCACGATCTGCTGCTGACCGGCCTGGCCGATATGCAGCGCCGCGCCTATTCGCCGCTGTTCGTCGAGCGGCTGGCACACCTGCTGGCCGAAGAGCCATATGATCTGGTCCACCTCGAAGGGCTGGAAATGATGATCTACCTGCCCGTGATCCGGCAGATTCAGCCCAACACGCCCGCAATTTACGGCTCGCAGAACGCCGAAGCAGCCTTGCAGCGCACCATTTTCGAGGCCGAACGGGGCAGTCTGCGCCGTCTGCCGGGCACGATCTATTCCGGGGTGCAGGCGCGGCGGCTGGCGCGGTTCGAGCGGGCAAGCTGTGAGGGAGTCGCGCACGTGATCAGCGTCTCGGATGCCGACGCCGAAGCCCACCGCCAGCTTGCGCCGGGAACGCCGGTGAGCGTCGTGCCCAACGGCATCGACGTACAAACCTACGAGCAAGCGGATTCGACACTGGACCTGGGACCGGCGGCGCTGGTCTTCACCGGCTCGATGAACTACCGGCCCAACGTCGATGCGGCGCTGTGGTTTGCCGAGAACGTGCTGGGCCGTGTGCGGCAGCAGATTCCCGATGCGAAGTTCTTTGTCGTGGGCAGCCAGCCCCATCGCCGCCTGGACACGCTGCGCGAGCGCGGTGATGTCGAGATCACCGGCTGGGTGCCGGACGTAAACCCGTTTTTGCACGCGGCGGCGGTCTATGTCGTCCCGCTGCGGATGGGAAGCGGCACGCGGCTCAAGCTGCTGCAAGCGATGGCCGCCCGCCGCGCTATCGTTTCAACCACGATTGGCGCGCAGGGCTTGCACGCCCATGATGGGGTCGAGATGGTGCTGGCCGACTCCGCCGCCGACTTTGCCCGCGCCGTGCTCGATCTGCTGGCGCACCCCGAACGACGTGCCGCGCTGGGAGAAGCCGCCAGCGTGTATGTCCAGGCCCACTACGACTGGTCGGCCATCGTGCCGTGCCTGTTGGATGTCTACGAGCAGGTGGTGAGCGAGCGCGCCCCGCGCTGAGGAGCCTATGAGCCAGACACAGTCAGTTCAGCCGCCGTTTGGCCAGCCGGTCAAGCTGGCCGGGTATGATCCGGACTATACGGGCGATTCCAACAAAGACCAGGCCGAAGACGCGTTCGACGCCCACCGCGAGCGGCTGGCCGAGCTGCAAGAGGTACTCTACGCCGAGGGCAAGCACGCGCTGCTGGTTGTGTTCCAGGCGATGGATGCCGGCGGCAAAGACAGCACGATCCGGCACGTGTTTCGCGGCGTCAACCCCCAGGGCATCTTCGTCAAGAGCTTCAAGACGCCCACTGCCGAAGAGCTGGCGCACGACTTCCTGTGGCGCGTGCACCCTCACACCCCCGGCAGGGGACAGATCGCGATCTTCAACCGCTCGCACTATGAGGACGTGCTGATCGGGCGCATCAACGAGCTGGTCTCGCGCGAGGTCTGGCAGGCGCGCTACGATCACATCAACGCCTTCGAGCGGCTGCTGGCCGACAGGGCGTCACGATCTGCAAGTTTTTCCTGCACATCTCGAAGGGTGAACAGAAAGAACGCTTTCAGGATCGCCTGAACGAGCCGGACAAGCACTGGAAGTTTTCGAAGGGCGATCTGCCCGTGCGCGAGCAGTGGGACGAGTATATGCGCGCCTACGAGGACGCGATCACGCGCTGCAACACGCCCTGGGCGCCCTGGTATATCATCCCGGCCAACAAGAAGTGGTACCGCAACCTGGTCGTGTCGCGCATCCTGGTTGAGACGCTCGAAAGCCTGAAGATGCGCTTCCCGGAGCCGGAACCCGGCCTTGAGGACGTAGTGATCCCGGACTAGCGCCCTACTCCGGCGCGGGCACCACCTCGACCGGCGACTCGTTGCGATACGTCACCATGCCGGGTTTGCCGCCCTTGATCTTGCGCACGTGCTTACGCCGTGTCACGTCCACCAGCACACGCCTTTCGGTCCGCGCGCGGCTGTAATAGGCAGCGATGGCGGCAGCCCGCTCGATCACATCGGGCGGCACGTCGCGCCCCGCCGACTTGATGATCACGTGTGCGCCGGGCATGCCCCGCACGTGCAGCCACAGGTCGTCCGGCCCGCCCTTGTCAAACGTCACGGCGTCGTTCTGGCGCGAGTTGCGCCCCACCCAGATCACGAAATCGTCCGCGACCACCTTGAGCGGCCCCGGCTTGCCGCCGCCGGGTCGAGTGGTATGCCTGCCGCGCCAGTAGCCGCCCGCTTGCAGCGCGTCCTGCACCTCGCCGATCTCCGGCCAGTTGGTCGCCAGTTCCAGGTCGGTTTCGAGTTGGCGCAGGTAGTCAAGCTCCTGCTCAGCGGCTTCGACCAACTGCGGCACGCCCTCACGCGCGCGCTTGGCCTTGTCGTAGCGCTCGAAGTAGCTCTGCGCGTTTTCGAGCGGCGTCAGCGCCGGATCAAGCTCGATTGCCAGTTCCGGCCCGTCGACCTCGTACTGCGCGCGCAGCACGGTCTGCCCCGACTGGAGCGTGTACTGGTAGGCCAGCAGCAGCTCCCCGCCCTGGCGCAGGTGCTCCAACGCCGCATCGTCTTGCAGCGAGCGCCGCAGCGACTCCAGCTTCTTGGACAGGCGCGCCTGGGCTTCTTCGAGTGCTTCCCGCAGCGGCTTCTTGGCGGCGCTGTACGCGCCCTCGCCCACCAGCGGCCCATAGTAGCGCTCGACTGCCGCGCTCAGACTATCGGTGGGCGTCCAGCCGTCCAGATGATGCAGCCGGTAGGCGGAAAACGCCAGCACATCCTCGCCGTCGAGCGCGACGCCTGGCTGCCAACGCGCCGCCTGAAAATCGGTGAAGAAGGCCTGGATCACGTCGAACAGCGTGTTGGCGCTGGTATCGGCGGCTTTGGTATTGATCGCGCCGGTCGCGCGGAACGCGACCTCTTTGGCGACCTGGGGACTGAAGCCCAGCAGCCGCCGCGTCAGCACATACTGGGTTTTCTCGCCCGGCTCGGCATCCAGCAGATCACCAAGCAGGCCCGGCGTTAGCGCCAGCGGGTCGCGCTTGAGTTTCTGCGGCGGGGGTGGCGTATAGGGGTGGCCGGGCAGGCTGACGCGCACCCGGTTTTCCTGCGGTCCGACGCGCCGCACACAGTCCATGATCCGGCCATCGTCGCGCACCAGCAGAAGATTGGCACGGCGCTCCATCGGCTCCGCGATCAGCTCGAACACGCCTTCCGGCCCGTCGAGGTCTACGATCAGCACGCGCTCCCATTCCGGCTGGCGGACGCTGTCTACCCGTGCGCCCTCGGCATAGCGCCGCAGCAGCAGCCCCAGCGGGGATGGCGTGGCCGCGCCGCGCCGCAGTTTTTCGGCGGAGAGGTGAACGCGGGCGTGCTGCTGGTGGGCGCTCAGCAGCAGGTAGTGGCGCTCGCGGTTGGCGTAAATCTCCAGGCCGACCGTCTCGGCGTCGATCTCGACCGTGTCCTGCACCCGACCGCCCGCCACACGCTCGTTCAGCTCGTCCACCAGCGCCATAACCGTCACAGCATCAAAATACATCGTCTCACGTTCCTTTGTCTCAACCCGGCTGGCGACCGCTCGCCGCTAGCCCATAGGTCAGTTGGTGATTTTTTAGGGCCGATGCTAGAATGCGAGCACAACCGTCTAAGAGCACGAGCCAGCATGCGCATCGCCATTGGTTCCGGTAATCCTGTCAAGTGTAACGCAGCGCGCGCCGTTTTGGAGATAGTCTATCCCCAGGCGGAATTTGTTTGCGTTGAGGTGCCGTCGGGCATTTCGGCCCAGCCCTGGGGCGATGTCGAGACGCGCACCGGCGCGCTGAACCGTGCCCGCGCCGCGCTGGAGCACACCGGGGCCGATCTGGGCGTCGGGCTGGAAGGCGGCGTGCAGGACTCTGAGTTCGGTCTGCTGACCTGCGCCTGGTGCGCGATTGTAGATCGGGCTGGACGCACCGGCATCGGGGGTAACTCGTGTGTGCTGCTGCCGGAACAGGTCGCCGCTGCCGTGCGCCAGGGGAACGAGCTCGGCGCGGCGATGGATGCCCTCGTCCAGCAGCACAACACCAAGCAGGGTGATGGCGCAATCGGCATCCTGACCAACAACCTCGAAACGCGCCAAAGCGCGTATGAGTTGATCCTTCGGCTGGCGCTGGCTCCATTCCAGAATCCAGCCTGGTACCCGGTATCCAACCGGCCTGAGCAGTCCCGATGATCCGGTCAGGCCATCATGCAGGGGAATAGAGGATGAAAAATAGAGCCGCCTTTCTGTCGCTCGCTTTGCTGGTCACGACTGCCCTGGTACTCACGGCCTGTGGGTCTGGGGATGACACCGCCGACGCACCGCCGCGCCCGGTCGTGCGGCTGCATATCGGCGACCAGGTTTATGAAGAACGCATCTACAGCTACTGCTGGCCCGAAACTGCCGATAATCTGGCGTGCGATCTGGACGCTGAAGCCCTCGAACAGCCCTCGAAAATCGCGGATGTGACCGGCGCGGACGAGGTGCGTTTTGTCATCGAAGGCGCAGATGCGGGAACCCCCCAGGATTTCACAGCGACCCTGCTCGATGGCGCGGGCGGTGTCCAGACGTTGGGCGCAGAAGGCGTCTATAATGCCGAGGTTCAGGACGGTACCTACCGCGTGCGGGTGGATGTCGAGTACGCGGATGTCGAGGGCCAGCCAGCCTATATTTCGTACATCTACGGGTTGAACATTGCCGGGGCGGTGGCGGCGCTCCCGACCGCGACGCCGACCCTCGAACCGACGATTGAGCCGACCGCCGCGCCAACGCTGACGCCCGTTCCCACCCTCATCCCGACCGCAACGGTCGAGCCGACCGCGACGGATACCCCCACGACCGAGCCAACCGCGACCCGCGCTCAACCCACCGCCGAGGCCACTGAAGAAGCCGGGGATGGGATCGAGCCGGATGAAACCGTCGAGGCCGGGGCAGCCGAACCAGGCGCCACCCGCGAAGGCGTGCTGCCCGCCCGCCCCACCGACGAAACCGGCGAAGTGGAAGCTGTTGAAACTGAGGAGTCGGAAGCGTCTCCGACTGCCGAAGGCGCTGCCGTACAAACTGAAGAAGCGCCTGAGATCGAGGTTATCGAGCCGACGGAAGAACTGATCGAGGAGCCGACCGCTGCGGCGACCGAGACTGTGATCCCGCCGACCACCGCGCCCACCCTGACGCCGCGCCCCACCGAGCGTCCCGCCACCGTCACGCCGACAACGATCCCGACGCTGCCCCCGACCGCCACGTCCGAGTCTGCCGCGCCGGAATTGAGCCTGAGCTATGCCGGGCGCGACTACTTCCCGGTCGGCTACCGGCTCTGCACGGTCGTGGATGATGACGACGAGCCGGAGTGCCTGGAAGAGCCGGGCGCCGGGGCGACAACGCGGCGCATCTCGCTGCTGCGCGGGAACGCCGCCCAGCTCCGGCTGGAAGGGCCGCGCCCGACCGAGATCCGCATCGAATATCTGACCGATACCGGCATCCCGACCGGCCAGCCGGAAATTCGCGCGGGTGACAACACGACGCTGTTCAATATCAGCGCTGAGGCCGGGTTCTATATCCTGACGGTGCGCGTCACCTGGCCCGACGAGGTCGCGACCTACTTCTACCGCGTCGCCGTCACCGAATAAGTATTCCGAAACCTCTATATGCCGGGCGCGGTCACACTCAGGCCGTGCCCGGTCCTGGTTCCGGCCCCTTCCCCATCGCTGCCTGCTCCACCGCTCCATACGCCAGCGCCGCCAGGATATGAGCACGAATTGGACGTTCATTCCTTCCGTGATAAAATTAAGAAACAGATAGGAGAAGCATGAACACATCGCCAAAAGCAACCGATCCGATCCGCAAACATCGCCGTGAAGTCTGGCTGCGCATCATCGCGCCGGTCGCACTCCCGGCGTTAGGGCTGATCATCCTGGCGGTTGTGCTGATGGTGGCATTCGCAACTGACGCGCTGGTGGGCCAGCAGATCATGGCGATCTCCGGTATACTGGCGATTCCGTTTGTCCTGCTGCCAATGGTGCTGCTGTGCGTGGTGCCCTATCTGCTGGCAGCCGTCATCGCGGCGGGCGCAGGCAGGTTATATGCCAACGGCCAGAAGCCGCTGCGCTTCACCCGCCGCCTCACCGCCAGAATCGCTGCACAGACAACCCAGTACGCGCCGAAGGTTGCCCGGCCTTTCATCAGCCTGAACAGCCGGATCACGCGTTGGGAATATACCATACGGGGTTGGCAGCAAGCCGCGCTGCCCTCTGGAAAGGAAACAGCCGATGAGTGAACAACAGCAACAAACCCGCGAACGGAACCGCAATCTGGAAGATCAGGTCAACGATCTGATCCGAAACCTGGAAGACCAGGATGCACAGGTGTGGGCCTATGTGATCGGCGGCGTGGTCGCGCTGCTGGCCGCGCTGGTCGCAGCCTACTTCTATTCCCAGTCCGTGCGTGAACGCCGCAAGTCCACGCTGGAAAAGGTGAAAGACACGCTCCGTGGAGCACTGCCCCTATGAGCGGTTGGAAAACTCGCACATACGTCATAGGTGGTGTGATCGGCCTGGCAGTTGGCATCCTTGCCGCATATTTTTATGCCAGGGCCGCTGAAGAAAACCCGGAGCTTCGGCCCGCCCGCATCAAGACGATGGATGCGATGAAGCTGGCCGTCGCCCTGCTGGCGATCGTCCGTCAGGTCACCGATCTGGGCACCCAGCGTGACTGAACCTGTTTCACGTTTACCTCTTACCAGGCGCGTGAGCCTGAGCTGATCCCGCTGCCGCGGCTCGCAGCCCCAGTTCGTCCCTCATGCGCCTGGATGCCATGATCCCGACTCTGCACTCCATCTCGTCTCGCGTCCCGCCCGCCATATGGCGCACGGGCGGCTGGCTGGTCCGGCTGTTGATCGTGCTGATCGCACTCCGCCCAATTACACCCGCCCCGGCCCACGTCACGCTTGGCCCGCCCCAAACCGTCGAGACACAGCATCCCGCCGTGTGCGTGCACACCCGCCTGACCGACGAAGTCGAGGAATGGAAGGTCCAGCGCACGCTGAGCATGGTGCGCGAGATGGGGGCCAGCACGATCGTCGAATTCTTCCCCTGGCCCTATGCCGAGCACGACGAAGGCCGCTATGACTGGGCACACTTCGATCGGATCATGCTTCACGCCCGCAACCAGGGCTTGAGCGTGATCGCGCGGCTGGGGCTGGTCCCAGACTGGGCGCGCCCGCCGGTCGTGGAGAAGGTTACGACGCTCACCTACCTGACCGAAGATTACTACGACGAGTTTGTAGACTTCGTGCGCGCGTTCGTGGCCCGCTACGGTGACGAGATCGTAGGCGTGATCATCTGGAACGAGCCGAATCTCGGCATTGAATGGGGCAACCGCCCGGTCGATCCCGAAGCGTATACCGGGCTGCTGCGCCAGTCCTACACGGCAGCCCACGCCGCCAATCCCGATGTGGTGGTGATGGGCGGCGCGCTGGCCCCTACCGTCAACCCGGACGCGAGCGGCAGCGCCCTGAGCGATGTCGATTTCCTGGAGCGGATGTACGAGGCCGGGGCGAAGGGCTACTTCGACGCGCTGGCGGTCCACACCTACGGCTTCACCCGCCCGGCGCAGGACCCACCCGATCCCGATGTGGTCAACTTCCGGCGCGTGGAGCTGCTGCGCGAGGTAATGGCGCGCTATGGCGACGACGCGACCCCGGTTTACATCACCGAGAGCGGCTGGAACGATGACCCGCGCTGGACCAACGCCGTGCGCCCCGGCCAACGCATCGTCTACACGCTCGAAGCCTTCGAGATGGTCGAGGCATGGCCCTGGACCGAGACGCTGTGCCTGTGGAACTTCCGCATCCCGTTCGATCTCAACAACCGTCGCGACGCCTATTACGCGCTCGTCTCGTCAGACTTCCACATCAGGCCGGTCTACGAGGCGGTCCAGGCTTACGCGCGCGGCTGGGAAAGTCCCTATCTGCCATGAACCGTGCGCACGCACTCCGGCACCGCGCACGCCAGACCGTGCACGCCGCGCGGCAGCATCCGCGCCTGACGCTGATCGCGATCGCTGGGCTGGCGCTGCTGGCCGCCGCCTGGGTATTGACCCGGCCCGGCGCGCCGTTCGGCCCCCAGGATGGCACGTGGCGGCGCAGCCAGATCAACCGCGACCTGTACGTCGGCCTCGACCCCAACTATCCCCCCTTCGCCGAGTGGACGCCCGACGGCATCATCGGACTGGAAGCCGACATCGCCCACGAGATCGGGCGGCGGCTGGGTGTCAAAACCAGCATCCTGATCATGGGCTACGACGGGCTGTACGACGCGCTGTACATCGGCACAGTCGATTTTCTGATCTCCGGCCTGCGCCGCAATCCGGCTTACGAGGAGTGGGTGCACTACACGCCGCCCTATTTCGACGCCGGGCAGGTGCTCGTCTCGCGCCCGGACGCGCCGGTCACGCGGTGGCGCGATCTGGACGGAAAAACTGTGGCGGTCGAGATCGCGTCGGCGGGTGATCAGGCCGCGCAGCGCTGGCAGCGCCGGCTGCACGCGCTCGATATCGTGCGCGCAATGCTGCCCCAGGAAGCTATGCAGGCTGTCCAGGCAGGCGAGGCCGACGCGGCGCTGGTCGATGTGGTCAGCGCGCGGCTCTACCTGGCCGAACATGACGATCTGGTTATGGCCGAGGATACCGCCGTGCCGGAAGAATTCGTGATCGCGCTGCGCGAGGAGAACTTCCGGATGATCGCCGAAGTCGAGGATGTTTTGGCGGAAATGCGGGCCGATGGTACGCTTGACGCGATCATTGACCGCTGGCTGTGATTCCACCCCCATTCAGGAGCAACTATGTTTATCCGAAATGCAGCAGAGATCAAGGGCTTTGCCAGCGAGCACGGCGAGGTTGTGCGCGAGATGATCGGCGCGGCAGCGGGCGGCACGACCGCTTACAGCCTGGCCGAGATCACGCTGCCACCCGGCAAACGCTCGCGCAAGCACTATCATCCTGTCGCCGAAGAGAGTTTCTATATCCTCTCCGGCGCGGCACAGATCGAGGTGGACGGGCAGACTGCGGCGCTTGCACCCGGCGACAGCATCGCGGTCTTGCCCAACCAGGTTCACCAGATCGCCAATACCGGGCCGGACGATCTTGTGTTCCTGGCGGTATGCGTCCCGGCCTGGACGCCCGACAACAGCGTTTACCTGGGCTGAAGCTAGCGGCTGCCCCGGCTGAAGCGCTTGAACAGATCGTTCATCTGGCCCAGGACCGTGTTTTGATTCATCCCCGCGACCACCGCCAGAATCCACGAGATCGCGCGCTCCAATGACGTCGCGGACTCGCTGAGCACGTCCTGGTTGGCAATCGAATAGAGCAGGAACATCAACAGGCCCATCACCCCGCCCAGCAGCGGCGTGAACAGGTACCAGCTGATGTGGATCGGGTCGAAATCGCGCAGGCGGGTTGTGTGCCGGTCTAGCGTGAGATAGCCGGAGATCAGCGAGCCGAGCACGCCGAACAGGATCGGGTAGTAGACCGCGCCGACAATCGGCATCCCCAACGCTTCACCGACACCCGTAAACAGCCCGCGCAGCGCCATCAGCACCGCCCAGGCGATCCCCCACCCCAGATAGTAGTTGAGCAGCAGAGGGCGATAGCGCGCGATATCGCGCCGGACCTGCTGCTGCCGGGCGAGATCGGTACGGATCCGGTTGACGATGGCGCGGGCGTCGTCGTAGTTAGCGCGGGATTCCAGCAGCAGCGAGCTGGCCTGTAACAGCTCGCGCTGGTAGACATCCGCCGCACCGCGATCGCCCTCGACCGTCTTCACCAGATCTTCGTGCAGCGCGTCGATCTGCTGCCAGAGCTGCTTCAGCCGCTCATCATCGACCAGCGTATCGAGCAGCGCCTTATCCGGCTCCGAGGTCGGGGTGAAAAGTTCCAGCGCGGTCTGGCGACGCACCAGGGGCGCGAACGGATCGGTTACATCGGTCGGGCCGGGTTCGAGCACCGCACCTTCCGGCACCACTAAGCCGCCATCGTGCCCGGCGACGGGGACCAGCTGCCCGGCGGGGCTGTCCGTCGTGCGCTCCGCCGGGGCCGCTTCGGGCGCGGCAGACGCTTCCCCCGCGACTTCCTCGATCACGCTTGGCCATTCTTCCGGCTCCGGCATGGGCCAGTCGCCGGCGCTCCCGGCGGCTGGCACCGGGGTTTCCGCCGCGCCAGCAGGCAGATCGCGCTCGGCCAGGGGATCGCTCTCGTCGTAGGCAGCGGGGTCTTCCGGCGCGTCGAAATCGTCCGGCAGTTCCGCCACGTCGAATTCGTCTACGGCTTCAACTGTCCCGGCAGGCGGCACTTCGCTATCAGGCTCATCTGCCGCCGCGAATGTCTCCTGCGGGGGTTCGTCGAACTGCACTGCCAGTTCATCCTGCCACGCGACCGGCGGCTCGTCGGCGGGGACATTGTCCTGATCTGGCGCGAAATCCAGCAAGGCGTTCGCCTCTTCGGGCGTCACGACCAGTGCCGAGGCATCTACCTCTTCCGCATAGGGCGAGGCAGGCACGGTTTCGGCGGGCTGCTCCTCAGCCGGCACATCCCGCTTTTCGCCTAATAGAATCTCGCGCCCCTTCCCCCGCAGGGAAGCGCGCGGCCTCTGCTCATTCGTCGAGTCTGTCACGAATAATCTCCTCGGTCAGCGCGCGATATCCCTGCGCGACAGGGTGCTGTGGGCTGTACTCCAGCACGGACAGCCCGGCGACCGGCGCTTCGGCTGCCACATCGTCATATTGGATCAGGGTTTGCATCATTTTGGGGCCAAACACGGCGCGCAGCTCGTCCACCACTTCCTGTGCATGGGGCGAGTCGGGCTGGTACATCGTGCCGAACACCCCGGCGATCTGAAGCCGGTTGTTCAGGTTTTGCTGCACCCGCTCCACCGTGTCGATCAGCGCGCGGACGCCGCGCATGGCGAGGTACTGGCACTGCACCGGGATCAGCACCGAATCGGCGGCGGCCAGCCCGTTCGCGGTCAGCACGCCCAGGCCGGGCGGCGTATCGATCAGGATGTAGTCAAACGGGATGCGGCTGCGTTCCAACGCGTGAGCCAGCCGCCGCGCCGGATCGGGCTGGCGGGCGAGCTGCATCTCGGCGTGGGCCAGATCGATGCTCGCCGGAGCCAGCGCCAGCCGGTCGCGCACCGTGCGCACCACGCGCGCCAGCGATGCATTTTCGACCATCAACAGCGAATAGGAACTGCGCCGCACATCATAGGAATCGATCCCAAACGCCGCCGTCAGCCCGGCCTGCGGGTCGAGATCGACCAGCAGCACGCGCCGTCCGCTGGCGGCCAGCACCACCCCAACATTCATCACCGAAGTAGACTTGCCGACACCGCCCTTCTGGTTGGCGATTACCAGCGTCCGTGTCATGCGTTTAGCTTCCTATTGAGTCCGCGCTGGATGCCATTATAGCATAGCCCTTCCCTGCCGAGGAACCGGCGCGCCGCCCGCGCACTAAGGAAACATCGCACCGGCCCTGTATTGATTTACGGCATCCACTGCCGGGCCGATCAACATTAGGCATGCCTGCGGGGTCTATGGTACACTGACCGCTTCACTGTAGAAATGCAGCGGCTAGCGTCTTTCTGCCCATCAGGAATCCGTGTGGCAGTGATGTCCTGTCCGGTGCAAGGCCGGGGCTGCATGTCCCGGTCGTCATGGGCTGCTTAACGCAGCGGTTGAGGGTGGAGTTTATCATGGAAGAGCTTCTAGGCTTCGATCTGGAAGAATTTATCCGCACAGTCGGATATATCGGGGTGTTTGGTATCATCTTTGCCGAATCCGGTCTGCTGATCGGGTTTTTCTTGCCCGGTGACAGTCTGCTGTTCACGGCGGGCTTCCTGGCCTCGCAGGATTTCTTCAGCTATCCCGCGATGGCGATCGGGTGTTTTATTGCCGCCGTTGCCGGGGACAGCGTCGGTTACTGGTTCGGCCACCGCGTCGGCAGGCGCCTCTTCCAGCGCGAAGACTCGCTGCTCTTCAAGAAAAGACATCTCTACCGCGCCGAAGCACTCTACCAGAAACACGGCGGCAAGATCATCGTCATCGCGCGTTTCATGCCGATTGTGCGCACCTTCGCCCCGATTGTCGCCGGGGTCGGCACGATGCACTACCGGCGCTTCCTGTCTTACAATGTGGTGGGCGGCTTTCTGTGGGGCGTCGGTGTGACCAGTGCCGGCTACTTCCTCGGCAACGCCATTCCCGATGTGGACCGCTACCTGCTGCCGATCATCTTCCTGATCGTCTTCATCTCGGTGCTGCCACCTGCGATCCATGTCTTGCAGGACTATCTATCCCAGCGGCGCGAACACCGGCAGGCGCTCGCCGGTGAAGGCGATTCGACGCCCAACGCCAGCTAGCCCGGCGCAGCGGTCACTCCATCGAGCGCGAGAAAATCTAACCCGTCTGAAGGGGCACGTTGACTCCATTCCTTCAGACGGGTATAGTCCTGAAGCAAGGACCGTACTAATCAGGAGGGCTAGACTCGCATGTCCATCTTTGGCGGTCGCCAACCACCACCTGACCCCGACGACAGGTTGCCCGCGCCCGATGACAGCGCGCCACCGTCCGGCCAGCCGCGCCAGATGGTCGGCTTCGAGTCGGTGCTGGGTGCCAGCTCAACATTGCGTGGAGATCTCAGAAGTCAGGCCAATATCCGGTTGGATGGGACATTCGAGGGCACGCTGGAGATCGACGGCAACATTCTGGTCGGCGAAACGGCGAAAATCACCGCCGACATTTTCGCCAAAAATATCTCGATCGCCGGCGCGGTGCGTGGCAACGTCAGCGGCAAGAAGGTCCAACTCTTGCGCACGGGCCGGGTGTGGGGCGACATCAGTGCGACGGCGATCGCCACCGAAGAGGGCGCGTTCATCGACGGCAAGATCACGATGATCAGCCACGAGGCGTCGCAGACTTTCGATCCGGCTGCCCTGCCCCTGCCCGACGATCTCGCCCTGGACGAGCCGGAAGGCGAGCAGCCAGAGACGGCTCCGAACCTCGGCGAGGCGTAAACCGGGCGCGGCTCACGGGGCTGCCCCGCTTTGCTGGCGGCGCTGACTTGGTGATATAATCGTTCCAGGTGGGATAGCAGCCTGTTACAACGTGTCCGGCAGTAATCGGAATTCAGGACTGGGTGTATGATTAAGGTCAACATCGACAGTATTCGCGTCAGCCTCATGTCGCAGCTTCGCGTGGTGATCCTCAAGGACCCCATCAGCGGGAAGTATCTCCCCATCTTCATCGGCCCTTGCGAAGCTGAGGCAATCGCGGTGAAGTTGCAGGGCATGTCGATCGAACGCCCGCTCACCCACGATCTGCTGAAGTCGGTCATCACCGAGTTGGGTGGTGAAGTCCAACACATCGTTGTCAGCGATCTCCGGCAAGATACCTTCTTCGCGCAACTGGTGGTCGAGCAGAACGGCACCACGCACAAGATCGACTCGCGCCCCAGCGACGCCATCGCGCTGGCCGTGCGGCTCGAAGTCCCAATCTACGTGGAAGAATCGGTGATGGATCGGGCGGCGATTACCCCCGACGAAGAAGTCGATGCCGAACCGCTGAGCGAAGACGAGCAGCGCGACAGCGCCAAACGGCTCAGTATCTTTGAGGACTTCGTCGAATCGCTCGATCTGGACGATCTGGAGCCAGATGACGACGAAGAATAGCCTTGTCGCGCATATAACCAGCATCCGAACGGGGCGCTCGACCTGAGCCGCCCCGTTTTTGAACACGCCGACCGTGATTGTTCTTTCCACCCATTTCAAATCAGAAGGCACGCCATGAGCTATCAGGAACCAGCGGTCAGTCGGCCTGATCGGATGGCCCCGCACAGCGTTGAAGCCGAAGAAGCCGTGCTCGGCTCGGTGTTGATTAATCCCGAAGCGCTGTTCGAGGTCGCGTCATTTTTGCAGCCGGACGATTTCTTCATCGTGCGCAACGGCTGGATCTGGGAAGCGATCCTGCGCGTGCAAGAACGCAACGAGCAGATCGACTATGTAACCGTCGTCGAGGAGCTGCGCCAGCAGGAGCGCCTGGACGAGATCGGCGGTCCGGCCTATATCACCTACCTGATCAACAACACCCCCGCCTCGATCTACGCCGAGTCCTACGGCCACATTGTCGAGCGGGCGGCTCTGCGCCGGCGTCTGCTCACAGCGGCCAGCGAGATCGCCCAGCTTTCGCACGAGGAAAGCGCCGACATCAACGAGGTGATCGACCGCTCCGAGGCGGCGCTGTTTGCTGTCACCGAGCGGCGGCTGACCAAAGAGCTGGTCCCGATGCGCATCGCGATCAGCGACTATTTCGACCGGATCGAGAGCCTGTACGAGCAGCGGGGCGAGCCGCTTGGCGTCCCGACCGGCTTCACCGATCTCGATCACCTGCTCGGCGGGCTGCAAAAATCCGACCTGGTGATCGTCGCCGGTCGTCCCGGCATGGGCAAGACCTCGTGGCTGCTCAGCGTCGCGCTCAACGCGGCGCGTCAGGGCAAGGCGCGGGTGGCGATCTTCAGCATGGAGATGAGCAACGAGCAGATCGTCCAGCGTCTCGTCTCGTCCGAAACCGGCATCAGCACGCACGCGCTGCGCCAGGGCCAGCTTGACGAGCGCGAATGGGCGCTGTTTGTCGAGGCCACCGGCAATCTGGCCGGGCTGCGCGTCTACCTGGATGACACCCCCGCTCTCTCGCCGCTGCAAATGCGGACCAAGTGCCGCCGCCTCTACAGCGAGCACGGCCTGGACCTGATCATGGTCGATTACCTCCAGTTGATGACGGGGGGCACAGGCCGCAGCGAAAACCGCGTGCAGGAAATCAGCTTTATCTCGCGCAACCTCAAGCAGATCGCGCGGGAGCTAAATGTCCCGGTGCTGGCAGCGGCCCAGCTTTCGCGCGCAGTCGAGCAGCGCCAGGACAAACGCCCCCAGCTTTCCGATCTGCGGGAGTCGGGCTGTCTCGCGGGTGATACGCTGGTTCATTTGCCCGATACAGGCCAATCCGCCCCAATTCGTGATCTTGTTGGCCGTTCGGGCTTCCAGGTTACCAGCCTCGATATCGATAGTTGGCAGCTCGATCCAGGCACGGTTACGAATGCCTTTTGTACCGGGGTGAAACCCGTTTTCCGGTTGATCACTCAGCTTGGGCGCTCCATCCGCGCTACGGCAAATCACCGCTTCCTGACGATGCAGGGCTGGAAACGGCTCGACGAGCTTTCGACAGCGGATCATATTGCTGTGCCGCGTGTTTTGCGGCAGAGCGAAGTTCAAACCATGTCCGAGGCTGAACTCGCGTTACTCGCCGCTCGCGCTGGTGGTGACTCGACAGCAGTTCTTGCAGAGGTCGTTCACTCGCCGGAAATTGCGCGGCTCGCAACAAGTGATGTGTACTGGGACAAAATAGCCTCGGTCGAGCCGGATGGCGAAACCGATGTCTATGATCTGACCGTGCCGGGGCCAAGTAATTTCGTCGCCAATAATCTCATCGTCCACAACAGCATCGAGCAAGACGCCGACGTCGTGCTGTTCATCTACCGGGATGAGGTCTATAACGAGCACACCGAGCGGCCCAATCAGGCGGATGTGCTGGTCGCCAAGCATCGCAACGGGCCAACCGGCAGCATCACCCTGTTCTTCCGCAAAGAGCTGACGCAGTTCGCCAATCTGCGCAAAACGGACATGGACCTGGTAGGATTTTAAGGTGTCGCGGCTGTC
Source organism: Chloroflexota bacterium (assembly GCA_012729765.1). Taxonomy (GTDB): domain Bacteria; phylum Chloroflexota; class Anaerolineae; order Aggregatilineales; family Aggregatilineaceae; genus JAAYCM01. Next base: position 31,586 of record JAAYCM010000031.1, on the reverse strand, counting down.
GGGCAGGTCAAATGTTCGCTATCATAGTGAGCGGTAGCGCAAGGACCATCCCAGCCACAGACCGGCAAAGTGAGTGACACCGATGCAACAGTTCAACGGCTTTCCGCCGGGCAAGACACGTAATATCCGTGTCCCACACCAGTTTTTCAGCGAGCTGATGTTCGTCATCGACGATCTGGTCGAGCTGAAACTGACGCTGTACTGCCTGTGGGCGCTTCAGCAGCAGGATGGCGAATTCCCGTTCGTCACCCAGCGCGAAATACTAGATGACGAGATGCTCCTGCGCGGAATCGATCCAGATGACGCCGACCATGCGCGCGAGCAGATTGTCGTCGCCATGCAGCGGGCGGTCGAGCGCGGCACCTTGCTGCGCGGCACGGTTCAGGGCGATAATGGCCCGGAAGACCTCTATTTTCTGAATACACCACGTGGCCGAAACGCGATCCGATCGATTGAAGCCGGCCACTATCATTTCGGGGGGCGCGATATACCGATCGCGCTGTTCGCGGAGCGGCCCAACATCTACCACCTCTATGAGCAGAATATCGGCCTGCTGACCCCGATGATCAGTGATGCGCTGCGCGAGGCCGAGCAGGAGTTTCCAACCGAATGGATCGAAGAGGCGATCCGGCTTTCCGTCGAACGCAATGCGCGCAACTGGCGCTATATCCGTCGCATCCTGGAGCGCTGGACAGCCGAAGGAAAAGATCATGGAACCGCTCAACAACCAACTGAAGCGGATCGATATCGGTACATCAAGGGCGAATACTCCGACTACATCGAGTATTGAGGCAGCGATGGACACCTGTCCCATTTGCGGCGGCATGGGATATGTTACCCGTAATGTCCCGGTCGATCATCCTGACTTCGGGAAGGCGTTCCCGTGCGCCTGCCAGCGCGATATCCTCGCCGCCCGCCGCCAGGTACGCCTGCACAACCTGGGCCATCTTGAAGCGTTTACGGACCAGACCTTCGAGTCTTTTCGGACCGACCTGCCCGGCCTGAGCGATGAACAGCTTGCGACCCTGCGCACCTGTTATGAGCGTGCCTGGAGTTACGCTCAGCACCCGTCCGGCTGGCTGCTCCTGAGCGGCACCTATGGCAGCGGCAAGACACATCTCGCCGCCGCCATCGCCAATCACCGGCTGGCCCAGAGCGATCACGTATTCTTCATCACCGTGCCCGACCTGCTGGATCATCTGCGCTCGACCTTTGCGCCCAACGCGGAAATAGAATATGACGAGATGTTCGAGCAGGTACGGAACACACCCCTGTTAATTCTGGATGATCTTGGCGCGGAAAGCTCGACCGCGTGGGCCGGGGAAAAACTGTACCAGTTGTTCAACGCTCGCTACCAGCAGCGGCTCCCCACCGTGATCACCACCAATCACAGCGTGGCGGAGCTGGACCCGCGCATTCGCAGCCGGCTGGCCGATTGGTCGCTCACGCAGCAGCTTAATATGGCGCTGCCCGACTTCCGGCGCGGGGGCGCAACCGAGACGCGCGGCTCGCTCTCCAACCTGGGCTTATATGGGGATATGGTTTTCGAGACATTCGACCTGCGCGAGCGCGTGCTGCCGGAGAAGGAGCGCCGCAACCTGCGCGAAGCCTATGAGATCGCGCTGAGCTATGCGCAGCACCCGGAAAACTGGCTGATCTTTATGGGCGAGCACGGCAGCGGCAAGACACACCTGGCGGCGGCAATCGCCAACTATCGCCAGCGGATGAGCGAGCAGGTCGTTCTCGTGACGCTGCCCGACCTGCTGGACTACCTGCGCGCCGCCTTCAGCCCGCACTCCGAGCTGCCGTTCGACCGCCGCTTCGACGAGGTGCGCACGGCGGCCCTGCTGGTGATCGACCATCTGGACACGAGCAGCGCCACGCCCTGGGCGCGCGAGAAGCTGCGCCAGATCGTGGAATACCGCTACCTCACCCGGCTGCCGACTGTCTTTACCACCGTCGAAACGCTCGACCAGATCGATCCGGTTGTGCGCAGCCGCCTGCTCGACCGCCGCCGCAGCCTGATTTTCGCCATTCTCGCGCCCGACTACCGGGGCGGCGAAGCGCCCCCCCGCCCGCCGCACGGCAGACGCTAAGCGCCGCCTGACCCGAAAAAGACAAAGCCCGGCGGAAGCTCTCCGACCGGGCTTTTTGGTGATGATGACGGATGGATGAATAATCTAGGCGCGCTCGCCCAGGCGGCGCTCTTTGCCCGCCAGCAAGTTATAGATGTTGCTGCGGTGCCGGATCAGGATCATGTAGCCCACAAACAGGTAGACGGTATATACCGGGTCCATCAGGCCGAAGCTGACCAGCACGACGATTGCGATGGCCCCCAGCGCAACCGCGCTCAGCACGGCCAGCGACACATAGCGGGTCAGCAGGATGACAGCCGCCGCCAGCGCCAGCGTCAGCGCGACGACGAAAGTCGGCGCGAGCAGGATAAACGTCCCGCTGGCAGTCGCAGCCCCTTTGCCGCCGCGAATACTGCCCGTGATCAGCGTCGCCAGGAAGGACCAGTTGTGCCCGGCCACCACTGCGACCGCCGCCAGTACGCTGGCCGTCACCTGCTGATCGGGCATGATAACGCGCGCCAGCAGCACCGCAAACACACCCTTCAGCCCGTCCCACAGCCAGACCAGCGCCCCATAGCGCATGCCCAAGGCCCGCGCCACGTTCGTCGCGCCCATATTCCCGCTGCCAACCTTGAAAATATCGACACCTTTGACCCGCGCCACCAGATAGGCAGTCGGGAACGAGCCGAGAACATAACTCAACGCAAGCACCAGGGCCGTAATTTTCCAGTCCATCGTTATTCATCCTCGTTAAGAGAGTGTGTTCTGGCCTGCCAGAACGGGTAATCTGCATCTAAGAACACGGCCAGGTACCATTCGATACGCACGCAGACGATTCCAGTTTGAATGCAGGGGTAGAAATCACCGGGGGCACTCACTTGCCTGGAGTCCGGGGCCGGTGTAAAACATGCTTAGTGGTCCGGTGTCCCCGGCGGCACTCGCGTCGCAGAATACGCTGCTTTCAGATCATACGTCCGGCCAAGGTGAACGGCAAATTGAGAGGTGTCCCACGTGAGCGAACCCCCTGATAAGTCCGCACCCGAAATAGTGGTCATCGACGACGATCATGAACTGCTGAAGCTCATCAGCCTGCTGGTGCGCCGGATTGGTGCCACCGCACAGACTTTTGCCGATGGCGAAACGGCGCTGACCTATCTCCAAACCAACGTGCCCGATCTCGTCATACTAGATTTGATGCTGCCCGACATCGAAGGACTCGATCTGCTGCACAAACTGCGCCAGCAAACTCAGTTTGACTCCATGCCCGTGCTGATCCTCTCGGCCCGCACCGATCCGAACGTCGTCCGGCAAGGCCTCGGCCTGGGCGCAGACAGCTACGTCACCAAGCCCTACATCGCCAACAGTTTGATCGACCGGATCCAACTGCTGCTCAGCGTGGGTCGCCAGGTGATCTCACACTAGACCCGGACGCCGATACGCTCGCTGCTAGCGGACCCCTTAAGTTGTGCGCAAGAGCGTTTGCTGTTAAGCTCGATGCGCAAAACTCGATTGGGAGACTGTGGTATGCATAAGCGTTTACGATGGTTCCTCTTGCTCGCGGTCTGCATCATACCTGTGCTGTCAGCCTGCGAGGAGATTTCAACGGCGACCCCTTCTTCGATCCCGCCGGAGAATGCCGTTGCCGGCCAACCGACGCGAACGGTTAAGCCAATCGTCAGTTTTACGCCGCGCTTCACGGCAACTCCTGAGCCGAGTATCACCCCTACCCCGTCGATCACACCGCCGCCGACCGAAACCGGCGCACCACCGACACTGACTCCGGTTCCGCCGTCGCTGACGCCCACACCACTGCCCACCGCTTCCGGTGTGATCACAGCTCAAAGCAACGTCAATCTGCGCGAAGGCCCCGGCCTGGGTTATCAGATCGCCGGCTTTGTCAGGCCCGGCGCCGAGCTGGCTGTGATCGGTATGCAGACCGACGACAGCGGCTTCGACTGGTACAAGGTCGAATACGAAGACGAGAACGGCGAGCTTCAGCGCTTGTGGGTGCGCAGCAACCTGGTTCGAACCGACTATAACCCGGCGCAGTTTTCCGCCGCCGCCCCCGCGCCCACCGAAGGTAACGACTCCAGCGCCACCGATCCAGCGCGCACCCCCGGCCCGACGCCCGCCCCGGACAGCATCAATATCCTGGCCTACTGCCGCCAGAAAAGCGTGATACCTCGCACGCCCACGACCAATGACAGCGTGAATGTCGAGTGGAGCTGGTTTGTCGCGCGGCCCGAATTGATGCAGGATCATCTCGACAACGCCAACTACGAGGTCCGGCTGGATGGCGAGCTGCTCGACAACTGGGAAACCTATGCCACCGAGATGAAGCAGGAGTCGGGCGTGTGGATCGTCTACTGGTACTATCCGGTTGGCCAACTTGATCCTGGCGAGCACGAGATCGCGTTCGAGCTAACCTGGGACGACGCAATCTCAGATGGCTACCAGCAGTTCGGCCCCGGCACGGCCCGCGAGGTCGATTCCGGTAACTGCGTTTTCAATGTGACCGAGGCGAGCTAGCCCGCCCGCAGGCCGGATCGGAACACCGTTAACCACGTGGCGCAGCAAGAGAGCGCCACATTTTTTGTGTCCGATCGGCGCGGGCATTGAGGAATGATTGATCTTTCGCGGTTGCACGACTCCACGTATCATAGTAGCACAACAACCGCGACTTGAGGCTGCGTTATAAGGCACGAGATTAATGGCGAAACCAAACTGGGAAACTCTGGTCGAGCAGTTGCACGATCCCGATCCAAAAGTGCGTCGCAAGGCCTGCCGCCGCCTGGCTGCGACCCGCGATCCTGAGGTGCTGCCGTTCATCCGCAATCTCTACTTGCAGGAAGAGGACGAGCGGGTGCGCGAGGAAGCCTATCAGGCGTTGGCCGCATTCAAGGCCCTGGAAGCCGGCGAAGAGTCGCGCCGCCTGCCGATCAGCGAGGATATGCTGCTCCGGCTGCGCACCGGCCTCGTGATCCTGCTGGGCGTCACGCTGGTGCTCAACATCCTGATCTTTGCCATCGGGCAGATCAGCAGCGGCGAAGACGAGCCGGAAGCCACCGTTGAAAGCACCCGGCTGCTGGCCTGGGACACGCTGCGCGACCAGATGGGCGAGCGCTTTGGGCAGGTGCAGGAAGATGCCGCCGCGCTACGCATGGAGATCGAGCAGCACAACACCACCGGCCAGGTTGCGTGCACCGCCAGCTATCACCGCCCGCAGCCGGTCGAGATGTCGCCCGTCGAAACCGAAACCTACAGCCTGCTCGCCCTGCTCAACGCCAAGCTCGGCGCGGCCATCCTCGCACTCCAGCAGCCGCAGTCCGGTTGGGATCGCATCTGCACCAGCCAGACCGCCTCGCTGACCGACGGCCTGATCGCGCTCCAGCAGTTGGATCAGCTCGACGTGGAGCTTGCCGCGTTGGACGCCCAGCTCGCGCAGGCCGCGCCCCCACCCCCGACGCGCACCCCTACCCCGACGATTACGCCGGAAATGAGCGCCACGCCAGACTTGTCCATGACCGAAGCCCAGGTCCCCGCCATGACTGAGGCCGCCGGCGACGCGCCGACATCCGTCCTGACGCCAACGCTTGTGCCGACCGCAACCGATACCCCACAGCCGACCCTACCCTTCCCGGCGCTGGACTATACCGCAATTCTGCGCGATCTATCGGCGCGCTTCGTCGTGCTGGGTGATCTCCAGAACGGGTATGGCAACGGTATGATCGACAACTGGCAGAAGGCGCAGCAGGGCGTCGCGGTAACATCCTGCCCGCTGAGCGACTGGCCGGTCAAGTTCACCCTGACCGAAGCTCAGGCCGCCGAACTGAACCGCGAGGATGCCGCCGATCCGCTGCTTGAGGCGACGATCCGGCTGGTCAGCGAGGGTCTGGCCCTGGCGAACGACGCGCGCGCGATCTACGAGGCCGCCTGTGCCGGCGGCACGCTGGCCGATACCGCCGCCGAGGGGATTCCGCTCGCTGAGGAAGCCCGCGCCAGCTTGCTCGAAGCACAACAGAACGTGGAAACGATACGGAGACGGTAGCGCATGGGGGGATGGTTGAGCCGGTTACTGATCCTGATCGTTCTGGCGCTGGCAGTGCTGACCGGCCCGGCGACTGTCTGGGCGCAGGGCGGCGAGACGGGTAACACGCCCGGCAGCGGGGCGACAATCCATGTGGTGCAGCGCGACGAGAACCTGTTCCGCATCGCCATGCGCTACGGCACAACTGTCGAATCGATCAGCGCCGCCAACGGCATCACCGACCCGCGCTATATTGCGGTCGGCCAGCGGCTTCTGATCCCCAACGCGCAGCCCGGCGCGCCCTCAGCCGAGACTGCTCCCGGCGCGGTCGTGACGCACATCGTCCAGCCCGGCGACTCGCTGCGCACCCTGCTCCACGCCTACAGCACGACCGCCGTCAGCCTCGCCGCCGCTAACCATCTCACCAACCCGGCACGGCTGTATGTCGGCCAGGAGATCGTGATCAACCAGGGTGCCGTTGAGGCGGCTCCCATCCGCACGCTCTACACCGTGCGCCCCGGCGACAACCTGCTGAGTCTTGCCGCGCGCTATGGGCTGCGGCTCAACCAACTGCTAAGCGCCAACGATCTGAAGCTGCCCACGCCGCTCTTCGCCGGGCAAAAGCTGTGGATTCCGGCTCCCGACCCGGCCCCGGCGCTGGTAGACCTGCCCTACCCGGTCACGGGCTGCACACTCTCCCCGGTTCCGGCGGTGCAGGGCCAGACCGTCAGCCTGCACCTCACCACCGACGGCCCTTCAATGCTCGCCGGCACGTTCATGAATGCGCCGCTCCAGATCGCCACGCAGGACGGCAATCACCACTACGCGCTGATCGGCCTGCACGCCTTCACCATGAGCGGTATCTACCCGCTGGAACTGGCCGTCACGCAGCCGGACGGCACACAAACCGCGTTGACGCTGCGCCTCATGGTGCTCGATGGGGGGTACAGCGCCGAGACGATCGCCATCGAGCAGCAGGACCTGCTCAACCCGACCGTGACCGAGCCGGAATGGCAGCGTATCGCCACCATCATGAGCGGCTTCAGCGCGCAGCGCTACTTCGATGGGCTGATGGGTCTGCCTTCGGCGGGCGCGATTACGTCGCAGTTCGGCACGCGCCGCACCTACAACGAGGGCGCACTCGAAACGTTCCACAGCGGCACCGATTTCGGCGGCGGCCCCGGCACAGCCATCATCGCACCGGCGCGCGGCGTGATCGTGCTGGCCGAGTTTCTGCCGGTGCGCGGCTTTACCACCATCATCGATCACGGCTGGGGCGTTTATACCGGCTACTGGCATCAATCGGAGATTCTGGTCGCGGTGGGAGATGTTGTGACGCCCGGCCAGACCATCGGCACCATCGGCTCGACAGGCCGCGTGACCGGCCCCCACCTGCACTGGGAGCTGTGGGTCGCCGGGGTGCAGGTCGATCCGATGCAGTGGGTCCGGCAGAGCTTCCCGTAGATGATGCGAGGCGGATCGTGGCGAAGCACCACAGCGAGCGACCAGTGATCGAGCCGCGGCGCGTCTACTCGCGCGCCGAAGTAGCCGAGATTCTCAACGTCAGCCTGAGCACGGTCAAACGGCTGCTGGCGAACGGTCAGCTAGTCGCCAGCCAGCCGCCCGGCATCCGGCGCGTGTTTATCACCGGGCAGGCGATTCTGGATATGCTGGCGCGCACCGAGCAGGCGGGTGATCTCGACGACGAACCGGATGAGGATGACGAGCGCGCATCCTGACGCGCCTGCTCTCAAGCCAGGCCGTCGCCCCCACCGCCCAAAGAGATACGGGCCAGCGAGACGACCGCCGCCAGCACCATCCCGATCACCACGAGCACGACCAGCGCTTCTTCGCCCAGCCTGATCACGCCAAAGATGAGCAGCGCGATCCCGGCCACAATCGCGAGCACGATGGCACAGCCGCAGCCGATCACCCAGCGCGACAGGTCGCCCAGCGTATCGAGGATACTCCCGCCGCCGCGACGCCGGTCATTCAACCCTAACAGGCTTTCGAGAAAATCCACGTTTCGTCCTTTCGGTTGTGAGGCAGGCCGCCCTATTCTGCCAGACCCACCGGCTCCCGTATCTCATAGTCGTGGGTCAGCTCGACAGTGCCGCGCAGCGTGGCCGACACCGAGCAGTAGCGCTCGTGCGAGAGTTGGATCGCCCGGTGCGCGTCACGCGCCGAGATGTTCTGCCCGGTGAAGATATAGTGCAAGTGGATATGGGTATAGGCCCAGGGTGGATCAGGCCGCTGCTCGGCCTCGACTTCGATCTCCAGGTGCATAAGCTGCTTACGTTTCTTCTGCAGGATATTGACGACATCGACCGCACTGCAGCTTGCCAGCGAGATCAGCAGCAGGTCGCTGGGCTTCATACCGGTGCCATTTTCCTCGTCGCCCTTAGAGAGCACGACCGAGTGTTTGCCGCTGTCGGTCCCAACAAACTGGAGCTTCTGCACCCAGGTAACGGTTGACCTTGGCATTATCTTCCTTTAGTTTGGTCAGAAAGTTGTGAAACCACGTACCACCTGATTATACCCAACCGCGTTCCCCCCGCTAAGCTCTAACGAATTTCTGTTAGAAAGCCCCCTTGTTTCACGGTATGATGACTCAGAGTGAACGCAACCGAAGCACCACCGCTGCATCTAACCGGGTATATGCGTCGTAAGTGTCCAATAAGAGATACAAGGACTGACCTCTCATGGCATTGATGGACCAGGAAACCCAGGATCAGGTGCGCGAGTTGCTGACCAGCGTGAAGTCTCCGGTAACGCTGCGTCTGTTCACCCAGGAATTTGAATGTACCTACTGCACGGAAACACGGCAGATTGCGGAAGAAGTAGCCGAGCTATCTGACCTGGTTACGCTCGATGTGCGCGACTTCGTCCAAGACGCCGAGCTGGCCGCCGCACACAATATCGACAAAATACCGGCGATGGTGATTCTCGGTGAGAACGAGCAGGACTACGGCATCCGGTTCTATGGCATCCCGGCGGGCTACGAGTTCACCTCGCTGCTGGAAGCACTGCTGCTGGTCGGCGGCGGATCGTTCGAACTCGACCAGGAAACGCAGGACTTTCTCGACAGCCTGGAGCAGCCGCTGCATTTGCAGGTCTTCGTCACACCGACCTGCCCCTACTGCCCGCGCGCCGTCGTCCTGGCCCACCACCTTGCCTACGTGTCCGACAAAGTGACCGCCGATATGGTCGAGGTGACGGAGTTCCCGCACCTGGGGCAGCGCTATCAGGTGATGGGCGTTCCGCGTACCGTCATCAACGAGGATATCTTTGTCGAAGGCGCGGTGCCGGAGCCTATGCTGCTCGCCAAGCTCCAGGAAGCAGCGGCACTGCCGTCTAAACAGTAAGCTGTTGACTCTGCCCAGGCCCGTCCCAACAGAAACGGGCCTTCGGGCTGGCATCATCACACAACGCGTAAGGAGAGACATTCAATGGCTGGTATGACAAAAATCGAACCGTTGGGCGCCCGCGTCCTGATTCTGCCCATCGAAGGTGAATCGCAGACGGCGGGTGGTGTGCTGCTGCCGGAAACCGCCAAGGAAAAGCCGCAGCAGGGCACGGTTGAGGCGGTGGGCGATTCGGAAGAAATGACCACCGATCTCAAGGTGGGCGACCGCGTACTGTTCCCCAAGTACACCGGGACCGAGTTGAAGTACGAGGGCAAGACCTATCTGTTGATGGACGAGAGCGACATTCTGGCGCGCATCAACAGCTAAGCCTAAGCCGGGCACCAGCTTGATTTATCTCCACAGCCGGGCGTATCTGCTGCGTCCGGCTTTTGCTTTTATCCCGCCCCATCCAGAAAGTCGAGCAGCGCCGTGTTGAAGGCGTCGGGCGCTTCGTGCATCGGCAGATGCCCCGCGCCCTCAAACGTGATGCGCCGCGCACCGGGAATCAGGCGCTCAAGCTGCACGCCATCGGCGGGACTCACCCACGTATCGTGCGCGCCCCACAGCAGCAGCGTCGGCGCGCGAATGGCGCTCACCGGCGCGGGCAGATCATTCTGGCCGCTGTCACGCACGATGCCGAGCAGACCCAGGTCCCACTCCGGCGTGTGCAGGGGACGCCGGTAGGCATCGAGCAGCGCGGGCGTGATCACGTCATCGTCGTAGGTCGCGTCGCGCAGCAGGTCCTCAAACATCTCCGGCACAACACGTCGCAGCCCGATCCGTGCCCAGCGCCGGGCAAATGGCAGGTCCAACGCCCAGCCAGGCACGGACCATCCGTGCTCGCCCAGCACGGCCCCCGCGACCAATGTCAGGCTCGCCACACGGTCGGGATGGGCCAGCGCGAGATAGGCCGCCACCTGCCCGCCCATCGAGTGCCCGACGATGTGCGCCTGTCCGACGCCGAGCGCGTCCAGCCAGCCGATCACCCGCGCCGCCTGCGTCTCCAGGCTATAATCGGCATCCCAGCCCTTGTCGCTCAGGCCAAAGCCGGGCAGATCGACGGCGTACACATCATACCCAGCGGTGCTCAGGGCCGGGACTGTTGACTGCCAGCTTACCGTCGAGCCGCCCACCCCGTGAGTCAGCACCACCGCCGCGCCCGGCCCCGGCGTGTGGGTATAGTAGAGGCGCGCACCCTCGACCTCAATAAACGCCCCATCGGGATCGGCCAGGTCCGCCGGATCGATCGTTTCCGGCCCGCCGAGCGGCAGAATGTACGGCAGCGCCAGCACGATAAACAGCGCGAGCAGTGCCGCGCTCAGCAGCACCCAGGGCCACGCCAGGCGAAACTGGCGCTCGCCCCGCCACCGCTCGAACGCGAGGCGCAGACGTGGGTAAGCTTCGGGATTGGGCGCGAAATCGGGCATCAATCGGATTCCCCGGCACCAGCCTTGATTGAAGGATTTACCGTTGATTATAGCGCGGCGCACGCGGCAGAAACCTTTCGGGCCGGGGCGCGACATGTTAAAATATGGTATCGGACGTATGTTCCAACAGGCGGCCAGTCATGACTCAAACTCCACCTCTTCAGGACATCCGGCCCTCGCCGATTGCCGGTCGCTGGTATCCGGGCACGCCGGCACAGCTAACCGGGCTGATCGACGATCTGCTCGTCCAGGCCGAAGTTGCCCCGATCTCCGACCCGATCATGGGCCTGCTGGTGCCGCATGCCGGTTATCGCTATTCCGGGCCGGTCGCGGCGCACGCCTTCAAGCTGGTGCAGGGCCGGAGCGTGGATGTAGTCGCCCTGGTCGGCCCTTCACACCATCCCTATCCCGCCGCCATCGTCACGACGGCCCACGACGCCTATGAGACGCCCCTGGGCCGCGTGCGCGTCGATCACGATCTGCTGGCGGCGCTCGGCGCGCGCGTGCCCATTCACGCGGTCCGGCACGATCCTGAACATTCGCTGGAGATCGAGCTGCCCTTCCTGCAGCACGTGCTGGGCACGTTCGATCTGCTCCCGCTGGCGCTGATCGACCAGTCCTACGCGCTGGCGGAGCGGCTGGGGCTGGCCCTGGCTGCAGAGCTGGACGGCAAAAACGCGCTGCTGGTCGCCAGCTCGGACCTCTCGCACTTCTATTCGCAGCCGGTCGCCAACCGCCTGGATCACGCGCTGCTGGATGCGGTCGCCGCGTTTGATCCGGCCCGCGTCGTGCAGATCGAGGAAGAGGGGCAGGGCTTTGCCTGCGGGCGTGGCGCGCTGGCTGCTGTGATGATCGCCGCGCGCGCGCTGGGCGCGAACTCGGCCCACATCGTGGAATATGCCACCTCTGGCGATGTGACGCACGAATACGACCGGGTCGTCGGCTACGGCGCGGCGGTGTTCTGCCGCTGCGCCAGCGCCTAAAAGGACGGCATCACCACGCATGTACGCCGAAGTCGCCATCAACCGCCGCGTTACCGGCACCTTCACCTACCACGTTCCGCCGGAGCTGGCCGGCAAGATCGCGCCGGGGCACCTGGTCAAGATCGGTTTTGGAACGGCGCACACGTCCGGGATCGTGTTGGCTATGCAAGAAACCGCGCCCATCCCCAAGACCAAGCCGATTCTTGCCCGGCTGGACCCCCTGCCGGTGGTTACGCTCGCCCAGATCGCCCTCGCCCGCTGGCTGGCGGAGAAAACGCTGACTCCCATCGGCCAATGCCTGGGGCTGATGCTGCCGCCCGGCCTCGCCAAGCGCGGCGACATGCTGTATACGCTCGTCACCGAAGACCCGGATGGGCTGTCGAAGCTTCAGCAGCGCATCGTGAGTCTGCTGCAGCGGCGCGGCCCACTGCGCGGGCGGCAGCTCGCCCATGCTCTGCCGCGCACACGCTGGCAAGGCTCGATAGCCGGACTGGTCCGACGCGGGATCGTGGCAAACGAGCCGGTCCTCGAGTCGCCCAACATCGGACCGAAGATCGTCCGCACCGCCCAGCTTGCCATTCCCCCGGAGCGCATCCCCAGTGTCGCGCCGCGCCTGGGCCGCGAATCTCGCCGGGCGAATGTAATCGAGGTGCTGCTGGCAACGCGCTCACATCGGCTGAGCCTGGGCGCGACCTGTATGGCGGTGGGCTGTAGTGAAAGCCCGGTCCGGGCGCTGGCCGAAAGCGGCGACGTGTGGATCGAGCCGAAACAGACCTGGGTGGAGCTTGCCATCGGCCCGGATGAGATCGCCGCACATCTGGCGGATGGCAGCTACGATCGCTCCCCGGCGCAGAAAGCCGCCCTGGAAGCGTTGCTCGCCGCCGGGTATCCGCTGCCACAATCCGAGTTAGAAACATCCGCGCTGCGGACTCTGGAAGCTGCGGGAACGATCAGCCGCTGGACTGAGCCGCCGATGGTCGAGCTGCTGCTCAAGCCGGCTGAAGCCCAGCGGCGGATTATCGAGCTGCGCGGCGGTCAGCCCTTCCTCAGTATCTTGGAGCTGCTGGCCGAGACGCCCAACGAAGCCGTCGATGTGAGCAAAATCCGGGACCGGACCGGCACCGATCTCGCCAGTCTGGAGCGCCTGGCCGACGATGGGCTGGTCGTGCTGGGCGAGGCCGAAAGCTGGCGCGATCCCCTGGTTGATCGTGAGTTTGTGCCGACGCTGGCCCCGCCCCTGACCACGCAGCAGGCCGAAGCCTGGGACGAGATCCGCCAGTATATGGACGCCACGCATTGGAGCGACGTCTCGCCCTCGCCTGAGCAGTCGGGCGTGTTTCTGTTACACGGCGTGACCGGCTCCGGCAAAACGGAAATCTACCTGCGTGCGGTCGAGCGAGCCCTGGCCCAGGGGCGGCAGGCGATCGTGCTCGTGCCGGAGATTTCGCTCACGCCGCAGACCGTCCGACGCTTTGCCGCCCGCTTCCCCGGTCGTGTATCACTGGTGCACAGCGGTCTGACGCCCGGTGAGCGTTATGACACGTGGCGGCGCGCGCGGTCCGGCGAGATACACGTCGTCGTCGGGGCGCGCTCGGCGCTGTTTACCCCCCTGCCCGATGTCGGCCTGGTGATCCTGGACGAAGAGCACGACGACAGCTATAAGCAGGCCCCGCCGATCCTGCCGCCCTATTATCACGCGCGCGAGGCGGCGATCCAGATGATGCACATCACGCGCGGCACGGTTCTGCTTGGCAGCGCCACACCCGATATTGTGACCTATCACCGCGCCCGGCAGGGAGTCTACCGGCTGCTGCGCCTGCCCGACCGTGTGATCGCGCACCGCGAGCGCATCGCGGAGCAGACCCGCCGCCTGAACGCGCCCACCGCACGCTATCACCCCACCGACGCATCCGACGCTGTGAGCGCCGAACTCCCGCCGGTGCAGGTGGTGGATATGCGCCAGGAACTGCGCGAGGGCAACCGCAGCATCTTCAGTCGCGCCATGCGCGCCGGGCTGAACGAGGTATTGGCGCGCGGCGAGCAGGCGATTGTATTCCTCAACCGGCGCGGGACCGCCACGTTCATCATGTGCCGGAACTGCGGCTATATCGCCACCTGCCCGCGCTGCAGCACACCGCTCACCTATCACGGCCCGCGCGAGGCGTTGATGTGCCACTACTGCGGCTACAGCCGGGCGCATATCCATATCTGTCCCGACTGTGGCAGCGACCGGATCAGGCACTTCGGCCAGGGCACGGAATTGATCGAGGCAGCCGTGCAGCGCGAATTTCCGGCGGCACGCACGATCCGCTGGGACCGCGACACTGCCACCGGGCGCGAGGCGCATGAGGTCATCCTGCGCAGTTTCAGCGAGCGCCAGACGAACATCCTGATCGGCACGCAGATGATCGCCAAGGGCCTCGACCTGCCCCATGTCACGCTGGTGGGGATCGTCGCCGCCGACACGGCCCTCGGCCTGCCGGACTTTCGCGCTGGCGAGCGGACGTTCCAGCTTCTCACGCAGGTAGCAGGCCGTGCCGGACGCAGCGTGCTAGGTGGACGTGTTATCCTGCAAAGTTACCTGCCCGAACACTACGCCATCCACTCGGCGGCAGGCCACGATTACGAAACCTTCTATATGCAGGAGATCGCCTACCGGCGCGAACAGTTCTTCCCCCCTTACCGGCGGCTGGCGCGGCTGCTCTTTCAGGGGCTAACGCCCGCCGAAGCCGAAAGTGACGCCCGGCGCGCCCACACGCTGCTCACGGCGCGCATGGCCGGAGGCCGGTTCAACGCGACGGAGATCATCGGCCCGACACCCTGCTTCTTCACCCGGCGCAATAACTACTACCGCTGGCATCTGATCATCCGCAGCCCCGATCCGACTGCGATCCTGTCCGAAATCGACCTGGCGGGAAACTGGGTGGTCGATGTCGATCCGGTGGACACCCTCTGAAAACCAGGCGGGCGAAACAGACCTGTTTTGCTACCCCGAACGGTAACGGTTTCAGCCTCAGTTTTGTTACAATCAGAAAACCTCTAGCCGCGATAGGAGCCAGTGCACGCATGGAGCAAACATCGGAGTGGGTTAGCCTGGGCGAAGCCGCCCGTCTGATCGGAGTACACCCTGCTACCATCCGCAACTGGGCCGAAAAAGGCGAGCTGCCCTTTCGGCGCACGGCTGGCGGACATCGACGTTTCCACAGAACCGATCTCAAGCGCTGGCTCGCCAGTCACCGGCTGGTTCAGCCCACCGAAGCGCAGCTTGTCGTGCAGAGCGCCCTGGGCCGGACACGCCTGGCAATCGCCGATCGGCAGCCGCTTGACAGCCTGGGATGGTACAACCGGCTGAGCGCCGAAGCACGCGACACCATGCGCCGTCTCGGTCTGGAACTGATGGACATTTTGATCAATCACCTGACCAGCACCACGCCCGATACCGGCCTGCAAGCCGCACACGAAATCGGCGAAGCATATGGCCGGCTGCTCAAGGGCCAGAAGCTTTCCCTGATACAGGCGGTCGAAGGCTACCTCTACTTCAGCAGCTTTCTCCTCGAAGCGCTCGTACAGCTTGCAGAGGCCAATGCCGGGCGCGTGGTTCCCGGCTGGGCCGACTTGCAGCGGCAGATCCACAGCTTTACCCACGCCGTGCTGCTGGGGATGCTGGCAAGCTACGAGTAGTCCTGAGCCGGTACACAAGAAAAGCAAGTGACGGATCGGTCACCTGCTGTCGAATACAGAGTCGATTGAGCCGGGCGATCAGGCCGCGCCGGTCTTGGCCTTCTGGGGATAGGGCTGCGTGCCGAGGCGGGTCAGCACCACCGCGCCCAGCCCGATCGAGCCGAGGATCACGGTCGCCAACATGGTGATCCACCCGGTCATCCAGAACAGGGTCCAGATACGGACCAGCAGCGCCAGCGTCACCCCGCCGATTGCCGCCGTGATCAAGGGCGGCTGGGCATCCAGATTCAGCACGCGAAAGAGCAGCCGTCCGGTTGGCTCGGCCAGCGCCAGCCATCCGAACAGGCTCGCCAGGCCCAACACCAGCCACGCAACCATTACGAACGGCAGCAGCGCCAGCGGCAGCACCAACAGCAGCGAGAGCACATACACGATTGACAACCCGATCGCAACCAGAATTGTCAGGCAGCCCACCCCGCCGGTCACCGCCGGCGAGTGCCGGATCGAGCGCGACACATAGATCAGGTGACGGGGCAGGATCGCAACGGCCAGCGCGGACAGTCCGCCAAAGAACAGTGCGCCGACAATCAGACTCCCCAGGCGAACGCTGAAGCTGTCCTGCCAACCACCCAGTCCGTTTTCCGCCACCTTAGCGACGCTTGTCTTCCCGCTTTCGTTGCACTCGTAGCGAACCTCACCGCCGATCCGCGCCCCGGCATTCTGGTTGAGGTTATCCACGCACAGCACCAGATCGCCAGCTACGTTGGCCGCGCCGCCAAGATCAAGATTCTTGGCGATCACAACCGCGTCGCTGCTGACAGTGGCATCGAGCGCGACCTGGTTGCCGATCAGGGTGGCACTGCCGTCCACCTGGCTGCCGGGCATCAGGTTGATGCTGTTGGCGACAATCACCTTATCGCCGTCGCGCCGCTCGCCAGGGTTGAGTGTGAACGATTCGCGCACATTGAATCCGCCCAGTTCGCGACTGCTGGCGAGGCAGGCCAGCGAGGCCAGCACGGACATCGCCAGCACACCAAGCGGGATCAGCCAGCGCCAGGGGGATCGTTTGACAAGTCCCATCCGTGTCTCTCGCTTCTACAGAACGTCTTTGTCACCGGCCAGCCGGGAGCCGCCGAGCAGGTACCAGACCAGCCAGCCCCACAACATGCTCATCGGGATCACTGCCGTCAACAGCGCCAGTAGGGCCGGCGTGTCTGAGGCGAGCGAGCGAAGCTGCCGGCCCAGATCGGCTACAAGGTCCACCACATAGCTCGTCACCGCCGCCGCGCCTTGCAGAATAGCGGCGATTGTGCCGGGATTGGTGATCGTACTGACCAGCAGCAGCACCAGAGCTGAAAGCAGCGGCACTGTCAACAGCGCCGCCGCCACCAATCCAAGGGCCAGCCCCAGCCCATGCCGCCGCCGCGCCAGCTCCGCGATCTGCTGCGCCGCGATGGCTGCCATCACCTTCCCGGCCAGGCTGTCCGCCGGGACGGCCAGCGGCAGGCTGCGCAGCAGGGCATCCACCTGCCGCAGACGCTTCCAGTTATCCGCCGCCGCCGGCGACTCTTCGACCTGTTCTTGAAGCGCGTGCAGCTCCTCTTCCGAAAGCTCGTGGTCGAGCGCGCTGTTCATACTCTGTTCGAACTTCGAACGATCATCCACCATCAGGAACCTTCCAGTGCAGGATCGAAAGCCGGTATGGACTGAGACTCAAGCTGGTCAGCGAGTGCCTGCCGCGCTCGAAACAGGCGACTCTTGATGGCACTCTCCGTTGTGTCAAGCATCTCGGCAATCTCTGCATACGATAAGTCATACCAATAACGCAAAACCACGACCAGACGGTAGTCCGGCGAAAGCTCGTCCAGCAAGCCTTGCACGAAGACTTCACGCTCGTGCGCGACAGTAGCCTCTTCAGGACTGGGCGTATCGCTGGTCAGGGCCGGATGCGGCGGCAGCGGCTCTTCCAGCGACAACCAGGTCAGACGCCGGCGACGGATCCGATCAATGCAGTGATTGGACGTGATCGACAGCACCCAGGTTTTAAACGATCGCGAGGGGTCATAGCGCTCTAAATTGGCATAGGCGCGCAGAAACGCTTCTTGCGCCGCGTCCTCTGCCTCTCCCCGGTCGTTCAGCATGCGATAGGCCAGGTTGAAGACGTCGCGCTCATAGCGCAGCACCAACTCACCAAAGGCATGCTGATCGCCCGCGAGCGTTTGCTGCACCCACAGGGCATCAGTATCTTCGCTCACAATGTTTACCCTACCTGGTCGAACTGTTTGTTTTAGCCCCTACACCCTGCTATACGCAGAAATCGGGCTGTGGGTTGCACCGCTGGCCGCCCCCGGCTGGGCTAGGCACAACGGTCAGAAAGAGGGTAGAATGCCGGGACCAAGATGATCCTGCTCGGTCTTCGCACCGCCTCTCATACTAATCAATAAGGACGACGGCTGATGGCTGTAGTATACCGCGATACGGACGCCAATCTAGGGCTGCTGACGGACAAACAGATCGCCGTGATCGGCTACGGCAACATGGGCCGACCGCTGGCCCTCAACCTGCGCGACAGCGCCTTTCCGGTGCTGATCGGCAACCAGAGCGATTCCTTTGCAGTCCAAGCATATCACGATGGTTTCGAAGTGACATCTATTGCCCAGGCGGCGGCGCGCTCCGATCTGATCCTGATGATGCTGCCCGACGAGATCGCGGGCCAGGTCTATCTGAGCGAGATCGCGCCGGGCCTCAGGCAGAACGACACGCTGGTCTTTGCTTCCGGCTACACGATCGCGTTCGGATTCATCGAGCCGCCGCCGTTCGTCGATGTGGTGCTGGTCGCGCCGCAGAGCGTCGGCCAGGGCGTGCGCGAAGGGTATGTTACCGGCACGGGCTTTCCGAGCTTCGTCGGCGTGTCTCAGGATGCTTCGGGCGAGGCGTGGGGGCGTGTCCTGGCGCTGGCGAAGGCGCTGGGGGCGCTGCATCGCGGCGCATTGGAAATGACCTTTCGTCAGGAAGCCGAGCTGGACCTGTTCGCGCAGCAGGCGCTCCTGGCCGGAATCTACAGCCTGCTCACCGGCGCGATCGAGGTGCTCAACCGCGAGGGCTTCCCGCCCGAAGCGATCTTCCTCAGTCTCTATCTCTCCGGCGAGCTGGGCTACGTCATCTCGCGCTGGTCCGAGACGGGTCTGCTGCCCAGCCTCAAGCTGCATTCCCTGACTGCGCAGTATGGGCTGCTGTCGCGCATCGAGCGCTTCAAGGATGTCAAGCTCAACCGGCAGATGGAATTGATCCTGGACTCGATCCGCAAGGGCGATTTTGCCCAGGAATGGGCCGACGAATACGGCGACAATTACCCGCGCCTCGAAGCGCTGCACCGCCGCCTGAAAAGTATGCCCCTCTGGGAGCGCGAGCGTGATGTCTTGAGCCTGCTGCACGGCGACGACAGCGCCGAAATCCAGCCCCCCGCTTTTTAGGACTCCCCGCGCGCCCGCTGTGTGCTACGATGAAAGCATCAAACCAGCGGAGCGCAGACGATGAACCGCTACACCACCGGATGCCCACCTTAGCGTGGGCGTCCGCCGTGATGGGCTAAATCGGCTCCATGTTGGCTTCAGCCCACTCCTCATAGCGCGCCCGGATCGCGGCGGCTAATGCCCCGACGGATCCATCCGCCACCGGCTGGCCATCGATCACCGTGATCGGCACAACGCCGCGCCCGCTGCTGGTCAGAAACGCCTCGCTCAAACGCGGCACGTCGCGCTGGTGAAGCGCGTGCCGCTCGACCGGCACATATTCCGGCGCGATCCCCAAGACAGCCTTGCGCGTGATCCCGGCCAGCACTCCGTCGCCCGCCGTGCGCAGTACGCCATCCAGCACACCGTAGAAATTGCACGAGAAGCCTTCGAGCAACCAGCCGTCCTCGTTAACCAGGATGCCCTCGTAGGCGTCGGCGGGCAGCCGCTCGTAAGCCGGGCGGCGCGTGGTCATCCATTCCGTCGTCTTGGCGACCGGATTCTCGCGCACCATCGGCACGGTAATGACGCGTGCCCCCTGCTGCTGGATGCTTTCCGGGACCGGGTGATACGGCTCCAGCGCCAGATAGAGATGATCCGGGGCATCGTGTGGGATGGTGATGCGGAATTTGGTGTCGGGATAACCAGCGCGGGCCAGCAGCTCCCGCAGCCCGGCGCGCAGCCAGGCACGGTCGAGCACGAGCGGAATGCCGGTCAACCGCGCCGATTCCTCGAGCCGGTCCAGGTGGGCATCGAACAGCAGCGCGCAGTGACCGTGAAAGGTGCGCGCGACAGTGTAGACTCCCTGTGGCTCGTGGGGCACGGCTTCGGGCAGCGAGCTGACCTGATAGGGCGTCGGCTCCAACCCGTCCGGCGTCAGGATAAAAGTAAGGATACGTTCGGCTGTCTGAGACATCGACACTCAACCTCGTGCGTTAGCGGGGATACACGGCGATCACGCTCGGAAGCTGATCGAGAGCGGAATACGCTTCGTCGCCAGCAGGCGTGCGCAGCGACAGCCCGGTCGAGCGACCGCCATCCAGCGCGAACGCCGTGCTTAAATTCAGGTCACTGTGATACAACCAATCCTGTATCTCGGCAAATGAAGCTGTACTGTTTGGTACGGCGATCACGATCACGCGCCCGCTGCCGTCCTGCCCGATCACGGTGCGGCGCGAGCGCCGGTCGAAGCCTTCGCCCTGCGGGGCCAGCTGCCCCCCTTCGATCAGCATCGGGAAGGCCTGCGCAGCCTGATCCAGCCACTCGCCCTGATAGGGCTCGCTCACCAGCGACCGGACGCGCACCTGCCCCGTGCTGACCTGGAACATCCCGCCGAAGCCCCAGAACGACTGGCCGTAGACCTGTCCATCGCTAACCAGCAGGCCGAGCGCGTGGCGAGATTCGTCAAAGAATCCGGCGTTGAAGACGGCCAGCGCACCGGGCAGGCGATCCTGCCAGGCTTCGATTGAGCGCCCTTCGCCGGCTGTGTAGTGCACGCGGAAGCTAACCAGCGCCGGCTGCAAACGCACCATCACGGCGCGGAAGCGCCCCCCGCCTTCCGGAGTGATCAGCGCAGCCCGGCGCTCGACTCCCGGCGCGATGATCTGCCAGCCGCTCTCCGGCTCCGGCGAGGCTTCGATCACCGGCGCGAGGGTGGGTGTGGGCGTGGGTGCGACTCCGCCGGGGAAGCGCGTCAGCGTGCAGCCGAGCAGCAGCCAGGGGATGACGGCGGCGGCCAACAGGGCCGCACGGCCCCGTGCATGACGCTTCATAACATTCATCCGGCTACGACTTGTCCTGATCGTCCGGGGCGCGGCGGCGCTCCAGCAGGCGCGATGCCAGCGAAGCGTTTGGTTCGGATGGCGGCTGGTGTTGGACCGCACTCGGTGGGGGCGGCACACGCGGCGCAGCCGGGCGGGCAGTGGTGGGCCGGGCGGGTTGGGCCGGCGGCGCGGGCGGGCGCTCCTCGTCTGAGACAGTCGGCGCCGTGCTGCGGGCACGGCCCTTCGCATCCAGCAGGCGATTCATGCGGCCCGATGTTGCGGGCGACGCGTAGGCCGGTTCGCGGGCGCGCCGTGAGACGGCATCCCGCACGCGGTTAACCTCGCGCGATGTGAGTACCAGCCGCCGCACCGCGACATCGAACGGGAGCAGCAGCAGCGCCGCCAGCACGAAATAGGGCCACAGGGGCCGTGCGGCCTGCTCCTGATCCAGGTTATGCAGAAAGACGCGCTCCGGTTGGTCAGTCAGCACACCGCCGCCGGTCACATCCGCGATACGGCGCAGCAGCGTCACCGGCTCATTCTCAGCCGTGCCGCTGACATCCACCCGGTATTCCGCCGAGTAGCTGAGCACCCAGCCGGTCGTCTGCACCAACCGCTGCGGCACGAAGCCTTCTGTGCCTTCGGGCGGACTGCCCGCCACCGTGATGAAGTACGAGCCTTCGCGCTCCGGCGCGAAAACCGCCTCATAGCGCCCCGGCGCGGTCTGCTGGAGCGTCAGATTGACCGAATCCAGTTGGGTATTGATAACCGACGCCTCAAGCTGCAAGCCGTTGAGATAGTTGCCCTGGTTGTCGCGCGCGTCGGCCACCAGCACGGTCTGCTCGCCGCGCTGCATGACGCTCACTTCCAGGTTGCTGCTCGCCCCCTCCGTGATCGACCAGCGCACGGCCTGGCTCCAGAAGTCGGCATAGCCCGGCCAGTCGATCCAGTTTGCGGCCCAGCGCGAGGATGCGTCTGAGGTGAAGGCCACCGCCCGCCCCAGGCCGTACTGCCATGTCGCCAAAATCGGGTCGGCTTCGTCCGGCGCGCGCAGGATCACCGTCGCCGTGTCTTTAGCGGTCGTGGCGACATAGCCTTGCAGCGCGGGGACGCTGTCCAGCCCGCTCGTGATCGGGTGGCGGGCGACGAGCAGTGGATAAAGCTCCTCTTCCATGATATAGGAGCGCGTCGCCAACAGCGTCTCTGCCGTGAAAATGGCCGGAATGGTCGAAACGTCGAAAGCCAGATGAAACTTCCCCGCCCCCGCTGCCGCGACGTTTTCCAGCCAGGGCGCATACTCCGCGCCAATCGCCACCACCGACGTGGTGACGCCGTAATTCTGGTACATGCGATCAACAGCGGACACGATCCCGCTGGGATCGGAGCCGCCGTCCGTCAGCAGGATGATGTGCCTGAGCTGGGACGGATCGTCGCGCAGCACGGTATCAGCCGAGAGCACCGCCTGCCGGATGTTCGTCCCGCCGCCGGGCCGCAGCGATCCGACCTGCAGGCGCATCCGCTCGCGGTTGAACTCGTCGCCCACGTCCTGAATCTCAAGCACATAATAGGCGCTGATGTCGAACGAGAGCACACCCACCCGGTCGTCGTCGTTCAGCAGGTTGAACGAGCGGATCACGGCTTCCTTCGCCAGTTCCAGGTTCGAGACGCCGCTCGGCCCGGCGACTTCCATACTGCCGGAGCGGTCGAGCACGAACAGCATCGTAAGCTGCGGCACGCGCTCCTGATCGCGCAGGCGCATCTCGACCGGCAGAGTTTCTTCCAGCGGCGTGTCGAAATAGCCGCCCACCCCAAAGCTGGCCGGCCCACCGATCACGACCAGCCCGCCGCCCAGATCGCGCACGTAGGCTTGCAGAAACGCCATGCGCTCGTCGGACAACTCGGTCGCGGGGATGTTCGCCAGGACGATGCTGTCATAGCTGCTGAGCGGGGCCAGCCCCAGCGGCAGATCGCGCGGGCCTTGCGTCTCGACCTGCAGGCCGGTCTGTTCCAGCGCCGTGCGCAGCGATTCGATCTCGCGCTCGTCACTGCTCACCAGCAGCACGCGCGGCGGCCCGGTTACTTCCGAAAAGGCCGACAGTTCGTTGTTCTGGAAGAAATTATCCGCGCTGCGCGGCTCGACTACCACGCGGAAATCGACAAATCCCGCCGCCGGAACGATGATGTCGGAAAAGACAAACGTGTTGCGGCCCTGCTGTAATTCGACTTCCTGCCGGTGGATGATCTGCCCGGACGACAGCACGCGCACTTCGGCCTGGCTGTTGCGCCGGTTGCTCTCGATCGTCACCGTCAGGTCAAACGTCTCGCCCTCGCTGACGGTGGTTGGGACCTGCACATCCGTGACCAGAATCTCCGGCCCGGCGATCTGCGCTTCCGGCATATCACCGATCAGCGGCACATACTCCACCTGGACATTGGTCGCCGCCGCCAGCCGCGCGACTTCCTCGGCGTCGCCGGTCGTCTGCTTGCCGTCGCTGAGAATCACCATCCGTTTGGCGGTATCCGCCGGAAAGAGCGCCAGCCCCAGGCGCATCGCCTCGGCCAGATCGGTATTGAGCCGGACCGGATCGGAGCCAAGCTGGGCCAACTCCAGCCGCCCGGTCATCGGCGTCTCGACCAGCGCATCCGCCCCAAAGACGATCACCGCCGCCTGATCCTGCTCGGTCATGTGCTCGGTGGACGCGCGCACGAATTCCAGCGCTGTGCCCTGCATCGCGGGCGAGATACTGTCGGAAACGTCCAGCAGAAAGACAACCGCCAGCCGGTCGGCGTTGTGCTGAACCTGAATCCCGGCCAGGCCCAGGATCAGCAGCAAGACGAGCGCCAGCCGCACGATCAGGCTGAGCGTGTCGCGGCGGCGGCGGTAGGCCAGGCGCGGCCACCCGATCACCACCACCAGGGGGAGCAGCAAAAACAGCAGCAGCGCGCTGGGATTGGTAAAACTTATCACGACGTTCGCCTCAATTCATCCCCATCTCACCGCGTTCGAAAGGGTGCGGGCCTGCGCCCCCGGCCCCGGCGGCCTAACAGGCTGCGCAGCCGGCTTTCACGCCGGTCGCCGGACAGACCGCCCAACGTCAGGCGCGGCAGCCGTTGGAGCGAGCGGTGATAGACCCACCACTCGATCAGCAGCACCAGCAGTCCAGCCCCCGCGACCCAGGGCCACAACTCGCGCCGGCCCGTCTCTTCACGGACATTGCGTGTAACCGTCTCCGTGCCGATCGTGACGCTCTCCACCGGCGCGAGCCGGCTCTCACCGGCGTCGAACAGGTTGACGGCAAACTGCTCCAGCTTGATCGTATCACCGGCACGGCGCAGGGCCACATCATACAGCCCCGGCTGGAGTGTGTCCACAAAGACCGCCTCGCTGCTGCGCGCCGGCAGCACCGCGACCTCGCCATCGGGCCGTGTGATCGCGATCTCGTCGGCGTCCTCGATGAAGCGCACCACGACCGGCGCACCGGGCGGCAGGCTCTCGCGTACCGTCGTCACGCGCGGCGGCGAAAACCAGCCCGCCAGCTCGGACATCAGGATCGGCCAGCCCGGCTGCAGCACCAGATCGGTGTTGGGATAGCGCGCGTCGAACGGCATAACCGCGACCTGCCGCCCCTCGTACTCGCCCGCCACCACCAGCGGATTCCCGTCCACGCTGAGCAGCCGGATCGCCCATTCCACGCCGCTGAGCAGCCGGTATTCGTCCAGGTTGATCGTGTTGGTATACGCGCCCAGGTTGCGCGTGCGCGGATCGCTGCGATTGGCGCTGATCGTGCCCTGCGCCAGGACCGTTTCGCCAAGCTGGAAGAAAGCGGTGCTCTCCGGTGGATTGACCAGCAGCAGATCGCCATCCGGCAGCGGATCGGGCAGCCAACCGTCGAATACGTACAGGTCGAACGGCTGCTGCGGCAGGCGCTCCCCCGTCTCGATCTCAACCAGTTCCACCCCGCGCAGGCTGCGTAAAATCTGCCGCAGGAAGATATTCCCATCCGTCGCCAGCAGCACGCGCCCCGCCCCGGACCGATCCGGCACGGCATAGGCCACATCGTCGGCGCGCAGATAATCGCGCCCGGCGGCGCTCCCTGGCAGCGTCAGGCGGGCCGTGACCGAATCAAACGCCTGTGGCAGCTCGATCTCGTACACATCAACTGCGCTGTGGGCGGGCACGGTGTAGCGCTGTGCCTGGAAGATCACGCTGCTCTCGTCCAGCCGGATATCAAGAATTACATCGGTGTCGACGTCGCCGTAATTGGTGATCTGCGCGAAAAGCTGCGGCGGGCGTCCCGGCAGGGCGGCAGTCGCCAGGGCCGAGATCGCCAGGTTATCCGCCTCGTCGCCGACCGGCACGAAGCGCACATCGCCCGGCACCGGCGGCAGATCGTTGGGCAGGCCGCCGTCGCTCACCACCACGACATTCAGTTCTTCCACGCCGACCGCCCCGGCTGCCGCGAGCGTCATCGCCGCCGACCAGTCCGCGCTCACGTCGCCCGCCTGAGCGGACCGGATCGCGTTGCGCAGGACCAGCCGGTCGCGCGAGGCCGAGGCCAGCACTTCGGGCACATCGCTAACCTGGATCACGGTCATCGTGTCGTCCGGGCCGAGCGTATCGACCATGTCCAGCCCGATCGCGCGCGCGGCGGCAAACCGGCTCGGCTGCACGTCGGTCGCCTGCATACTGGCCGACGCGTCGAGCAGCAGCACGATCCGCCCGCTGGTGATCGTCTCGACCTCGGCGAACGGTCGTGCCAGGGCCAGCACCAGCGCCGCCAGAATCAGCAGTTGGAGCAGCAGCAGCCAGCTAAAGCGCAAACGCTGCCAGGGTGCGTTCGCCTCGCGGTCGCGCACCAACTGCTGCCACAGAAACGTGCTCGAAATCGGCGTTTCGGTGCGGCGCAGGCGCAGCATATACAGCAAAATGATCGGGATCGCCAGCGCGCTCAGCGCCAGCGCCACCGGGGCTAACAGTGACACACTCGACCAGGAACCAAACATGCTACTGCACCATAATCTCGACCGGCAGAATCAGGTGATCGG
Organism: Chloroflexota bacterium; assembly: GCA_012729765.1. Taxonomy (GTDB): domain Bacteria; phylum Chloroflexota; class Anaerolineae; order Aggregatilineales; family Aggregatilineaceae; genus JAAYCM01. The sequence goes on along the minus strand of JAAYCM010000031.1, from coordinate 5,665 downwards.
CCCCGTTGGAGAGCCGCACCCGCTCGCCGGTTTCCGGCTGATAGAATCCGATCTCCAGCCGCGCCGGGCCCCGGTAATCGTGAATCTCGAAGGCCAGCGCGTGCGGATCGACAAGATACTCGCCCGACACCCAGCCCGTCGTCGGGCGCGCTTCACCGACCGGGTAACCGTCGTGCTGCGCGATCACGCGCCCGCTTTCATCGAGCAGGTGTGTGAACACCCGGTAGGACGTTGGCGGCGTGTGCGTAGCCCGCCAGACCAGCGTCAGCCCCAGCGTCTCGTCCGGTGAGACGGTCGTCTGTACCACGCTGAAGCCTTCCAGCACGGCCAGCCCGCCAAACTCGGCCTGCATCGGCACCTCGAACGCCGGGGGCGCGAACAGCCGGTCGGTCTGCTCGATGGTATATCCCGCCAGCGTGATTGGCTCGCCTGCATCCGTTTCGAGCGTTAGCACGGCCTCACCGCCCGCCTCAACCGGAACGGCCAGCGCATGCCAGTCCAGGCTGTGCCCGGCATAGGCTTCGACCGCCTGCTCAACTTCCCAATTCTCGCCGCGCAGGGCCAGCGTCGCGCCGGTCCAGGGATCGTCCTGGCAGCAGTCGCGCTCCAGATGCCAATACAGGGTTATACGCACTTCCTGGCCGGGATTGAGCGTCCCACCCTGGGCATCGTGCCCGACCAGCGCGATCTGCGGCGCGACCGGCTCGGAAACGGACTGGCACGGCGCGCGGCAGTCCACGCGATCATTCGTGCCCACCGGCTCCACGCGCGCCAGCGCGAGCGCCCTGCCCGCCGGGATCCCCTCGATCAGCCGGTCGAGTCCGTTCGGCTCCATCTCACTGTACACGCCGACCTGCACGGTAAACTCACCCGGCGGCGCGCCAGGCGGAAAACGCAGCAGGCTGAACGCTTCGCCCTGATCGCCCGGCTCCCAGGCTGAAGTCGGGGCCTGATCGTCGCGCCGGATGTCGGAGTCGCTGCGCGCAATCGTCCAGCCGGGCGGATCGGTCGTCAGCAGCCGCCCCGCCACACGCCAATCACCCTCGCCGGGCTGCGCCTGCTCCCAGGCCGTGCGCGCGCACACCGCCCGCCCGCTCGACACCCCGGCCCCGGTCAGATCGACCGGCCCGTAATCGGCGCTGACGCCCGAAACGCTCACCAGTTCCAGCGGGCGCTCGACCCAATAGGGCTGCGTGGCGATCCCCTTGACGATCACCGGCTCGCGCGCCGGGCGGCCCGACGCTTCCAGCAGACAGGGATACATCCCGCGCACATCGGCAGGAAGCTGGAACCACGTCAGCAGCTCGACCCACACCGGGCCGCTGCGCCGATCCAGCGCCGCGTTGATCGTCTCGATCGCGGTATCGGCGTCGCTGTGCAGCGTCACGCCCACGATCTCAGCCTCGATCCCCTGCCGCTCAGCATAATAGACTTCGAGCGCAGGCTCCCAGCCATACGGGATCACGATCACAGCCTCGGCGGGCAGCGTGGCGTAATACGCCGCCAGCGCCTCGAAATCGTCGTGAGAATACTTCTCGCCAAACAGATCGGTCAGGCTGGCCGCGCTCGCGCCCCACGCCAGCGCCAGCACCGCCGGAATCGCCAGCCGCCGCAGTTCCAGCCCGGCAGGCACACTCGTGGCCCCCAGCGCGATCAGCATCAGCGCCGCCGGGACGCCCGCAACGTAATAGCGCGGGTGAAAGTCGATCTGCGCCGCGATCAGTTCGACCGTCGCCAGCAGCGGCAGCAGGACGGCCTGCGACAGCACCAGCCGGGTCTGCCGGTTCCACTTCCAGAGCACCGCCGCCGCCACGCTTGCCAGCGCCGCCAGCCCGAACAGTGCGCTACCGATCTCCAGCGCCCGCTCCGCCCCCAACTGCTCCGGCACCGGCGCGAAATAGCCCTGCCAGATGCGCCACACCAACGCCGGCGATAGATCGGGCGTGGTGTTCAGCGGTGTCCCGCTGGGCGATTGTCCGAGCAGCCAGGGCAGATAGGCCGCCAGCGCCGCGAGCTGCCCGCCCAGCCAGATCGCCAGCCAGCGCCAGCGCCGCTCCCACAGCCATACGCCGCCCACCACCAGATTCAGCCACGCGATCACCGGCACACTCAGGTTGTGCGTCCAGAGCAGGGCCACTTCCGCCGCCAGCAGCGCGATCCACACCCGCCAGGGGAAGCGCGCGCGCGGTCTGAGCAGTGCCTCGGCCAGCCCCAGCAGAACCAGCGCCAGCAGCGGCACGAGCACATAGGCCCGAATCTCGCGTGCATAGGCCCACAGCAGCGGCGATACGCCCAGCAGACTCGCCGCCAGCAAGGCCGCTTCCCAGCCCGCCCAGCGCCGCACCAGGGCCGCCGCCAGCGCGATTGTGATCAGGTCCAGCAATACGGAGCCATAGCGCAGCACGAACGGGCTTTCGCCCGCGCCCCGCCACAAGACATGCAGCAGGGTGTAATACAGCGGCGGTGTGTTGTCGTCGGGATCGCCAATCGGGTCGCGGATGCTGCGGATCGACCATGCCTCGTCGTGCCAGACGCTCGCCTCGCCCAGGTCCCACACGCGCAGCCCAAAGGCCATGATCAGCAGCGCAACCAGGGCCAGCAGCACGCGCCGGGACGACAGGTGAAGCGCAGCAGTCATCAATGCACCACGCCGGTCCGGCGCAGCTCCGAGAGGATCAACTGCTCCCAGGGCGTGCTCGTCTCGGTCGGAGCGAAATGAATCCCGCGCCCGGCGCAGTACGCCCCGATCTCGGCCTGCCACGCCTGGAAGCGCTGCCGGTACAGCTCGCGCATGTCCGCATCGACCGTGACATCCTGCGGGATACCTGTCTCGACATCGATTAGCTTGAGATCGCCCAGAATCTCCGGCTCGACTTCGTCCGGGGCCAGCACTTGCAGCAGCGCGACCTCATTTCCCCGCCCCAGCAGCGCGCGCAGCCCGTCCTGGTAGCCATCCGGCGACATCAGATCGCTGATCACCACGACCAGCCCGGCCCGCGTCGAGCGCAGGGCGTAATCGCGCAAAGCCTGGTTGAGATCGAGCGTGCCGCGCGTGTAGAGCTTTTCGAGCCACGCCAGCAGGTTGAGCGTCTGCCCGCGCCCGCGCAGCGGCCCCCACCGCGTGACGCCGTCCTGGCGCAGGGCCGTCACCGTCACCCGGTCGCCCGCCCCCAACGCGATATACGCCAGCCCGGCCAGCACGCGCCGCGCGTAGAGGTATTTGTGCAGGTCGCGCTGCCCCGACCGGGGCCAGTCCATGCTGGCCGACGAGTCGAGCAGCAGGTGAACGGCCAGGTCCTCTTCGTCTTCCAGCAGCTTGATAAACGGGCGCTGCAAGCGCGCGTAGATATTCCAGTCCAGCCGGCGCAGATCGTCGCCGCGCACATAGTTCCGGTAGTCGGCAAACTCGATGCTGGTCCCGCGCCGCGACGAGCGCCGCTCCCCCTTGATCGCCCCGGCGCGCACCTTGTTGGCGATCAGCGTCAGGCGGTCGAGCTTGCGCAGGGTCTTCTCGTCAAAAATCCGTTCCGCCATCGTCTATCCACCCACTACGACGTGATATCCTGCCGCCGGAAAAGCAGCACCGTCACTGTGATCAGGCCGATCACCCACACCGCCAGCACTGCCACCGAAAACGTCAGCGAGTCCGCGAAGACGTAGTCTGCGGCAGCGCCGACCTGCACCTCGAAGGTACCGGCAGCATCGTTGCTGATCCAGGAGCTGACGTTGAGCAGGTTATAGCCGGGCGTCAGGCGGTAGAGGTGAACGACATCCGGAACATCGAGCAGATAGCCGATCAGCACCAGCCCGACAATTGAGAGGTTCTCGATAAACGTGATCACAAACCCGGCCAGCACGCCGCCGATGATCGAGCGGGTGAGCATCGCCGCCAGCGCCGCATAGCCGCCGGCGATGATGGTCGAAGTGAAGGCCAGCGACGCCTGGAGCGTGTAATCCCCGGCAAAATCGGCCAGCACATCGCCGGTCACTTTCGGCCCATAGGGCTTGCCCACCAGCGCCGAGAGCACCCCCATCCCCACGCCCAGCACGATCGACATCAGGACGAAGGCCACCACCACGAACAGCCCCAGCGTCACAAACTTGATCAGGATCAGCGCCGGGCGGCGGTTGCGCGGAAGCAGATTCTTCCACGTGCTCCACTGGTATTCCCCGGCAAAGACCACCGCCGTAAAGCTGAGCAGCACGAGCCGCCCGACCGGGTTGTTCGGAAAGTCCCACGCGCCGATGGCCTGTTCGGTCCACAGCGACGTTTCGTTGGTGAACTGCTCGCGCGCCGTCGAGGAGAGGCCGACGATCAGGCCAAAGACGACAATGAACGCCAGGGCGAGCAGTGGGAAAATCCAGATCAGGCAGCCCGCCACCCAGCGGTTGCCCGCGATCTTGATCCATTCGGCGCGGAACAGGTTAATCATGGCGCACCGCCTCTTGAACCACCGTCAGGAAGTATTCTTCGAGCGTCTGCCGCTGCGTTGCGACCTGATACACATCTACTCCCTGCTCGACCAGCCGCCGCACAACCTGCGGAATCTCTTCACGCCGCGCCTGGACCGTCAGCCAGGTGCCGTTGGTGCTGATCGGCCACTGGGCGCGCAGCACCTCGGCGGCCCGCTCCAGCGGCATGGCTTCGACCCGCAGATGTGCCTGGCCTTCGAGCAGCGTGGCGACCGCGCCTTCGCGCACGATCTCGCCCATGTTGATGATCGCCACCCGGTCGCAAACCTGCTCGATCTCGCCCAGCAGGTGGCTGGAGAGAAAGATCGTCTTGCCCTGCTCGTCGGCCAGCCGGCGGATGAACAGGCGGATTTCGTGCATCCCTTCCGGGTCGAGGCCGTTGGTTGGCTCGTCCAGAATCAGCAGGTCGGGATCGTGCAGCAGTGCCGCCGCCAGCCCCAGGCGCTGCTTCATCCCGGTCGAGTAGCCCTTGACGCGCTGCTCGGCCCGCCCGGCCAGCCCCACCTGTTCCAGCAGCGCATTGATGCGGCGCGGATCGTAGCGATCGCCGGTGCGGGCGAACACTTCCAGATTGCGGCGCGCCGACAGAAAGCCGTAGAACGTCGCGCCCTCGACTAACGCCCCCACCCGCCGCAAGACCTGGTGCTCGCGCCGGACGTGCTGCCCGTAGACGTAGGCGCTGCCCTGCGTTGGGCGGATCAGGTCGAGCAGCATCCGGATCGTGGTGGTCTTGCCGGCGCCATTCGGCCCCAGGAAGCCATACACCTGCCCGCTGTGCACGTCCAGACTCAGGTTGCGCACCGCCTCGACGCGCTTTCGCCCGCGCCCGAACGTTTTGCTGAGATTTTCGATATGGATCGCGGGTGCTGTGCTCATGGCGCCTCGGTCTGGGATACGTTTTCGGGCTGAAGCTCGGACAGCAGCGGCGCGAGCCGGATCGCCAGCAACACCTGGAACAGCCGGATCACCAGCGCGGCCCGCAAAGCCCCGCCCGTGTTCGGATCGCGTACGACGGCCAGCAGTCGTTCGATCAACACCTGGCGCGCTTCAAGCGGCAGGTCTGGCTGCGTCTCTGCCGAAAGCTGCCACAGCGCGGCGTAGAGGTGCCAGACCGCCTCGTCGTGCACCGAGCCGAACTCGGTTTCCCAGGCTTTGACGTGCTGAAAGGTCGAGAAGACTTCCAGCGTTTCGG
>JAAYCM010000030.1 GCA_012729765.1 Chloroflexota bacterium | reverse complement strand
GAGGTGCAGCGCTGCCACTGGCGTCATTTGCTTCAATGGCTTCATCAGCAGTTTTCGTCCGGCGTCACGCCCGATGAGGTATTCCCTCTTCTCGCCGCGTGACCGTTAAAAGCGCAAAGATAGAGATGATCGGTCACAAGGGAATATGATGCCAGTCGGTTACGGCGGGCAAAGCCCGTGTACGCTGATTGTAGCATAGACCCTGGCCGGGGGGCGGCCAGCCGGATAATCGCGCCGCCGCGACCACCACCAAGGAGCGACAACGTGCTAGCGAAACCGAAAGTGTTTGTCACGCGGGTGATCCCCGAAGCCGGGCTGGAGCGCATCCGGCAGGCGTGCGAGGTGCGCGTGTGGGAAGACGAGCTGCCGCCGCCGCGTGATGTGCTGCGGCGCGAAGTGGCCGGGGTCGAGGGCGTGCTCTCGCTGCTCTCGGACCAGATCGACGCCGAGATCATGGACGTCGCGCCCAATCTCAAGGTGATCAGCAATATGGCGGTCGGCTTCGACAACATCGATACGCAGGCCGCCACCCAGCGCGGAATCCCGGTCGGGCACACGCCGGGCGCGCTGACCGAGACGACCGCCGATTTCGCCTTCGCGCTGCTGATGGCGGCGGCGCGGCGCATCAGCGAGGCCGAGCGTTACGTGCGCGCCGGGCAGTGGAAAACGTGGGGGCCGATGCTGCTGATGGGGCAGGATATCTACGGCGCGACGCTGGGCATCATCGGCCTGGGGCGGATTGGGCAGGCGGTGGCGCGGCGGGCGCGGGGCTTCGACATGCGCGTGATCTATAACGGCGGCAGCGACAAGGCGGCGCGCGAGCTGGGGGCCGAGGCGCGGTCGTTCGAAGAGGTGCTGGCCGAGTCTGACTTCCTGAGCCTGCACACGCCGCTGAAGCCGGAGACGCGCCATCTGATCGACGCCGAGGCGCTGCGCAAAATGAAGCCGACAAGCGTGCTGATCAACACGGCACGCGGGCCGGTGGTCGATCAGCGGGCGCTGTACGAGGCGCTGGCGAGCGGCACGATCGCGTATGCGGCGCTGGACGTGACCGATCCGGAGCCGATTCCGCTCGATGATCCGCTGCTGACGCTCGACAACTGCCTGATCGCCCCGCATATTGCCAGCTCAAGCGTGCGGACGCGGACCCAGATCGCGCTCATGGCGGCGGAGAATCTGCTGGCCGGGCTGGAAGGCCGCCGCCTGCCGCACTGCGCCAACCCGCTGGTGTATAACGAATAGGGACACGATCACCGGCGCAGAAATAAAAAACGGGGGCGTAGCATCATACGCCCCTGGTGGCTGTTGGGCACTTTTGCCCCCCATCCCCCGACCCCTTCCCCCACGCTTCGCGGAGGGAAGGGGAGAATTGTGGCGGGTTTGAAGTCCTTCCCTCATTTCGGGAGAAGGATTCAGGATGGGGGCAGGTGCGGCGCTGCCTCACTCAGCGTTATGAGGTGAAAAAACGCTCCAGGCAGCACCAGCCTCAATGCGGGTGCGGGCGGGGGTTAGCCGCGCTTGGGCTTGAACGCGCCGCGTACCATCTCCGGGCTGAAATACTCGTCGTTGATCACGCCCTGCGTGGCGTAGCGGTAGACCGCCGCGACGTAGATGCCGTTGAGCGTGGAGCCGAGCAGCGCGATACCGGAGATCAGCAGCGCGATCACGCCGATGGCAAAGACGATCACCAGCACGGATTCGGTTGCCGCCGCCAGCAGGATCAGCGGCAGGCCGACGGCGAAGAACGCGCCCACCGCCAGCAGGCCGAACACCAGCCCGATGCTGAAATTGCCGGTGATCTGCTCGCCCCAGGTGCGTTTGAGCAGGCTGGCGCTGCGCTTGACGGCATCGACCGGGCCGATATCTTCTACCACCAGCACCGGCACGACCAGGTAGGTCGCCAGGCTCCAGGCGATCCCGCCGAGGAACGAGACGATGCCGCCGACGATCCCGCCGCGCTCCGACAGCCAGCGCAGAACCATGCCGACCGTTGCCGAGATCAGCGCGTAGCCGAAAATCTGGCCGAGGTGATCGAGCGCGATTTGGAAGCCGTCGCGCAGGGTCGGATCGCCGCCGTCCAGCCGGATCATGACCGCGCCGACCAGGGCGGTGTTGGCGAAGATGGTGATGAAGTACATCACGAGATAGAACACGAAGCCGACCGCGACGCCCGCCGGGCCGAGACTGCCCTGATCGGCCATGTTGTCGAAGACGCCCGCGATCGCCATCGGAATGGCAAAGCTGATCATAACCAGCAGCGTGGCGATGGACGAGATGAGCGGAAAGAAGATCAGCTCTTTGTCGGCGCGCAGAACCGCCGCGCTGGCCTTGACCAGCTCCCAACTATTCGAAAGTCGTGTGAACATACTACCCCCTGTGTCTGGTTCGATGCTTTCACGATCTCATTATGCAACCACTACGCGCCGGGTGTCTACCGTGTTGCGCTCGACCGGCTGACATTTGGCTGACACGGCGCGTGTTGACCCCGGCGGGCCGGGTTCGGGTGTGTCAGGTGGTGAAAGTGGATACAATGAGAGCATCAGAACTGTGAGGATCACACATGCCAACACGTCAGGTTATCCTGCACCCCGCCGAGGAAGGCGGATATTGGGTCGAAGTTCCCAGCCTGCCGGGCTGTTTTAGCCAGGGTGAAACGCGCGAGGAAGCCCTGGAAAATATCAAGGAAGCCATCGCGCTCCACATCGAGGATATTCTCGCCGCAGGTGAGGAAGTGCCGCCGGAAATCGGGCCGATCAGTATTGAGACGGTAGCGGTATAGCGGATGCCTAAGCTGCCGGTTTTGTCGGCTCAAGAATGCATCGCTGCGCTGGAAAAGGCCGGTTTTTATGTCGCGCGCCAAAAGGGAAGTCATATCACCTTGCGGCGTGATGATCCTGCCAGCCGCGTTACGGTTCCGAATCACAGGGAATTGAAAACGGGTACGCTGCGAGGGATTATCCGGCAGGCTGGTTTGACCGTTGACGAGTTTCTGGAGCTGCTCTAGTACTACCACCGCAGATCGCCCCCCATCCTAAATCCTTCCCCCAAAATGAGGGAAGGACTTGAAAAGCGCCATCATACTCCCCTGCCCTCCGCGCAGCAGTGGGGGAAGGGGCCGGGGGATGAGGGCCAAACCTGGCTGACACGGCGTGCGTTGACCAAAGCGGGCGGGGTTCGTATAATCGCGGGCGCGTGCAGACCCGATCCCACCCTGTGGAGCGTTCCCCGTTGACTGCACACCCGCCAACCGAGAGTTCGGCCCCGGCGCAGCGCTTCCCCTGGCGGGCGCTGGTCGCGATCTGGCTAGGCTGGCTCGTGACGCTGCTGATCGCCCAGCAGGTAATCTGGGCACGCTTCACGCTGGATCGCCCCGACCATGCCTATCCCTGGACCGGGGAGATGACGCCCGGCTATGCTGATGGACCGGAAACCGGCCCCTGGTTCTATGCGCGCTGGGACAGCCCGCGCTACGTGCAGATCGCGCGCGAGGGGTATGTCGAGGAACGACTCGCGCCACACTTCCCACTCTACCCGCTGCTGATGCGCGGCGTGTACGAGATCGCGCTCCGGCCCTTTGGCGTGGGCGACGCGGATGACGGGCTGGCGCTGGCCGGGCTGATCGTGTCGGGGGGGATGGCGCTGGCGGCGGTGCTGGCGCTGGGCGCGCTGGCGTGGGACTGGATCGGGCCGGGGGCGGCGCTGCGGGCGGCGTTCTACCTGCTGATTTTCCCGACCGGCTTCTACCTGGCGCAGGTCTACAGCGAGGCGACCTATCTGGCGGTGTCTTTGGGCGCACTGTGGGCGATCTTCCGGCGGCGCTGGGCGCTGGCGCTGATCCTGGCGGCGCTGGCGACGCTGACGCGCACGATGGGCGTGCTGCTGGCAATCCCGTACCTGTGCACGTGGCTGAGCGAGTGGTGGAACGGACGCAGGCCGCCGGGCTGGGCGCTGGTGGGCGTGCTCGCGCCGCCGCTGATCTTCGTCGCGTGGGCGGGCTGGCTGGACGCGCAGGGATTGAGTATCTTTGCGGCGCAGGAGAATTTCGGGCGCGAGATGCTGTCGCTGCGCGCGCTGCTGGTCTTGGCGGGCGATGTGCTCTATATTTTCCGCGAGCCGAACGGCGTGCATGTGGCGCTCGACCTGGCGCTAACGGTGCTGGCGGCGGCATTGTGCCTGGTCGAGATCAAACGCTTTCCCGGCCTGGCGCTGTATGGACTGGGCTCGATTGCGATGGGGATCGGCTCCGGCCAGTTGGTGAGCATGAACCGCTACGCGCTGGCGGTGACGCCGGTCTTTTTCGCGCTGGCACGCTGGGGGCAGCATCCCGCATTCGACCGCGTGTGGACGTTCATTTCGCTGGTGTGGTTCGGGCTGTATCTCGTGCTGTACGTGCACGGCTTCTGGGTGGGGTAGGTGGTGAAGGTGCTGAGCGAACGTCGGGCGCGGCTGCGGGCGCTGTGGGCGAATCCCACGTTCCGGCTGCCAACCGCGCTGTGGCTGGGCTGGGTGATCGTGCTGCTGCTGTTTCAGTGGGCGGCATGGCTGCGGCTGGACGTAACCGGGCCGGACACGTCCTATGGCTGGACGCACGAATTTTCCGCCGACCCGCCCCGGACCGGAATCGGGGCGGCGCACGTGCGCTGGGACTCGTATCACTACCTGCGGCTGGCGCGGCTGGGCTATCATGACACGCAGGACGCGGCCTATTACCCGGCCTATCCGGTGCTGATGCGCGGCGTGGCGCTGGGGATCGTGCGCCCGCTGCGGCCCGGCGCGGGTGAGATCGAGCAGTTTGCCACCGCCGGGCTGATCATCTCGGTCGTGGCGTCATTGGCGGCCACGTGGGCGATGGCGGCGCTGGCGCGTGCGCTGCTGGGCGACGAGCAGGACGCCCTGCGCGCCACATTCTACCTGTTGATTTTCCCGACGGCCCTGTTTCTGCTTCAGGTGTATACTGAAGCGCTGTACCTCGCGCTGGCGACTCCGGCGCTGATCCTGCTGCTGCGGCGGCGGTGGTGGGCGACGGGGGTGCTGGCGCTGCTGGCGACGCTGACGCGGGCGACGGGGGTGTTGCTCGTGGGCGCAATGGCGGTACACTGGTGGCTGGACTGGCGCGCCGGGCGGCGTCCCCCCTGGCACACGCTGGGCGCGTTTCTGCTGCCGGTGCTGGCGTGGCGCGTGCACGCGATTTTGCTGGATGAAGCCGGGCTGAATATGCATGAGGCCCAGCGCAACTATGGGCGGGTGCTGTTTGATCCGGCCAATGTGCAGATCATCCTGAACGATCTCGGCTACATGCTGACGCACGAAATGGGGGCCGTGCATATCGCGCTCGACGTGGCGCTGCCGCTGCTGGCGGCGTGGGCGTGCTGGCGCGTGCGGCATGAGTGGCCGGGGCTGGCGGTCTATGGGGCGGCGTCGCTGGCGCTGCCGCTGGCGACCGGCCAACTGGTGAGCATGAACCGCTACGCGCTGATCGTGCTGCCGATCTATCTCGTTCTGGCCCGGTTGGGCCGCCACCCGCTGTTCGACCGGCTGTGGACGCTGGGATCGGTGCTGCTGCTGGCGTTGTACCTGGTCGGGTTTGCGCACGGCTATTGGACGGGGTAGGGCGGGGTATACAGTTTTGCCCCCATCCCCCGGCCCCTTTCCACGCTGCGCGGAGGGAAGGGGAGCATAGCGGCGGACTGGAAGCCCTTCTTGCCCTGTGGAAGGATTTAGAATGAGGGAATAGAAGCGACGTACTCTCGCCTCACGTATGTGTGTCACCGCAAAGCGTTATGGGTAGTATTTTGGCAGACCATCAAGACTTTACCCGATAAAATATCTTTGCCTGGCGCGGTGATTGACGGCAGCGGGAAGGAAACGAGGATACGATGCGTTTGATTCTGGTCCGGCACGGCCAGTCACAGGCTGACGAGGGCTACCAGGGAAATGATCCTGGCCTTACGGATCTTGGAAAGCAGCAGGCCGAGCGGCTGGGCCGCTGGCTGCGCGAGTATGAGCCGGGGATTACCCTGCTGGTGAGCAGTACGGTACGTGTGGCGCGGGAAACAACCTCCATCATCAGCCGGTACGTGAATGCGCCGGTCAACCTGGATGACGATCTGCGCGAAACGGAGCGCGATCTGCTGATGGAGCTGCCGCGCCTGGTGCATCCCGCCGACAGCGGTCCGCACTACTACATTCTGCCCCACGATAATTACTATCAGCGCTTTGCCGAACAGACCCGGCGCGCGATGAATCGCATGCTCGAAAACCCCTCGGCGGTCAAAACGGTAGTGGCGGTGTGTCACAGCGGCACGTCGAGTACGATGCTGCGAATGCTGCTGCGCTGCCACCATCTGCATATCGCCATGAATCACACGGCGATGCACCACCTGACCTGGCAAGACGGCCTGTGGGACCTGCGCGGGGTGAATTACGCGCCACATCTCGTGCCCGATCTGTTGAGTTAGCAGCGGCTCCGGGTGTTTACCCCCCATCCCCCGACCCACACTTCGCGGAGGGAAAGGGAGCAAAGCAGGAAGTCCTTCCCTCATTTTGGGGGAAGGATTTGGATGGGGGAACAGGTGTAAGCGGTAGGCGGCTCACATTGTCTCCAGGCGGGCGAGATACTGGCGCATCATCAGGGCGGCGGTCGCTCCTTCGCCGGCGGCAGCGGCGGCCTGCTTGGTGCTGCCCGCGCGCACGTCCCCGGCGGCGAACACGCCCGCCATACTGGTTTCGAGCGTGTCGCGCGTGACGATGAAGCCCCACTGATCGGTTTCGACATAGGGCCTGAACAACTCGCTGTTCGGCTCCATGCCGATCAGGACGAACACGCCGTCGGGGTGATCGACGCGCTCCTCGCCGGTGACACGGTCGCGGATACGGACTCCGGCCAGCGTGCGCTGGTCGCTGACCAGAAACTCGCGCACGTCCTGGTTGGTCAGGATACCGATCCGCTCGCAGTCGTGGACCTTCTGCTGCAAGACCAGGCTGGCGCGCGGCTCGGCTTCGTATTCGAGGATGGTGACTTCGCGCGCGAACTGGCAGATGTGGATCGCTTCCTGAAAGCCGCTGTTGCCCCCGCCCAGCACATACACCGATTTCCCCTTGTAAAACGGCGCGTCGCAGGTGGCGCAGAAATGGATATTGATCCCGATCAGCTTGCCCTCGCCGCGCACGCCCAGCCGCTTATAGTGGCTGCCGGTCGCCAGCAGCACGACGCCGCTGGAATATTCCTGGCCGCTGGCGGTGCGCACCACGCGGTAGGCGCCGTCTTCGCCCAGCTCGTTCACCGTCTGCGCCTGCAAAATCTCGACGCCGAAGCGCTCGGCCTGGCGGCGGAGCTGGTTCGCCAGCTCGGCCCCGCTGATGCCTTCGGCAAAACCGGGGAAGTTGTCCATGTGACGTGTCAGGCCGACCTGCCCGCCGACGCCGCTCTTTTCGATCAGCAGGGTCGATAGCCCCTCGCGGCTGGTGTAGATTCCGGCGGTCAGCCCGGCGGGGCCGCTGCCAACGATGATGATGTCATAGAAGCGCTGGCGGGCTTCGAGATGCAGGCCGATCTTGGCGGCCAGCTCGGTTGTGCTCGGCTCGACCAGGATCGTGCCATCGGGAAAGATGATGGTCGGGATGCTGCGCATCCCGTTGTTGATGCGCTCGACTTCGGCCACCGCGTCCGGGTACTGGTCGAGATCGATGTAGTTGTAATGGATGCGCTGCTCGCCGAAAAAGGCTTTAGCCTGGCGGCAGTCGGGGCACCAGTTGGCCCCGTACATTTTGATGGTGTCGGGCTGATCCGTCATGCGGCTTCCTGTTCATCCGGTCGTGTCGTGCGGGCACTCAACTTCTTAACGAAATGTTACGTCAGACCGGCGCGAACGCCAACCCTGTACGCCGTGCGCGCCAAAGCCTGGAAGCGGGGATGCACTTTTACCCCCCATCCCCCGGCCCCTTCCCCCACGTTTCACGGAGGGAAGGGGAGCACGGCAGCGTTGTTCGTTTCGTTCAGCGTTCCAAAGTGCATAACACGCTCTAGGGCCGCTTTCCGGCGTCGCTCGTGTCCAGCGCCGCGCCCGCGCAACAAAAAAGCCGGAGAACCCTGGCAGGCTTCCGGCTCCACAAGTGACATTTGTACGCCGCCCGGTCGATCAGGACGAGGGCCAGACAAGCAGCCCGGTCTGGAGCGGGTCGGCCAGATCGGGATGGTTGGGCAGCACGCGCACCGAGACGCCGCGCCGCCCGGTATTCGGATAGCGGAGCTGCGCCTGGAACTCGTGCACGTTGTCGCTGCTCGCACCCTCAGCCGGACAGCAGTGCTCCATCGCGGTTGCTTCCCCGGCCACGATCTGGCCCCGGCTGTCCAGCGGCCCATAGTAGAGCTGGACCATGACATCTTCCGGCTTGAGCGTGCCCAGCGACACCCAGACGCGGACCATCAGTTCCTCATTGACCTTGATCGTGTTCGGCTCGACTTCGACGCGCTTGATGCTGATCCCGGCCCAGTGGGCGCGCACATTGTCTTCCCAGTCGGCGAAGGCTTTGCCGCGTGAGACGTCCGGCTGGGTGAGCGCGGCATACCGCTCGTGGGCGGGCATGTAGTATTCTTCGGTATATTCGCGCACCATGCGATAGGTGGTGAAGACGGGCGCGAGCTTGCGCATACTGTTTTTGACGCGGCTGATCCATTCGCGGGGCAGGCCGTCGCGCCCGCGCGCGTAGAAGGTTGGGATGATATCTTTTTCGAGCAGATTGTAGAGCGCCTGCGCCTCGATATAGTCCTGCAGGTCCCATTCGTGCTGGTCGTATTCCTCGCCGCTGCCGATGGCCCAGCCGACGGTCGGATCGTAGCCCTCGGCCCACCAGCCGTCGAGGATGCTGGCGTTGAGGCCGCCGTTGTAGATCACCTTCATACCGCTCGTGCCGCTGGCTTCTTTGGGGCGGCGCGGCGTATTGAGCCACACATCCACCCCCTGGACCATCTTGCGGGCGGTTGCCATGTCGTAGTTTTCGAGAAAGACGATCTTGTTGCGGAACTCCGGCAGCTCGGCGGTCTTCACGACCTCGCGGATCAGCTCCTTGCCGGGGTGATCGTGCGGGTGGGCCTTGCCGGCGAAGATCAACTGGACCGGGTGATCAGGATGGTTGAGCATCGCGGCCAGCCGCTCCTTGTCACGGAAGAGCAGGGTCGCGCGCTTGTAGGTTGCGAACCGCCGCGCAAAGCCGATAGTCAGCACGTCGGGGCTTAGGGCTTCGTGCGCCGCCTCGATCTCCGACAGGGGCGCGCCGCGCGCGTCGAGTTGGGCGCGCAGCTTGTGGCGGGCCAGATTGACCAGGCGCTCGCGGCGGCGCTCGTGGGTGCGCCACAGCTCGGCGTCGGGAATGCGCTCGACATCGGCCCAGATCGTGGGGTTATCCTGATCCTCGCGCCAGGCCGGGTCGAGATAGCGGTCGTAAAGCTCGGCCATCTCGCGGCTGATCCAGGTCTGAATGTGGATGCCGTTGGTGATGGCCCCCACCGGGATTTCGTGCTCCGGCACTTTGGGATAGAGCCACTGCCACATCGCGCGGCTGACCGAGCCGTGAAGCTGGCTGACGGCATTGGCCGCCCGCGACAGGCGCAGCGCCAGCACGGGCATACTGAACAGGTCGAAGCCACCCATATCTTCGCGGCCCAGGCTGTGGAACTGCTCGCGCGTCAGGCCCAATTCCTGCCACAGATAGGGGAAGTGCTCGTCGATCAGGTCGAAGCCGAAGCGCTCCAGGGCGGCGGGCACGGTGCTGTGCGTGGTGAAGATATTGCCAGCGGCGCAGATGTCGGCGGCTTCCCAGAAGTTGAGGTCGGGATTGTCCTTCATCATCAGCCGGATACGCTCCAGCGCCAGGAACGCACTGTGCCCTTCGTTCATATGGCAGACGGTGGGCCGGATGCCGAGCACGTCCAGCAGGCGGATGCCGCCGATGCCGAGCAGAATCTCCTGGCGGATGCGGGTACGCTTGTCACCGCCATAGAGCCGGTCGGTCAGGTTACGGATCTCTTCGGGGTTGGTAGGCGTGTTGGTGTCGAGCAGATAGAGCGTGACGCGCCCAACCTGCACCTTCCAGACGCAGACCTGCGCCATATAGTTCGCGAGCTGCACTTCGATGACCAGCGGCTTGCCGTCGGCGTCGCGGACCTGCTGCACGGGCAGATTGGCGTAATCGTTGATCGGGTATGACTGCTGCTGGTAGCCATCGGCGTTGAGGTATTGGTGAAAGTAGCCTTCTTCGTAGAGCAGGCCAATGCCGACCAGTGGCAGGCCGAGATCGGACGCGCTCTTCATATGATCGCCGGAGAGCACGCCCAGGCCGCCGGAATAATTGCGCAGGCACTCCGTCAGGCCATATTCCATCGAGAAATAGGCGATGAACGGCTTCTCGAACTCGCCGTAGTGGCGGCGATACCAGGTGCGGGCGTCGGGACTCACGTAGGCGTCGAAGTGGGCGCAAACTCGGTCGAGATTCGCCATATAGGCTTCGTCGGCAGCGGCGGCTTGCAGTGTTTCCTGATTGATCAGCCCTAACATCCAGATCGGATTGCGTTCAGTTTGCTCCCACAACTCGCGATCGAGCCGCCGGAAAAGCGCGATCGTTTCGTGATCCCAGGACCAGCGCAGGTTGTAGGCCAGATCGTAAAGGCGTTCCAGGCTGGGCGGAATATTGGGAGTCACATTGACCGTCGCAACGGGTTTGACCATGTTTGACTCTCTCCTGCAGAATCCAGAGCTAACCCCTTCAGGTCAGGTCTTCTGGGTCGGTTGTCGCCAAGGACTATCAACCGCTTAGGATAACAGGCGGAAGCGGTTTTGCCAATTCGCACGGCGCGGGGCAGGGGTGAGATGCAGGCGGGCACGGTGGGGCGGCGGCGTAAAAAACCGGGCAAAAAGGCGTAAAAAAACCGGATGCACGCAGACGTTTGTGCGGCATCCGGCAAGAAACTTAACGGCGAAATAGGCCGGACACTATTCGTCCAGCGTCATCATATAGGCGATCAGGTCGTTCAGATCGTCTTCGCTCAGTTGATCGAAGGCAGGCATGATGTTCTCATAACCCTCGACCACATGCGCGCCCGGCTCAACCATCGACTGGTGCAGGTACTCGACCGCGCTCAGGTCCGGCACGCGCTCGTCCGCTACATTGGCGATGCCATTCAGAGACGGACCGGCCCCATCACCTCCGGCGGCATGGCAGCCGGCGCAGTTGGTGGTGAACAGCGTCTCGCCGTTGCCCGGATTGCCGGTCATCTCGTCTTCCGCGTCAGCGTCAGCGCCGGTCGCGCCGGCTTCTTCGGTGGCGGCCATATCGGCGCCCGCATCGCCGGCTTCTTCGGTGGCGGTCATGTCATCATCCGGTTCAGCAACTTCCTGGGTCGGCTCGACCGTGACTACCGGCGCGTCATCGTCATCATCGCCATCATCATCACCGCAGGCGGCCAGCCCCAGGCTGAACACAGCGGTCAGGATGAGAATCAATACCATCCAACGTGGTTTTTTCATTTTGGTGTTTTCCTCCTTCGGAACAAACGTGGCCCCCGCCTGATATGGGCCGGGGCGTCTGGAACGGCACTTGATCGTTGCCATTCTGTGAACGGTAGCTCAAGGAGAATATAACAGCGTCACTAGGCGATGCAAAAGCGGGCCGCGTGCTCAGGATGAGAAGGATGCCCCTGAACGGTGGATACGCGTCGGGTGGGGAAGCAGATTCGGGCGTGTTTTTAGGCCCAGACACCTGTATAATTGCGAGAGAGTCAGTGCTTCGCGCCGGCTCCGAAGGACTATCTGTCCGGTGAATGGGTGCAGGGTATTTTATTCATGGCGTTAACTGGAATCGGGCAAACGCGCACGCTGTCGCCGCTGGCCCATTGGCGGCGGCATGTGCTTGAGGATCGCTGGTGGGTGCCGCTGGCGTTTTGGGCGATCCTGCTGGCGATCGTGGTGATGGTGTCGCTGCCGCAAAGCCCCTCGATGAGCCGCCAGGGGCGCGACAGTGGGGTGTATGTCTACACCGCGCGCGTGATTCTGGATGGCGGCGTGCCGTATCGCGATGTGTGGGATAACAAGACTCCGCTGGTGTTCTTCACCAACGCGGCGGCCCTGTTGTTCTTTGGGCCCGACCTGTGGTCGCTGTGGATCATCCAGATTCTCAGCTTTGCGGCGACGGGCGGGCTGTTCTTTGGGCTGCTCAGCCGCCTGTATGCGGGCCAGACCCGGCTGATCTGGGGCGGGACGCTGCTGTTTCTGTTTCAGGCGCATCACTATGTGCTGAACGGCGCGGGCAACTTCAGCGAGCTGTACGCGCTGCTGCCGCAGGTCGTGTGCCTGATCGCGGGCTATCGCTTCCTGGAGCAGCCGCGCGCCCGCTGGGTGCTGCTGCTCGGCGCGTCGGCGGGGATCGCCTTTTTGTTCAAGCAGAATACGGTTGGCGTGGCGCTGGCGGCGGTCCCGGCGCTGCTGCTGGTACGCAGCCCGCTGCTGCAATCGCGGCGGCGCTGGCACTGGCTGGCGCTGGCGATCGCGGGTGGGCTGAGCGTGCTGGGCGCGATGGCGTTTTATCTTGCGGCGCGCGGGGCGCTGTATGACGCGTTCATGGCAACGTTCGTCTCGCCGTCGCAGTTCCACAACTGGGTGAGCGGGCGGAGCGTCCCGCCGTGGGAGACGCTGCGCGGCACGCTGACCTCACCCGCCGTGCTGCTGACGATGGGGCCGCTCGCGCCGCTGGCGATCTACGGCTGGGTGCTGGGGGTCCGGCGCGGGTTGGCGAAGCAGATCCGCAGCCGCCGCGATGCGATCCTGGCGGCCTTCGCGCTGTGGGTCGCGCTCACGTTCGTGCTCGATATGGCGCTGGCGAATCTCTCCAACCGGGCGGGTGACATCGGCTACGCGCACTATTTCATCACGCCGATGCCGGCCTTCGTGCTGCTGTCGATGCCCGCGCTCAAGCGGCTGGCGAACTTCCGGCCCCGGCAGCGGCGGGAGCGCGCGCTGCGGCTGGCGACCTGGGCGTATATCGTGCTGGTGACGGTGCTGTGGCTGCCGGTGACGCTGATCGGGCAGATGATCGTGACCGGCTCGAACCCGCTGGGGGATGAGATCGAGCACCCGCTGAAGGATTACATCACGGAAACCACGTCCCCGGAAGACAGCGTGCTGATCTGGGGCGCGTCGAGTATGCTCAACTTCCAGACGCAGCGGCCCAGCCCGTCGCGCTTCCACTATGGCTACCCGCTGATCGTGCCGGGTGAATACAGCCAGGAGAATATCGACCAGTTTGTAGACGACCTGGAAGCGAACCAGCCGGCGCTGATCGTGGATGCCACCCTGAACGACGGGGACCGCATCCCCCCGCTCGATCCGTATATGCGGGCGGCGTGGTGGGTGTCTGGGGGGCGGCGCGACGTGGCCGATCTGAGCGCGGTGTACGACTTCGTGAGCGACCACTGCGCCACGATCAACCGCATCGATGCCTACCGGGTGTACCGCTGCGAGTACGATTCCCGCGCGACGTAGCCGGGTGGGGCAGCAGGCAGGATCAATCAAGGGCAGGCTCGCGTGAGTCTGCCCTTTTTCATATGTGGACTCGTTATGCTGGACTGTGGCGGCGCTAGAAGCTGTTCTGCACTTTGGAACGCTGAATGAGGCAAAGCCACGATTGCCCCCTATCCTAAATCCTTCCCCCACAAGGTGGGAAGGACTTCAAAGCCAGCGCGGTGCTCCCCTGCCCTCAGCGCCAGCGTGGGGGAAGGGGCAGGGGGGGGATGGGGGGTAAACGTGTAAAGGCGGCGCTAGCCCTCGTCGTTGGGGCGGCGGGTGGGCAGTGTCGCGGCCTGGGGATCGACCGGCGGCTCCGGGATGGATGGTGCGGCGGGCATCTCCGGCAGCGGGACGCTTGCGCCCGGTCTGCCGTCGAGCGGGATGCCGAGCGTAAAGGTGCTGCCCTCGCCAACGGCGCTGGCCGCGCTGAGATAGCCGCCGTGTGCTTCGGCGACGGCGCGGGCGACGAACAGGCCCTGGCCCAGCCCGCGCGGATCGATCAGCTTGCCGGATGGCGTGCTGGCCGTGCCCCGGTAGAAGCGCTCGAAAATATGGGGCAGGTCGCGCGGGATGATCCCGACGCCGGTATCGCTGACCTCGATCAGCACGTGACCTTTGCGCACGCGGCCCAGCCGGATCACGATCTCGCCGCCCGGCTCGGTGTATTTGAGGCTGTTATCGACCAGGTGGCCGAGCGCCCACTGCAAGCGGCGATCGTCGCCCAGGATCCGCAGATTGGCGCGGTTGACGACCATCACCCCCACTTGCAGCCCGGCACGCTGCACGCGCGACTCGAGGCCCTGCAGCACGGTAAAGATCAGCCCTTGCAGCTCGACTTCCTGCTGGCGCACGGCGAAGCTGCCCGCGCCGATCTCGGAGATGTCGAGCAGCTCGACGATCATGCGGTCGAGCACGGCCACGTTGCGGCTGATGGCTTCCAGGAATTTCCGGTTGGGGGCGTTGCCTTCTGGCGCGGCAAGCAGGACCTCGCTCATGCCTTTGATCGCGGCCAGCGGGGTGCGCAGCTCGTGACTCATCTGCGTCACGAACTGGTCCTTGAGCCGGTCGGCCAGTGCGTCGCGCGTGACATCGCGCAGCATCAGGACCGTGCCCAGGCGCTTCCCGGCAGGATCGGCGACGATGGCAAGCTGCGCGCCGATCACGCGATCGTTGATCTCGACGCGCTGCGCCTGTCCCAGCGTGATCTCACCGTCGAGGGCGGCCTGGCTGCGAGCGGCGGCGAACATGCGGCCCAGGTCGCTGTCCCAGAACATGCGGACCGAACCGAGCAGATCGCGCGCGGCCTGGTTCATCAGGACGATGCGGCCCTCGGTGTCCTGCATGATGACGCCTTCGCTGATGACCGCGAGCACGGCGGTCAGGCGGTTGATGTCGGCGACGCGCGACTCGGCGGTGAGCTTGAGCCGCTCGATTTGCAGGGTCGTCTGGCGGGCTGCCGCTTCCTGCTCGCGGCGCTTGCGGCGCAGACCGCTGTAGAGCCGCCCGAATAGCCGCCCGGTATTCGCACCCAGCGCATCCACCGATTCAAGCATCGTGGTAACGGGTCCGGTGTGATCGGTGGAAGCGGAGTTGTGCGGTGTAGACATAGCGTGGTCCTCGGCTAACCCATGATGGGTTTAAGTATCCGCCGAGTTGAGTGCCTCGTCAAGCAGCGCTTTCAGGCTGTCGAATTCCGGCAGCGGCTTGTGGATGATCCGATCGACTCCATACTCGGCCAGCATCGAGTCCCGCTCGTCTTCCGTCAGGCTGAAGGCGGTCATCAGGATAATCGGGATGTCTTGCAGTGCGTCCACGGCGCGCATCCGGCGGGCGATCTCGTGCCCTTTATAGCCCGGCATCCGGATATCCATCAGCGCCAGCTCTGGCAGAGCGCCGGGATAGTCACCGGTCTGTACGCGATCCAGCCAGTCCCAGGCTTCTCGACCGTTGCGAAACTCCAGCGGCGAGTGGCCCCACACCTGGAACATGACCTTCACGATATTACGAATGTCGTCTTCGTCCTCGACCACCAGCCAGGGTTTCACCCGTTTCCCTCCGTCTCGAAGTATTAATCAATTTGCGATTCACACGTTTGTGTCAATTATAGTGTACCCTGTTTTATGACCTAGAGGGATTTAAATTCTATGAATTTTTCGCCAAGCGGCGGCCACATGCTCACGATTCGGGCGGGTCGGGGAGCCCTTTTCCGCCCAGCGGTGTGACTTCGAAGCCGTCCGGCGGCTCGGCCAGCAGTGGGCGGGCGGCGGTGATGGCGGCCCGGACCGTCTCAAGCTCCAGCGAGGCGCGGTGATCGGCCTGGCTGCGCCACACTTCCGTCACCCAGATCGTATCGGGATCGTCGGTCGCCAGGGTGATTACGTACAGATAGCAGCCCTCCAGCGCGCGCAGCTCCTCGATCCCCTGCAGGAGATAGCCCGCGAGCGAGTCGCGCTGGCCGGGGTGTGCTTTCAGCTTGCCGATTAAACCGTACATCGCTCCCTCTCAGTTCTCGGAGCCTGTTATGTGCTTTTACCCCCCATCCCCCGGCCCCTTCCCCCACGTTTCACGGAGGGAAGGGGAGAACAGCGATGGCCTTGAAGTCCTTCCCACCTTGTGGGGGAAGGATTTAGGATGGGGGGCAGGGTCGTTCGCCTCGTTCAGCGTTTCGAAGTACATAACATGCTCTAGTCTGCCGCTGTGCAGCCGCACCAGCTTACCCGAAACAGCGCCCAGGCGGCAAGGCAGAATTCGCAGACGGAGTGCCGGTCGGGGGAGGGTCTTAGAGCAGACTGCACAATCGAGCGCGAGAGCGCCTTACCACCAGCGGCAAAAACGAATAAACTTAGGGTTAGACAGACGTTGGATCAAGATTTGCAGATTGCCGTTCGCGCGCCTATATTGGAAGGGGACAGCGGCGGACCAGCCAGCTTGAAACGAAGACACCAGCAAGGGAGTGTGGATCATTGCCTACATGGATGGTAGTTGAGGATGAACCGGACATCTATGATGTCCTGCTGGCGATGTTTGAAATCTGGGGAATCGAAGGGGTGGCCTTCGTGGATGGCGCGGAAGCGGTCGCCTGGATCGACGACGTGGATCAGGGGCGCGTGCGCGGCGAGCTGCCGGAGCTGGCGATTCTCGATATCCGCCTGCCCGAAGTCAGCGGGCCAGAAGTCGGCAACCGGCTGCGGCGCAGCCCGGTGTTGGGCGATATTGCGATCGTCCTGATCACCGCCTACCGGCTCAAGCCGGAAGAAGAGCAGGCCGTGATCGCCGAAGCCCAGGCCGATCTGCTGATGTACAAGCCGCTGCCGGCCATGGCCGAACTGCGCGCCACGATGGATGCGGTGATTGCCAAGCACAAGAAGCCCGAAGCCCCGGCGCTGAATGTCCGCTCGGCTGAGATCGTGACTCCGGCGCGCAGCCTGGATCGCACGCCGCACGCCGGGCCGCCCAAGGGGCCTCGGATCAATCGCCCCCCTGCGCCGCCCACGCCTGATCGACCGGGCCTGGCTGATCGCAAGCGGCAGACCGACTAGGCGCGACTCGCGGTGATTCATCCGAACACAGCCCCCGGCCCAGACCGCCGGGGAGATCAGGGGATCAGGTAGGCGATGCAAAATATCAACCCGGCCCGCAGCATTGCCCGGCGCGGGCGATACTATCTTTTGTTTGGCAGTGTGGCATTTTTTGGCGGCGCGATCGCGCTGACGCTGGCGCTGTTGTTCATCTACTTTCCGCTGTGGGCGGGCTTCTCGTTCAACCTGCTGCAAATCGCGCTGATCGTGATCGGGGTGGTGGCGCTGGGGTTCGGCATCTTCCTGATCGTGCGTGGGCTGACGCTGCAAAAGGATAACCCGCTGGCCTATGCGGTCGGTGAGGCGCTCAAGCAGTTTCTGGCCGATAACCGTTACACCTTTTTGCGCAATGTCAGCAAGCGGCGGGTGGGCTATATCGACGCGGTGCTGGTCGGGCCGCCGGGCGCGCTGGTCTTCCGCATCGTCGATTATTCGGGCGTGTGGATCAACGAGCGGGCCGATTGGGTCGTGCGGCAGGGCGGCAAGCTGCGCGGGGCCGGGACGAATCCGACACGCGAAGCGGTGCACGACGTGTATGCCCTGCGGAAATTCCTGGCCAAGCGCGGGCTGGAAAAAGTGCCGGTCTACGCGATTGTCGTGTTTACCTCATCCAATATCGATCTCTCGGCCAACGGGCCGGTCGTGCCGATCTGCGAGATTCCGACGCTGTTCCAGATTATGCGGCGCGACTATCTGGCCGAGGAGCGGATCGCGCCGCCGACGGTGCGTGCCGCGGTAGACGCGATCATCGACGGCTAGCACGCTGCGCAGCACAGGGGCTAAAGGGGCAGGGGATGGGTCAGCCGCCGGACGATTACGACGAAACCTACGACGAGCTGTATGACGGGGAGCCGTACGACGAGCCGTATGAGGACGTGTACGAAGAGGTCTACGACGAGCCGTATGAACCGGTTGCGGTTGAGACTCCCGAAGCAGCCAAGCCGGCAGCGCCCGCCCCCCCACAGGAGCCTGTGGAAGCGCCGCGCCGGAAAAGGAGTACAATTCGTGTGTTACTCCTGTCGCTCGCCATCCTGCTGCTGGTTGTCGTGCTGGTGATGCTGATCCGCCAGACGATCTTCAATGAGTCGGGCCCGTCCAGCGAATTTTCCGACTCGCTGACGGCGGGCTATGAGCCGGATTTCACCGAGGGGAACGGCTGGCCCGATGGCGTAGACGCGGCGGCGCACACGCTGCCCGCCATCATCAAGAACGAACTGGCCGCACCGGCAGAGCAGCACGGCTACCAGTTCGAGGGCGAGGAAGGGCAGGCCTGGATGATCACGGTCGAGGCGTCCGGCGACAGCCTGCTCGACCCGGTTGTCAGCCTCTATGGGCCAGCAGGCACCGAGCTGGTCAGCAACGACGACCGCACCGCCGACGACTTCGACGCCGCGCTGCCCTTCGTCCTGCCCCAGAGCGGAACCTATCGCCTGCTGGTCGAGTCGTCGCAGGGCGGCATCACAACCGGCAGCTACCTGCTGACGGTGATGGTGCAGTAGCCGCTGCTGCCGTTACTTGATGTCCAGGCAGTTTTCGCCCTGATGCACGATCCAGTTGGTCGTGGTTTCGACGATCAGGTATGGGGCGTTGGGAAGAATGCCCTGCATCCCCTCCTTGATTTTTTCCAGTTCAATATCGCTTCGTAGGAAGAATGCGCTCTTCAGGGTTACGCAGCGATCACCGAACTCGCGCAGGCGATCGTGAACGACCTCAAGGTCCGAGTCGGGAGCCTGAACGACGATCAAGAAGTATCGCATCGGCCTCACGTCTTCTTCCCTAAATCCCTGCTGCTGCAAAAACGGGTATAGCGGGTTGTTGCCGAGCGGTGGGAGAGGCGGGATGTTTCCTGGACCAGGTAGTTTGATCACTGTACTCTTTCTCCTTTGATAGCTACATCCTCGGCCCCTCTGGCTTTCATCTCGGCAACGGTTTTGCAACTGCTGAGAGCGAGATCGCCGGGCAGCAGCAGCAAAAAACCGTAGATCACGTCGCCTGGAGCGATATCGGCAAACACATTCGACCCGTCGGCGTGCAGCTCCAGGTCGCCGGTCAGGTATTCCGGGATGCGCCGCACTGGGCTGAGCGCGAGATGTGGATTGTCTTCCAGATTGATAGATGGGCTGTGATGCACGGCGGCTAACTGTAGAGATTTGCCTTTGAGTGTGCTGGCGTGAGCCTGTAAGGTTTCGGGCTTGATCGACATGCTGAAGCGTTTTGCCGCAGACGAGTAACCCCACCCGATCTTCCACTCGATTTTGGTTTCGCGTGGACCCAGCTCTGTGATCCGCCCTCGAATCTCGCGGGCTGCTGTGGTCAAGGCCCTTTCGATGACGGCTGGATCAAGGCTGAAAAGCTTGAGCTGCGGGAACACGACACCTTCGAGGTCTGAGGGCATGTCGAGCGGCTCAGCTTTGCCCGGATCTGCCTGCACGAAGGCAAAGGTGCGCTCCCGGCCCAGGTGCCCCAGAAACAGGCCAAACTCGAATAACACATTGTCGCGTGTGGACTGGCGGACAACACCTTTCTTGGCGGTGAGATCGTCTGGGGCAAAGATGAAGATGCCGAAGTCGTACCGCTCCAGCACGCCCAGCAGACTTTCGAGGATGCCGAAGCCGGTTTTGAACTCTGGCGCTGCCCACCAGCCAACCATCTCGGCCTCTGATTCGAGCGCACGGCAGAACGCTTCGCCGATGGGCTGCGCCTGGGACGAACAGCCGATAAAAACTCTGGCACGTTTTTTCATGTATGCTCCAGTGGGTGTCAGATGTCTGTGGCTTAAGGTAGCTATTAGTATACTCACTTTAAGAATCAGGAAAAGTCGGCATGTGCTGGCGCGACGAATAGGCCAAATCGCAACTCTTCGCTTAGAATAGAAACAACAGCAGCCCTGGTCTGGACGCCAGGCTGCTGAACTATTCATCTTAATTCCGAGCGCCAAGAGGAGCAGAGTATGAGCGAGTTTTTGGGGAATACCTTCCGGACCGGCGAGCCTGCGCCTGAAGGCGGCGCGTACCAGTTGGTGGGCGATAACAGCGCTCCCGACGAGCGCACCGATACGGGCCGCGTGATCCGGCTGAAGCGCGGCGAGCTGCTGCCCGGCCACCCGGACACGAACGGCCCCACCGAGTGGCGCTATGTGCGGATCGCGGTCGAGGCGCGGTCGCGGGCCGGGGAGTACGAAGAGTAAGAGTCCAGCCAGGGGGGGGCTGGCCTGGGGCGCGTGCGCTTGAGGAGCCATAATGACCAGTCAGATGCCGTTCAGCCCGGCGGCAGCGCCACACAGCGCCGGGCGGCTTCTACGTGTGGTGTACTTATTGCAGCTTGCCGCCGTGTTGACGATGGCGGTCGGAATGACACTGGTGTGGTGGCAGGACACCGGCACGCTGACCGCGCTCGACCTGCTGGAGCGCAGCACGCGCGAGCTTCAAGAGCGCAGCGGGCGGGTGATCGGCCAGCCGCTGCTGGTATTATGGCTGCTGGTGCCGGTTATCATCGTGGCGGCCTCGCGCAGTGTGGCCGGGTTACTGGTGACGCCGGTATCGTTATGGTGGCTGGCGCTGGCGACGTGGCTGCTGGCCCTGCTGGCGGTGAGCCACTTTCTAATCGCGTTTGGGGGTGAGCTGCCGGCTGAGGCGCCGCTGCTCCCCGGCACGATCCAGCCCGGCTATTGGCTGACGGCGCTGGCGGTGATCGCGCTGGGCGTGCTGCTGGTGGGCGAAGTCGTATTCCGGCCTCGCCGGGTCGATCGCTTCATGACGCCGCCGCCTAAAGTGTCCCTGGTCGAGCCGGAGCCGGTTGAAGAAGAGTCGCGCTATATCAACTGCCCCTACTGCGGCGCGCTGAATGTGCACGACGCGTCGGTGTGCCTGCAATGCCAGAATGTGCTGGTGAACCTCGATTGAGCTGGAGAGCGCCGGAAGGCGAGAAAGGACGGGGATCGACCCGCTTATGGATTGGAACGTGATCCTGGCTGCTGGGGGAATCTTTGTGCTGCGCGTGGTCGGCAATATGCTGACGACGGTGCGCCTGATCACCATCATGCGCGGCCAGAAATTCATTTCATCCGTCATTGGATTTTTCGAAGCGCTGATTTTTGCCGTAGCCCTGGCCGGGGTGGTAACCAACCTCTCGGACCCCTGGAACCTGACGGCTTACTGCCTGGGCTATGCGGTCGGCGGCTATTTGGGAATGGTGCTGGAGCAGCGGCTCGTGCAGCGCTTCGTCTCGATTCAGATCATCTCGCCCCAACTGGCGCACGAAGTCGCGCTGGCGATTCGTGAAGCCGGTTATGGCGCGACCGAAAGCCAGGGCATGGGCGCGGCAGGGCTGGTCGGCACGGTGACAACCGTCGTCGGCCACCGGGACGTGGACCGTGTGATCCGGCTGGCGCACCAGATCGATCCCAACGCGTTTGTGACAATGGAAGAACTGCGCGGGATCGCGCGCGGGCACTTCCGGCGGCTGGCGCGGCCCGAACGCTGAGCGCGATGACCGACCTGCTGGACTCTGTGCGCGCGACGATCACGCGCCACGCTCTGATCCGGCCCGGCGAGACGGTCGTCGTCGGGGTGTCGGGCGGGGCGGACTCGCTGGTGCTGCTGCATCTGCTGGCGCGGCTGCGTGAGGAATGGGGGCTGGCGCTGCACGCCGCGACGCTCGATCACGGGATTCGCGGGGCGGCGGGCGCGGCGGATGCCGATTTCGTGCGCCGGACGGCGGCGGCATGGGGTATCCCGGCGACGGTGGGCCGGGCAGATGTCCCGGCGGCGGCGCGGGCGGCGAATCTGGGGCTGGAAGAGGCGGCGCGGCAGGTGCGCTATACCTTTCTGCTGCGCGTCGCCCGGCGGCTGGGCGCCCCGAAGATCGCGGTCGGGCACCACCAGGACGACCAGGCCGAAACCGTGCTGATGCATCTGATCCGGGGCAGCGGCCTGAGCGGGCTGCGCGGAATGCTGCCCGGCACGCCGCTGGACGACTATCACCTGCTGCCGGATGCCGCGATCACCATCGAGCCGCCGGAGCCGGAAGGTGTGCCCGCGCCAGACCTGCGCCCGCTGCTGGTGCGGCCCCTGCTGGAGACGCCGCGCACGGCCATCGAAGCGTATGCGGCGGAGCACGGACTCCAGGCGCGGCAGGACGCCACCAACGCCGACCTGACCTACTTTCGCAACCGGCTGCGGCACGAGGCGCTTCCCCTGCTCGAAACACTGAATCCGAATATCCGCGCGGTGCTGGCCCGCACCGCCGAGGTGCTGCGCGACGACGCGGCGCTGATCCGGCAGGTGGGTGAGGCGGCGCTGGCGCGAGTGCTGGCGGCGGCGGAGCCGGATGCGGTGCATCTTGATCGCGGCGGGTGGGCCGGGCTGGCGGTGAGCGAGAAACGGCATATCGTGCGGGCGGTGGTATGGCGGCTGCGTCCCGACCTGCGCGACGTGACCTTTTCGCACGTCGAGCGCGCGATCCAGGTGGCCGATCGCGGCACGGTGGGGACGAGCGCGACCCTGCCCGGCGGGCTGGCGCTGCGCGTCGGCTATGTGACGCTGAGCATCGGCCCGGCTGCGGCAGCCTTCGAGCTGCTGCCCGGCCAGGATGCGCCCGCGCTGCCTGGCAACACGTCGGGCCGCGTCTTTCTGCCCGGCGAAACCGTGCGCCTGCGCTTTGGCGGATGGCAGTTCGAGGCCGGGCCGCTCGATCCGGAAGCCGATCCCGCCGCGATCCACGCCGATCCACTGGCGGTGGTGCTGGCGGTGCCGCCCGGCGCGTGGCTCAAGCTGCGTCCGCGTGTGCCCGGCGACCGCTTCCAGCCGCGCGGCATGGGTGGGCGATCACAGAAACTTGGGGATACATTGATTAATATGAAAGTACCCACCGGATGGCGCGACCGCGTGCCGCTGCTGACGGTCGATGATGGGGTGGCGTGGTTCGTTGCGCCGACTGCAAGCGGGCTGCGGGGGCGTGTTGCGGAGCCGTTCGCCGTGCCGGATGACGCCGGGCACCTGAATGATACGGTGCGGATCGTGGCCCGCTGGCGTCCGCTGGATGAGAGTATGGAGTGAGCGAGATCGCGCTTCATTTGTGTTAGAACTACCATTGCGATTAAACGAGACTTGCACTTTTGCAAACCTTCAGATATAGTTAAGACAGGATAAACCTTCGGAATGAACGATAAATAGAGGCAAGCGATGACCGCGAACGGAGAAGATGCTTATATTCTGGTGGTAGACGACGAAGGAGCCATCCGCTATTCGATCAGCAAAACATTGCAGCGCGTCGGCTACCAGGTGCATACCGCCGCTTCGGGCGAAGAAGCCTTGGAGATGATGCAGCAGCAGAATTACGATGTCGTCCTGACCGATATCCGGATGCCCGGCCTGAGCGGGGTAGAGCTGCTGGGCAAGATCAAGGAACAGGCCCCGGATGCCGTCGTGATCCTGCTGACCGGCTATGCCAACCTCGAAACGGCGATCGAGAGCCTGCGGCTGGGCGCACACGACTACCTGACCAAGCCGAGCAGCAGCCAGAACATCCGGCAGAGCGTGGCACGGGGAGTCGAGCGGGCGCGCAACCTGCGTCACCGCCGCCTGCTGCTGCAAGCGATCCGCGATAACGTCGAGGAGCTGACCGGAGAGCGGCTGGAAGAAGCGCTGGCCGAGGCGCAGAACCGGCAGGGGGCTGGCGGGACGCCGGTCGTGACGCCGGTCGCCACGATGACGATCGGGCCGCTGACGATCTATCCGGGCCGCTACCAGATTTCGGTGGGCGACCAGCCGATCGACCTGACGCCGACCGAATTCGATCTGCTGCTCTACCTGGCGGCGCATCGCGGACGGGTGGTGCCATGCTCGGAACTGGTGCGCGAAGTGCGCGGCTATTCGCTGGAAGAGCACGAAGCGCGCGAGGTGATCCGTCCGCATGTCAGCAACCTGCGGCGCAAGCTCAAGTCGTCGGGCCAGAACCCAAACATTATCGTCAACGTGCGCGGCATCGGCTACCGCCTGGCGGAAACATCCTGACGCCACCTGCCGGCGCGTACCATTCAAACCGCCTCAAACTGCCGGGCAGCCCTTAGCCGGCGCTTGAGTGCTGATGTAGGGCGGCGATAAGATGCCTCACAGGGGGAACGGCTGTGGGGCCTTTTGCTATGCCTGCCCGGTTTCAAACCATCAAACAGTTGTTTCCACAGCCGTTTCGCAGTACCTTTGAGTGGACCATTCGCCTGCCTGAAAATGATTGCGGACAAGATCTCGATGGGGAACCTGAATCCAAATTTACTCACGAAAGATACTCAGGCCGCGCTGGACGATGCCGTAGACATCGTGAGCGCCTATGGGAAGAACCTGCTGACACCCGAAGCCGCGCTGCTGGCCTTGATCCGCAGCAAAGACACGCCGGCGGCGCGTGTGCTGAGCTATTTCGCCGAGAAGCGGGGGGCCGATCTCGACCGGCTGGAGCGCCAGACCAAGCTGGCCGTGCAGAGCCGCCGCGATCTGGGCGGTGAGCTGAACTATTTGGCGGGTGGCAGGAAGGCGGTCGAGCTGAGCCGGGGGATGGTGATCGCGCTGGACGAAGCGCTGAGCGTGGCGCAGGCGTTGGGCGAGATGGCGGTCGATACCGATCATCTGCTGGGCGTGATGACCGAGCGCGAGGTTGGCACGGCGGGTATTCTGACGCAGTTCGGCATCACCAAGGCCGCGATCCGGGATGTGCTGACCACCAGCTCCCCGACCAGCACCACCGCCATCCGCCGCACCAATACCGAGATCAGCAGCGACATTGTCTCGTCGGCGCGGTCGGGGGCGCTGCGGGCCGTGTACTTCCGCGAGGACCTGCTGCGCGAGCTGATCCAGATGTTGGGGCAGACTGTCAACCGGCACGTGCTGCTGATCGGGCCGGATGGCGTGGGTAAGCGCACACTGGCCTACAGCCTGGCGCTGCTGATCGCTGAGGACAAGGGGCCGAAGGGCCTGAGCAAGCTGGTGCAGATCGACGAGATGGCGCTGCTCGACCGGCAGGAAAAGGCGGTCGAGAACGGCTTGCAGCGGGCGCGCGGCGGCATCCTGTTCGTGCCGCACCTGCACCGCTTCTTCGGCGGCGCGCTGAGGGCCGAGTTTCCGAAGGCCGCCCCGCTGATGCAGAAAGCCTTTTTGGGGCACGACCCGGTGATCATCGCCAGCACGACGCAGGCATTGTGGGAAGAGCGGCTGCGCGGCATCAACGCGATCGCGGAGAACGTGCAGCTTTTGCATGTGCCCCCGGCTGACATCCAGGAGACGGTCGAGATTCTCAAGGTGTCTGCGCCGCACCTGTCCGCCGACTACGATATCGAGATCCAGGACGAGTCGCTGCAAGTCGCGGCCAATCTCGCGCGGCGCTACCTGAGCGGGACGCCGCTGCCGCTGAGCGCCGAGCACCTGCTGCACCGCGCCGCGTCGCTGGTCAGCCTGAACGACCAGACGCATCTCGCCTTCCGCCAGGAGCTTGACAACTCGGTTTTGGATGCCGAGGATGTGACCCTGGCCGCCGCGCAGATGACTGGCATCCCGGTGAGCAAACTTGGCCAGGACGAGCGCACCAAGTACGCGAGTATGGTCGAACACCTGCACGAGCGCATCATCGGGCAGGACGAGGCGGTGATCGCGCTCAGCCGGGCGGTCAAGACGGCGCGGGTGGGCCTCAAGGACCCCAAGCGCCCGATCGGGTCGTTCCTGTTCCTGGGGCCGACCGGCGTCGGCAAGACGGAGCTGGCGAAGGCGCTGGCCGAATTCATGTTCGGCAGCGAAGACGCGATGCTCCAGCTCGACATGTCGGAGTACATGGACGAAAACACGGTCAGCCGGCTGATCGGCGCGCCGCCGGGCTATGTCGGTTACGAGGGCGGCGGGCAGCTGACCGACCGCGTGCGCGAGCAGCCGTATATCGTGGTGGTGTTCGACGAGGTCGAGAAGGCGCACCGCCGCGTGCTCGATGTCCTGCTGCAGGTGATGGAAGAGGGCCGCCTGACGGATGCGCAGGGCAACGTCGCCAACTTCAGCGAGGCGGTGATCATCATGACGAGCAACGTCGGCGCGCACGAGCTGGAAACGACCGTGATCGACGACGCGACGCGCGAGGTGGTGATGGAGGAGGTACGGTCGGAGTTCCGCCCGGAGTTCCTCAACCGCATCGACGAGATCGTGATCTTCCACCCGCTGAGCGACGAGCACCTGACCCAGATTCTCGATCTGATGCTCAGCCAGGAAAAGCGGCTGGCGACCGAGCGCGGCCTGACGCTGGAGTTCACCGATAAGGCCAAGCAGTGGATGCTCGGCCAGAACGATCATCCGGAGTGGGGCGCGCGTCCGCTGCGACGTATCATCCAGCGCAACGTGCGCGAGCAGTTGGCCGACTACCTGCTGCGCGAGAATCCGCAGGCCGGGACGACGGTCAAGATCGACGCGAGCAAGAAGGGTCTGACGTTCAAGATGGACACGGCGAAGGCGTAGGACGTGTTATGCACTTCAGAACGCTGAACGAAACGAACAATACTGCCCCCCATCCTAAATCCTTCCTCCAAAATGAGGGAAGGACTTGAAAAACGCCGCCGTGCTCCCTTTCCCTCCGTGAAACATGGGGGAAGGGGCCGGGGGATGGGGGGTGAAAATGCATAACAGCCTCTAGCGCGTGTTATGCACTTTGGAACGCTGAACGAGGTGAATGGCACGTCCCCCCATCCTAAATCCTTCCCCCAAAATGAGGGAAGGACTTGAAAAACGCCGCCGTGCTCCCCTTCCCTCCGTGAAACGTGGGGGAAGGGGCCGGGGGATGGGGGGTGAAAAATGCATAACAGCCTCTAGCGCTGTTTGCCCCACCTGACCCGATGTTGCCGGTACGGGCGATACTTGCGTCGCCCGTTTTGTTTGAAATGACCTGCACGGGCACCTTGACTTGCCAACCCCAGATCGTGTTATGATCAAGGCAAGCCCCTGGGGCGCGAGCTGCCCGGCTGCGCGCCGAAACTTTGTGACTACCGCGCTTTGTGTTGTTGGATTGGTGCATCGAGTGAAGTATGGGGTGAAGCTCAATGTCTCGACGGTCTGACCTTCCAGTTGCACACACAAGAACAACCGTTGATCTTTCACAAGCCGCCATGGGTGTACAGGTGCCGCTGCGCCGGACGAACCGCTTTCGGGCGAACGCGTTTCGGGGCGGGCGCGGCCTGGAGCAGCTTCAGCAGCGCTGGTGGCGGCTCACCCGTGCCCAGCGCCCGATTCTGGGCTTTCTGGTGACGCACCGCCGCCGCTTTACGACCGGGCATAAACATAAGCAACCCTATCGAGGCTAGGCGCGCCGCCGGCGCGTCTGGCCGGGTATCAGGTAGGGGCATCCTGGGGCGGATGCCCCGTTTTTGTGTAGGCAGTCTGAAGGCGCGGTTTTGGAGTTATAATACCCGCCTGTTTCAAGAGACTTTGTTGAGGAAGGCGCGAGATGCAACAAGTGAAGGCGCTGCTGTGGAGCAGCCTGTCGGCGCTGATCGGCCTGCTGAGTATTCTGCCATCGTTCCATGTCTTTCCGCGCCACCGGCTGGCGATCGCGCAGATGGTCGCCACCGAGAATCCCGGTCTGGCGATGGTCACGGGTGTGATCGGCGCGTGGAAAGGGCTGCGCGCACGCTCGCTCCCGGCGCTGCTGCTGGGTCTGGGCGGGCTGGCGCTGGGAGTCCGGCCATTGGTGCGGCGCAAGGCCGTCACGCGGGCGATGTCCGACGCGATGCGCGAAGGGCTGGGCCTGGGCTGGCAGAGCGATATTCCGGCGGAGATGCACCGCCAGTTTGCGCAGACACACCGTACCGATCTGTGGGGGCCGCTGCGCTACCTGCTGCGGATTCGGGTCCGAGCGACGCACGACGTATTATTTGCCGCGCCGGACGGCCAGCCGCTGCGCCTGGACGTATATGAGCCGCAGGACCGCGACGGCCTGCGCCCGGCGATCATCGTCGTGCACGGCGGCGCGTGGTTTCACGGCGACAAGAGCAACTACGCCTTCGGCTCGCACGATCGCTGGCTGGCGGCGCAGGGCTATGTCGTGTTTGACGTACAGTACCGGCTTTCGGGGCGCTGGCCCGCGCCGCTGGCCGATGTGAAATGCGCGGTCCGGTGGGTGCGCACCAACGCGGGACGCTATCACGTCGATCCCGACCGGATCGCGTTGATGGGCCGTTCGGCGGGGGCACAGCTCGCCCTGATGGCAGCCTACACGGCCAACGATCCGGCTTTTCCGGCGGGGTGTTTTGCCGGGGACGGCGGGGCGGTGCAGGATGAGAGTGTCCAGGCGGTCGTGGCGGCCTATCCCCCGGCGGACCTGCGGCTGTGGCCGGCGGAGCGGGGCAGCGCGCTGGATGCGCTGTTGGGCGGCCTGCCGGACGAAGTGCCCGATCGCTACGCGCAGGCGTCGCCGGTGATGCAGGTGCGGCCCGGCCTGCCGCCGACGCTGCTGATTCACGGCCAGCGCGACCGGCTGATGCCGCCGGTTCATTCCGAGCTGCTGGCGAACACACTGCGCGCGGCGGGCGTGACGACGGTGCTGCTGCGCATCCCCTGGGGGCGGCACGGCGTAGACAGCCTGCTGGTGGGGCTGACCGGGCCGATGATTCAATATGATGTCGATCGCTTCCTGGCATGGGTGTTCAACCGTCCGGAGCAGCACAACGCATGAGATGGACCGCACGAGGACTGATAGTGCTGATTTTTGCGGCGCTGGCGCTGGCGGCATGCGGCACACCGGGCGAAGTCGCGCCGCGGCTGGTCGCGCTGCCCACCCGCACGCCCGCCCCGATCACGCCCACCCCGGCAGAGGTCGCGGCGGCGGCCCCGTCGAATATCGAGGTGATCTCGCTGCACGGCGCGATCGACGCCTTTCTGACCGCCTCGGAAGCCGCCAGCCCGCTGGAACGAATCGACCTGTTTATCCAGCACGTGCTGACGCCGCACCCGGCGTGTTTCGAGGGTAGCCTGTGGCTGGGCGCGCAGCCGTTGGAAACGCTCGACAACCTGGGGCTGAATCTGCCCTCGGTCGATATGGAAAACTGGCGCGCGTCGGTTGATGCCTTCCCTGAGGCGCAGGCGCTCGCGGCGGCTGAGGACGCTCTGCGCGCGGCATATGATCTGCTCCCGCGCGATACGGTGCTGCGGGTGTGCGTCGCGCCGGTGCCCGGCCCCCGGCGGCCCTTTGAAGAAACGCCCGACGGTGGGCTGAATATCCAGGTGATGGGCAGCGATCTCGTGCTGGCGCTGTGCAGCGCGGGCGAAAGCTGCCTGGAACCCCTAAGGGCGAGGATCGCGGGCGGCTATGGCTACGCCTACCAGATCGAGCAGGTCGGGCTGACCGGCGCGGAAATCCCGCTGCTGGGCTGGGCGGTGTACCAGGGCCGGGCCGATGATCTGGCGCTGCGCCTGTTCCCCGATGCCAGTTTCCCCTGGACCGATGCGCTCACGCCGGAGCAGGAAGCGACGGTGTGGGAAGCCATGCAGGAGTATCTTCAGACGACGTATTCGGACTATCCCGGCTACCGCAACGTGGACCGCTTTCTGTACGGCTACGGCGGCCAGGAGCGCTTCCCGCCCTGGGGCGGCATCTACATCGGCGGGCGGATCGTCGCGGCGTATCGCGCCAGCCACCCGGACGTGACACCGGCGGAGCTGATGGCGCTCGATCTGGAAACCTTGTTAGCCGGCAGCGGTTATGCGCCGGGCTAGCCGTGCCCTATCGTAAGGATTGAGAATAGCGTGTTCAAAAA
The DNA here is from genome assembly GCA_012729765.1 of Chloroflexota bacterium. Classification (GTDB taxonomy): domain Bacteria; phylum Chloroflexota; class Anaerolineae; order Aggregatilineales; family Aggregatilineaceae; genus JAAYCM01. The sequence goes on along the minus strand of JAAYCM010000030.1, from coordinate 46,971 downwards.
TGCGGGTTTGCGCTGGATCGCGTTGGGGTTGGTGGTGATCATGCTTGGCGCGTGCGGCAGCGAGGATGTCGGGACGCAGAGTCTCGTGGCGGTGCCGACGCGCACCCCCGCGCCCCAGGCGGAGCCGGCCCAGGACGCCAGCACGGAGCGCGTGCAGATTATCTCGCTGCGCGACGATCTGGCCGCGTTCCTGGCGCAGTCTGGCGAACTTCCGCTGCTGGATCAGGCGTTTGCGTTCATCAAGAGCGTCGGGGCTGCGCCGGGTGAGTGCTTCGGTGGGCCGACCCGCGTCGATTTCGGGTTCCAGGCGTTGTTCGAGCTGAGCGCGGTGCAGTGGCCGATCACGGATTTCAGCACGTGGCAGGCAGCGGTCGAGGTGTTCCCCGAAGCCGAACTGATCGAAGGCGTGGCGGCGGCAGTCGCGCCGTTGGCTGATCTGCTGCCCGCCGAGAGCACGCTGACGATCTGCCTGGTGCCGGTGCCGCCCGCGCCCGATATGCCATCCCTGGAGCCGACCACAAACGCCGGCTGGCGCATGCTTCCGCGCGCCGTCGCGTATAACGATCTGAACGTGCTGGCGCTGGATGGCGAGCACCTGCTGGTGACGTGCTCGGCGGGGCCGGACTGCCTGGATGACCTGCCGCCGCAGATCGCGCGCGGGCTGGGCTTTATGTACCAGCAGCAGGTGGCCGGTAAAGCGCTGGAACAGATGGTGCTGTTGGAACAGATGATCTTTGAGGGGCGGGCGAACGAACTGGTGCGCGCGCTGTATCCCGACGCCCGCTTCGCCTGGGCGGATATCCTCACGGCGGAGCAGGCGCAGCAGCATTGGAGCCGGATCCGCAGCATCCTTGATTACGGCATGTTCTCGCTGACGAGCGATTTCGACGTGGTTTATGGCTATATCGGCGACGATCTGCGCCCGGCCTGGGGCGGGATGTACCTGGGCGATCAGATCGTGCGGGCTTACCGCGCACGGCATCCCGACGTGGCCTGGCCGGAGCTGGCCGCGCTGAGCGTCGAGGCGGTGCTGGCCGGCAGCGGCTATGATGGTGAAGCGGTGACGGGCCTGCCGCCTTCGTGAGGCGCGGGACGCCAGTCACGCTGAGGTCACGCGCGGGATTGAAGATGAGAAGATAGATAGGCAAAAGTTGCACAGCCTGGAGGGTAGTCTGATGCAAGGACGGAGAATCTTGGGGATGGCGCTGGTGTGCCTGGCCGCGATCCTGGGGCTGAGCCTGCTGAACGGCGCAGTGCCGGCAACACGGGCCGAACAAGCGGCGCCGGGTGGGGCGGGGGAAAGCCCGCGCCAGGAAAGCAGCGCCAACTGGACGGTCGGCGCGATAACGTTCGAGAGCGAGTATCCGGACGGCTTCACCTTCCGGCTCGAAGTCGAGAGCGACGCCGGGGAGATCGCCAGCGCGCGCGTCGAGTGGACGCACCGGCCCAACACGCGCCCCGACCTGCCGATTACCGTGCGCCGCGCCGAGGGTGAGATCGACCCGGAGACGGGCGCGATCGTGGCGACGTGGCGTCCGAGCGGGGCAACCTCGATCCCGCCCTGGGTGGGGGTGGACTACCGCTGGCGGCTGCGCGACAGCGCCGGCAACGAGTTCGTGACCGAAATCACCTTCGCCGAATATGAGGACACCTCGCGCGATTGGGAGCGCTACGAGTCGGATGAAGTGCTGGTGTTCGCCACCGGCCTGCCTGATAATGTGGGCGATCTGGTGCTGGAAGCAATGGACGCGCAGCGCCAGAAGTACGTGGATGGCTGGGGCCAACTGCTGCCCTACCGCCCGCGCGTGATCCTGTTTGGGGATTTCGACACGTGGCTGGAATGGCAGACCGGGCACCAGGACACGAGCGGCCTGGGTGTGATCGCGGTCGGCTTTACCAGCGATGTCTGGGGCGGGACGGCGCAGGTCTTGTTCGGATCGCCTACAGAGCTCGCCTATGGCACGGTGCTGCACGAGATCGAGCACCTCTATCAGCAGGAATTCCTGGCCGGGCGCAACGTCTTTACGCCGGGCTGGTTCATCGAAGGCGACGCGACTTTCTACCAGCTTGAGGACATGGGCTACGCGCTCGATTACGTCGATGTGCTGGTGGATGCCGGACAACTGCCGGTGCTGCTGCAAGGCTCTGGCCCGACGACCGGCGGCGAGAGCGCGCTGCACGGCTACTATATCGGCTATTCGTTCTTCCTGTGGCTGGACCAGCAGTGGGGGATCGACGTGCACCGCGAGATCATGGCGCTGCTGGCCGACAACGTGCCCTTCAGCGACGCGCTGGAGCAGGCCACCGGCATGACGGTCGAGCAGTTGGAGCGCGAGTGGCGGACGTGGCTGGGTGCGACGGCGGATGCGCCGACCCTGGTCCCCACCTGGACGCCGGTCTTCCCGACCATTGCGACGCCGATGCCGCAGGGCGGTTAGCGCGCGGCGGGTCCCGGCGCACCGCCGGGTAAGGTTACCAATCCCGTTCCCCGGATACAAAACTGTATCCGGGGAAACTTTTTGTGGGGTGAGACGTATTAGGATGTGTCGTGAGATTTACGAGAAATATCAGACAGATCATTCAGAAAATTAATTCGCGCCTTTAAAAAATCAAGTTATACTGTGTATTTAGTGGTTGGCGCAAACAGAAGGAGACGATCATGCAGCAGAGTGAGCAGCCGGATAAACGATGGCAGATTCCGTTTTTTAGCATCTGGTTTGGACAGACATTCTCGCTGCTCGGCAGCTCGCTGGTACAGTTCGCGCTGGTATGGTGGCTGACCAGAGAAACCGGCTCGGCCACCGTGCTGGCGACGGCGTCGCTGGTTGCCATGCTGCCGCAGATCTTCCTGGGGCCGCTGGCCGGGGCCTATGTCGATCGCTGGAACCGGCGGCGGACGATGATCGTGGCCGACACCGGGATCGCGCTGGCGACGGTGTGGCTGGTCGTGCTCTTCAGCATGGGCTGGGTGCAGGTCTGGCATATCTATGTGATCATGCTGATCCGCTCGCTGGGCGGCGCGTTCCACTGGCCGGCGATGCAGGCCTCGACCTCGCTGATGGTGCCGCCGGAGCATCTCTCGCGCATCGCCGGGCTGAACCAGAGCATGCAGGGCGCGATCAGCATCGTCGCGCCGCCGGTGGGCGCGCTGCTGCTCGAAGCGCTGCCGATGGCGCAGGTGCTCGCGATCGACATTGTGACGGCGGCGCTGGCCGTAACGCCGCTGCTGTTCGTGATGATCCCGCAGCCGGCGCGCAGCGCCCCGGTGGGCGACAGCTCCAAGCCGTCGATCTGGGCCGATCTGCGCAGCGGGCTGCGCTATGTGCGCGGCTGGCCGGGGCTGATGATCATCATGGTGATGGCGACCATGATCAACTTCCTGTTCAGCCCGGCGTTCGCGCTGCTGCCGCTGCTCGTCAAGGATCATTTTGGCGGCGGCGCGCTGGAGCTCGGCTGGACTGAGGCGGCGTGGGGGATTGGTGTGATCGCGGGGGGGCTGGCGCTGGGCGTGTGGGGCGGTTTCAAGCGCAAGCTCGTTACGTCGATGCTGGGCCTGATCGGTATGGGAATCGGCTCGGTGATGGTCGGCGTGCTGCCCGGCTCGCTGTTCGGCGTCGCGCTGGCGGCGATGCTGCTGCTCGGCTTTATGAACCCGATCACCAATGGCCCACTGTTTGCCGTGCTCCAGGCCAGTGTCGCGCCGGAGATGCAGGGGCGCGTCTTCACGCTGCTGACGAGCGCTGCGACGGCCATGTCGCCGCTGAGCCTGGCTTTGGCCGGTCCGCTGGCGGACGAGCTTGGCATCCAGCTCTGGTATATCGTCGCCGGGGTGTTCTGCGGCGCGATGGGCGTGCTCGGCTTCTTTATCCCGGCGCTGGTGAATATGGAAAAGAACAATGGGGCCGCGCAGATGGTGGACGGCGGCACCCCGGCGCTGGCTCCCGAAGCATAAGCGAAGCACAGTACCGGCTGATAAAGGCGGTTCAACTGCCCCCCATCCCCTTGGCCCCTTCCCCCACGCTGGCGCGGAGGGAAGGGGAGCGCGGCGGCGTTTTTCAAGTCCTTCTCACCTTGTGGGGGAAGGATTTAGGATGGGGGGTAAAACAGGCTTCAGTCAAAATCCCCCCGCTGGCCCTGCCTTCATGACGCTGTGGAGACAGGGCCAGCGGCATAAACCGCAGGGGTGATATGAGGTTTTCGCCGCTCGCCGGAATCGCCGGGTATAATCCGTGATCAGTAGGCTGGCAAGGAGGGGCGAGTCATGCAGCCAATTATTGTCGAGTTGACGGTCGAGGACGTGCAGACCTCGATCTACTGGTACAAAGAGTTGGGCTTCGAAGTCGAGCTGGAAGGCATCCACGACGACGAAGGCTTGCAGTGGGTCAGTATGGCGCGCGACGGGCGCTCGCTCTGGCTGCTGCGCGAGGATATTTCACGGCACAGCGCGGGGCAGGGGTGTAACGTCACGCTCTATATGCAGGTCGAGGACGTGGACGCCGTGCACCAGCGCCTTAGCACGAACGGCATCCAGACCGACAGCCCGCCGCAGAACCAGTGGTACGGGCTGCGTGAATTCACCGTGCGCGATCCCGACGGCTTTTGCTGGTCGATCAACCAGTCGATCCCGCGCTCGGAGACGCCGCCGCACCCCCAGACCGGGCGGCGCGGCCTGCTTTAGCGCGTGTCAGGTGTTTTTACCCCCCATCCCCCAACCCCTTCCCCCACGCTGTCGCGGAGGGAAGGGGCCATAGCGCGCTGCTGGCGGCGGGGCTGGGGCTGAACGTGCTTATAATCTCACCAGTTATTTTGCAGCGCTGATTCGCGGAGGAACTCATGGCGCAAATCCCTAAGGAGATTTTTCGCAAGTACGACATCCGGGGCACGGCAGTTGGCGCAGATGCCCAGCTAACGCCGGATGTCGCGCGCCTGGTGGGGCAGGCGTATGGTACCTATGTGCAGCGCAACCTGAATCTCGCGCAGGTTTTTGTCGGCGGCGACAACCGCGCCACCACGCCGATGCTCAAGGACGCGCTCATCGAAGGGCTGCGGGCGACCGGGATCGCCGTGACGGATATCGGCCCGGTGCTGACGCCGACCGTCTATTTCGCGTCCGCGTCGCATGACCGCGCGGGCGGCATCATGATCACCGGCAGCCACCTGACGACGGAGTACAACGGGATCAAGATGGCCTATGGGCGGCTGGCACTGGCCGATCAGCAGATTCAAGACCTGCTGCAACTGATCCTGGCCGACGACTTCCTGGCGGGGCAGGGCACACTGCACCAGGATTACGACATGATCCACCGGCACATGGCGACCATCAAGGGCAAGGTCCAGATGGGGCCGCGCAGGCTGAAGGTCGTGGTCGATGCCGGGAACGGGCTGAGCGGCTCGTATGTCCCGCCCGTGATGGAAGACCTCGGCGTCGAGGTGATCTGCCTGTTCTGCGAGCCGGATGGCTCGTTCCCCAACCACCTGCCCAACCCCGAAAACCCGGAGCTGACCAAAGACCTGGAAGCCGCCGTGATCGAGCACAACGCCGACTTCGGCATCGGCTTCGACGGCGACGCGGACCGCTGCGGCCTGATCGATGATCACGGGCATCATGTGGCGGCGGACCGGCTGCTGGCGCTGCTGGCGCGCGATCTGCTGGCGCGGCATCCCGGCGCGAAGGTCGTCTTCGATGTGAAGTCGAGCCAGGTGCTCCCCGACATCATCCGCGAGCACGGCGGCGAGCCGGTGATGTGGAAGTCCGGCCACAGCCTGATGAAGATGAAGATGAGCGAGATCGGCGCGCTGATCGGCGGTGAGGTGAGCGGGCATATCTTCATCGGCGAGGACTACTACGGTTTCGACGATGCGCCGCTGGTGGCGCTCAAGGCGCTCGAAATCTTCAGCAAGAGCGACAAGGTGCTCTCGCAGGCGTTGGGTGAGATGCCGAGTATGCTGGCGACGCCGGAGATCATCATGTCCGCGCCGGATAACATCAAGTTCAGGATCATCGACGCCGTGCGCGACCGGCTCCAGGACCGCTACGAGGTCAACACGGTAGACGGCGCGCGCGCGATCTTCGAAAACGGCTGGGGGCTGGTGCGTGCCAGCAACACCCAGCCGGCGATCACCATGCGCTTCGAGGCGCACACCAACGCCCAACTGGTCGAATATATGCACCGCTTCGACGATCTGCTGGACGACTACCCCGAAGTCGATCGCAGCAACCTGCGCAAGCAGATCGAGGCGTTTCAGTAGGCGCTGGCATCCGGCGCAGACCCGAAGCTGGTCCCCTCGCGGTTGGCCCTGCGTGTGTGGTGGCAGGGCGGGTGAGGGGACCATTCGCTGCCGGGGGTACCGTTTGGCGCTGCGCCTAAAACGTGTTAAAAACGCCGCCAGCGTCAGCACAGCCAGGGTATAAGGCGCAGCCTCCCTGTACCCCACGCTCGTTATGCTCACCAACTGGCGGCTTTTGGAATTCTGTGGCGCAACAGCCCCGGCTCGTCGCTTCGGTTGAACCTGAGGATTGGATGAGAACTGTCCGTCAGGGGCGATGTGATCGTGTACTCTACTACGACACGTGAGGCCGCCGCAGGATACGGGATAGCATGAATCGGTCTGCCGCGATGAACCGGCGCGTGGTATAATGCCGCGCTGGTGCCGCGCCGCTGGACGATTGAGGAGAGTGCATCGAGTTGGTTAGCCCACTTGACTGGCTTCTCGGCCTGTTTTCACTGGATATCGGGATCGACCTGGGGACCGCCAACACGCTGGTGAGTGTGCGCGGGAAGGGCATTGTGATCAATGAGCCTTCCTATGTGGCGATCGAGCGCAAGACGCGCCGCCCGATCAGTGTTGGGCGCGAGGCCAAGGAGATGTTCGGCAAGACACCGACTTCGAGGTTCATGGTGGTGCGGCCTCTGCGCGACGGCGTGATCAGCGAGTTTGAGATCACCGAGGCCATGCTGGACTATTTCATCCGCAAGGCCCATGAGCAAAGCTGGGTGCCGATCCCACGCCCGCGCGTGGTGGTGGGCATCCCGTCGGGCGTGACCGAGGTCGAGAAGCGCGCCGTGTACGACGCGACGATCAGCGCCGGGGCGCGCGAAGCGTTTCTGATCGAGGAGCCGGTCGCGGCGGCAATCGGGGCCGGGCTGCCGATCCAGGAGACGCGCGGCAGCATGGTGGTCGATATCGGCGGCGGCACGACCGAGGTGGCGATCTTCTCGCTGGGCGGGATCGTGATCAGCCGCTCGATCCGCGTGGCGGGCGACGAGATGGACGAGGACATCGTCCAGTACATGCGCGCCAAGTACAATCTGCTGGTCGGAGAGCGCACCGCCGAGCGCGCCAAGATCGAGATCGGCTCGGCCTACCCGCTGCCCGAAGAGCGCACGATGATCCTGCGCGGGCGCAACCTGGTAAGCGGCCTGCCGGAAGCGGTCGAGATTTCATCGATCGAGCTGCGCGAGGCGCTCAACCCGTCGGTCAGCATCGTGATCGACACGATCCGCGACGCGCTGGACGAGACGCCGCCGGAACTGGTATCGGACCTGATGGAGTCGGGCATCTGTATGGCGGGCGGCGGCAGCCAGCTCAAGGGGCTGACCGAGCGCGTGGCCGACGAAGTCAACGTGCGCGTGTGGCTGGCCGAAGACGCGATGACCTGCGTTGCGCGCGGGGCGGGGCGTATTCTCGAAGACTACGACAATCTGCGGTCGCTGCTGGCCGGGCTGGAGCGCGGCTCGACGCAGCACTGATCCGGGCGGTTGGCGCGCATCGGATCAGGCCACAGTCTGGCCCTGCCGGATTGTTCAAACTTCGATTACACTGAGGAAAACTTTCTGCCCCGAATCGGATGATTCGGGGCAGCTTGCTAGAGATGATGGGTGGCTGCGGTATAATCGCGCTCGCCCGCAGGCGTGCTTTGTCAGAGCGCCGGAGATGGGGCGAGGGTTAGACGTGGGACAAAGGTTGGTGGAGGTTGTGGGATGACGCTGCGAGCAGGCCGTGTCTTTACATTTGGGCTGACGCTGGTGGCCGTGATGGTGGTGATCGCGCTCAGCCGGGGCGGGGTGTTCGGTCCGCTGGAGAGCGTGGTGGCGGTGCCGCTCAATTTCGTGCAGGACGCCGTGAGCGGCGCTTCGCGCGGGGTTAGCAACTTCACCACCGACATCGCCAACTTCCGCCGGCTGGAGCAGCGCAACCGCGATCTCGAAGAAGCGCTGGCGGTATACCAGTCGGAACTGGCCGCGCTGCGCGAGAAAGGCCACGACTATGACCGGCTGGCGGCGCTGCTCGACTATGACCGCCAGGGACCGGAAGACCGCGAGTATGTGACCTGTGACGTGATCGGGCGCGATACGTCGGGCTTCGTGCGCGCGATCCAGATCGACTGCGGGCGGCGTGACGGCGTCGATATTTTTGACCCGGTCGTGACCGAGCTGGGCATGGTCGGACGCGTGGTCAAGATTTCGGCGACCGGGGCCGAGGTGCTGCTGCTGACCGACCTGAACAGCAGCGTCAACGCGCGGCTGCAAGACTCGCGGGCCGATGGCCTGGTGGTGGGACAGCTCGCGGGCGACCTGCTGATGCAGTATATTCCGGTCACGGCGGGCGTCTCGGAAGGCGATCTGGTGGTGACGAACGGCCTGGGGCAGAACTTCCCCGCCGACCTGCTGCTGGGGCGCGTGATGAGCGTGTCGCTTTCGCAGAACGAGCTGTACCAGGAAGCGCGCGTGCGCAGCCTGGTCGATTTCGACCGGCTGGAGATCGTGCAGGTAGTGGTCAACTTCGAGCCGGTTGACCTGGCCGTGTTTGGTGATCAAACAGAAGGCGCGGCCACACCCTAGCGCGGCAGCGTGGAACGGCGTGGGGAAACGGCGCGACTGACAGGGGCAGATGGGCAATTATATCGGCATCCCGATCCTGATTCTGGCGGCGATTCTCAATGCGACCGTCATGCCGGAACTGCGAGTGGGCGGCGGCGCGCCCGATCTGGTGTTTCTGCTGGTCGTGTCGTGGGCGCTGCTGGCCGATGTGCGCGGTGCGTTGGCCTGGGCGTTCGCCGGCGGCGTGCTGCAAGACTGGTTCTCGATCGCGCCGCTGGGCACGTCATCGCTGGGGCTGGTGACGGTCGCATTCGTGGCCGACTCACTCTTCGGGCAGGTGCACCGCAGCAACCTGCTGATCCCGCCGTTGGTCGCAGCGGGCGGGACGGTGATCTATCACCTGGGTGTGCTGACCGTGCTGTGGATGACGGATATGCGGATCGCACCGGGGCAGGGGCTGCTGTATGTCACCCTGCCGACGCTGATCTACAACGTGATTTTCATTGTGCCGATCTTTCGTGCCCTGGGCGTGGTGCATCACTGGCTGCACCCGCACCGGGCGCGCGTCGAATAGCGGGCCTGTAATCGTTAATTAGCTGGACTGTGTATCAAAATGAGTGAGCGACGGATTCTGCCTTTTCAGGGATGGCGGCTGGTGTTCTTCCAGGCCGTTGTCGTATTCTCGCTGATCGTGCTGGTGCTGCGCACCGCCGAGCTACAGTTCGTGCGCGGCGAGCAGTTTATCGGAGACGCCGAAGAGAACCGCCTGCAAGTGGTACTCCAGGCGGCCCCGCGCGGCGCGATCTATGACCGGAACGATGTGGCGCTGGCGAAGAACGACCCCGCCTACAACGTGACCATCACCCCGGCGGCGCTGCCGGATGATCCTGCCGACGTGCTGGCGCTTTACAACCGGCTGTCGGCGCTGATCGATGTGCCGGCCACGCGCGCGGTCGCGGATGCTGCCGGGCGCACCACCGAGCGCAGCCTGGACGAGATGGTCCGCGAGGGTCGGGGTATCGCGCCGTATCGCGCTGTGGTGGTGGCGCAGGACATCGACCGCCAGGCGGCCTTCCGTATTCTGGAAGAGAAACAGCTTTTGCCGGGCGTGGAAGTGCAGGTTGCGTCGGTGCGCGAGTATCCGACCGGCGCATTGACCGCACACATCATCGGCTATCTGGGGCCGATTGGGCCGGAAGAAGAAATGCGCCTGCGCGAGCTGGGCTATGACCCGGCTTTCGACCGCATTGGCTATGCCGGGATCGAGGCGTTCTTCGAAGAAGAGCTGGCCGGCCAGCGCGGCACCCAGACCTGGGTGGTCGATGTGGCGGGGCAGCCGCTCCAGCTTGTGGCGGAAGATCAGTTCCGGGCCGGCCTGAGCATCCAGCTGACGCTCGATGTCGAGCTGCAAGAGGCGGCCCAGGAAGCGCTCACCCGCCGGATCAATATTGTCAACTCCGAGGCGCAGCGATTGGTGACACAGCAGGGCGTCGTGATCGCCATGGACCCGCGCAACGGCGAAATTCTGGCGATGGTGAGCTGGCCGAGCTACGACAACACCCGCTTCGCGCGCGCGATCGATGGCGAATACTATTTCGACCAGTTTGATGACCCGCTGCGCCCGCTGGTCAATCATGCCACGAGCGCGCTCTACCCGCCCGGCTCGGTCTGGAAGCTGATCACGGCGGTCGGTGTGGTCGAAGAGAATGTGATCGATCCGCGCACCTACCTGCACGACCCTGGTCAGTTGGTGCTGCCCAACGCTTTCGCCCCGCGCGATGAAGCTCGTGGGCAAACCTTTGTGTGCTGGCTGCGGTCCGGACACGGGGACGTCAATCTGCTGGAGGGAATTGCGCAAAGCTGCGACGTCTATTTCTACCAGATCGGCGGCGGCAACCCGGAGCTAAGCCCTACTACACTGCGGCCCGGCGGCCTGGGGATCGATGATCTCTACCGCTGGTCAACGGCGTTTGGCATCGGCTCGGAACTGGGGATCGAGCTGCCGGGCGAGCTGGCGGGCCAGATGCCGGAGCGCGACTGGAAGCGCCGCACGTATGGTGAGAGCTGGTCCACCGGCGACACCTACAACGCCGCCTTCGGGCAAGGGTATGTCACCGTGACGCCGCTCCAACTGCTGGCCTCGGTCGCGGCGATGGTCAACGACGGCACGCTCTACCAGCCGAGCATCGTGGACAGCCTGCAAGACGCGAACGGAAACGTTTTGCAGACCTTCGACCCGGTGATCGCGCGGACGATCGTGCCGAGGCCGGGCGAGGATATCGTGCTGCTGCTGCAAGAGGATATGATCGTCCAGGGGCAGAACAGCCTGGCCTGCCGCTGTGAGGAGAACAGTGACTATTACGATCCCGATAGCTGCGATCCGGAAAACTATACCGGGCAGTTCGACCGCGATCCCAATCCGGATGACGACATCACCGATATCGTCCAATACCGGGTGTTTGTGCCGGACAAGTACACCTTCAACCGTAATGTGTGCGACCCGCTGGAGTTCGAGAGCCTGAACCGCCGCGAGCGCTATATCCCGCCGCTGGCAACCTCGCGCTCGATCGATCTGATGCAGCAAGGGATGCGGCTGGCGGTGACATCGGGCACGGCTTCGCCCGCTGCGCTGCCGTATGTGAATGTGGCAGGCAAGACCGGCACGGCTGAGTACTGCGACGATCTGGCCTTTCCGCTGGGGCTGTGTGTGCCCGGACAATGGCCGGCGCACGCGTGGTATACCGGCTACGCGCCCTATGAGGACCCGGAGATCATCGCGATCGCGTTCATCTACAACGGCGGCGAAGGATCGCTGGTGGCCGGGCCGGTGGTGCGCGATGTGCTCGACGCCTACTACAAGATCAAGGCCGAGCGCAGCCGCCCGCAGCAGTAGACGGGCGCGGCTCCTCAACCCCCGGCCCCTTTTCCCTCGCAAGCGGGGCGAAGGGGAGACAGGTGGTGGGTTTGAAGCCCCTTGCCCGGCGCGGGTGAGGGGCGGTACTAGCACGCGTTTTAAAAACGAATATAGTAGTAGGGGAACTGAGCAGCCCGCTGCGGGGCGAGCGCGGCAGTTCCCCCGGCACAGGCAGCAGGACACGGTTCGGCACAAAATGGACGATTCGATTACCCTGAAGGGCATTAAGGATGGGCTGCTGGTCACGATCAGGTCCGAGGGAAAATGGTCGGATATGGCGGGCCGACTGGCGGCGATCATCGATTCGCAGGGCGAGTTTTTCCGGGGCGCACGTGTCACCCTGGCGCTCGGCGATCGTGATGTGCGGCGGGGCGAGCTGGCGAGCGTCCAGGCGCTCCTGGCGCAGCGGGGCGTGACGCTGACCGGGATCGTGAGCGAGAGCGCCTCGACGGGCGGATCGGCGCGCAAGCTGGGGCTGCGAACGGGCCTGTCGATCGCCGATCTGATCGATCCGCACGAGGCCCCGACTCAGCCGCTCAAGCCGCCGCCGATTGATTCTGAGGAACGCGGCACGCAGGGTGTGCTGGTCCGGCGCACGCTGCGCAACGGGCGAACGGTGCACAGCGCGGGGCATGTGGTCGTGCTGGGGGATGTCAACGCCGGGGCGGTGGTCACGGCGGTTGGGGATGTGATCGTGTGGGGGCGGCTGCGCGGTACCGTCCATGCCGGGGTCGAAGGCGACGAATCGGCGGTGGTCTGCGCGCTCGATCTCTCGCCGACGCAGCTTCGCATCGCGGGCTACCTGACGATCTCGCCCGACGAGCGCCGGGGGCGGCCCCGGCCCGAAAAAGCATTGGTTCGCAATGGCCGGATCGAGGCCGAGACGTGGGAATAGGGACGCGCACAGGCCCACGCCGCCCGATCCGTGTTCACCAGGTTTTATGAAATGAGGACTGCATGGGGGCGAGAGTCATCACCATTACATCCGGTAAGGGCGGGGTGGGCAAGACCACCGCGACAGCCAACCTCTCGGCGGCGCTGGCGAGCCTGAACCAGCGTGTCGCGTGCATCGATGCCGACATCGGCCTGCGCAATCTCGATGTGGTGATGGGGCTTGAAAACCGGATCGTGTATGACCTGGTGGACGTGGTCGAGGGGCGCTGCAAGCTGCGGCAGGCGATGGTCAAGGACAAGCGCGTGCCCGACCTGTACCTGTTGCCCGCCGCACAGACCCGCGACAAGACCGCGATCAGCCCGCAAGATATGGTCGTGGTGACGAACCAGCTCCGCGACGACTTCGACCTGATTCTGATCGACAGCCCGGCGGGGATCGAGTGGGGGTTTCGCAACGCGCTCGCGCCGGCGGATGAAGTGGTGGTGATTACCAATCCGGAAGTCTCGGCGGTGCGCGATGCCGACCGGATCATTGGGCTGGTCGAGGCCGAGGACCGGCATGTCCCGGTGAGCCTGGTGATCAACCGGGTCAAGCCGGAGATGGTGCGCCGGGGCGATATGCTCTCGGTGGACGACGTGATGGATATTCTGGCGATCCGGCTGTTGGGCGTGATTCCCGAAGACGAGATGATTCTGATCTCGTCCAACCGGGGCGCGCCGCTGGTGTTGGATAACGAAAGAAGCCTGGCGGGTGAGGCGTTCCTGAATATCGCGCGCCGCCTGACCGGGGAAAAGGTGCCACTACTGAGGCTGGAGCAGAAGGGTGGGTTCCTGCGCCGTTTGTCGCGCATGTTTGGCTCATCCAATGCGATGCCGGGAGAATAGGGGGCAGCCGATGGCTTCCTTTTTTGATCGATTCCTGGGGCGTAGAGAACTGACGAGTGCCCGCGCGGCCAAAGAGCGCCTGAAGCTGGTGCTCGTGACCGACCGGAGCGATCTCGCGCCGGAAAAGCTCGAACAGATGCAGGCCGAGATCATCCAGGTGATCAAGCGCTATCTGCAAATCAACGAGGCGCGGGTCGAGATCAAGCTGGAGCAGCGCGACCGCAAAAACTATCTGGTGGCCGATATCCCGCTCATGCGTGACCAGAGCTACCAGCCCATCGAGCCGGATCTGCGGGGGCGAGAGGTCGTGACGCAGGAGCCGGAAGAGGACGCCGCCAAAGCGGATGCGCCCGCGCTGGACGAACCCGACATCTCCGCCGACGATACACGGCGCCGGCGGATTGATCCGCCTCAGGAGCCAGACAACGCCTAGCCAGACATCAGACACAGGGGGCAGAACGCACGTCAGGAAACACAGCGCGGCGCGGGCTGCGCTTTTTTGTTTGCTGGCCGGAAAACCGCAGCTTGTCAGGCTGAAGTGGGACGCTATAATGTGCCGCGCCGGGACGTATCGTAAGCGTAGAGGGCAGGATAGAGCAGCTTATGCAGGCCAAACCGAATATCTGGCGCGATTTTGACTTCACCCTGCTGGGTGTCACGGTGCTGCTGATCGTGATCGGCATCCTCTTCATTCGCAGCGCCACAATGGGCGCGGTGGATACCGACCTGATCAACCGCGTGCCGAGCCAGATTCAGTTTACGATTGCGGGGATCGGCGTGGTGTTCGCGATCGCCGCGATCGATTACCGGCTGCTGGGCAGCCTGCACAGCTTCATCTACGGCTTCGTGCTGTTCATCCTGGGATTGGTGGCGGGCCTGGGCGCGGTCGGGGCGGCGGGCGCGCAGAGCTGGCTGAACGTCGGCTTGCAGGTGCAGCCCTCGGAGCTGGGCAAGATTCTGCTGGTGATCACGCTGGCGCAGCATCTCGCGGATCGCTATGGCGAAATGAGCCGGCTGCGGACCGTGCTGGTGTCGCTGGGCCATGTGGCGATCCCTGCCGGGATGGTGTTTATTCAGCCGGACCTGGGGACCACAACGGTGATGGTGGTCGTCTGGTTCGTAATGGTGTGGGCCGCCGGGCTGCGGCTCAAGCACCTGGCGCTGTTCGGAATGGTCGGGCTGGCGATGATGCCGGTGCTGTGGAGCAGTATGGAGCCGTACCAGCAGCAGCGTATCGTCTCATTTATCGATCCCGGCTCGGACAAGGACGCCCAGTACAACATCGACCAGGCCTTGATCAGCATCGGCTCCGGTGGGCTGATGGGCAAGGGCTATGCCAACGGCTCGCAGACACAGGGGCGCTTCTTACGCGTGCGCCACACCGACTTCATCTTCAGCGTGATCGCCGAAGAAACCGGGTTCGTGGGGGCGTTGATCGTGATCACGCTCATGGGCATCGTGATCTGGCGCTGTCTGCGCGCGGCGGCCCTGGCGGCGGACGCGCTCGGCAGCCTGATCTGTTATGGCGTGGGCGGCATGATCTTCTTCCAGACGATGGTGTCGATCGGCATGAATCTCAGCATCCTGCCGGTGACGGGCCTCACGCTGCCGTTCGTCAGCTCGGGCGGCTCGTCGCTGCTGACGACGATGCTGGGGATCGGGCTGGTCGAGAGCGTGGTGATGCGCCGCCGGGTGCGCGAGCTGGTGTAACGCGGGAGGGGCCGCTCACCCTAACTTCCTCTCCCACACCGGGGCGAGGGACTTCGAAACCTGTTCCCTCACGTAGGGGTAGGGCTTGCCCTACACCACCTACGCCACCGCTCCGCCGGTCCCTCTTCGCCCCGCGCGGCAGTGGGAGAAGGGGATGAGGGGATTTTTAGTAATTCAGCACCACCACCTCAGGAACCATCCCGCGCCGGCTGCCTTTGGAATTGATCAGGCGGCGGGCCGCCACCTTTTCGATCCGAAAGCTCCGGTACAGCTCGTGCACCAGATCGGTATCCGAGTTGCTGAGCATGACGCGGCAGCCCTGGCGGTCCAGCGCCGCGAATGCCTGCGCCAGCCGCCGCTGCTCGTCCGCGCCGAACGAATCGGCAGAGTAGCTGGTGAAGTTCGATGTGGTGCTGAGCGGGACATAGGGCGGGTCGAAGTAGACGAAATCGCCGGGGCGGGCGTGGTCGCACACCGCTTCGAAGGGGCGCGGGGCGAGGGTCACGCCTTGCAGGGCGCACGACGCGGCGCGCAGCCGCTCTTCGCGCAGGATGTCGGGATTCTTATAGCGGCCAATCGGCACATTGAAATAGCCCTTGCGGTTGACGCGCCACAGGCCGTTGTAACAGGTCTTGTTGAGATAGATCATGCGGGCGGCGCGTTCGGCGGCGGGAGTCTGGCCCCAGGCCGGATCGCGGTCGCAGCCGCGCACGCGGTAGTAATACTCGCGGCTGTGGCCATCACGATGCGCGGCCAGCCGCGCGATCAGCGCGTCCACATGGTCGCGCACGGCGCAGTAGCAGTTGATCAGCTCGGCGTTGGAGTCCGACAGATGGTAGTGGGTGAACTGCTGTGCCCGCCCGCGCAGGTGAAAGAACACCGCGCCGCTGCCGACGAACGGCTCGAAGTAGGCGCGCAGATCGGATGCCGGGAAGTAGGGCGCGTACTGGTCGAGAAGCTGGCCCTTGCCGCCCGCCCATTTGAGGAACGGCTGGGCCAGGATCGGCTGGCGGGTGTGAGTCATGGGCTCCCCCTGCGTGCGTGTCGTGGCTCACCTGCTGCGCCAGTATAGCAGCCGCCAGCGGCTGGCGCGACCGCCCGGTCGGGATCGGAAAGGGCCGCACCGGATCGGGGCGCGGCCCTGGTTGTACCGCCTTACTGCTCCCCCCATCCTAAATCCTTCCCCCACAAGGTGGGAAGGACTTCAAAGCCGCCATGCCTCGCCCCTTCCCTCCGCGACAGTGTGGGGGAAGGGGCCGGGGGATGTGGGGCGAAATCAGTCCTGCATCTTCTGCTGAATCTTGGCCCAGGTGTCGCGCAGCGTGACCGTGCGATTCCAGACGAGGTGATCGGCGGTCGAGTCGGGATCGACGCAGAAATAGCCCTTGCGCTCGAACTGGACGGTCGTGCCCGGCTCCAGCCCGCGGACGCTCGGCTCCAGCTTGGCGTGCGTGATCACGTCGAGCGAGTCCGGGTTGAGGTCGTCCAGGAAATTCCCAGTTTCCGCGCCCGGCTCCGGCACGCTGAAGAGACGGTCGTAGAGCCGGACTTCGCAGTCGATGGCCTGATCAGCCGCGACCCAGTGCAGCGTCGCCTTGACCTTGCGCCCATCGGGGGCGTCACCGCCGCGCGTGGCCGGATCATACGTGCAGCGCAGCTCGACGATTTCGCCGTGCTCGTCCTTGATTACACCGGTGCAGGTGATGAAATAGGCGTAGCGCAGCCGGACTTCGCGGCCCGGCGCGAGGCGGAAGAACTTCTTGGGCGGGTCTTCCATGAAGTCCTCGCGCTCGATGTACACCACCTTGCTAAACGGCACCTGCCGCACCCCAGCGGATTCGTCTTCGGGGTTGTTGATGGCTTCCATCGTCTCGACCTGGCCGTCGGGGTAGTTCTCGATCACGACGCGGAGCGGGTCGAGCACGCCCATCACGCGCCGGGCGCGCAGGTTGAGGTCCTGGCGGACGTGGTATTCCAGCAGCTCCATATCGACCACGTTATGGGCTTTGGAGACGCCCACCGCCTCGATGAAGGCGCGGATCGCTTCGGGCGTGTAGCCGCGCCGCCGCATCGCGCTGAGGGTCGGCATGCGCGGATCGTCCCAACCGCGCACGTGCCCTTCGTTGACGAGCTGGATCAGCTTGCGCTTGCTCATGACGAAGTGCGTTATGTTGAGGCGCGAGAACTCGATCTGCTGCGGGGCGTAGATGCCCAACTGCTGGATAAACCACTCGTAGAGTGGGCGGTGATCTTCGAATTCGAGCGAGCAGAGCGAGTGCGTGACGCCTTCGATGGAGTCCGACTGGCCGTGTGCCCAGTCGTACATCGGGTAGATGCACCACTCGGTGCCGGTGTGCGGGTGCTCGGCGTGCAGGATGCGGTACATGACCGGGTCGCGCAGGTTCATATTGGGCGCGGCCATGTCGATCTTGGCGCGCAGCACGCGCGAGCCGTCGGGGAACTCGCCGTTCTTCATGCGCTCGAACAGGTCGAGGTTCTCCTCGACGGCGCGATCGCGGTAGGGGCTGTTCTGGCCCGGCTCGGTCAGCGTGCCGCGATAGGCGCGAATCTCGTCGGCGCTGAGGTCATCGACGTAGGCGAGGCCCTTACGGATCAATTCTTTGGCCCACTCGTAAAGCTGGCCGAAATAGTCCGAGGCATGGAACAGGCGATCTTCCCAGTCCGCGCCCAGCCAGGCGATATCGCGCTTGATGCCGTCGATGTATTCCTGCTCTTCCTTGACGGGGTTCGTATCGTCGAAGCGCAGGTTGAACTTGCCGCCGTATTTTTGCGCGGTCAGGTAATTGATCAGGATCGCCTTGGCGTGGCCGATGTGCAGGTAGCCGTTCGGCTCCGGCGGGAAGCGGGTGTGCACGTGGTCGAAGCGGCCATTTTTCAGGTGCTCGTCGATGATCGTGTGAATGAAATTGGCCGATCCGGTCGTCTCGCCGGGCGCAGCGGTCCCGGCGTCGTTGGTCTGAATATCCTGTGCAGTGCTTGACATGGTGTGCCTGTCCGTTTGTCCAGTACGTAAGGTCGGCTTGACCCCCGCTAGTGTAACAGATTCGCCGGGCAAAGTGTAGGCCAACTCGCCCCGTTCCGGCGCGGCAAACTGGCCCGCCACAAGCGAAGCGGCGTCTGTTATAATCTGAACTGCCGCACCTCAGCCTGCAAACTTGAAGGAGTGTTCAATCGTGTCCGAGAATCATGAGGTACCCGTTCGCGTGCGCTTTGCGCCCAGCCCCACCGGCCCGATGCATATCGGCGGGGTGCGCACGGCGCTGTTCAACTGGCTGTTTGCCCGGCATCACGGCGGGGCGTTCATTCTGCGGATCGAAGATACCGACCAGAAACGCTACGCCGCCGACGCGATCCACCTGATCACGGAAGGGCTGCGCTGGTTGGGCATCGATTGGGACGAAGGGCCAGAGGTCGGCGGCGAATACGGCCCGTATATTCAGTCCGAGCGAATCGATCTCTACCAGCAGTGGGCCGACTGGCTGGTCGAGCACGATCTGGCCTACCGCTGCTACTGCACGCCGGAGCGCCTGGCGGCGCTGCGCGAGGAACAGCGCGCACGCAAGCAGGACCCCGGCTATGACCGTCACTGCCGCACTCTGACGCCGGAGCAGCGCGCCGAGTATGAGGCCGAGGGCCGCGAGCACGTGATCCGCTTCAAGATGCCGGTTGACGGCACGACGACGGTACACGACCTGCTGCGCGGCGACATCACCTTCGACAACCACCAGCTTCAGGACCTCGTGCTGTTGAAGTCGGACGGCTTCCCGACGTATCACCTGGCGAACGTGGTGGACGATCACTTCATGCAGATCAGCCACATTATGCGCGCCGAGGAGTGGATTCCATCCGCGCCGGTCCACCGGAACCTGTACGACGCGTTCGGCTGGGAGATGCCGCAGATCGCGCACCTGCCGGTGATCCTGAATCCGAGCGGCAGGGGCAAGCTCTCCAAGCGCAGCGCCGGGTTTACCGAGGGCGGGCGCAAGGTGCCGGTGCTGCTCTACGAATTCCAGGAAGCCGGGTATGTGCCCGAAGCCATCATCAACTTCCTGACCAATGTCGGGTGGAGCTTTGGCGACGACCGCGAGGTATTCACCGTCGCGGAGACGATTGAGCGCTTCGACCTGGGCCGCGTCAACCCGGCGGGCAGCAGCTTCCCGCTGGAGAAGCTGGACTGGCTGAACGGTGTCTATCTCCGCGAGATGGACCCCAACCGGCTGGCGGTGCTGCTCAAGCCGGTGTTCGAGCAGGCCGGGTACGAGGTCAACCTGGAGATGCTGCGCCAGGCCGCGCCGCTGCTCCAGCCGCGCATCAAGACGCTGAGCGAGGCCCCGGCGATGGGCGCGTTCTTCTTCGTGGACGAGTTCGCGCCGCCGCCGGTCGAGGAGCTGATCCCGAAGAAGATGGATGCCGCCGCCGTACTGCAGGCGCTCGAACGGGCGCGTGACGTGCTGGCCGGGCTGCCCGATTTCACGGCGGCGACGCAGGAAGCGGCCCTGCGCGCGCTGGCCGAGGAGCTGGGCCTGAGCGCGGGACAGTTGTTCGGTGCGCTGCGCGCCGCCACGACTGCCCAGCGCGTCTCGCCGCCGCTGTTCGAGTCGATGGAAGTGTTGGGGCGCGCAGAATCCCTGCGGCGGATCGATCTGTCCATCGGGGCGCTGGCGACGGCTGGATAACGGCTGTTATGCATTTTCACCCCCCATCCCCCGGCCCCTTCCCCCACGCTTCGCGGAGGGCAGGGGAGAACGGTGGCATTTTTCAAGTCCTTCCCTCATTATGGGGGAAGGATTTAGGATGGGGGGCAGGGCGTATTGCGATACGCCCCTACGAAACCCGTGCGCCATTACCGTATGAAGATGTGGGGCAGGTCAGGTCGCGCGGCCTGCCCCGTAATTTTTCAGGACGCCCCGCTGAGCAGGGTCCCCAGCACAGAGATCAGGCCGCAGTAGCCGCAGAAGAACAGGACCACCAGCAGGATTCCGCCCAGCAGAATCGCCCCGCAGCCAGACGCCGCGCCGAAGTTATAGACCTGGCCGACAATTGACGATAGGAAAAAGATCACGACCAGCGAGCCGATAAACGACACCAGGCCGTAGAGCGACAGGACCGACTCGGAACCCCCCAGCAGCGACATGACAATGAACAGCCCGGCGTAGCCCATGATCACCACCGTCTGGAAGGGAACAACGCGCCGCAGCAGATAGACCAGCGTGCCGTCGCCCTTCAGGATCATGGTGGCCGCGCCGTGAATCGCAGCAGCCTGGATCAACAGTGAGATGACGGAAAAAACGCTCTGGCCGAGGGCGATCGGGATCATGGCGGCCAGGCCGATATCGTTGAACAGCTCGGTAAAGTCTTCGGCAGTGTAGACCGTTCCATCGGCGGCGGTGGTGTCGGGCATCGTGGCGAAGAGTTCTTCGAGCATATTGAGCGAAAGCGTGTAGATGGCGAAGAATGCCAGGGCCGCGACCAGCCCATAGAGAGCGATATCGATGGCAACGTTCGACCAGGTTGCCGTTTCGGCCCCCTTGCCGTGCGCCTGCGCTTTGAGCTTGCGCTTGCCGCCCAGGCTGGCAATCAGGCTGTCACGCGCGAGTGGGTCGCTGAGCACGGCCACGCCTTCGCGCAGGGGGCGGTTGGTGAGCGTGATCACCATATTGGCGACAAACGATTCTTTTTGCAGGCGCGGGTTAAGCGCCAGGGCCTTCCCCAGTGTCTCAGCAGCGCGCGCCCGGTCCCCGGCGGTCAGGTGGCTGACCGACACATCTAGCAGGCCCTGGGCGAGTTCCTTGTCGCGGGCCGAAACCGCACGGTCCAGGTCCGGCTCTGGCGGGAGCACCGGCTCGGCACGCAGCGGCACGGGGCCAGGGGCGGCGGCTTCGGCGGTGGGCTGAGCGGCAGGGACAGCCTGCTGGATGTAGCGGCCCGCTTTGAGCGCCATCTCGCGCAGCGCGGGATCGGGATCGGTGCGATAGATCGCGCCCAGGGGCTTGAGCGCGGCGGGGTCTTTGGCGTTCGCCAGGGCGATGATGGCGCTGCGGCGCTGGGCAGGATCGGGACTCTGAAGCTGCTGGATATACTGGTCGATCATCTGGAAGCCCTCATGAATACAGAGCCGAACGGTCGGACAACGGTCTCTTCATTATGCACGGATTTTTTGCTGGCCGCGAACCGATACGTGGGTACAATTCTGTCAGGCAACCTGCGGCGGGTTGGGCTGCAACGATAGCCGGGCCGGGGTGTTCTAAACAATGTGCAGCCGTGTGCCTGGCTGGTATTTTGTCGAGCGAGGAGCAGACCCGTGGTGACTGTAGTAACCGATAGCTGCGCCAGCATCCCGGCCCACATGGTCGCGGAACTGGGGATCGAGATAGTGCCCTATTACGTGCATACCGCGCGCGGCACGTTGCGGGATGGGGTCGATATGGCCCCCGACGAGTTCTACGACTGGCTGAAGACCGCGCCCGACTGGCCGACGACCGCCAATCCGAGCGCCGGGGAATACCTGGAAGCGTACCGGCAGGCCGCCAAGCGGGGCGGGAGCGTGGTCGCGGTGAGCATGACGGGCACCGGCAGCGGCGGGTATCAGTCCGCGATGCTGGCAAAACGGCTGGCCGAGCAGGAAATGCCGGACGTGCCGATTGAGGTGATCGACACGCAGACGGTCGCGATGGCGCACGGCTGGTCGGTGATCCAGGCGGCGCGGGCGGCGGTGCAGGGGCTGTCGATTGACCGGGTGGCGGCAGCGGCCCAACAGACGGCAAGCCACGCCTTTGTGGGCTTTACCAATGACACCCTCGAATATTTGCAGCGCGGCGGGCGGATCAGCAAGGTGACGGGCGTCGTGGGCGGGCTGCTGAACATCAAGCCGATCATCGGGATACGCGGCGGGATGCCGGCCCCGCTGGCCGTCGCGCGGTCGCGCAGCGCCGCCTATCGCCGGATCGTGGCGCTGGCCCAGGACAAGATTCCGGCGGGGAGCACCGTGCGGGCGGCACTGATGCACGTTGCGGCGTTCGAAGAGGTCGAGAAGTTCCGCGCGCTGGTCGAGGAGAAGTATTCCGTGATCGAGTGGGTCGTCGCGCAGCTTGCGCCGGCGCTGGGTGTCCACAGCGGCCCCGGCACAGTGGGAATCTCGCTGATCCCGGAGTAGGCAGACACCGCAGGATGTCAGGGAAACCTATGCTTGAGCCTTCTGGCCACACCATGCTGGTTCTGGATCAGGATACCATCGGAGATTTGCTCAAGTTTGTGCTGGAGCGCCGCTGTGGTGATCGGGTGATCAAGGGCGGAAGCGGCGGGTATGCGCTTGAACTCTGCCAGGAAGACCCGCCGGATGCGATCTGGACGTACTACTTTCTCGGCGATATGAATGCCTGGGACTTTGCGCGCCAACTGCGCACCACGCCGGGGATCGAGCATATTCCGCTGCTGGTCTGGAGCGCCAACCCGGCGCTCGGCTGGCTGGCTTCGCTGTATGAGGCCGGTGTCACGGCGCATCTGCTGGAGCCGTTTCAGCCGGTCGAGCTGCTGCTCGCGCGCGATGCGCTGCTGGCCGGGCAACAGTACGGATTTGAGCGGCTGCTGTCACCCCCAGAAGAATAGCCTGATGAGGCGGAAAAAACCCTTGTCAAGCGATAAGCCGTGTGATAGAATGCCCTACTGTCGATGGGGGATAGTTTAATCGGCAGAACAGCGGACTCTGGATTCGTCAGTCCTGGTTCAAATCCAGGTCCCCCAGCCAAAAAGAAAGACCCGCTCCAACACGGAGCGGGTTTTTTGTTGTCGCGTACAGTCCGGCGCGGCTTACAGCTCGTCCACGATCTGCGCTTTTTGCAG
Organism: Chloroflexota bacterium; assembly: GCA_012729765.1. Classification (GTDB taxonomy): domain Bacteria; phylum Chloroflexota; class Anaerolineae; order Aggregatilineales; family Aggregatilineaceae; genus JAAYCM01. The sequence goes on along the minus strand of JAAYCM010000030.1, from coordinate 23,886 downwards.
GCGGTTGCTGTAGTCCACGAAGACGGTTTTGATCTCGGTGAACTCGTCGATGGCGGTGGTGCCGGCCTCGCGCCCGCCGTTGCCGGTATTCTTCACGCCGCCGAAGGGCAGATGCACCTCAGCGCCGATGGTCGGGGCGTTGATGTAGGTGATGCCGGTTTCCAGATCATCGACGGCGCGGAAAGCCAGATTCACGTCGCGGGTGTAGATCGCCGATGACAGGCCGTACTCGATGTCATTGGCAACCTCGATCGCTTCTTCATAGCTGCCGACTTTGATCACGCTCAGCACCGGGCCAAAGATTTCCTCTTTGCTGATGCGCGTACCGTGCGACGTCTCGAAGATGGTCGGCTGGATGAAGCAGCCCCGGTCATACTCGCCGCCGGTAAGCTGCTGGCCGCCGTAGACCAGGTTAGCTTCCTGCTTGCCGATCTGGATGTAGTTCATGATCGACTCGAGCTGGTTCTGGTCCGCGACCGGCCCCATGCTGATCTGCGGGTCGAGCGGGTTGCCGACCGTAAATGTCTCGGTGCGGGCGATCAGGCGGTCCATCATCGCGTTGTAGATGTTCTCGTGCAGGATCAGGCGGCTGGTGGCGGTGCAGCGCTGCCCGGCGGTGCCAAATGCGCCGAAGAGCACGCCTTCCAGCGCGAGATCGAGATTGGCATCGTCCATGACGATCACCGGGTTTTTGCCGCCCAGCTCAACCTCGACCGGCTTGAGATGCTGCGCCGCCGTCATATAAATCTCGCGCCCGGCGGGTACGCCGCCCGTGAACGAGATCGCCTTGACGCGCGGGTTCTCCACGATCTCCATGCCGACCGTACCGCCGCCGCCCGTGACGAAATTGAGCACACCTGGCGGCAGCCCGGCTTCTTCCAGGATTTCGACCAGAACGGCCACACACAGGGGGGTGAGGCTGGCCGGTTTGAAGACGATGGTGTTGCCGGCGATCAGCGCCGCGCCGATCTTCCAGATCGGGATGGCGGTCGGGAAGTTCCAGGGTGTGATGCAGCCGACGACGCCGATCGGCTGGCGGACCGTCATGCAAAACTTATTGGGCAGCTCTGAAGGCGTCGTCTCGCCCAGCAACCGGCGGCCTTCGCCGGAAATATATTCGAGGAAGTCAATCGCTTCCTGGACATCGCCTTTGCCCTCGGCGATGACCTTACCCATTTCTTTCGTCACCATCTCGCCCAGCTCTTGCTTGCGCGCGCGCATGATCTGGGCGGCCCGCAGCAGAATCTCGCCGCGCTTGGGGGCGGGCGTCTTGCGCCAGGCCGGGAAGGCTTTTTCGGCGCAGTCGATCGCACGCTGGACGTCTTCGCGCGTACCCTGGGGAAAGGTGGCGAGCACCTCACCATTGTAGGGGTTGCGTGTCTCGAAGCGCCGGTCGCTGGCCGACTTCACCCACTTCCCGTCGATGTAAATATCGTAGTCCTTCAACTTAACCTCCTTGAATACCTTGTGCACAAACGATCAGGCGTGCGGCCTGAGAGGCTGCTGCCGGACGGGGAACCGTGTATAGCCGGGATGAGTCACACGATGCAGCAGGTTTGATAAAATTTTAGCTCAAAAAATTGGCTTATCCCACTGCGCATCCCGCATCGTGTGAGGGATGCGGTTAAAAATATGTTACGTATTTCGTGAGGGACAGCCAGAGGGGGTAGTGGTGAGGTTTTGACTGAAGCCTGCTTGGCCCCCCATCCCCCGACCCCTTCCCCCACGCTGTCGCGGAGGGAAGGGGAGCAGAACTTGAAGTCCTTACCTCATTTTGGGGGAAGGATTTAGGATGGGGCGCGATCTGCGGCTATAGGACTAGAGCATGTGTACGCCGGATTCGTCTACCAGCACGGTGCGCGGCTGGCCGTGCACCTGGAGGTGGTTGAAGCGGCACGCGCCCCAGGGCGGCAGGCGCAGATCGCACGTTCCGTCGAGGCGCGGGCACAGGCCCGGACCGCCCGCCAGCATCGCGTAAGCGGCCAGACCGCTCCAGCCCTGCAAATGCGCGCCGACCGGGTGCGCCGGGGTGTGATATTCGACCGGGGCCAGCCATCCCTTCTCCAAGTGAATCTCCCACCAGCGGGTGAGGGCATAGCGCCAGTCGTCGTCGCCGTGCTCCATGAGCAGTTGGGCGTAGATCGCGCTGAGGTAGGGCCACTCGGCCCCGTTGTGATAGTTGTAGGGCTTGGCCGACTTGGCGAACAGATCGCGGCGTTGGGTATAGGGCGGCCAGCAGCACATCACGCCCCAGTCGCCGTAAGGCTGCTCGTGATTGTGGCGCGTTTGCAGCAGACGCCGCGCTGCTGCCAGCACGCTCTCCGCGCGGTCGGGTGGGGCCGCGCCGAAGCGCAGCGCGAGCAGCGTGTCGAGCGCCAGATGCTCCTCGACGAACGGCTTGTCGCCATAGTCGCCGGTGCGGCAGTAATCCACGTAGTAGCTGTGCGCTTCGTCCCAGCCGTGAATTTGCAGCAGCTCGCCCACGTGTCGCGCATCCTGGGCATAGGTCGCGGCGGTGCTGTTCTCCCCGATCAGCCGCCCGATGGCGGCGGCAGTATCCAGCGCGCCGTAGAGCAGGGCCAGATCGTAGGTCACCCACTCGCTGCGCAGGACGTTGTCGGCCCAGTCGTTGGGGGCGCGCTCCTTGGCGGGATTGGCGACCAGCCGGTTGAGGCACGCCTGCGCGCAGGCCCAGAGGGTGCGGCCATCGTGCGTGCGCTCCTTGAGCAGCGCCAGATCGCCGGACCAGACCAGGTAGGCGTGCAGCAGCAGGACGAAATAGGCGGGCGAGTCCTGGTGATCGGGCAGCCAGTCGGCGGCATTGTCGGCGTCCTGATCCTCGAACGGCAGGATCGAGATGTCGAGTACGCCGCTGGGGCAGGCGCCGTCCGAGTGTACCCCGCTTGCCAGGGTGAGCAGTTGGGCGCGGACCCATTCGGGACGGTAGGGCAGAATGCTGAGCGCGGTCCAATAGCTGTCACGGAAATAGACACGCGGCGGGTAAGCGTAGCCGGGGCCTGCCCACAGGCCGCGAAAGCCGCTCGGCAGCTCCTTGTACATCGCCAGGGCGGTGTTGAGGCTGGCAACAAATAGACTGCGCAGCAGCGGATCGTCGTGCTCGAAGGCCGAAGTCAGCCAGGCGGCATAGGCGTCGGCATCGTCCAGAACAGCCGCGCAGGATGCCGGATCGGCTTCGGCCCCGGCGGCGACGATCATCGGCAGGCGGTATGCTCCGTGCGGCGCGATCACGGCCCGGTAGTTGATCTCGGCCCCGTCGGGCGCGGCCTGCCAGTCGCAGGGGGCATAGCCGGATCGGAAGGTGGCAGTGATGTCGCCGCGCGCGCGAAATCCGTCGGGCAGCGTTTCGAGCGTCGGGGCGGCGCGGTGGGCGGCGGGCTTCAGGCGCTTCTGTGCCTCGCCAATCGGATTGAGCAGGCCCCAGCGACGCGCTCCCAGGGTGCGGCGCGCGACCGGGTGGTTGCGCACAAAATCGTAGAGCCGCGCGCTGGTCGAGGACGATCCCAGCCGGACGGCGGGCAGGCGCAGGTCGAAAGCGAGATCGAGGCTGAGGGTGAATACGCGCTCCGACGCGCCGCCGTTCTCGACGTGCCAGACCTGGGCCAGCGCCGGGCTGTTGGCGTCGCAGGCAGTGCGCAGCGTGATGTGCGTGTCGAGCGCGGTGCCGCGCAGCGTCCAGGAGCGGCCCACCGCCTCGGCTTCGGTCCAGCGCACCGGTACGCCATCCACGCGCGCGGCGATGATCTGCCAGCGGCTCAGCACGGCGATCCCTTCGGGCAGGCGAAACAGCGTCACGTCGCCGGCCCCGTTCAGCGTGGCGAACAGGCGCATATTGCCCAGATCGCAGCGGGTATCAGGCGAAGGGTCGGCCACGAGGAGCCGTCCCTCAGGGGTTGGAATAGCGTGCATGGCGCTCTCTTTCGGCAGGCGGCAGGCAGCACGGACCGATATTCCGCCTACTATACCGCAAGCTTCCGGGTGCTGCCGCACGATGTTTCGTCCTGGCGGCATCGCTTTGGGCGAGATTCAGGCCGGTTAGTTTTTCATACTTTTTCCATTATCTTTACGTGAATTTATGGGTGTGCAAGCTAGCGCCGCACAGAGCTATTCGTATATAATGCTGCTAATGCAAATGGGGGGTCTATGCTTCCATCCTATCGGCGCCATTCCCGCCCTGCTCGTTTGACGCTGCTGCTGTTAGTTGCAGAGATCGTCGTCTTGGTCCTGGCCTTCGACCGGCTGCGCCAGAGCTGGCAGCCTGCACAGGGATCGGTTAGTGCCACGCTGGCCTTCGCGCCAGCGCTGAGTCGTGACGATATTCTGCCGACACCCACCCCCGACACCAGCCGCCCGCCGCGCTCGATCGTCTTTCCTGATGCGGGAGTCAGTGCCTCGATTATCCCGGCGGGACGAACCGCAACCTCTTGGGAAACGCGCCATTTGCAGGATGCCGTTGGGCATCTCAGCGGCACAAGCTGGCTGGACGACTTTGGCGGCAATATCGTCCTGGCGGGGCATGTCGAGAATGCCAGCGGCGAGCCGGGACCCTTTGCGCATCTGTTTACGGCACACCTAAACGCCCGCGTCGTGCTCCGTGACGGCACGCGTGAGGAGCACTACCGGGTTACGGCTATCGAAACGGCAGCACCCAATGCCCTGCAGTATGTTGCTCAGGATGGCCGCCGCCGTCTCACCCTGATCACCTGTACGGACTGGGATTCAGAAGCAGAAACCTACCTGGGCCGCCTGATCGTCGTGGCCGAACCGCTTGACACGCCGGGGTAGGCTGCGCCGCGTGTCCATACACAAGCAAGGAGCGTGGGTTATGAAAACAGATTTGTTACGAAAATACCTGCGGCGGTCGGGCCAGCTTGGCTTGATGCTCGTCGTACTGATTGTGTTGATGGCGGGAGGGCAGACGGCGTATGCCGATGGGCCGCTGACTACGACCTTTACCGGGACCGGGCGCTATGCCATCGCGTCGGCGGGTGTCGGCATGACCGATACGGATACGGCGCAGATCACGCTCAATGTACCGGGCACGGTGGTGCAAGCCTACCTTTACTGGGCGATGAACGATTTTTCGCCCGGCGGTGACAACACGATCGATTTCGGTATCCAGGGCAACCCACCCACGACACTGGTCGCCGACGGGCCGGGTGAAAGCTATGGGCCGGACTTCTGGTTCACCCAGTCGGGTAACGACGTATATCACTATGTATTCGTGGAAGATGTAACCGCGCTGGTTGTCTCCGGACCGGCAACCTATGAGGTGTCGGGATTCGATGCGCTGCGGCGGCGCTATGGGGCAGGGCTGTTGGTCGTCTACGAAGACCCGGCCCTGCCGTGGCGGTCGATCGAGATCAAGGCCGGGCTGGATGGCGCATACTGGAATTTCCCCGATCCGCAGGGGCCAAACACCGATGTGACGTGCTTCCAGTTTGCCGCCGATACCATTGATCGCACGTTCACCTATACGATGATGGCCGGCGGTGTCAATCCACGTACCATGAGCGGTGACGAACGCCCGACCGCGCTCTATGCCCGGATTGGCAGCGGCACGCCGCCCACCGAGCTGATCAACCCGGTCGATCCGCAGCGCATCCCCATCATTCATGGCGGCACCGACGATTACCCCTTCGACTCGCATGATGGCCTGCAGTGGGACGTGCTGCGGCACACGGATACGAACAACGGGGCGCTGACCGTCCCGGCGGGCGCGACGTATGTCTGCTTCCAGGGGGAGTCGGTTGCGACGACGCCGACCCAACCCCTCGATGGCGCGAGCATGCTGGTGATCGCGATGGCAGGCGGGCTTGAGGTGCAGGCCCCGCCGCTGGCCGCGCTGGGTGACTATGTGTGGTTTGACAACGATCGGGACGGTATCCAGGATGCGGGCGAAGCGGGTGTGCCGGGAGTAACGGTCCGCCTGTACAACGGGGCCGGGACCCTGCTGGCAACCGATGTCACTGACGCCAGCGGCCTGTACCTGTTCGACAACTTGCAGCCGGGCGACTACTTCGTCGAGTTCGTGCCGCCATCCGGCTATGTGGTGACGGCGCGCGATCAGGGGGGGGATGATACCGTCGACAGCGACGCCGATCCGGCCACCGGGCGGACGATTGTTACCAACCTGATCGCCGGTGAGCGCGATATGACCTGGGATGCGGGCATTTACCAACCGACCACCAACACGCCAACACCTACCCCAACCGTGCCCTCACTAACTCCGACGCCCTTCGGAACACCGTTCATTCCCCCGACGCCGCAGGCCACGCCCGGCAGTTCGGACCCGACCTGTAACAAGGTTGGGGAGCCGGAGAGCATCACACCGGGTGAGGTCGTGCGCTGGACGATCATTGCCACCAACCCCACCGGAACCGCGATCCCGAACGCGACGGTCGATGACGTACTGGACGGGAACATCTTCGCCCAGGTAGTCGAAGCGACCACGACCAAAGGCACGGCGGCTGTAACCGGGCTGCGTGTCGTGTTCACGATCGGAACGCTGGAGCCCGGCGAAACGGTGACCATGACGATTGTGGGGCGGGCGCGCCAGGACATCGTGCCGCCGGTGACGAGCCTGAACCAGGCGTCGCTGATTGCCGGCGCCCAGACGATCTGCGTCGCGGGCGATAACGTCACGGTGGTGGGCGGACCAGAAACCCTGCCTGCGACCGGCTATCCCCCGGCGGCGACGAACGATCCGTTCTCGATCACGCGGCTGTGGCCGCTGGCCGCCGTTCTGACGCTGATGCTGGTCGGCTGGCTGGGCACGCGGCGCTTCCGGTAAAAAGTGCTGGGATAAATCCCTGCCACGCTCCAAAGTTCACCCGATACGCGCCCCTGGGAAACCGGGGGCGCTTTTTGATCGGGCGCTTGCGCGGCGGCTGCCTGTCGCCCGGCATACGCGGGCCGGAATCGACGGTATGATAAGGGAGAGGACGCTACAGGACACGCAGAAAGGAGCGAGTGTGATGGGTAAAGGGTGGCTGAGGGGGGTGATCGGGCTGGCGCTGCTGGCGGTGCTGGGCCTGGGGAGAGCGGTTCAGGCGGCGAGCACGTCCGGCGGGAATGATGCGGCGGAATGGACGGGGCACGCCTCGTGCGCGGGGGTGACGCGCGAGCAGTTGAGCACGCCGGAATGTGACGCCCTGATCGCGGCGCGCCCGGTTCCGAACGTGACGCCGGTGCCGTTCGATTTTGGTGTGGTGGACGGGGTGAAATTCATCCGCTTCAGCCAGCGACAGGTGCCGCTCTATGACCAGCCGGACGGCCAGCGCGTCGATACGCTGAGCGCCGGATTCACGTATGTTGCGGTGCGGCAGATGCGCGATGGCTGGGCCGAAGTGCAGCCGGGGCGGTGGGTGAGCCTGGACCTGGCACGTTTCGCCAGCCCTTCGACCTTCACCGGCGTGCTGATCAACGGGCTGGATATGCCGCTGGCGTGGGTGCTGTGGCCGCACTGCGCCACCAATGCGCCCGCCGGGCGGCGAAGCTGTGAAGGCAGCGGGCAGTTGGTCCGCTACCAGTTGGTGAACATCTACGCGACGGTGAACGTGAACGGCTGGGACTGGCATCTGATCGGGCCGGGGCTGTGGACCAACCAGCAGAATCTCAGTATCGTGCAGCCGCAGGCCCCTGCCGATTTTCCGGGGCGGTGGGTGGCGATCAACACCTACGAGCAGAATCTCGTGGCGTATGAGGGGACGCGCCCGGTGATGGCGACGCTGATCTCGTCCGGGCTGCGCGAGCGGCAGTGGGAGACGAAGACCGGCACGTATTCGGTGCGGCTGCGGATGGAAGTCGGGCCGATGGACGGCTCGGCGGGCAGCGACGATTTCTACTCGCTGGAGCAGGTGCCCTATCACATGTATTTTCACGGGCTGGTGGCGCTGCACGGGGCCTATTGGCACGACAGCTTCGGCTATACGCACAGTCACGGCTGCGTGAATCTGACGATCAGCGACTCGAAGTGGCTGTATGAGCAGTGGGTGCAGGACGGCTCGACGGTCTACGTGTACGATTAGGGGCGCAGCCCCTTACCCCGGCCCGGATTGCGCACGGCGCGCAGCGTTTTGCTAGACTCTGGTTCAGGACCCGATTGATACCAGGAGGAAAGCAAATCATGCCTGTTCGTCACGCCGAAGCAGTCTGGAATGGAACTCTGCGCGAGGGCAACGGCTCCATGAGCCTGGGCAGCGGCGCGTTTGAGGGGGCTTTTTCGTTTGGCACGCGCTTTGAGGAAACGCCGGGCACGAATCCGGAAGAGCTGATCGGGGCGGCGCACGCGGGCTGCTTCTCGATGGCGCTCAGCGGCAACCTGGTCCGGGCCGGGTTCACGCCGGAGCGGATCACGACGACCGCCGATGTGCATATCGAGCGCGTCGAGGCGGGCTTTAAGATCACGCGCATCGTGCTGCGCACCGAAGCGCGGGTGCCGGGCATCGACGAGCAGACCTTCCGGGAGCAGGCCGAGGCGACCAAGACCGGTTGCCCGGTGTCGCAGGCGCTCGCCAGCGTGCCGATGGAGCTGGAAGCGCGGCTGGTCTAGCCCACACTGAGCAGCGATTGTATGTGCGCCGCGTTCTCCACAATACGGGGAGCACGGCGCAATCTTTTTATAATCAGGCTTAGGATTGTTCGATTCACGAGAGGAATGAGAGCGCATGGTGAACCGCTTGCAGCACGAGACGAGTCCCTACCTGTTGCAGCACGCCGATAACCCGGTGGACTGGTACCCCTGGGGGCCGGAAGCGCTGCAGGCCGCGAAGGCGCAGGACCGGCCAATTCTGCTCAGCGTCGGCTATTCGGCGTGCCACTGGTGTCACGTGATGGCGCACGAGAGCTTCGAGGACGCCGACACCGCCAAATATATGAACGAGCATTTCGTCAATATCAAAGTGGACCGCGAAGAGCGCCCCGATCTCGATGACATTTACATGCAGGCCACGCTGATCCTCAACCGGGGGCAGGGCGGCTGGCCGATGACCGTCTTTCTGACGCCGGACGGGCACCCGTTCCACGCCGGGACCTATTACCCGCCGGAGCCGCGCTATGGGATGCCGAGCTTCAAACAGGTGATGGCGGCGGTGGTAGACACCTATCGCCACAAGCGCCGCCAGGTCGAGACGACGGCGCACGCCCTGGCCGACGATCTCAGCCGGACCATGCTCGAAGCGGTATCGGGCGAGCCGGGCATGTTCTCGACGGACCTGCTCGACACTGCCGCCGCCGGGCTGATCCAGCGCGCCGACCCGGTGCACGGCGGCCTGACGCGCGGCAAGCCCAAGTTTCCTAACCCGATCAGCCTGGAATACCTGCTGCGCTACCACGCCGCGACGGGGAGCGATCAGGCATTGACGGCGGTGAGCTTTACGCTGCGCAAGATGGCGCAGGGCGGGATGTACGACCAGTTGGGCGGCGGCTTTCACCGCTACAGCGTGGACGAGCACTGGCTGGTTCCACACTTCGAGAAGATGCTGTATGACAACGCGCAGTTGGCGCGGGTGTACCTGCACGCCTGGCAGATCACGCGCGATCCGTTCCTGCGCGAGGTGGCTGAGGACACGCTCGATTATGTGCTGCGCGAGATGACCGCGCCCGACGGCGGCTTCTACAGCACGCAGGATGCCGATTCCGAGGGCGAGGAAGGCAAGTTCTATGTCTGGTCCGCCGAAGAGCTGCGCGCCGCGCTCGACGGCGTGGTGAGCAATCTCGACGCGCTGCTGGCCTATTGGGGCATCACGGCGGCGGGCAACTTCGAGGGCCGGAATATCCTGCACGTGGCGGATATGCTGGAGCGGGTCGCGGTGCGGCACGGGCTGTCGGTCGAGCAGATGCGCGACGACGTCTCGGCGGCCAAAACGGTGCTGTTTACTCTGCGCAAAGAGCGCATCCCACCGGGCAGGGACGACAAGATTCTGGCGGCCTGGAACGGGATGATGCTGGCGGCGCTGGCCGAAGCCGCGCGCGTGCTGGGCCGCGACGAGTACCGGCAGGCGGCGCTGGACAATGCGAGCTTTCTGCTGGGCGAGATGCAGACCGAGAACGGACGGCTCCACCGCACCCATCGCGCCGGGGCGAGCAGGCTCGACGCCTACCTGGAAGACTACGCCCACGTGATCGAGGGGCTGCTGGAGCTGTATCAAACCACGTTCGACACGCGCTGGTTTGTCGAGGCGCAGCGGCTCGCGGAGATCGTGCTCGGCCACTTCGCGGCGGACGAGGGCGGATTCTACGACACGAGCGACGAGCACGAGGCGCTGATCGTTCGCCCGCGCAACGTGCAGGACAGCGCGGCTCCGTCGGGCAGCGCGATGATCGCTTATGTCCTGCTGCGGCTGACCGGCTTCACCGCCGAGACGCGCTATGAGGAAGCGGCGCTGAGCGTCTATCGCGCGGTGGGCGGGGCCTTGGGCGAGTATCCGATGGCCTTCGGGCAGATGTTGATCGGGCTGGACCTGTGGCTGCGCCGCCCGGTTGAGATCGCGCTGATCGGGGAGCCGGAGCACGAAGCGATGCGCGCCATGCTCGACGTGGTGCGCCAGCCCTATCGCCCGCTGGCGCTGGTGGCGCTCTCGCCGCGCAACGGCGATTCGAGCACGGTCCCGCCGCTGCTGCGGATGCGGACGCTGCGCGATGGGCAGCCGGCGGCCTATGTGTGCGAGAATTTCGTGTGCGCCGCGCCGGTCACGAGCGCCGACGCGCTGGCCGGGCTGCTGGACGAGGTCGAAGAAGAGGATGTGGACGACATCCTGACCGATGAGGGCGAGGATCGGTAGCAGATGAAAAAGGATGGGGGCGCGCCCGTGTGGACACGCCCCCGAATGATCGCGCTATTCCAGGTCCGCCGCGTCGATCTGGCTGATCATGTAGCCCGTCAGCACGTCGATTGCGGCCAGCATATCGGCCTCGCTCGAAGGCGAGCTGGCGAGGAACACGGTATCAATCAGGAAGCGGCCATAGGGCACGCTCTTGCTGTAGATGTCCACCGCGCCGCAGGGATGGAACGGGATCGCGCCATAGCCGATGACGCCGTCGGACACCGTCTCGAAACGCGTATACAGGCCGGTATCGAGCCACGCCCGGTTGAGGGCCTCATCCGCCGGCAGCGCTTGTGCGCCTTCCGCCGTATCAAACAGCGTCAACGCCAGCTCGACCGACAGCCCGACCGTGCCGGGGCAGGCATCGCCGGTGTCCCAGACGCGCGTCTCCTGGCCGATCGCGCCGTAGCGCTGGCCTGCCTCGCGCAGCACCGCGCCCAGCGCCGTCAGGCCGCTGGCTTCGGTATTGGCCGCGACTTCTTCCAGGGTGTAGGTGCCGCTCACGCCCTCGTTCAGGCTGAAGGGCGGGGCGGGCAGGCCCATATCCTCGATGGTGGGCATAACCGCCGCGAGGTCTTCCAGCGTCGCGCGGTCGGCGGAGACGCCTGGCAGGGTAGGCTCGGCGGTGATGGCCGGAGCCGCCGGAGTCGCCCCGCCGGGCAGGGCCGGAGTCAGCGTCGGCTGTCCCGCTGGCGGCAGCGTGGCCGGGATTTCGGTCGCGCCTCCACTGCCGGGCAGCGCCGGGGTGAGCGTGGGCTGCGTATCGGGCGGCCCGGTGGGCGCTTCGGGTTCGATCACGCTGCCGGGCACCGGAGTCGGCTCGAAGGGCTGCGGGGCCAGCGCGTCGATCCGGGCGGTGATGACCGGGGCGAGCTGGTTGAGCAGGCCGGTGACCAGGGCCGGATCGGTGTCGGCGTTGGCGGTCATGCCGACCGAAACCAGAAAGCCCCAATATTCAAAGTTCAGGCTGTACTCGATCTCCTCCGGGAAGCACACGCCCGTGATCGGCAGCGTCAAAAGCCAGCCATGCACGGCGTCGCTCGGCGCGACCGTGTAGCCGAGGCTGGCGAAGAACTGCTCGACTGCGGGATCGCTGGCAAAGGCGCGCGCGGCTTCGACGCTGGCAAGCTGCCCGACCTCGCTGCTGATCTCGCTGACCGGCAGGTTGGGCTGGCAGAAGGTGTAGCTCGCCCCGACCGAGTCTGCCCAGCCATACTGTTCGGCAATCCGTGTCAGCTCGTCGGCGGCTGCCTGCGAGAACCCGGTCAGCAGCTCCGCTGTTTCGGCGGTGGTGTAGGTGGTGATTTCCTGGACCGCGCCATAGTCGGCGGGAATATCGGCAGCCTGAAGGTTGAGCGCTTCCAGTTCTTCAGTCGAAAGGCGCGGCAGGCCGCTGTCTTCCGTGCCGGACGTGCCCGCTCCGCTCGGCGTCGAAGTGGGGATCGCAAAGATGCCGCCGCCCGTCGTCGCGGTGGGGCCGGGCGGTGCATCGGAAGCCGGAGTTGAGGTGGGGATGCCGAGGCCCCCGCTGAGGCCGCCCCCCAGCCCGCCGGGCGTTGGAGTCGCCACGCCCTGTGCGGTCGCGCGGGCGAGCGGAAAAGCCACCACCACCAGGGCGATCAGCACTACCGACAGGGTGACGGCCAGCGCAAACACTCTGTTGGACTTCATATAGAATTAACTCCTTGTAACTGGCAATAACTGGCTGCGTGAACGACCGGCAGAGTCAGTATCTTCACTCGCAGTATAAGCCCGAACGAGGGGCGATGCCAACCTGATCCCGGCGCGGCGCGCCATGCCTGCCCCCCCATCCCCCGGCCCCTTCCCCCACTGCTGCGCGGAGGGAAGGGGAGAAGCGTGGCGGCTTTGAAGTCCTTCCCGCCTCGTGGGGAAGGATTAGGATAGGGGGTGAAAGTGCAGCACACGCGCTAGAGGCTGTTATGCCCTTATCAGGTGAAAACATGCCAGGGGCAGGCGACTACACCACGTTGTAGGGGCAGAGCTTGCTCTGCCCGGCGGGTGAATGCAAGCATCGCCCCTACGTGAAGTGCCTGGGCCAGTGTCTCTGGTTGTCCCTCGGAAATGCATAACATGTTCTAAGACGCGCTGGCCGCCGGGACGCCGTAAAGATCGCGGTAGACGCTGTACTGCTCGTAGATGCGGCGAACGTAGGTGCGCGTCTCGTCGAAGCCGATGGTCTGGACGAACAGGTCCAGGTCGGGGCCGGAGATGCCGAGCCACTGGATCGCGTTGCCAGGGCCGCCGTTGTAACCGGCCAGCGCCGCATAGGGGAGTTGCTGCACCTGGTCCATCACCCAACTGAGATAGAAGATGCCGTACTCGACGTTGATATAGGGCCGGTAGACATCGCGGTTCTGGTAGTTCTCCGGCCAGCCAAGCTGGTTCGCGATCCATTCGCCGGTGTCGGGGATGATCTGCATCAGGCCCTGGGCGGCGGCATAGGACGTGGCGAAGCCCTCGAACAGGCTTTCCTGGCGGATCAGGGCGAAGATCAGCAGCGGATCGACGTCGTATTCATCGGCGGCGGGCAGCACCAGATCGGCATAGTAGATCGGGTAACGCAGGCGCTCGATATAGTCGGGCGCTTCGGCTGAGGTCACGCCGGCATCGGTCAGCAGCGTGGCCGCCGCCGTGATCGAGAGCCGGTAAAGGCCGAGATCGCGCAGGTAGATCGCAAGCTGGTAGGTCGCCAGCGGGTCATCGACCCGGTCGCGGCGCAGCGCCTCGAACTCCTCTTCGGCATCCTCATAGTCAGTCACCGCCAACAACTCGCGCCCCCGGATCAGGCGCGGGTCGGCTTCTAGCTCGGCGCTGAGCGGGTAGAGCATACCTTCCTGGGTGATGTTGAAGGTGGCGCGCAGCCAGTTTTCGGCCTCGGCCAGTTGGGCGGCGTCGTCAAACTCGAAGGCGACATTGGGCGGCGGCTCGAACGGGGCACGGCCATGCAGCAGATCGTCGGCGCGCAGGCTGTAATACCCGCCCGGATCGGCGGCAGCGGCAGCCTGATAGGCCTGGCGGGCGAGATCCTCTTTGCCGTCGCTCTGATAGAGCCGCGCCACCCACAGATAGGCGGCGGCCTTGTGCTCGCCGGTCCCGGTGCTGGCAAGCTGGCTGAACAACTGCGCCGCCTGCCCGGTATTGCCGGCGTTGTAGGCCAGCGTCGCGCCCATGAACAGCCCTTCCTGCGCCCACTCGGTGCCGGGGAAGGTCTGGCCGAGGATGTCGAAGGTCGCCAGGGCGTTGTCGAGATCGTTCTGGGTGCTGTAGAGATACCCGGCCCGCCAGAGCGCCTCGGCTCCCTGCGGCACGTCGGGATGCTCGGTGGCGAGCGCGGTGTACTTCTGGATCGCCCCGGCGGTGTCGCCCATCAGAAAGAGCGTGCGGCCCTGTTCCAGCCACGCCTCGCCATAGGCGGGATCGGTCGGGTAGGTATCGATCACGGTCTGGAAGGTCGTATTCGCGGCCTGGGAGTTGCCGACGGCGCGGTAGGCGCGACCGAGCATCATCAGCACCTCAACCGACGCCGTGCCGGTTTCGCTGGTGTGATCGTTGAGGGCCTGGATCGCAGCCTGGTAGTCCTCGTTGGAATAGGCGATCAGGCCGCGCTGATAGGCATCGATGCGCAGCCCGGCTTCGAGCAGAATCCCCATCGCCTGATAGGCCGGGTAGGTGGTGGGGTGGTCGCGGATGATAGCTTGCAGGCGCATGTTCCCGTTGGCGACGTCGCCGTTGTTCAGCAACACCTGCGCCGCCTGGTACATGATGCTGGCGCGATAGGGGCCGTTCTGCGCCTCGGCCAGGATCGCGTCGTACTGCTCGACGGCGGCCTGCGGCTGTCCCGCATTGAGATAGCTGGCGGCCAGACGCTCGCGCAGCGCCAGGAGCGGGGTCAGGGCGCGGGTGGCGGCGGCGGCGGCGGCGTAGGACTGAAGCGACTGTTCCGGCTGGTTGAGCGCGAGATAGGCGTCGCCGATACGCTCGTGAGCATAGCTGTCGATGATGCCGGGGCGCAGCTCCAGATAGCGCTTGAAATCCTCGATCGCGCGCTGCCACTCGCTCAGGCCGAGATAGGCGTCGCCGCGCAGGAAGTGCGCCTGGGGCAGCCGGGAATCGTCGGGATAGTCGCGAATGAACTCGGTCAGCGCGGCAGCAGCCTGATCGTAGAGGCCCTCGCGCAGCGCGGCTTCGCCCAGGCCATAGGCGGCCATCGACTGAATCTGCGGGTCGCCGTTGGGCTGGCCGATCACCGACTCGAACAGATCGACCGCCGTGACGAAATCGCCATTCTTCAGGGCAAGCTGGGCGTCGGCCAGCGCGACATCGGGCGGCAGAGTCGAGGTCGGGACGGGCGGGGGAGTCGGGGTGACGTAGGGCACGGTCGGCGGCGCGGCCTGATCCGGGGTGGCGAGCAGATCGGGGCTGCTCGGCGTGGCCGTGACGATGACCGTTTTGTCGCCGCCGGTGATGTTCGCCAGGTTGCAGCCCAGCATGGCCAGAATCAACAGCAGGGCGGGTAGGAGCAGGCGTGTTGGTCGTGTGTCCATGCCGGGATTATCCTGATCGGGAAAAAGATTGTCAACCCGACGCTGGTCACGCGTCGGACAGCAGGCAGGTGAAAGGGCGCAGCCAGCCAGCCGCGCCCGGATGGGACTCAGTGATGCTCGGCCTCGCCCAGATTCTCCGCGCCGGGCAGCTTGCCGGCAAGCTGGGCCGGGCGGTGGATCAGAATCGGGAGATGCTGCGGACAGATCCAATAGGTGCCGTCCTGATAGACGAACTGAATCAGGGGCACCCGGCGGCTGTCCTGCTCGCAGACGAGGCAGCGCGGCGGGGTTTGTTCAGACATGCGGCTTCCTTTCCATGCAGGCGGTCGATAGCCCCGATGATAACGTGCCGGGCGGACGGTGGGCAACCCCCACGATCGACCATTGACGCTCGGCGCGCGCTTGGCTACAATTGCGCCGATTATGTGATGATCTCGCTGGCCCCGTTGCTGGGCCTGCTGCAGTGATGCATAGCAGAGATGCCCGCGAGCAGTTCTGGCCCGGCGGGCTTCATTATTCTGAACGCAAGCCAGTTTGACAGATAGCTATTATGAGGGGTGGCGGGTCGCTGACGCAGCCAGCCTATCCTGAACGAATGAGGAGAACGAGATTCTATGGCTGATAAAGTGGTGCTCGAAGCGACCAGGCGCGAGCTGACCGGCAAGCAGGTTCGCCAATTGCGCGCTGCCGGAGAAGTCCCCGGCATTCTGTATGGGCCGGGTTTTGAGCCGGTGCCGCTCAAGGTTTCCTGGGTCGAGCTTCGCCCGGCGCTGCTGGCGGCAGGCGGCTCGATAATTATCGATCTGAGCGTGGACGGCGCTAAATACAACGCGCTGGTGCGCAATGTGCAGCGCGATCCGATTCGCGGCGACGTGACGCATATCGACTTCTACCGCGTGCGGATGGATGTGGCGATCCGGACGGAAGTGCCGATCGTGCTCGAAGGCGACCTGGACCGTTTCGACGATATGGACGGCACCGTGATCCACGAGCTGACCTCGGTCATGGTCGAGTGCCTGCCGACCGACCTCCCGGCGGCCATCACGGTCGATATTTCGGCCCTGAAGGAGATCGGCGATATGATCCTGGCGTCGGATCTGCCCAAACTGCCCGGCGTGTCGTATCTGGTCAATGACGAAGACGTGATCGTCACGACTGCCTACCTGCGCCGCGCGGCTGAGGAAGCGGAAGCCGAAGGCGAAGGCGCTGCCGAGCCAGAGCTGGTTCGCCGCCACGAGGAAGAAGACGAGGAATAAGTCTCTCGTCCCGGCTGAATATGAGCACGGACGGGACTCCCAGCGGAGTCCCGTTTTTGTTAGAGACTGTTATGCACTTTCCCCCCATCCCCCGGCCCCTTCCCCCACGCTGTCGCGGAGGGAAGGGGAGCACAGCCGCGTTCTTCAAGTCCTTCCCACCTTGTGGGGGAAGGATTTAGGATGGGGGGAAGTGTCGTTTACCTCCAGCGTTCCGAAGTACATAACACGCTCTAGGGCGGTGTCATTCCTCAGCGCGGCTGGTATCGTCGTCCGGCTCGTCCTCACCAGCGGGATCGAGCGTGTCCGGCTCGCTGCGATCTTCGCGCTCGACGGCACGCGCGAACACCAGATAGCCGGTGTGCCCGATCATCTGGTCGTCGGGGCGGATGCGGGCCGGGGTTGTCTTGTAGGCGCGCAGCAGCAGCTCCTCAACTTCGAGCAGGAACCAGGGGCCGTTGTAGAGCGGCTGGATCAGATCGATCACCTGGTTGGCGGTGGGCACCAGCGCGCCGAAGAATCCGCCGCCGCGCAGGGCCGCGCGCGCCTGCTCCAGATAGTGATGCGGCTCGCGCACGTCGAGGAAGAGGGCGTGCACGCCGCGCTCGTCGAAGCCGTCCGCGATGTCGCGCTGGTGGAAGGTCACACGGTCGAGCAGATCGAGGCGGCGGATGTTGGCGATGGCGCGCGACTGCATATTGGCCCGGCGCTCGTAGGAGTAGACGTGTCCAGATTCGCCCACCAGCAGGGCGAGCGTCAGGGTCAGCGCGCCGCTGCCCGTCCCGGCTTCCAGCACGCGGATTCCGGGCCGGATGCCCAGCTTGAGCGCGATATAGCCGAGGTCCTTGGGATAGATGATCTGGCCTTCGCGCTGGAGATGGCGCACGATGTCATCGGTGTGCGGGATAAGGACGAACAGCTTGTGGCCCAGATGGGTGGGGGCCTGCGTGCCATAAGGGGTGCCGACCAGATCGTCATAGTCGATATAGCCGAGATGGCACTCGAAGCGCTGGTGCTCGGTCACGGTGCGGATGAACGTGCGGCGATCTTTGCCGATCAGCAGGACAATGTCGCCATACTGGACGATGGAACCATTGGGTAGGGGCACGATAATCTCCTCGGTGATTTGCGCGGCAGGGCGCGATGGTCGTATGAGATTATAGCCGGGGGTTGGGTTGACGTGGTGCTGTGACACAGTGTATAACAGGGCCACCAACCCTGTGCCCTGTTGCATTAAGGTTGATTAATGATACACTTAGGCGTGGATAGAGCGGTCGCACGGGCGACTGCCGCGAGGGAGACGGCGGTTTATGAAGCGGATCCTGGTCGTTGATGACGAAATTGGCGCGCTGACTCTCATTGGAATCATGCTGGAGCGGGGTGGCTTTGAGGTGCTCAAGGCCAAAGATGCCAAGCAAGCCCTGGCGGTCCTCGAGATCGAGGCGCCGGACCTGATCATTCTGGACGTCATGATGCCCGAAATGAACGGGATCGAGCTGTGCACGCTGCTGCGGCAGCGCCCCGATACGCAAGAACTGCCGATTCTGATCCTCTCGGCGCGCGGTGATGCCAAGAGTGTTATGAGTGGAATGGATGCCGGGGCGACGGATTATCTGCCCAAGCCGATTCTGCATCACGATCTCGTCGCCAAAGTGCGCAGTATGCTTAACCTCGACGCCATCGCCGAAGATTGACCGCCGGTCCGGCCAAGCTCTATAACCTGGCAATTTCCCCCGCCTTCTTTATGAAGGCTTTTTCATTTAGCGCGCCGCGTCACCCAGTGTGTCCGGCTTTGTGCTAGATTTGAGATCATCAGCCAGCGTAACGCGCCGCCGTCGGGGCGGTGATGGGCCGCTGAGTAGGTGCACAAGGAGAGAAACCCATGTTTCCGATTGGAGACGAAAACGCCCCTGGTCGCGGCACAGCGGTTATGACCCTGCTGCTGCTCGCGCTCAATGTGCTGGTGTTTGTCTACCAGATGACGCTGGGCACGGAAGCACTGCAGGATTTCGTGACCACATACGGCGTGATCCCGCGCGAGATCGAGAACGGTGAAGACCTCTATACGCTGATTACGTCGATGTTTGTACACGGCGGCTTCGCGCATATTTTGGGGAATATGCTGTTCCTGTGGGTCTTTGGTGACAACATCGAGCACCGCTTCGGCTCGACCATCTTCGTGCTGTTCTACCTGGTGTCTGGGCTGGCGGCCACCTTCGCGCATATCGCGACCAACTCCGGCTCGCCAATCCCCAGTGTCGGGGCCAGCGGGGCGCTCTCCGGGGTGCTGGGAGCATATATCCTGCTCTATCCGACCAACCGGGTGCGCGTGCTGATCGGCTATTTCGTGACCTCAGTCCCGGCGGTCGTGTTTCTGGGCGTGTGGTTCATCACGCAGTTCATCAACGGCGTGGCGGCGCTCAATGTCGAGACGGCGCAGACGAGCGGCGTAGCCTATTGGGCGCATATCGGCGGGTTCGTGGCGGGCGTCGTGCTGGGATTGATCCTGCGCGGCATGACGACCGAAGAGGACCGCCAGCGGCGCGCGGCACGCTATTAGCGCGAGTTATGCATTTTCACCCCCCATCCCCCGGCCCCTTCCCCCACGTTTCACGGAGGGAAGGGGAGCACGGCGGCTTTTTGAAGTCCTCCCCACCGTGCGGGGGAAGGATTTAGGATGGGGGCAGGCGTGGCGCTTCGTTTCGTTCAGCCTTTCAAAGCGTATCACGGCCTCTAGCGCGATTGGCCGGGGGGAACCAGGCGCACTACAATAAATGGCGCTTGACGGGTACGCTCAACGTGTTCTTCAGCAGCGCAGCACATCAGGAGGTGGGAAGACGTGGAAGCACCGCTATTGGTCGTACTGGCGGGGGGGGCAAGCTCGCGCCTGTGGCCGCTGGAAGAAAAATCGCTGATCAAATTTATGGGACGCCCGCTGCTGAGCCTGCAACTGGAGCGCTACGCCCAGCTCGGCATGGATCGCGGCGTGATCGTGGCAAACCCGGAGAACGAGGGCGTGATTCGCGCGCTGGTCGAGTCGCTCCCGGAGATCGAGATTGAGGTCGTGGTCCAGCCGGAGCCGCGCGGCATGGGTGACGCGCTGCTGAAGATGGACGGCTATTTGCAGCGCCACGGCAACCAGACCATCTACATCACGCAGGTGCACGACCTGACCGATATCGCGCTGCACCACGACCTGCTGATGGCCTACCAGACCGGCAACGCCAACGCCTATCTGGCGGGCTACCGGGTGTCGGAGTATTTCCCCGGCGGCTACCTGGAAGTCGGCGCGAACGGACGGATCACCAACATCATCGAGAAGCCGGGCGCGGGCAGCGAGCCGAGCGATCTGGTCAACATCGTGGCGCACGTCCACAGCGACGCGGCCCTGCTGCTCGATCACATCCGCGCGGAGTATGACCGCCCGGAGACGAGCGACGATCACTATGAGCGGGCGATGGCGCGCATGATGGAGCGCTACGTCTTCCAGGTGGTGCCCTACAGCGGCCCCTGGCACGCGATCAAGTTCCCCTGGCACGTGCTGGATGTGATGGACAGCCTGCTGCGCGAGATTCGCGGGCAGCAGATCGCGCCGGATGCTGTGATCGAAGACGGCGTGCTGATCAAGGGCGACGTGGTGATCGAGAGCGGGGCGCGGCTGTTTCACGGCGCGACGGTGGTCGGCCCGGCCTACATCGGCAGGCGCGCGATTGTCGGCAACGGGTCGCTGGTGCGCGAGTCGATGATCGGCGAGGGGGCGGTGGTCGGCTTTGCGACCGAGGTTGCGCGCAGCTATCTGGCCGATGGCGCGCATACCCACGCCTGCCAGGCGCTCGATTCGGTGCTGGACGAGCACGTCAATCTCTCGGCAAGCTGCACGACCGCCAACCTGCGCATCGACCAGGGGCCGGTGTGGAGCACGATCAAGGGCCAGCGGATCAACACCGGGCGCGACAAACTGGGCCTGATCGCCGGGAAGCACGCTTTCATCGGCGTGAACGTGATGACGATGCCCGGCATCAAGATCGGGCGCGACAGCGAGATCGGCCCGACAATGGTTGTGTCGGAGGACGTGCCCGACAGCATGCGCGTCTGGATCAAGCAGACGACCGAGATGAAGGCGGTCAAGAAGCCGGGGAGCGGCAGCCATGAATAGTGTGGAGCCGGGCCTCTTCAAGCGTTACGACATCCGGGGCAGGGTCGGTGAGGCGCTGACCGAGGACACGGCGCGGCTGATCGGGCAGGCGTTTGGAACGTATCTGCGCGGCGAGGGGCGGCGCGAGGCGGTGGTCGGGCACGACAACCGGCACAGCTCACGCGGGCTGGCCGACGCGGCGATCGAAGGGCTGATGGCTGCCGGGTGCGCCGTGACGGATATCGGGCTGGTGGCGACGCCGGTCGTGTACTGGAGCGCGGTCGAGGCCGGGAACATCGGCGGGATGATGATCACCGGCAGCCACCTCAAGCCGCAGATGAACGGCTTCAAGCTCTCAATCGGGATGCGCAACCTGCACGGCGACCAGATTCAAGCGCTGCGCCTGATGATCGAGCGCGGCGATCTGGCGGTGGGCGAGGGGTATGCCGAGGTGGATGACAGCGCCAACGAGCGCTATCTGGCGATGGTCGAGCGCCGGCTGGACCACGCGCGCCCGCTGAAGATCGTGATCGACGCCGGGAACGGCATGGGCGGACTGTACGGTCCGCCGCTGTTCGAAGCGCTGGGCCACACGGTGATCCGGCTCTACTGCGAGCCGGACGGGACGTATCCGAACCACCAGCCGGACCCGCAGGACGCCGAGAATCTGCGCGAGCTGGCCGCGACGGTGCGCGCGCAGGGGGCCGATCTGGGGCTGGCGTTCGACGGCGACGCGGATCGCGTGGGCGTGGTAGACGATCAGGGGCAGGTCGTCGGGGCGGATCGCGTGCTGGTGCTGCTGGCGCGCGACACGCTGCGGCGGCATCCCGGCGCGACGGTGGTTGCCGACGTGCTGAGCACGCAGGTGCTCTTCGACGAGGTGGCGAAGGCCGGGGGCAGGCCGCTGATCTGGATCAGCGGGCACTCGCTGATCAAGGCCAAGATGGCCGAAGAAGGCGCGCTGCTCGGCGGCGAGATGAGCGGGCATATCTTCATGGGCGACGATTACTACGGCTTCGATGACGGTATCTTCGTCGCCGGGCGGATCGTGCAAATCCTGACGCAGCAGGACCAGCCGCTCTCGGCGCTGATGGCGACGGTTCCCACGCTGTATGCCACGCCGGAGTATCGCCCCCACTGCCCGGACGGCGAGAAAGAGCGCGTGATCGCGGCGGTGCGCGACGCGCTGGCCAGAGACTATGACCTGAACACGGTCGATGGGGTGCGCGTCACGTTCGAGCGGGGCTGGGGCCTGCTGCGTGCGTCGAATACCGAGCCGGTGCTGAGCCTGCGTTTCGAGGGCGAAACCGAGGCCGACGCGCTGGCCTACAAGGCGATTGTGCAGCGGGCGCTGGTCGCGGCGTATCCTGAGGTCGAGGCGTTTTAGGGCTTGTTGCCCCCCCATCCCCCGACCCCTTCCCCCACGCTGCGCGGAGGGAAGGGGAGACAGGATTTTTGTAGGGGCGAGGCTTGCCTCGCCCGCTCAATACGCGGGTAGGGCAAGCCCTACCCCTACCTGCCGGCCTATGAAGGTGGTGTCAGCGCCCGGTCCTGTGTGCATGGGGCCGGGCGTTGTGATTCTCAGGCGAAGCGCAGGAGCACGCCGGTGGCGTCGTCGTGCGTCTTCATGCGCGGGAACTGCTCGTGATCGGCGTCCTCGGCTTCGGCCTGGCGCAGCAGCTCCAGGTATCCGGCCAGGCCCAGTCGGTCGATCTGATCGACCATGAAGGCGCGGCGCTGCTGCATCAACTCGGCGGCTTCGTCGGGGTGCTCGGCGAAGACTTCCCCGGCGCTGGGATGCCATTCCAGGCCATCGGTCATGGCGCAGACGAACGCCACATCGTCCGCCGCGATTTTCCCGGTCTTGATGAAATAACGCAGTTCCGGCAGGCCGTCCATCACGCCGATGCCCTGCGTCGGCTGGGGCAGGCCGTGCTCATCGACGTAGTTATGCCGCAGGCCGGAGTTGAGATTGAGCTTGCGCACTTCCGGCTGGCGGATCAGCTCGCGGAAGGGCAGATGTGGGTGAATCTGGCGAAGCTGGCGCGCGGCGTGCTTGAGGGCGCTGTCGGCGGGGTCGTCGGGATGTGTGGGCACGGCGACGCGGCCATCCTGGTAGGCGACCAGCAGCAGCGTATCCCCGGCATGGGCGAAGCGGATCGTGCGCGCGGCGGGGTCGTACTCGGCCAGGGTGATCACGCTGGCCGGCAGGCCCAGGCGCACCAGGCGCGGATCGTTGCGCAGCGTGGCGTAGACTTCCGGCGGGAACTCCATGCCTTCGAGCGAGAGCGCGCCGAAGATGCCGATCAGGGCGCGGCCCAGGTCGGCGTTGGCTTCGAGCAGCAGGGTGCGCAGGTCGGGGAACATGCCCTCGGCGATGTGGCGTGCCAGGGCGTCGCGCACGACCCGCGCCGAAAACGCCGCCGGGGTGAGCGGCATCGCGTGGGAGTCGAGATAGCGCTGCAAGGCGGGCGGGGTGAGGCGGGTGGTCGCGCCGTCGATGGCGGCAAACACGATCCGTTCACCCAGCGGCCCGGCCTGCATGACCAGCCAGGTATCTTCGTTCAGGCGGTCGGGCAGGGCATGGTACACGACTTCGATGGCAGGCGACAGACACGGCGCAGCGGGCACAGCGAACTCCTTGGCGTGAGGATGTACAACGCGGCTTAGCTTAGAACAAAAAGAGGCATTCCGCCAACGCGAAACGCCTCAACTGGAGCGGGTAAGGGGATTCGAACCCCTGACATTTAGCTTGGGAAGCTAACGTTCTACCACTGAACTATACCCGCGAACGTGCTGTTATTATACGGGGGACGCGGCACGACGTCAAGATCACGCCGCGTCCAGACGTTGTTACGCTTCCCCCCATCCCCCGGCCCCTTCCCCCACTGCTGCGCGGAGGGAAGGGGAGCAGCGGTGTTTTTCGAGTCCCGCCCACCTTGCAGGGGAGGGATTTAGGGCGGGGGGGCATCTTCTGGTCTGCTTCGGTATCCTGAAGCGCATAACGCGCTCTAGTACTACAGCCGCACCTGACGTTTTGTTGCCCCCCATCCCCCGGCCCCTTCCCCCACTGCTGCGCGGAGGGAAGG
>JAAYCM010000029.1 GCA_012729765.1 Chloroflexota bacterium | reverse complement strand
GCCCGGAGAGGAAATAGCCAAGCGTGATGAACATCGACGCGCCGAGCAGCACGATACCCAGGATGACCGGCAGGTTCTCGATCTTGATCTGCACGTCGAAGGCTATCATCCCGACGGCGATGATCAACCCGGTCTGGATCACGGCGGTGGTGAGCCGGAACGCGACCTGCGACGACAGCAGCGCGACCCGGCTCAGCGGTGTGGCGCCCATGCGGCGCAGCACACCCTTCTCGCGCAGGCTGACCAGCGGCCCCGCCGTGCCGAACAGCCCAAGCTGCATCAGACTCATCCCCAGGATGCCGGGCAGCAGGTAGTCGATGCTGCGCAGATTGTCGGCTGTCACGGTGCGCGGCTCGATGGCGAGCGCCGGGCGGATGCCGGTCATGCCCTCGTTCATCTCGGCAATGATCTGGTCGATGATGTTGAGCACGATCTGGCTGCGCGTCTGGTTGGACGGATCATAATAGACTTCGAGCGGGGCCTGGGTCAGCGCGGCCTGCTGGCTGGTGCTGCTGAGCTGGTCAAAGTATTCGCCGATGGCCCGCCCGGTCCCTTCCGGGATCACGATCACAGCGGAGCGGTCGCCGTCTTCCAGCTCGGCCAGCTCTTCCTCGCGCTCGCCTGTGTGCAGGTCGAACGCCTCAATCGCCTCGAAGCCCTCGACCAGTCGGGCGCTGGCCTCGCCGTCCTCGTTCACCAGGCCGATGCTGAAACTGACGTCGTCTTCGCTGCTGAAGATCACGCCGAAGATCAGGATGAACATCACCGGGAAGGCGATCATCCAGAACAGGGCGCTGGTGTCGCGCACGAACTCGCGGATATTGGCAATGTATAACTGAATAAACGAACGCATGGGTTCGGCTCCTTCTATCAGTCGCGGATGCGGCGGCCTGTAAGCTTGAGAAACACGTCTTCGAGCGAGGCGCTGCGCACGCGCAGATCGCTGAAATGAAGTTGGCCGGAACGCGCGACCTCGAGCAGCCCTTCCATCGTCTGCGGCGTGTTGAGCGTATAGATCGTCACCAGGCCGCCATCGCGGCTGGCCTGCGTGACACCCGGCAGCGCTTCGAGTACGTCCAGCGGGGCGCTGTTACGGTCCTCAAACTCGATCGCGGTCGTTTCGAAATGCGTCTCGATCAGGCGCGACGGCGTATCGAGCGCGATGATCGTGCCGGCATCCATCACGGCCACGCGGTCGCAGAGCGTCTGGGCCTCTTCCATGTAGTGCGTGGTGAGCATGATCGTCTTGCCCTGCTGCTTCAGGTCTTTGACGATGTTCCAGATCTGGCGGCGCGACTGCGGGTCCAGCCCGGTCGTCGGCTCGTCGAGAAAGATCAGCTCCGGGTCGTTGACCAGCGACAGGGCCAGCGAGAGCCGCTGCATCTGCCCCCCGGAAAGATTCTTGCTGCGCGTGCTGCGCTTGTCTTCCAGGCTGACCAGCTCGATCAGCTTGTCGGGGGGCAGGGCGCGCTGGTAGAACGAGCCGAAGAGGGTCAGCAGCTCGGTGACGGTGAGCAGCGGGTACAGCCCGGTGGTCTGGAGCTGGATGCCGATTCGCTCCTTGATCCCGTTGCCGTTGTTCAGGTGCTCGTGGCCCAACACGGTGATCTTGCCGCCGTCCGGCACGCGCAGCCCTTCGATACATTCGACCGTAGTAGTTTTGCCCGCGCCGTTGGGGCCGAGCAGCCCAAAGACCTCGCCCTCGTGCACCTCGAAACTGATGTTATCGACGGCGGGCACGCCATGATAAATCTTACGCAGATCAGATACTTCGATTGCT
The DNA here is from genome assembly GCA_012729765.1 of Chloroflexota bacterium. Taxonomy (GTDB): domain Bacteria; phylum Chloroflexota; class Anaerolineae; order Aggregatilineales; family Aggregatilineaceae; genus JAAYCM01. The sequence continues at coordinate 38,001 of JAAYCM010000029.1, read as the reverse complement.
GGCATAGACACTTTCCCCTACATTCCCTTATGTACCATCGGCTGAGTATAAGGTGTTCCCCCGCGGGAGAGTCAAGGGCCATTTCCGGAGGCATGATCCGAGGCTGATCCCATACCAGAATACGCACAGTACCGCGAAAGGTTGCATCTGGACTGTACAAACCGTGATAAGATAAAACTTGAGCGTGGAGAAAGGGGCGAACGATGTCAGGCCGCGCGCAGGGTCCGGATCATCTCTCGTTTCCACAGGCGCTCGCCGCGACGCTGATCCTGATGGCGATCGTGGTGGCGCTGCTGCCGGTCGCGCTCGAAGTGGCCGGGGTGCCGTATGGTTATATATGTGCCAAAGAGATCGCGGTGATCGTGCTGGGTGCGCTGGTGGCCGGGATGGTGGTTTATCTCAAACCGCGCCATCTCGACTAGTGGCCCGGCCAGAAAGGGGGCAGTTATCATGAATCGTCCGATGGCCGTTGGGATGATGGTTCTGGGGGCGGCGCTCGCGCTGGCGTCCGTGCTGATCGATGTGGCAGGAATCGGCACGGAAGGCTTTGGCGTCGCTCAGATCATCGGCATCATCCTGGGCATTGTCTTGATCGTTGCCGGGTGGATGGCCCTGAGCCGCTTGCAGCGCGGCGGGCCGCCCGTCTGATCGTCCGCGACCGGCAGCTAGTGTCCGGTCATGCTGCGAGGATTCTCCATCGTCCGGCAAGCTCAGGTTGGCAGGAGAAACAAACCTATGTTGGACAGACGAATCGCCTATCTCATTATCGCTGCCGGTATCATCGCCATCCTGATCGGGCTGCTGGCCGACACGATCGGCCTGGGCCAGACCGAGAGCACGTTCGGGACGTACCAGATCATCGCCGTCGTCGCGGGCGTGGTGCTGGTGCTCGTCGGGGCCTATCTCGGCTTTATGCGCGGGCCGCGCCAGCCGGTCGCCTGATCTGCCGCCACGCTGATCAGCCTGTGGGATCAGAGCGCCAGCCCACTCCGGCTGGCGTTTACTGCTCCGGCCTGGGGCGTGTTTTGCGTAAGAGGTAGTAATCCGCGCGGCGGGTGTATTCCGGATAGGGAGTCTGCCCACTGCCCGCGCGGCGACGGGCTGCCGTTTTGGGAACGAAATAGCCATCCAGCCCGGTTTCCTCGATCCGGCACGCGCTGCCCTTGTGGTGGATGACCGCCGCCAGTTCATATGCTTCGCTGCGCGCGGCCCATCCGGCGTCGTCGTGGTGGTTGTTGCTCAGCAGCAGACCGCCCGGCCTGAGATAGTCCCGGCACGCCTGGGGGATTCCCCCGGCATAGAGCGCGAGCAGCAGGTCGAACGATCCGGCGCGCAGGGGCAGGGGCGTGGTGTAGTCCTGCGCGATGAAGCGGATATAGGGCGGCTGCCTGTACTGTTTGCGCCCGGTGACAAAGCGCGTCACGCCCGGCGCATCGGCGAAGAACTGCCGCGCCAGATCGTTGTAATCGACATAGACGACGTGCTGAAAGCTGAACGACGGCGTGACGTGGATGAAGCAGCCGGGATACAACACCGCCGCGACATCCGCCCACTGCCGGACCGCCTGGAACACCTCGGCCCGCTCCAGGCCCATATCCGCGACATATTTCTTGTAGTAGGCGATGCTCTGCGGCTCTGCCATCCTGTTATCCTGCTGCCTGCCGGTCGGCGCTCGTTTATACCACAGCGCGGGCGGGTGGGCTATCGCGGCGCTCAGCCACCTGCTGCACCACGTCTGCCCGGCGCTTGCGGGCCAGACCATAGACGCGCGCGCCGGTCTCGCATACAATTTTTAAACGAAAGTCAAATTTATCCCCTACATGTTCTACCGCAGGAGAGTCACCATGCAGCGAATATTGTTCGGCTTGTCCATTGTGGCCCTGGTCGTGCTGGCCCTCGCGCCGGGAGTCAATCCTCCCGTGCTGGCACAGGGCGCGTGCGGGAATGCGCCGCTGTCGCGCCTGACCGCCGGTGAGATGGCCCGCGTTACGGTCGGCAGCGGGGTCGGCAACAATCTGCGGGCCAGCGCCAGCCCAGACGCGACCGTGTTGGGCGTGATGCCCGAAGGCGAGATCATGACCGTCGTCTCCGGCCCGCAGTGCGCCTCGGACTTCAACTGGTGGCAGGTCCGGCGCTGGAACGGCCAGACCGGCTGGACGGTCGAGGGGACGGGCGGCGATTACTTCCTGGAACCCTGGCCGGCTCAGGGCGCGGAACTGGGGCGCGGTATTCTGCCGGAGCCGGAAGAGGGCAGTCTCGCCTATCTGACCGATCGCGATAACAATGTCGAAGTGTACGCGATGGCCGCCAACGGCCAGGGCGCGACCCGCCTGAGCTATACCACCACCCTGGAAACCGCGCCGGTCTGGTCGCCGGATGGGCAGCACGTGGCCTTCACCGATGGCCGCGAAATCTACCTCGCCGGGATCGACGGGCAGAACACGGTCCAGGTCACGACTTCTGTCACCGGCACGAACTCGATGCTGGCCTGGTCGCCGGACAGCACGCGGATCGCGTTTGTCTCCGACCGCGACGGCAACCCCGAAATTTACGTCATGAATGCCGACGGCTCGAACGTGGTGCGCCTGACGGATAATACCGCGCTCGATCTGTCTCCGGCCTGGTCGCCGGACGGGCGGCAGATCGTGTTTGTTTCGGATCGCGATGGCGACTCGGAAATCTATGTGATGAACGCCGACGGCTCGAACCCTGTGCGCCTGACCACCAGCCCCGGCATCGATCAGGACCCGATCTGGTCGCCGGACGGCGCGCTGATCGCCTTCCTCTCGTCGCGCAGTTCGGGCGAAGACGTCACGCTCGACCTGTTTGTGATGAACGCTGATGGCTCGGACCTGCGGCAGTTGACGGACATGCCCGGCAGCGAGTCCGCGCCAACCTTCAGCCCCGACAGCACTCGTATCGCGTTCGTGGGCGAATCGCTGGCCGCCCCATCCGCCACCGAGCTGTTCAGTGTGCGCGTCGATGGCACCGACCTGTTCCAGTACACCGTCGATGGCCAGTCGGTGCAGCGCCCCACTTGGTCGCCGGACGGCGAGCGGCTGGCCTTCGCCTCGAATCGCACCGGCAACTATGACATCTACCTGCTGCGCCCCAGCGGGGCCGGGCTGATCAACCTGACCGACAGCCTCGCGCGCGAGATCGCCCCGGTCTGGTCGCCGCGCTCGGAGCTGCTGCCGGCTGCCGGCCAGATTCCAAGCGAGCATCCGGGGGCGGAAGACCTGCTGCTGATCTACGACGCCGGGACGCCCGTTTTCGCGCTGATCAATGTCTCCGGCGAGCCGGTCAACCTGGTGCCGCTGAGCTTCACCGGCGCGGATCGCACCGTGCCCACCTCGATCTGGAACACCAGTTCCCTGTCGTCGCCGCTGAATAATTTCGTGTCGGGTGGGTGTTTGATGCTGTGGAGCTTCGAAGTGGGCGTCCAGCCGATCCCGCCGGAGTGCGGCACGTCGCGCCAGGCGTGGGTGTCGGACACGGACCTGGTCTTCTGGACCGGCCCGACCTTCGACGTGCTGTACCAGGGCAGCCCGCTCACCACCTGCGATTCTGCCGCCGGGCGGTGCGTTATCGACCTGCCGTAGGTGCGGTTCCGGTTTACACGCGGTGATTCGCAGCGGGGCGCATCCCACGATGTGCCCCGTTTTGCTTTCTAACCCCCCATCCTAAATCCTTCCCCCACAAGGTGGGAAGGACTTCAAAGCCAGCGCTGTTCTCCCCTTCCCTCCGCGACAGCGTGGGGGAAGGGGCTGGGGGATGGGGGGGTAAACGTGCCTAACACGCTCTAAACCATGAACTCCCCGGCACGGTAGAACAGCTCGCCATCTACCATGATCTCGCCACCGTCCTTCATGCTGTGGACCATGTCCCAGTGGATCGCGCTCTGGTTGGTGCCGCCCGGTCCGCTCGCGTTCTGGCCCAGCGCCATATGGACCGTGCCGCCCATCTTTTCATCGAACAGGATTTCGCGCGTGAAGCGGTCGATCCCGTTGTTCGTGCCGATGGCGAACTCGCCCAGGCGGCGCGCGCCCGCGTCCAGATCGAGCTGGCTGAACAGGTAATCCTCGCCTTTCTGCGCGCTGGCCTCAACCACCAGGCCATCGCGGAACACCAGCCGCACGCCGTTGATCTCGCGTCCGCCGTAGACCGAGGGCAGGTTGAACTCGACGGAGCCGTTGACCGAGTCCTCGATCGGGCAGGTGAAGATTTCACCGTCGGGGAAGTTGCGCACGCCGTGACTGTTCATCCAGATGCGCCCGCCGAAGTCGAACGACAGCTCGATGCCGAGGCCGCGCACCTCGGCGTGCTGTTTGCCTGCCAGCCAGCGGATCAGCCGGTCCTGCCGCTCGCGGAACGCGACCCAGTAGGCGACCGGGTCCGGCTGGTCCAGCCCGCAGGCGCGGTAGACGAACTCGGTGTAATCCCGAAAGCCCATTTCGGCGTCCTGCGCGGCGGCCTGAGTCGGCCAGGCGGTGATGTTCCACCGGATCGAGTCGTCGGCCACGCGCTCGAAATAGCGCTCCATGATCGGGCGCTGGCCCTGCTGGGCGCGCGCGAGGCGCGTGGGATCGATACTGGCGAAGGCCTTGGTATTGGTGGGCGCGCGGATGCTGTAAAGGACATCGGCCCGGTCGAACTGGACCATCACCGCCGGATCGACGAAATCGAACTGCGCGTCGCTGGCGTGCTTCAGCGCGATCTCGTTCAGGCCGGGCAGGCTCAGTTGCAGGGTTGGATTACCGCCGCGCCGCAGCACGGCCTCATAGAGTGCTTCGATTAGGGGGGCGGCGGTGGGGCTGCTCATGATCACCACGTAGTCGCCCTCGCCCACCGGGCGGCAGTACTCGGTCAAAACCTGTGCCAGCTTTGGGGCAAAATCGTACGTCACGATATGCTGCTCCTTGCAGGAAAATATCACCTGATTAAAAGACTAATAGAGTTTATTGAAAAAATCAAGCTCTATGTTGAACATTACTGATATTCGAGTTTAGAATCTTGAAGAAGCGCTAAGGTGCGTGGACAAAAAAACGGGGCGTATCGTTCTACGCCCCCTGGTTGGTCTGTCTTGAAACGTGCGGCTAGACCATGAATTCCCCGGCGCGGTAGAACAACTCGCCATCCACGATGATCTCGCCGCTGTCCTTCATGCTGTGAACCATATCCCAGTGGATCGCGCTCTCGTTCACGCCCTTCGACTCGCCGTAGCTGCGGCCCAGCGCCATATGGATCGAGCCGCCGATCTTCTCGTCGAACAGGATGCTGCGCGTGATCTGCTGCACGCCGTTGTTGGTGCCGATGGCGAACTCGCCCAGGCGGCGCGCGCCGGGATCGGTGTTGAGCTGCGCGAGCAGGTAGTCCTCGTTCTTCACGCCGGACGCCTCGACCGCCACACCGTTCTCGAAGCGCAGCCGCACGCCATCGACCTCGTAGCCGAGATAGACCGATGGGAAGTTGAAGTGTACCGTGCCGTTGACCGAGTCCTCGACCGGGCTGGTGAAGATTTCGCCGTCGGGGAAGTTCTGCGAGCCATGACAGCTAATCCAGGGCCGCCCGTCGAAGTCGAACGACATTTCGATGCCGGGGCCGCGCACTTCGGCGTGCCGCTTGCCCGCCAGCCAGTTCACGAGCCGTTCCTGCATGGCGCGGAATTCCTGCCAGTAGGCGACCGGGTCGGGTTGATCCAGCCCGCAGGCTTTGGCGACGAACTCGCGGTAATCGATCAGGCCCATTTCGGCGGTCTGGGCCAGGGCGGGAGTCGGCCACGCGGTGACGACCCACTTCAGCTCACCGGCGTCGTAACGGCCCAGGTAGCGGTTGGACATCGGCTGCATCGTGCGCCGGAAGCGGCTGACGCGCTGCGGATCGATGGCCGAGAGCGCTTTGGTGTTGGCCGGAGCCTTGATGAAGAACAGCACGTCGGACGCATCGACCCAGTGCATGATGGTCGAGTCGAGCGTGTCGAGCTGTTCTGGCCCGGCCAGGCGCATGAACATCTCGAAATGGTCGGTATAATCGGACGAGATCAGGCTTTGGGCCTGCACGTTCGGGAAGCCGCCTCGCTGCAGCACCGCTTCGACCAGCGTCTCGATCAGCGGGCTGCACGTCGAACCGTTGCCGATGATCGTCACGTAGTGGCCGGGCTGGACCGGCGCGGAATATTCGGTCAGGATTTTGGCCAGTTGGGCCGCAAGAATTTTTTCCATCTGAAACCTTTCCGGTATGGCAATAAAATATTGAAATCGGGCCGGCAGGGTATGAAGCTGCCGGCCCGGCGCTTAACCCTCGATCACAAACTGACCATTCTTATAGAACAGCTCGCCGTCGATGATGATCTCGCCGCCATCTTTCATGCTGTGGACCATATCCCAGTGGATCGCGCTCTTGTTCACGCCGTGCGACTCGGCGATGCTTTCGCCCAGCGCCATATGGATCGAGCCGCCGATCTTCTCGTCGAACAGCGTCTCGCCGGTGAAGTGCTGGATGCCCATATTCGTGCCGATGGCGAACTCGCCCAGGCGGCGCGCGCCTTCGTCCAGATCGAGCTGGCTCAGCAGGTAATCCTCGTTCTTGCCCGCCGATGCCTCGACCGCCACGCCGTTCTCAAAGCGCAGCCGGACGCCGTTCACCTCGCGCCCGGCGAGCACGGTCGGATAGCTGAACGCGACATGGCCGTTGACCGTGTCCTCGATCGGGCTGGTGAAGATTTCGCCATCGGGGAAGTTGACCGTCCCGTGACAACTCACCCAGGGCCGCGCCGTGAAGTCGAACGACAGCTCGATGCCGGGGCCGCGCACCTCGGCATGGCGCTTGCCGGCCAGCCAGTTGACGAGCCGCATCTGCCGCGCCTTGAACTGCTGCCAGTGGGCGACCGGGTCGGGCTGGTCGAGCGCGCAGGCTTTGTACATGAACTCGGTGTAGGCCAGCAGCCCCATTTCGGCCTGCTGCGCGCTGGCGGGGGTGGGCCAGGCGGTGATATTCCAGCGCAAGGACTGGTCGTTGACGCGCGTGAAGTAGCGCTCCACGATCGGGCGGCGGCCCTGCTGGTTGCGCGCCAGGCGGGCCGGATCGATCTGCGACAGGCTGCGGGTGTTGGTCGGCGCGATGACCTGGAACATCACGTCCACTTTTTCGATGGTGTCCAGCGTGATCGGGTCGCAGAATTCAAGCTGCTGATCGTTGGCCGTGCGCAGGAACAACTCGTTCAGACCGGGCAGAATCGGCTGTACGACCGGGTGAGCACCTTTGCGCAGCACGGCCTCATAAAGGGCAGTAATGAGCGGCTCGGCGGCAACCGGGGCGATGATCGCCACATAATCGCCGGGCCGGATCTCGACTGAATAGTCTGTCAAAACTCGCGCTAATTTAGGGGCAAAATCTTCATACATGGCAGAATCCTTTTTTGGGGGTTGGCCTGATACGATGCTTGCACAATTGCGCAGAATGATAACACAGCGGCAAGGGGCCGGCCAAAGATGGGGCGTAAAGTGTGATCTTGAGCGGGGCGGGGGGGAGTTTTAGGTCACCCGCCTGCCTTCCCGCTCCTGACCTGTTCAGATCGGCTTTTATCCCCCTGATTTGCCCATAAGGGAATTATCGGCTGCGTCCTCTTCAGCCTGTTGCAGCAGCGCGAGTCTCTCGTCGTCCTCCGGTGCTTGTGCATCCCGCGGTAGCTCATCGTTATCGAGATAATCTTCGATGACCTGCGCGATATAAAAAGCCAGATCACGCCGCAGCGCGGCCAGGGTGACACTGCTCCCGTCGTGCAAGAGAACCTGCACGTTATAGTCTATAAACTCGCTGTTAGGATTTTCATCATTGTAGGCTGCTACCTTACACTCAACCTGCATCACATCGGCGCGTCTCACGTTATGACCGAACCATAGGATCGGCCTGTGTCTCGTCTGGATCAAACGATCATCGATCGTGAGGGTAACCTTATTGAGGAGCAAAACGAGAACCAGATACACGCAGGCGAGCGCCCCCAGCACAAATCCAACTCCCAGCAGGCCCTCAAGAATCGTGTCCAGACCATCGTACATGGCGTAGGCCAGCCGGGCCAGCACGACAGCGCCGATTCCGGCCAACAACGTAATGAAATGCTCTTCTGCTTTCAATATCTGCCGCCAGCGAAATTGGATTTCCAACTGGTCGTTTCTTTCAGTGATGCTCAGACTCTCAGGGGGCTTGGTTTTCCGGCGCAGTGGTTGGCGGGTTAGATGATCGGCAAACGAAAATACGGAGCCGCATTCGGGGCATACGGCCAGTTTTTCCTGAATATTGATGTTCGCGCCGGGAATAGCTGCGCCACAGTTCTCGCAGTAAATTTGCATGTTCACCTCCGTTGCTACAGTACATTACGTTGTGAAAACTGAAAAGTTTTGGTGCCCGCGTGCCAATTTAAAATGTTTAAACCTAAACTTATTTGTTATATTCTCCCCAAGTTGGTTTCTGTTCCATGGGGAGAGGAAATAATGTCGTACCGCAAGCGCCGCCCAGAGGTCGTTGTCCAACGCGAAAAACGTGCCCGCCGCCGCAGGCTGCTGATCATCGGTGGGGTGGTGGGGCTGGCCGCCCTGATGGTCGCGGCGATTGTCATCACGCGCCCGAAGGAAGTCGAAGGCGTGATCAAAGTTGACGACATGGGCGACGCGCACACCGCCGCCGCGCCATCGACCTATGTCTACAACAGCCGCCCGCCGACTTCTGGCCCGCTCTCGTCCGATCTCGCGGCGTGGGGTGAGCACAGCGAGACGGTCAGCGAATGGCTGCACCTGCACAACCTGCTGTCCGGCGGCGTCGCCATGCATTACAACTGTCCGGACGGCTGCCCGGAAGTCGTCGAGGAGCTGCGCTCGATCATGGACGAAGTGGGCGAGAATCTACTGATTTTGCATCCATATACGAATATGGACAGCCGCATCGCGTTGACAGCCTGGACGCGGATGATCACGCTGGACGAGGTCGATCGCGACCGGATTATTGAGTTCATCGAAGCGTACCGGGGCATCGACCATCACACGCGCTAGGGCGTGTGATGTACTTCCGAACGCCGAGCAAGGCGAACGACCCTTCCCCCCATCCTAAATCCTTTCCCCAAAATGAGGGAAGGACTTGAAAAACGCCACCGTGCTCCCCTTCCCTCCGTGAAACGTGGGGGAAGGGGCTGGGGGATGGGGGGTAAAAGTGCTTAACAGCCTCTAGGGAGCCTTAGCGCCGGTCGAAAAACGATGGGGGTACAGGGTTCCCGCTGGAACACCGCTCGACAGGGGCGGTGTTTTTTTGCGCCAGAAAAGGGCGAAGGCGGAAAACAAAAACCAGCGGTGTAAGCCGCTGGTTGGTGGTGCCCCCATGGGGATTCGAACCCCAGTTTTGGCCTTGAAAGGGCCGCGTCCTGGTCCTCTAGACGATGGGGGCAGAAGCGAAGCGCATTGTACCATCGGCCCTAAGGGGCGTCAAGACTGAATCAACGGCATACGCGCCGGGACACGCTATACTCTGGACAGGCAAGGCCGGTGGTCGAGGATGGTGGATGATCGAGAACGACGGAATTCCGTGCTTTAACTGGATGATCTTGCAGACCGGGCAGCTTCCGCTGCGCCCCGATGGGCGCCTGGTGCAGACGGCGGAGCATCGCTGCACGGCGGTGCTGATCTGGCCGCACGGCGCGCACCCTGCCGCCGCCAACACGATCCTGATCGATCCCTGCTTCACCAGCACCGGGATCGAAGAAGCCTACGCCCGGCTCGACCGGCTCGATATCGCGCTGGACGACATCGGGCGTATCTTCGTCACGCACCTGCACGCCGACCATATGCTGCATCTGCCCTACGATGTGCCCGCGCCGCGCTTTCGCCCGCTGCGCCCCGATACGCGGATCGACGGGATCGAGCTGGTGCTGTGTCCGGGACACCATCCGCTGCTGCTGGCGCTGACCTTCCGCGCGGTAGATGGGCGCGCGATCTGGGTGGTGGGCGATGCCGTGCTGGACGAAGAATGGCTGCGGGCCTGGCACTATTTCTGGGTGAACGGCTATACCCCGGCGGAGATCGTGGAAACCTGGCGCAGCGTGGCCGCGATCGTATCCCGCGCCGACCTGATCATCCCCGGTCACGGTGCGCCGATCACGGTCGATGCCGAACTGGTCGGCCACCTGCTCGAAACCTTCCCCCAGGCCGCCTTTGCCGACCACTGCCCGGACGTGATCCCAACGCTTCGGGCGCGCTGGCTCCAGCTTTCCGAACAGGTTGATCCCGGTGAGTGAGAACACCGGCCCGGCGCGGCGGCGGATCGTGCTGTGTATGGGGCCGTTCTGCAACCAGGGCGGGCGGGCCGAGCGCTTCTATGCGCGGCTGCGCGAGGTGCTGGGTGATCCGATGCCGGCGTTCATGGCGCGCGGCCCGGTTACGTGGGAAACCGCCAACTGTTTGAGCATGTGCGGGGCCGGGCCGAATCTGATCGTCTACCCCGAAGACATCGTCTACAACTTTCTGGACGACGAGACGCTGGAACAGGTCATCACGGAATATGTGTTGCCGCCGGATGACGCGACGTAGGGGCGAGGCAGCGTTTATGGATGGCGCGCGGTTTTTGTAGGGGTAGGGCTTGCCCTACCCGCTCTACCCGGCGGGCGATGCTTGCATCGCCCCTACATGACACCCGGCGGCTGTGACTGTCCCTCAGAAATGCATAACATGCTCTAAGCTCTTCCCTCATTCTGGGGGAAGAACTTAGAGAAACTGCACCCCTTCCCTCCGTGAAACGTGGGGGAAGGGGCGGGGGGATGGGGGTACCGTCAGTCGCCTGGCACGAGCGCCGTTTCGTCTACCTGCGGCAGGCGGGTGGTTGCATCCGCAATCGCTTCTGCCGGATACTCGAAATCTTGCAGCTTGCCCTCGAAATAGGCGTCATAGGCGGCCATGTCGAAGTGGCCGTGCCCGCTCAGGTTGAACAGGATCACGCGCTCCTCGCCCGCCTCTTTGGCTTCCAGGGCCTCGTTGATCGCAGCGCAGATGGCGTGCGCGCTTTCCGGCGCGGGGATGATCCCCTCGGCCCGCGCGAACTCGACCGCCGCCGCGAAGATATTATTCTGGGCATAGGCCTGGGCTTCCAGGATGCCGTCCTCGTGCAGCAGCGACATCAGCGGGGCCATACCGTGATAGCGCAGGCCGCCGGCGTGGATGCCCGCCGGTACGAAGTCGTGGCCGAGCGTGTGCATCTTCATCAGCGGCGTCATGCCGACCGTATCGCCGAAGTCGTAGGCATACACGCCCTTGGTCAGGCTGGGGCAGGCGGTCGGCTCTGCCGCCAGGAAGCGCGTATTCAGCCCCCGGTTGAGCCGCTCGCGGATGAAGGGGAACGCCAGCCCGGCCATGTTGCTGCCGCCGCCCGCGCAGCCGATCACAACATCGGGATAATCATCGGCCTGGGCCATCTGGAGCAGGGTTTCTTCGCCCACGATGGTCTGATGCAGCAGCACGTGGTTCAGCACGCTGCCGAGCGCATACTTGATCGTGCCGCCGCTGGACGCCGCGACTTCGACCGCCTCGCTGATGGCCGTGCCCAGGCTGCCGAGGCCGTCCGGGTCCTGCGCCAGGATGCTGCGCCCGGCCTGGGTCAGGTTGGTGGGGCTGGCGTGAACCGTCGCGCCATAGGCCTGCATCATGCTGCGGCGGAACGGCTTCTGCTGGTAGCTGATCTTGACCATGAAGACCTCGACCTCGATCCCGAAGAAGGCCCCGGCCATCGCCATCGACGATCCCCACTGGCCCGCGCCGGTTTCGGTCGAGATCTTTTTGACGCCCGCCTGCTGGTTGTAATACGCCTGCGCGACGGCAGTATTCGGCTTGTGGCTGCCCACCGGGCTGACGCCTTCGTACTTGTAGTAGATGCGGGCCGGGGTGTCGAGCGCCTGCTCCAACTGCCGCGCGCGGTAGAGCGGGCTGGGCCGCCACTGGGTATAGATCTGGCGCACCGGCTCCGGAATCTCGATATAGCGCTCGGTGCTGACCTCTTGCAGGATCAATCCCATCGGGAAGAGCGGGGCGAGATCGTCGGGGCCGACCGGCTGGCGCGTGCCGGGATGCAGCACCGGGGCGAGCGGGTGCGGCAGGTCGGGGATGATGTTGTACCAGGCGCGCGGCATCTCGCGCTCGTCGAGAACATATTTGGTGTGCAGTTTATCGGGCATTCCAGGCTCCTTTTTGCGTGACACGCTGAACGACGGACTTCAACAAGTGTGTTCGGGGCATGGAACGCAAAAACGCCCGCCCCCCGAACCTGCCAGGGACGAGCGTGAAAACCCGTGGTGCCACCCTGATTAGGCTGTTCGCCCGCTGTGCCAACGAAAAATCCGCCCGGTGATGGCGGATTGATGTCGGTGCACAGGGCACGCGCCAGCCTCACTCATTGCGCCAGTGTAACGGCGGCGATCCCGGCGCGGCATTTCCTCCGCGCGACTCCCCGGCCCATTCGGCTGGAGCTAGACCCGTCCCGCCCTTTCAGTCGGTGAGGCGGTTTCCTGTCCGGCGCGACCAGCGTACTTCTCCGGTTCAACGTCCATGCACGTATGATACGAACTATGATGCGGATTGTCAAGCTGCCGGTACCCCACATCCGAAGTCCTTCCCCCACGCTGTCGCGGAGGGAAGGGGCCGGGGACGGGGGCACGACATTCGACTGCCGCTAGCCGCTGACCAGCGCCACGACGCCCGCGTTCGGGACGTTGGCGCAGGTGTAGCCGTCGCGCTCGGCACCGGGCAGCTCGACCGGGACGCGGGGCATGGCGTTCGAGTCCAGATAGAGCACGCGCCCGCTGCCCTTCAGACACACCTCGACCGGGCTGTTGAAGTGCGTGATTGCCTGGCCCTGATGGTTGAGGGCGAAGACATCGACCGCCTGGATCACGCCCGAATCGAGCACGCCCTGGTTCCCGATCTGGCCCGCATCAAGCTGGAACTGCCCATCCTGCGCGATCACGCGCCCGAAGATGCTGCCATCCTGCACGGCGCCATCGGATAGGGTCGTGCGCACCGACGAGGCGCCGTTCATGGTCTGGAGCAGGGGAGCCTGCGCGCGCGCGTTGTCGGCGGCAGTGGTGACCGGCCCGGCGCTGGTATCGACTTCCTCACCCCGCGCGCGAATCCCGGTGGCGCGGTAGAGCGCAAAGAAATTGACGGTGTTCTCCCAGGTCGCGCCGCCGTCGAGCGACCACGCGCCCCCAGGCGAGCCGCCTGGGCCGTTCTCGTCGCCGCACAGGAAAACGCCCGGATTCGCGCCAGAGTCGAAGTTCACGCCGACCCAGAACGGGCCATCGACCACCGCATCCACACCCGCGCCGCTAAACGCGCCGGGCAGTGTGCCGGGGATGCCGCTCGCCGCTGCGCCAAACCGGGCGATTTCCTGCCCCGGCCAGGTCGCGTCGTCGGCGTAGAACACAATACTGTAATTGATCGACGTGCTGCCGCTGTTTTGCAGCCAGCAGACGCAGACATCCGTCACGCGGAAGGGAACAACCGGCGGCGTATAGCGTTCCACGAAGGTTACATTGGACGCCCCACCCGGCCCGGCATAGCCATTTTCGAAACCCCCGTCATCGTTGATCAGCCCATCGCTGCAGTTCGATCCCTGGGCGCGGGCCGGGGCTGCGCCCGGTTGAGAGTCGGACGCATGGATTGGACGGTTCACGACCGGCAGCGCCAGTGCAACGAGCAGCGCCACCGCCAGCAAAATCAGCCGCGTGCGTGCAAAACTGAAATGACGCATCGTAAGCTCCTGTGACCAACGCGAATTGATTATGCTATTTAGAGTCTGCCTACATCTTAGGCGACTTACCAGGCCGTGTCAATTTGGGCGAGGCGCGGCCCACCTGCCAGAATCCCTTCTTCTGAGGGAGCGAGATCCGAATTAAGAGCGTCGAACATAGGACTATTGTCAGGTCTGTTTGAGGTCGAGCACCTGCCCGCCGGTCATGTTCACCAGGTCGTCCGGCGTCAGGTGGAAGACGGCGAATGGGTTGCCGGCTGCCGCCCAGATCGTCTCGAACTGGAGCAGATCGCGATCGATGAAGGTCGCCAGCGGCTCGCTGTGTCCGAGCGGCGGCACCCCCCCGATCACGAAGCCGGTTCGCGCCCGCACATAATCCGCGTCCGGCTTGCCGATCTGCTCGCCCACCTGCGCGGCGACGATTTTTGTATCAACGCGATTCGGCCCGCTGGCGATTACCAGCACCGGGCGGCCCGTCTCGCGGCCCTGGAACACGAGCGATTTGGCGATCTGCGCGACGGTGCAGCCGATCGCGGCGGCGGCCTCGGCAGAAGTGCGCGTCGTATCGGGCAGCTCGATCACCTGGAGATGGCCGAAGCCGCGTGTGTTGAGCGCATCCTGCACTTTTTGAGCGCTGGGGCTGAGGGCAGCGGTCATCGCCGGAACACCGTGATCCGGTCGTACACTTTCGCGCCGGCGGGCAGTTCTTCCAGCGCCGGACCCAGCTCGCCCAGCCCGGCCAGGGTGGTCGCCCCATTCAGCCGGTCGTGTGCGTCGCGGTCGGCCAGCACCACCAGGATTTCGAAGCTGCCCGGCTCGTCTGCCTCGTTCTGGAACAGGGCGGCGGTTTCCCACTGCCCGTCGGCGGCATTCACGATCGGCTCTCCCTGAGGGTAGTAGCGGCCACCGGGGGCCGGCACGACCACCACCCAGATCGTGTTGCCGTCCGGCACGTTTTTCGACTGTCCTTCCACGATCTCCACCTCGCCGACCAGCGCGTCGGGAGCCGGCGAGACAATGCTCACCCGCGTTTCTTCCTGCGCGAAGTACCAGATCATGGCTCCAATGGCGAGGATGAACACAAGCGTCCAGACCGTCGATAGGATCAGCCAGAACTGGTTGGTCGGCTCCCGGTCGGGATCGCCGCTGCTGGCCCGGCTCTGCGCGACGACCACTCGCTGGCGGCGGGCAGCGTAGAGCGCCGCGCCCAGGCTGAAAATGGCCGCGACAGCGGAAATGATTAACCACTCATTACCCATCGGATTCCTTTCTCCCTACATACAATTCCCGGTAGAGGTTATTATAATGATGGTCATGACAATGAAGATTATAGTTAACCTGCTACCTGGCTGAAACCTGCAAGCGCCCAGAGGCGGCGCGTCATGCAACAAAGGCTTAATCCAGGTACAATGATAAGTTCCTACGCCTGCGTGAGTGCGACGGAGTACAGCCTTATGCAGATAGGTTCTGCGACTATCCTAAGCATCAGTACCAATGTGTCCCTGGCCGTGTTTGGCGCGGCGCTGGCGCTGCTGATGATCGTGCAGGGGCCGCGCCGGCTCAGCAACCAGTATTTCGCGCTGTGCATGGTCGCGTTTTCGCTGTTCGGCCTGCTGAATATGGTGTGGCAGGTGCCGCAGCAGTTCGATCTGGAGCCGCGCCCGCTGCGCTATGCCACGACCAGCGTCTACCTGATCGCCATCATCCTGTTGTTCAATTTCATCATCACGTTCGGCGGGCTGCCGCCCCGCATCCGGCGGATCGAGCATGTGATCAGCATCCCGCTGCTGGCGGCGGGGCTGGCGATGCTGTGGTCCGATCGTATCTATGGGGAATTCGTGCCGCTGCGCTCCGGCAGCTATCACTTTACACTGACGCCAATCGGTGAGATCGGGTCGCTGCTCGTGGTGCTCTACCTGATCAGCAGCCTGATTCTGCTGCGCTCTTCGCCCACGCCGCGCGGGCGTGCGCTGATGGTTCCGGTGCTGCTGCTGGTGGCGGGAGTGGTCGCCTTTGCGCTGGTCACCGAGCTGCGCGATTATTCGCTCAACGCGGTGGCGATCGTGATCGCGGTGGGTATGATCGGGCGCGCGGTGATCAAGTATCAGGTCTTCCAGCCGCTCGCCGATCTCAACCTGGAGCTGGCCGTCAAGAACCAGCAGCTCTACGAGGCGACCCAGCTCAAGTCGCAGTTTTTGGCGACGATGAGTCACGAGCTGCGCACGCCGCTCAACTCGATCATCGGCTACAGCGACCTGGTCCTCAGCCGGACCTACGGCGATCTGTCCGATTTGCAGGTGGACCGCCTGACAAAAGTGATGCGCAACGGGCATCTGCTGCTCGATCTGATCAACGATGTGCTGGACCTGAGCAAGATCGAGGCCGGGCGGCTGGAACTGTCGCTGACCCGGCTGCCCACGCGCAGCCTGCTTGACTCGCTGGCCGACAGCTTCGAGCCGCAGGCCGCGGCACGCGATCTGCGCTTCGTGCGCGCCTATGGCGATCTGCCGGAGATCTGGGGCGACGATGTGCGCGTGCGCCAGATCATCAACAATCTGCTCTCCAACGCGCTTAAGTACACCGACGAGGGCAGCGTGACGCTCGGCGCGACGGTTAACCGGGTGGCGCGCCATGTGGTGATCCGGGTGGCCGACACCGGCATCGGGATCGAACCGGAGCGCCACGCGACGCTCTTCGAGGCGTTTCACAACGGCGATTCGTCGGCCAGCCAGCCCCGCTACCAGGGGACGCGCCTGGGGCTGGCGCTGGCGCGGCGGCTGACCGAGCTGCACCAGGGGCGCGTGTGGTTCGAGAGCGCGCCAGGGCACGGCTCGACCTTTTACGTGACGCTGCCGCTCGCGCCGAGCTTCATGCCGTCCGGCGCGGTGCTGGAGCCGCCCGCCCACGCGCTAGGGCCGATCATCGTCTCCATTGATGACGACTGCGAGGCGCTCGAAGTGCTGCAAGGACAGCTTGGCGCGGCGCATTTCCGCGTCTATGGTGCGTGCACAGCCAGCGACGGACTCCAGCTTGTGCGCGACCTCAAGCCGGCGCTGATCACACTCGACCTGCGGATGCCGGGGATGGACGGCTGGCAGCTTTTCGAGCTGCTGCGCCGCGAGCCGGGCACGGCTTCGACGCCGGTCCTGATCATCACGGCCACCGACGAACGCGCCCCGGCCCGACTCTCACCGATTGACGGCTTCATGACCAAGCCGATCCAGCCCGATGAGCTGCTTCAGCAGGTGCGGCGGCTGCTCAAGACGGGCGAGCGTTATAGTGAGGTGCAGTCATGACACTTTCGATCACGACGATCATCGTGGTGACGGCCAACGGCCTGACGGCAGTGCTGGCGGCGGCCCTGCTCATGCTGGTGCTGTGGCAGGCTCCACGCCAGCGGACCAATCAATTGTTCGCGCTGGTCATGCTGACGCTGGGCGCCTACAGCGTGATCAACGCCCTGAGCCGCTTTGTCGGCGAGATCAACATGGACCCGGCCCCCGTGTTCTACCTGGCGACCATGACCTACGGCGCGTTCGTCGTGGCCGTGTTCTACTTCGGATCAGCCTATGGCAGCGGTCACGCCCCGACCGTGCGCGCCATGCGGCTGATCGGCGGCGTGCTGGTTGTGGTGCAGGGCGTGCTGCTGTGGTCCGGCCAGTTGATGATCAACATCCGCCCGGTGGCGGTTCAGGACGGCGGTTATCAGGGGGAGTTCACGCCGCTCGGCTATTTCGCCACCGGCACGGTGCTCGCCTATCTGATCGCCACGACGATTTTTCTCTACCGTATGCCCGACGAGCGCGGGCGGTCGCTGTGGCCCGCCCCGTTCCTCATGATTTGCAGCGCGGTATCGGCCACGCTGATCTGGCCGCGCGTGCCGCTGCCGTTCAGCGCGGTCTTTCTGGCGGCGGCGGCAGCGTGGATGGGCTGGCGTGTGCTGCGGTATGAATTGTTCAACCCGCTGGCCGAGCTGCATGTGCAGTTGGCGCAGAAAAACGCCGAGCTGGAAGCGGCCAGCGAGATGAAAACGCAGTTCCTCACCAGCATGAGTCACGAGCTGCGCACGCCGCTCAACTCGATCATCGGCTACAGCGAGCTGGTGATCTCCGGCATCTACGGTGCGCTCAACGACACCCAGCGCGACCGCCTGCAAAAGGTGATCCGCAACGGGCATCACCTGCTCAGCCTGATCAACGACGTGCTGGACCTCAGCCGGATCGAGGCCGGGCGCGTGGTGCTGGACCGGCGCGCGGTGCCGATCCCGGCCCTGCTCGAAAACGTGCTGGCGACGATCGAGCCGCTGGCCCAGCGCAAGGGGCTGACGATCACGCGCGAGTTTGCCGGTGCACCGGCGGTGCATGCCGACGAGATGCGCGCCCGCCAGATCGTGACCAACGTCGTCGCCAACGCCGTCAAGTTTACACACGAGGGCAGCGTGACGGTGCGCGCCTTCGGATCGGGATCGATGGTGCAGATCGAGGTGATCGATACCGGGATCGGGATCACGTCGGAGCAGGCCGATCTGGTGTTCGCCGAATTTCACCAGGCCGACAGCTCCGTCACGCGGCGCTATGAGGGGACGGGCCTGGGGCTGGCGATCACCAAGAAGCTAGTCGAGCTGCACGGCGGGCGAATCTGGCTGGAAAGCGCGCCGGGTCACGGGACCACGTTCTTTATCACGCTGCCGGCGGTGTCGGCCTCTGCCGAGAAGGACGACCGCACCCGTTCGGCAGCGTAGCGCGGGATGCATTTTTGAGGGGCAGCCGATGCATGTTGGCCCAGGTATTTTTTGTAGGGGCGAGGCAAGCCTCGCCCGCTGGCCGGGAAACGGGTAGGGCTTGCCCTACCCCTACGCGAGCGGCGGCGTGCAGGTTTTAGGTTCCTCGCTCCGGTGTGGGAGAGGGATTCAGGGTGAGGGGAGCAGCTTATGAGTGAATGGGACGCAGTAGGAGCGGCGGACTGCCCGGCCACCATCGAATCGCTGGTGCGCGATTTCCAGGCGCTCGGCCTGAAGCCGGGCATGACCGTGATCGTGCATTCGTCGCTGAGCGCGCTCGGCTGGGTGTGCGGCGGCCCGGTGACGGTCATCCTGGCATTGGAAGCGGCGCTGGGGCCGGACGGGACGCTTGTTATGCCGACTCATTCGGGCGATCTCTCCGACCCGGCGGAGTGGTGCAATCCCCCTGTGCCGGAAGCGTGGTGGGAGATCATCCGCGAGACGATGCCCGCCTACGATCCCGATCTGACTCCGACGCGCGGCATGGGCGCCATCCCGGAGACATTTCGCAAGCAGCCGGGCGTCATCCGCAGCGCGCACCCGCAGGTATCGTTCGCGGCCTACGGCGCGCAGGCGCAGTACATCGCGGGGCACCATCCATTGGCGTACTCCCTGGGCGACGACTCGCCGCTGGCGCGGATCTACGATCTGGATGGCTCGGTGCTGCTGCTGGGCGTCGGGCATGCCAACAATACGTCGCTGCACCTGGCCGAATATCGGGCCGCGTGGGCGGGAAAACGTGTGTTGCAGCGCGGCGCGCCGGTTTTGATCGATGGCGAGCGGCGCTGGGAAACGTTCGACGATGTGAACACCGACCCCGACGATTTCGAGCGGCTTGGCGCGGCCTTCAACGCGCACGGCCCGCTGCGCACGGGCCGGATCGCGCAGGCGCGGGCGCTGCTGTTCCCCCAGCGGGCGGTGGTCGATTTCGGCATGGCGTGGCTGGCCGCCAACCGCGTGTAGATGCACATTAACCAACAATAGGCTAAGATTAGCTTGCGGGTGACAGAAGAAAGGAGCAGCGCGCGGCTGCCGCGCGAGGATTATGACAAAGCGAATTCTGGTCGTAGAGGATAACCCCGACAACCGGATTTTGATCACCGACGTGCTCGCGTCGCTCAAGTATACGGTGCTCGTTGCGATCGACGGTGAGCAGGGTATCGCGCTGGCCGAGTCGGAGATTCCCGATTTGATTTTGATGGATCTCTCGCTGCCCAAGATGGATGGCTGGGCGGCGGCTACGCAGATCAAACAGAATCCGGCGCTGGCGCACATCCCGATCATCGCGCTGACGGCTCACGCGATGGTGGGTGATCGCGAAAAGGCGCTGCAAGCCGGTTGTAACGACTATATCTCGAAGCCGATCGACCTGCGCGAGCTTTCCAGCAAACTGACCCACTTTCTATCCGATTCCGAAGCCGAATCCTAGTGCCCGGCAGGGCCGCGCAGGTGGGGAGACGTCGATGCCTGTTCCGCGTGTGTTGATCGCGGAAGATAACCCGGACAGCCGTGAGCTGGTCGCGGATATCCTGGTCAGCCTGGGCTATATCGCGCTGGCCGCCGAGAACGGGCAGATCGCGCTCGACCTGGTGCTGGCCGATCCGCCCGATCTGGTGATTCTGGATGTCAATATGCCGGTGCTGGATGGCTTCGCGGTCTGCCAGGCGATCAAGACCAATCCGTTCACCGCGAAGGTGCCGGTGATCATGCTCACGGCCCAGGTCGATGTGGACTCGCGGGTTATGGGGCTGGGGCTGGGGGCCGACGACTACCTGTCCAAGCCGTTTCACCCGCGCGAGCTGGTGGCCCGCATCCAGACCCGGCTGCGCGCCAAAGAGCAGGCCGACGACCTGCGCGCGCAGCGGGAGCAGGTCCGGCTCACCTTCGAGCGCTTTGTCGCCCACGAGATCGTCGAGAAGCTGCTCGAAGACCCGACGCGGATCGAGCTGGGCGGCGCGGAGACGATTGTCACGGTGCTGTTTGCCGACCTGGAGAGCTTCACGACCGTCTCGGAATATGCCGAGCCGCACCTGCTGCTGGACGTGCTCAACCAGTACCACGCGCTGCTGGTGGAGCGGATCAAGTCCAATGGCGGGACGGTCGATAAATTCCTGGGCGACGGCGTGATGGCGCTGTATAACACACCCCTGCCACTGCCCGATCATCCCCTGCGCGCCGTGCAGACTGCGCTGGAGATTCGTGAGGCGCTGCCCACGTTTCACGAGCGATTCGCGCCGGCCTTTCGCCTGGGTATCAATTTCGGCATCCACACCGGCAAGGCGATTGTGGGGAATGTCGGCGCGCCCGACCTGATGGATTTCACCGCCATCGGCGACACGGTCAATCTCGCCAGCCGCCTGCAAGGGCTGAGCAGCCAGAGCCAGATCACGATCAGCGAGGAAACCTGCCGGCTGGTCGAATCTACCGTCGAGGTGATGCGGGTGGGGCCGCGCCTGGTGCGGGGCCGCGAGGAACCGGTCGTGACCTATCTCGTGCAGGGCTTGCGTTAACTTACTTCTGCCTGTTCTCCGCTGCCACTTCCAGTTGCAGAGCGACAATTGACCCAGGAAAGGACGTTTGCTTTGGATTGGGACCGCGTTCAAGACTTCTTCAGTACGCAAGGCGGCGATCTGGTTGCACGGTTGATCCTGATCATCGGTATTCTGGCGGCGACCTGGCTGGTGCGCCGGATCGTGCAGGCGCTCGTGCCGACCCTGGTGCGCCTGATCACCCACCGGATCCGCCCGGATTTGCACGCCAGGGTTGTCGAAGCAATCGAGCCGCCGCTGGGCTTCGCGGTCACCGTGGTCGGATGGTGGTTTGTGCTGGTGGCGCTGGAGCTGCCGCGCCGCTTCCACAGCATCGGCACGCACATCATCAACTCGCTGATCGCGCTGGCGCTGTTCTGGGGCCTCTATCGCAGCACGGGCCTGCTGCTGGCGCTGCTGCGGCGGGTGGGACGGCGCGGGTCGGGGCGGATTCCTGGTAGCGGCTGGATCAACGACCAGGTCGCCTTCGCCGCCGAGCAGATCACGCGCGCCGTGATCGTGATCCTGGCCGCGACGGTGATCATTGAGGAGTGGGGCTACAACGTCGGCGGGCTGGTGGCCGGGTTTGGGATCACCGGGCTGGCGGTGGCGCTGGCCGCGCAGGATACGCTGGCGAATGTGCTCGGCTACTTCGTGATCCTGGCCGACGAGCCGTTTGTCATCGGCGAGTACATCATCATCAACGACATCGCCGGCACGGTCGAGGGCATCGGCTTCCGCAGCACGCGCGTCCGGGTGCTCGACCAATCGCTGGTCACGATCCCGAACAAGACGGTGATGAACGCCAACATCACCAACTGGTCGCGCCTGACCAAGCGCCGCCTGAACATGACGCTGCGCATCACGCGCAATATCTCGTCGGACCAGGTGCTCTCGATTGTGCAGCAGATCCGCGACATGCTGCGGCATCACAAGCTCGTCCAGCAGGATTCGGTCGTGGTGCAGTTCGTCGAGATCAACGAGAACGCGCTGGACATCATGATCATCTGCTTCATGACCACGCCCGGCTGGAACGATTTCCAGGCGGCCCGGCAGGACATCAACCTGCAAATCATGGACATCCTGACCCAGTGCGGCATCGTCAAGCCCACGCCGCCGGTGATTATCGAGCCGCAGGCCGAGCACAAGCCGCTGCCCGGGCCCAGGCCGGAGCCGATCGTGCCCACCGCGACGGACTCGCCGGTTCCCGATGACGCCGCGAACTAACCCGGCGGAGCGGTCGCAGCCCGATTATCGCGTAAACGCGGAATCAGCTATCATACTTTTCACAGGCGCCATCCAACTGAAAGGATGATCATGCACATCTGCTTACGGCTGAGCCGGGTTCGCCTGGGGCTGCTCTGGCTGGCGGTCCTGCTCCTGCTCCCGGCCCTGGCGCTGGCGGCTCAGGACACGGACGCGGTCGTCTCGCGCGTGGACGGTGACGCGATCACCCGCGAGGAGTTTCATCTGCGGCTCCGTTTCGTGCGCTGGCAGTATTTGCAGGAGCTTGAAAAGCTGTATGAGCTGACCGGTGGCAACCTGGGGCTGACGGGGCAGTATGTAGAAAGTCTGGCCGCCAGCCTGCAAGACCCGGCAGGTCTGGGCGACGATGTGCTGGCCCAGATGGAAGAGGAGCGCCTGTTGTGGCAGGCGGGCGAGCGTCTGGACGTGGCGCCAACCGGGGACGACATCGACCGGCGCGAGGCGGCATTCTTCGCGCTGTGGACCGGCGTTCCGGTGGACGATCTGGCCGGTGACGACGAGGCGCAGCATTTTATCGCGGACTGGTACGAGCGGGCAGGCGCGATCTCCGGGCTGGAGCGTGACGCGCTGCGTGCGATCTTCGCCACCGAGGCATTGCGCGGCCTGCTGCTCGATCACCTCGGCCAGAGCCTGCCGACTGAGGAACTGGCGGTCCGCTCGCGGCATATCCTGTGTGCGTTTCATCCGCAGAATGTGAACGATCCCGCCGCGCCGACAACGGTCGAGCGGGCAGCGGCGCAGGCGTGCGTCGCTGAGGCACGGGCGCGGTTGGCAGGGGGCGAGCCGTTCGCTGACGTGGCCGCCGATCTCTCCGATGATGCATCCAGCGCCGTGCAGGGCGGCGAGCTTGGCTGGATCGCGCTGGGCTACCTGGTCAAGCCATATGCCGACGCCGCCGAAACCGCCGCGCTCAATACCGTGATCGGCCCGGTCGAAACCGGGTTTGGTCTGCACCTGATCGAAGTGCTCGAACGCGAGATGCAGCCGGTAGATCCGGCTGAGTTCGAGGCCAGCAAACAAGGTTATTTTGAGCTGTGGATCGCGATGCTCCATGATGAAGCCACGATCGAGCGCAGCCAGGACTGGGACGCCGGGCTGCCGGTCGAGCCGGGCCTGGAACTGCTGTCCCCCGACGTGCGGGACGCCGTGCTCGCTCTGACCCAGCCTGCCGAGGAGCAGCGCTGACCGATCCCCTAGCGCGCCGCCGGGCGCAAGGAAGGGTGCGATGGTTCAATCGGCTTCGATTCGCAAGGATTTCGTCAGCGGGGAATTCATCACCCGCACCTTCCGGATTAGCGGCGAGGCATCGCTGCGCACCGATCCCCTGCTGGATCAATTAAACGACCATCTGGCGCTGTTCGTGCAGTTGGAGCGCGTGTTCATCTCGCCGCTGCTCAACCCCGTCGCCCTGACCGGGAATTACCCGGTGGGGCAGGTGCGCAAGGATAACCTGGGGCTGGTGGTGCTGAGCAACTGGCGCGAGGGCCTGCCGCGCCGCGAAGGGCAGTATGTGGGGCGCGACCATATCGACCGTAAGATTCTGATCATGGCGGGCGGCTTCGAGGTTCAGGGCGTGCTGCGGCTGCATCCCTCGGTAGACCTGGGCAATTTTGTCCGCACGACGCCGGAACAGTTTATCCCGGTCTTCGAGGCCACTGCCGCGATGATAGCCAACCCGAATGTGCAGTTCGAGGGTGGGGCGATCCTGGTCAATCGCGCGCAGATCGAGGTGTTCTGCATCGTGCCGCGTCCGGGCACCGGGCCGCTGCGCTCGTAAGCGGATGCCATTGGATTCTGTTTGAATCCAGGATGCTTTCGGTTGTCCAGGATTAAGAATGTTACAATATTAAACAAAGGGACTGGCTGTCAAACAGGGATATGACGGGATATGGCTCAGATTCTGCTCATCGACGATGATACGAACCTGCTGCAAATGGTCAAGCTGATGCTGCAGCGTGTGGGTCACGAGGTGCAGACTGCGAGCGACGGCGAAAAAGGTATCGCGATGGCCGCCGATTCTCAGCCGGACCTGGCGATCATCGACGTGATGATGCCCGGCCTGAGTGGTTACGACGTGGTGCGGCGGATGCGTGAGGACACGCGCACGGCGCGCATCCCGATCGTGATCCTGACGGCGCGCAGCCAGCCGATGGATAAGCATATGGCGCTCGAAGCGGGCGCGAATGCCTTCCTGTCGAAGCCGGTCACGTCGCAGGAATTGATCGACCGGGTGGATGCCGTGCTGCGCGCCGGGGTGAACTATCGCGTGCATACCGGCCTGCTGACCGAGCCGATGCGCCCCAGCTCACCGCTGCACACGCCATCCGCTGCCGGGCCGACTCCGCCGCGCCAGACTCCGCCCGTACCCGCGCGCAGCACGAGCGAGCATCCTACCTCGCCCGAATCGCCGCTGCGGCCCAGCCCGCCCCCGGCCCAGTTCCCGATCATCACGGTGTCCAGCCTGCGCGGGGGAACGGGCAGCACGACGCTGGCCGTCAATATGGCGATGCTGCTGGCGATGCGCGGGCGGCGGGTGTGCCTGGTCGATCTCAGCACCACCAGCGGGCATATCCCGCTGCATCTGCATCTGACGCCGCAGCAAACCTGGGGCGATCTGCTGTCGATGCGCGACGCGCCCAACCCCCAGGCGTTGGAACGGCTGCTGGTTCGCCACGAGGGGTCCGGCGTGTTCGTCCTGCCCGCGCCGCCCGTCCCCTCGACCCAATCGCTCTCCACCCCGGCGATCCAGGCGGTGTTACAGCAGCTTGGCCGGAACTTCAACCACGTGATCATCGACGCGCCCAATCTCGACCCGGCCACGATCGGCGCGCTGCAAATGTCGCGCTCGGTGGTGGTCGTCATGGCCGACGACCCGCCCTCGGTCCAGAGCACCGGCCAGTATTTGATCGCGCTGCTGAACCTGGGCGTCGATGCGGGGCGGGTTCGCGTCGCGCTGGTGCATGTGCAGCCCACGCCGGATGTGCCGCTGGAGACGATCCAGAAGGCGCTCAAACGCCCGCTTTCCGCCGAAATCCCCTATGAGCGCACCCAGGTAGCCGCCATCCGGCGCGGCATCCCGCTGGCGGTCGCGGAGCCGGAGCAGCCCTACGCGCAGGCGCTCGAACAGCTCGCGCGCACGATAACGACATAGGGCGTTCGCCTGGCTTGCCGCTACAATTGAATCCAGAAGCGGCTGCGGACGGGGTGCAACAGCCCCGTTCGTTTTGTTCAAAAGGGGAACACGATGCACAGGTTTCTGGCTTTTGGGGCGGGTGCGATTCTGCTGGCGCTGGCGCTGCTGGTGGGGGTGCCGGCGGCGCTCGGCGGGCCGCCGACTCAGCTCGATCCGACCGCCGCACAGCAGACCATCGAAGCGGCGGTGGGCTGGCAGTTCGCCCAGACTGCCGGGCCGCTGCCACCAGCGGATCTGATCGAGACGGTTGACGCGGCCTTCTACGCGGCGCAGACCGCCACCGCCGAGGCGAACGGCCCGGCGCGCGTGACGGTGCCCGACGTGCCGCGCCTGGCGCAGGTGGGCAGCCTGGCGGCGGGCGGCAGCATCACCGCCGTTGCCTACAGCCCGCACGGCATCGATCTGGCGCTGGGCCTGGCCGACGGCTCGCTGCATATCCTGGAGATGCGGGGCAGGACGGAGCGGCTCGTGCTGCAAGCGCACAGCGGGGCCGTGCAGGCCCTGGCCTTCAGCCCGGATGCGAGCCTGCTGGCGGCGGGCGGCGCGGATGGCGTGATCACGATCTGGGATGCGGGCAGCGGTGCGAGCCTGGGTATGTTCGAAGCGGGCGCGCCGGTGATCGGCCTCAGCTTCAGCCCGGACGGGGTGCGGCTGGTCGCTGCCGTGACCGATTCGTCCACACTGCAAATCTGGGGCCTGCCGCGCGTCCCGGCGGCCACGCCCACGCCGCCGCCCAGCCCGACCGGCCCGCCGGGAGCGGTCGCCGTCACCCCCACGCCGGACCCCTTCCCAACCGAGACAACCGCCGTAATCCCGCTCGTGGAGCAGAATTTCGAGCGCGGGCGCATGTTCTGGATCGAGCCGACGCGCCAGGTGTGGGTGATGCAGGCCGCGCCGGACGATCCGAACCGGGGCGACTGGTTCTGCTATCCCGACACCTTCCAGGATGGTGAGCCGGAGCTTGATCCTGCGCTCGTGCCGCCTGAGGGGCAGTTCCAGCCCCGGCGCGGCTTCGGCAAGGTGTGGCGCGAGACGCCGGGCCTGCGCGAGGGGTTGGGCTGGGCCGTAACCGAGGAATTGCAGGTTGGCAGCCGCTACACCTACCAGCCGGGCGGCACGGTCGAGAACGGGCAGTACTTCCCCGGCCCCGGCGTGCATATCCTGACCGCGTTCGACGGCACGCCGATCCGGTTCTTCGAGGGCGAGATTCGCGGCGAGTGCCAGGGAGGCACGTGGGAAGCCGGCACGCCGTAGCATTCCCGGCCCGGCGGCGGATTCGTGGGGGCGATGCTTGCATCGCCCGCTGGCGGCGCGTGGGGTAAAATGAGGCGGGATCGGAAGGCGGCAGATCATCCTGCCGCCGTGCTATGAAGGATGATTGTTCGCGTGGATTCCGCTTCGCCATCCCGCACGCAAGGCTTGACCTGCTCCGCGTGTGGCTATGTTAACCCAAGCTGGCACACGACCTGCGAGCGCTGCCAGGCGCGGCTCGTCCGGCCAGAGGATTCGTATCCGGTCACCGACGAGCGCCCGCGCCGCCCCGGCTGCCTGATCGCGTGGGTGATGATCTTCGGCAGCTACACGCTCGTCACCGGGTTTCTGACGCTGTTCGATGTGGTGAGCGTGGGCGCGTTCGGCCCGGCGGACGGCGTGTTCATGCTGCTGATCGCCGCCGCGCAGGTGCTCAGCCTGGGGATCGTGATCGGGGTGTGGCAGCGGCGGCCCTGGGCACGCATCCCGGCGATCGGGCTGCATTTTGTGCTGATCGCGCTGCTGATCGTCTCGCTGGTGCAGTCCCCTGGTGTCGATCCTGCCACCGCCGAAACCGCCGAGGACGAGTTCCGCGCGTCCGCCGATGTGTTCGGCACGGCGTTCTGGCTGGCGCTGAACGGGGTGTATATCTGGTGGCTGGCGACGCGGCGCGAGGTGTTTGAGCCGCGAACCAAATAGATTTTTGGCCGTGAGGTGAGCGTGAACCATAGCAGTTTTGATGCATTTTACCCCCCATCCCCCGACCCCTTCCCCCACACTGTCGCGGAGGGAAGGGGAGCACGGCGCCAGCTTCTAAGCCCTTCCCTCCGTGTGGGGGAAGGATTTAGGATGGGGGGCAGGCATGGCTTCGCCCGCTTCGGCGTCCTGAAACGCATAACACATTCCCGGCAGTTGGGGTTCATCGTGGCGCTGGCGCTGGTGATCGCGCTCGGAGCGGCGCGCATACCCGCGCTGGCCCAGGACCCGCCCCCCGATCCGCCGCCCTTTTCGCTGCCCTTTGCCGATCCGCCCGGCGTGAATACGTGGCTCTACCAGCAGCACTTCGGCAACACGACCGCGGCCTTCAACTACGGCAGCGCGTGGTATGCCGCCGGGCAAGGGCTGCATTTCGGCCTCGATCTCGAAGCGCCGTGCGGGACGCCGATCCTGGCGATTGCCGATGGCGTGGTGACGAACGTCGATGCGGGCAGCTTCGGGGCCGGGCCGCACAACCTGATCCTGGCGCACCCCGGCACGGGCTACACCTCGCTCTACGGCCACCTCTTCGCCCGGTCGAGCCTCGCGCCGGGCCAGAACGTCGCGCGGGGGGAACAGATCGGGCTGAGCGGCGACCCGGACGGCACCTGCGAGTCGCGCCCGCACCTGCACCTGGAAATCCGCAGCGAGGATTACAGCGTCTCGTATAACCCACTGCCGTTCTTCGAGGTCAACTGGCACATGATCGCCAGCTTCGGCCCGTTCAACCATCACTTCCAGCAGGACATCGAGCACCCCTACCGCTGGATGAAGCTCGAAGATCAGCCGGAAGTCCGGTTTGGCGGCAATCTGCTCAACAAGTACGCGCAGCCCTGGCCGGTCAAGCTGGAGCGCCGCGCCCCGGTGAGTCCGCCCGCCGCGCGCCACCTGGACCCGCTGCCGGAGCAGGTCGCGGTGAGACTGGAGCCGGTGGCGCTGGAAGCGTGGAATATCGGCTTCTGGTGGCGGCCCGGCGATTCGGCGGCGGTCTATCTGATCGATGCTGTGCCGGGGCAGCCGTCGGGCGTGTTCCGCCAGCCGCTCGACGGATCGCCGCGCTCGCTGGTCGAGCTGGCCCCGCCGTCGCTGTTCTCGCCCGATGGCGCGGTGCGTGTGCGGGATGCGGGCGGCGGCGCGATGGAGATCACCCGGCTGTCGGACCGGGCAAGCTGGAACGTCTACACCGGCGGCAACTTTCCGGCAGTCTCACCGGATGGCACGCGCCTGCTGTGGGAAGTGCTCTACGACGAGATCACACCCGGCCAGAACGCGCCCGGCCTGGAGATCTGGGTGAGCAATGTGGACGGTTCGCTGCGCCGCTGCGTGCATGTCCAGTCCGGCGGGTGGAGTGTGTGGCTGGACGCCCACCGCCTGCTGATCGTCAAGCCGATCCCCTACATGGCCGATACCCAGCTTTACGTGCTGGACATCGACGATCCCGCCGTGACGCCCACTTTCCTGGGCAGCTACCGCTTCCTGAATGGGCTGAAGGTGTCGCCGGGCGGGGGGCATATCGCGTTTTACCTGACGTTCCAGGAGAATCCGGCGGACAGCGGGGTCTACGTCCAGGCGACGCAGCCAGGTTCCGCGCCGCGCAAGCTCGATTTCACCGGCCCCTACCACTGGCGCGACGACCGCTCGCTCTATACGCTCAGCTTCGATGCCAGCCAGGACGCGCACGCACTGGGGTATATCGACATCGAGGAGAACCGCCACCGCTGGCTGACCGATCCGGCAGTGCTGCCGCTGCGCATCGCTAACGGGGAATGGAGCGTTTCGCCCGACGGCACGCAGATCGCCTTCGTCACTCCGGCGGATTATGGGCTGTACCGGCTGACGGTGGGGCCGGGCTAGCGTGCCAAAAAAAGGAGCCAGACCGTGTTCAAGCAGCCAATTGCCGGGAATGGACGTAAGCGCAAAACGACCCATACGCTACAGGTTGCCAGCCGCAGCGACACGCACCTGGCGTTGTATTCGCCCCTTCCACAGCGCAACTGGGAATTTACGCGTTTTGCCCTGCTGGCGGTCCTCACTGCGATCGTCATATATGGGATTTGGCGGGCTGCGGACCTCGGCTCGATCATCCCCACGATCCTCGGTGTGCCGCTGGCCGGGATTATTCTGGGATTGATGTTTGCTTCCGTGCTTATAGCCTTGATGCCATTTGCGACGTCGTTCCAGCATCCGGTCGAAACGTTTGTGGTGGATCACGAGACGGAAGAAGCCGTCATGACCACGAGCGTCGTATGGCGGCTGTTCCGGCCTCAGGTGCAGCGCTACCGCCTGCCCGAGATCGTGGCCGTTCAACTGCGGCGGAGCGAATCGAATCTGCGACTCGATCTCGAGTTGAAGTCTGGCGCACGGGTCAAACTGGTGGACGGATCCGCGAGCGACAGCAGCATCTCCGAGATCGGCGCGCTGATCAGCGATTTTCTCGCTATCCCGCTGCTGATCGATCTGGGGGGACCAACGCCGATTGAAACGTACCCTACGCCGGAAGAAGACGACGGCGCATAACTGAATAGTCCGGTGTACTGTAATCCGCGCTAGGCTGGCGGCGGCTCGTCACGATCTTGGGCGGGCAGGGCGACATAAAATGTGCTGCCCACGTCTGGCTCGCTGCGTACCCAGATGCGCCCGGCGTGCATCTCGACCAGCCGCCGCGCGATCGCCAGCCCCAGCCCGACGCCTTCTTCCTGCTGCCCTGCGATCTGCCGCCCCTGCCAGAATTCCTCGAAGATGGCCGCCTGATCTTCGGGCGGGATGCCCGGCCCGGTGTCCTCGACGCTGATCACGATCCAGTGACGGTCTTCCAGCCAGCCCTTCACCGGCAGCGGAAAATCCGGCGAGGCCCCATCGCGCACGGTGACGTTACAGGCTTTCAGGTGCACGTGCCCGGCTGGGGTGAACTTGACTGCGTTCGTGAGCAGGTTAAGGAATATCTGCCGGATGCGCGTTTCGTCTCCGCGGATCGGGCGCAGCGGCGCGTTGATGTCGGTTTTCAGCACCAGTTGTTTAGAACTGATCATCGGCTGAATGGTCGCCAGGATGCTGTCGAGCACGCTTTCCAGGTGCAGAGGGGCAAGCTGCAGCTCCAGCCGCCCGCCTTCGATCCGGCTCAGGTCTAGAATGTCGTTGATCAGCGTGAGCAGGCTGCGCCCGTTGCGGTGAATCTTTTCGATCCGGTCGTGCTGAATCTCGCTCAGGTCGCCGTAAACGCCGGTGACCAGCAGCTCGCTGTAGCCCACAATCGAGTTGAGCGGCGTGCGCAGCTCGTGGCTGATGCTGGTCAGGAACTGGCTTTTGTAGCGGCTGGCGTCGCGCAGCTCGTCGTTGAGACGCTCGGTGCGCGCTTTTTCGGCGGAGAGATCGTTGACCGCCGTGCGCAGGTCGGCATTCATCACGCGCAGCTTCTCATTGGCCTCGCGCAGCGGGATGAATAACTGCCAGCGCAGCACTGCATAACCGATCAGCAGCGCGGCGACGGTGGTCAGCATCAGGTCGAGCGGGATGCGGCGCAGCGGCTCGAAGATATTGCCGCCATAGCCGAGCACCAGCAGCGCCGCCGGGAGCCGCAGCGGTTGGGCCTGCGGATCGTCGCTGGCCTGCAGGAACAGGTAGGCCAGCACGCCGTACAGCATGACGATCCCCAGGGTCACATAGCCCGGCCAGCCCATCTCGAAGCCGAGCGTTCCCCCGCCCTCTGGCAGATAGGTCACGATCTCGCCGCTCCACAGCAGGATCGCAAGCACGATCATGCCGATCACGCCCCACACCGCCAGCGCAATCGAGACGCGCGGCCCGCGCTTGCAGAGCGCCGTCACGAACAGATAGAGTGTGAAGGGCGTCAGGGCGAGCGCCATGAACAGCAGGTAGAAATTATGCTCCGGGCTGAGCGGTGTCAGGGCGGGGACGATGCGCGCGACCGAGGTATAGGCCCACAGGCCGAGCGCGGCCAGAAACAGCGCGAACAGGTCGTTGAGCAGCTTGCGGCGCGGCTGGATCAGCATGATGCCGATCAGCCCGACGGCGATGCTTTGGGAGAGGCTGCCGGCGAGGATGATCGCTGCGTGTGTCAGTGACATGCCAGTCCTTTGCGTGTGCGTTAGCGCCCATTGGTGGGGGCGACCGGCAGCGTAAAGCTGAACTTGCTGCCGCGCTTCGGCTCGCTTTCCACCCAGATGGTGCCGTTCATCATCGTGACCAGCTTCTTCGTGATCGCCAGCCCCAGCCCGGTGCCGCTGTAGGCGCGCGTGACGCTGCCATCGGCCTGCCGGAACTCGTCGAAGATGATCGCCAGGTCGCCGGAATTGATGCCGATCCCGGTGTCGGCGACCGTAACCTGGATCATCGGGCGGCTGTCCTGCACGGTCAGATGGCTGGTGATCGTGATGCCGCCCTCATGCGTGAACTTGATCGCGTTGCTGAGCAGGTTGTTGAGAATCTGCTGGAGCCGCTGGCGGTCGGCCAGGACCGGCGGCAGGCTGTCGGGCACGTCGATCGTCATTTCGAGGCCCTGCGCGGCGGCCTGCGCTTCAAGATTCTGCGCGACGGCATCGACCGCCTCGCGGATCGGGACGCTCTGCAATTCGAGCGTCATGCGCCCGGCGTCGATCTTGGAGAGGTCGAGCAGGTCATCGATCAGGGCCAGCAGGTTGCTGCCGTTGCGCAGAATCCGTTCCAGGCGGCTGGACTGCTCCTCGTTCAGGTCGCCATAGAGCCGGTTGAGCAGCACCTGGCTGAAGCCGATGATGCTGTTCATTGGCGTGCGCAGCTCGTGGCTGATCGTGGCGAGGAACTGGTTTTTCAGGCGGTTGGCCTCGCCCAACTCCAGCGCGCGCTGCTCAAGCTGGCGGAACAGCAGCGCGTTCTCGATTGCGATCGTGGCCTGGATGACCAGCGTTTGCGCGAGCTGGATGTCGTCGGGCGAGAAGCGGCGGTCTGGCACGTGATCGATCCAGTCCACGAAGCCGACCAGCCGCTCACCGGCCACCATCGGCACGATCAACTGGCCCTGGGCGCGCAGCCGGGTCAGCAGCCGGATCGTTTCGGGCGGGGCGCTGGCATCGTCGACATACGTCACGACCGGCTGGCGCGTCTCGACGGCGGCCAGCAGCGCGGGGCGCGCATCCAGCGGGAAGTACTTGCCCGCCAGCAGCGGTATACCGGCCATATGCTGGCCGATGCGATTCTCGGCGGCGACATGCAGGATATTGTGCTGCGGCTCGTGGAGCCACACCAGGCAGTTCGAGGTGTTGAGCGCCTGATTCATGCGCTGGGCCATCGCCTGGGCCAGCTCGGTCGAGTCCAGAATGGCCGACAGATCGCGCCCGATCTGGTAGACGATCTGCTGCTGCTGCAAGCGGCGGCGCGTTTCGTCGTAGAGCCGGGCGTTTTCGAGCGCGATGCTGACCTGGATCGCCAGGGTTTCGAGCGCGTCACGCTCCAGATCGCTGAAGGCATTGAGCTTGCTGGAGAGGATATCGAGCGCGCCCACCGGCTCGTCGCCGCGCCGCAGCGGGATCACCAGGCAGCTTTGCAGGAAGTGATGCCGGCCCTGGGGTGGATAGTCGGGGTCGAGGCGCAGATCGGGCACAAGCTGCGTCTGTCCCTCGCGGATCGCGCGCCCGACGATGCCCTGGTTGGCCGGGAAGGACGCCTGCTGCGACATTTCCAACCGGGGCGAGCTGGTGACTCCCGCGCTGACCCAGATCGTCTCGCGGGCCTGGTCGAGCAGCATCACATAGATCGCGTCGTGCCCAAACACGTCGTAGATGTTTTGGGCGGTCTTGCGCAGCAGCGTTTGCGTATCGAGCGTGGCGTAAAGCTCCTGGCTGATGCGGTTGACCTGGCTCATCAGGTGGGCGCGGTGGCGCTCGGCGGCGAACATCTGCGCGCTGCTCATGCTGACCGCGATCTGGTTGGCGATGGCCTGCGCGATCTCCTGCTGGCCGGGGTTGAACGGGCCGCCGCGCTGGTTGAGCAGGTGCAGCACGCCGAGCGTGCGCTGGCGCGTGTTGAGCGGGCAGGCGAGCGCGTTGCGCGCCCCTGGCCCGATCCCTTCGGGCAGCTCGTTGACGATCTGCGGCTTGCCGGTGTGAAACACGTCGACCAGATAGCCCGGCCCGTCGAGCGAGAGCGGGTTGGACGGCCAGCTTTCGGCCAGCCCATAGAGCGATGTCTCGTGCGGCACGAGATGGTAGTTGAGATAGTCCGGCAGCAGAAGCTGCGCGCCCTCGCAGTCCAGCAGATCGGCTGTCTCGCGCAGGGCGCGTGTGAGCATATCGTCCATGTCGAGCGTGGCGCTGGTGATCGTCGCCAGACGCTGCAAGGCTCCAGCCTCGCGCAGCCGCTCGTAGCGGTCGTCCACCAGCTCCTCATAGCTGGCGACCAGCCCCTGGTATTGGCGCGTGATCTGCAGCGCGAGCGCGGCCTGGTCGGCCAGGGCTTGCAGCATGGTCTGGTGCTGGTTGGTGTAAGCCTCTGGCAGGTGGCTCTCGACATTGAGCACGCCCAACAGCTCGTTCCCCACCGCAATCGGCACTGCAAGCTGCGAGCGCGAGAGCGGATCGACGAAGCGCGCGCGCGGATCGCGCTGCAGATCGGGCACGCGGATCGGCTGGAGAGTCTGGGCCACCTGCCCGACAATGCCGTCGCCGAGGGGCGTACTCGTGACGATCAGGGCACTGTCGCCGACATAGGCATGAGGCAGCAGCATTTGGGTGGCCGCGTCGTAGAGCGTCAGGCCGCCGCTCTCGAACGGCATGAGGTCCTGCACCCGCCGCAGGATATCCAGCAGGGCATCGTTCAAATCAAATGGAAGGGGAGTGCGCTCGGCCATTTTCGGTTCGTCGCTTCAGCTCTTCGACTCATCCAGGGTTGTTATAGCTTCTGCCATCATTTTGAGCAACTGGCGTGCAGCACAACGACCGGGCAGATACTAGACGGTCATATCGGGCGGGAATGTCGTGCGATACAGCTCCATCGCTTGTACGACTACTTCGCGGGCCCGGTCGGCGTCTTCCCAACCCTTGGGCGTAACCGGGATGCCCTGAAGCTGCTTGTAGGTTTCGAAAAAGTGCGCGATCTCGTTGAGGAAATGCTTGGGCACATCCTTCAGATCGTGATAGTCATCGAAGAGCGGATCGGTAGCGGGCACCGCCAGAATCTTGTCGTCCGGGTCGCCGCGATCGAGCATGTGGAAGATCGCGATCGGGCGCGCTTCGATCACACACCCGGCAAAGGTCGGCTCGCTGACCATGACCAGAATGTCGAGCGGGTCGCCATCCTCGGCGAAGGTCTGCGGGATCAGGCCGTAGTCGCTGGGGTAGTGCATCGGGCTGTAGAGCACGCGGTCGAGCTTGATCACGCCCGCCTTTTTGCTGTACTCATACTTGTTGCGGCTCCCTTTCGGGATTTCCACGATGCAGTAAACGGACGAGGGCGCATTCGGCCCGGTCGGCAGACTGTGCCACAGGTTGATAGCCATACTTCAGTTCCTCGATGTATCATGCCAGAAGATTATGCGACTGCCAGCGCGCCGCTGGCAGTGTGCTAGTGATTACATTATACCGGATTGCGTAACTGTCAGGTTACAAGCTGTGCCGGGTCAGAGCGGGTCGGGGTGCGGCTGTGACGTATCGGGCTGCTCCGGCGGCTCTTCAGCGTGTGCGGGCCGGTCGTCGGGAGCTTCTGGGGTGGGCAGGTGATGGTTGGGCGGCGGTCCCGCGTCCCCGATCAGCAGCTCGATCCGGTTGAGCGTCTTGGAGTCGTAGAAGGACGCGCCGCAGACATCACAGCGCCAGGCCGGGACGTTCGGCGCGTGCACCAGCGTGCCGTTGTACAGGTGGACATACACCTGCCGCGTGGGCCTCAGCAGCCCGACCTGGCAGGATGGGCAGGTATTCGTTTCGGGTAGGTGGTTCGACATCAATAGTACGATCCGGTCCAGTCGGCTGGGCGGGGAGTCGGGGTGGCGGGTGGGTATTCCGGCGGCAGGATACCATGCGCCGGCGGGATCATCGTCGCGGTCGGGGTGACAGTGGGCGTGTGCGTCGGCGTCACCGTCGGCAGCGGCGCGCCGTTGGGATTGTAGCTGGGCCGCGTCAGGATGCCCCACGCGCTCGGCGGCCAATAGCGCACCAGGGCGCGCCCGACGATATACCTGCGGCTCACCGTGCCGAAGTCCTGCGAGTCTTTGCTGGCGCTGCGATTGTCGCCCAGCACGAAATACTCGTCCGGCCCGACGACCCATTCACCGTCGCACGATTTGCCCCGGCAGAAGTTTTCGATATACGGCTCGTCGATCAGTTTGCCATTGACATAGACGTGCCCGTCCTGGATCGTGACGGTTTCGCCGGGCAGCCCGATCAGCCGCTTGATGAAGTCGCGTTCCGGCTCCATCGGGTAGTGAAAGACGACCACGTCCCCGCGCTGCGGATCGCCCAGGATGTAGGACAGGCGGCTGACGATGATGAACTGGTCCGTCTCGAAGTTGGGCAGCATACTGTTACCGTCCACCACGAAACGCGCCGTCGCCAGGTTGACGAAGGCGTAGATCGCCGCGATCAGCAAGACCGTCTCAAGCAGTTCGCGCACGAACGATCGCTCGGCCTGGATGCGCGGCTGTGGGACATCGGTTGCTATATCGTCGGCGGGGGCGTCGAGTGGAACGGTATCTTCTCGGAGTGTCAACGTACAGACTCTTTGATGTTATGCGGTCGGTTGATGGTAGACCTAGACTATAGCGCACGGCAGGGCTGGCGGCAACCTCTGGCTGCCCGGCGCTGTGCGATGCGCGGCCTGGTGAGGGTCCGGCGGCATGGGCGAACATCTTGCCATAGGGATAGGGCTTGCCCTACCCGTTCCGCCCGGCAGGCGAGGCAAGCATCGCCCCCCATCCTAAATCCTTCCCCCAAAATGAGGGAAGGACTTGAAAAGCGCCACCCTGCTCCCCTTCTCTCCGCGCAGCAGTGGGGGAAGGGGCCGGGGAATGGGGGGCAACAAAACGTCAGGTGCGGCTGTAGTACTACAGGAAATCCCGTGGATCGATGCCTCTTCCGCTGCTCAACGAGGCGTGCCGGATTCTACTCATAGCCGGGCACCGGCACGCGGACCCGGTAGGCGCGCGCGTGTACGAAGCCGATGATCAGCAGCAGCAGGCCGCCGACCAGCCCCAGCAGCGTGATTCCGGCCACTATCGAGAAGGCGACCACGCCGTCTTCGACCAGCGCCACCGCGTCGGGATCGGCGGGCGTGCTGTCGAACTCGTCCTCGAAGAGCGTGATCTCCGGATAGGCGGCGCGCAGCTCAGGCCGGTAGCGCTCCCGCCCGATCCACGCCACGACCAGCAGGATCACGGCCAGGATCAGCGCCAGCACAAAGATCACGGCGCCGAAGATGCTCCAGCGCCGCCCCGCGCGCGAGCGCTGCCGCCGGACATGGGCCGCGCCGGGACCGTCCTCATACACGCGCCCGTCCTGCTCCAGCGTGATGTACACCCGGTCGCGCCGGAAGCCGCTCGCGGTCAGGATCAGGCCGTACCACAGCGCGCCGATGATCGATAGCAGCGCGACCAGCCAGCCCAGCGCCCCCAATGCCTTGCCGCGCGAGAGCGTCGCCTCGTAGGGGGACTGGGCGTGCAGCCGGTAGCCGCTCTGGCGGTAGGCGTGCACGCGTTGCTGTAGAAAGGCCGCGCCCGGTGCCACACCATAGCCAAACGCGGCGGCGGGCGGCAGGGTGGCCGGACGCGGTGGGGCGAGCGTCGCCGGGGGCGGGGGAGCCGCGTCGGGCGGCGGCGTATAGGGCGCGGGTGGGATCACATAGGGCGCGCGGACCTGACGGCTGGGCGTGGGCTGGATCTCGCTCTGGATGCGAATCTCATCGGCGGGCGGCGCGCCGGGGCCGGCTTCCGAACGGTAGCGCGCCGGGACATCCTCGGCGGCTTCGTCGGCGCGGCGCGAGTGGGCCACCGCCGGGCCAAGCGTGTCTTCCAGGTGCGGGAGCGTTTCCTCACCCTGGATCAGCTCGTCTTCGAGATGCGCGACCGTCTGCGCCGTTTCGGGCGGCAGCGCGTCTTCCAGGTGGGGCTGCGTCTCGATGACCGGCTCCGGCGCATCTTCGGCCTGGACGGGGGCGCTTTCCGGCTCCTCGCCCGGCGTTTCGACGTGGGTGATCACCGCCGGGAAGAGGCCGGCATAATCCTCGCCCTCGGTATCCGGCTCTGGCAGCGACAGGAACACGGGCGCTTCGGGCAGGGCCAGCTCCGGGGGCGGGGCGGGCAGGCGTTGGACCTCGGTCACGACTTCGGCGGGTGTGCTGTCGTCCGGGCTGCTATCGCCCGGCTCTTCAGGCCGCAGATCGTCCGGCGGGATGCTCAGCCCGTCTGCTGCCGGATCGACGGCTTGATCCTCGACTGCTGCGATCTCCGCCTCGTAGATGAATTCCGG
>JAAYCM010000028.1 GCA_012729765.1 Chloroflexota bacterium | reverse complement strand
TTCCTTGGCGCGCACGGCGTCCCGCGTGTCGAAGTTGGCGCC
Source organism: Chloroflexota bacterium (assembly GCA_012729765.1). GTDB lineage: Bacteria > Chloroflexota > Anaerolineae > Aggregatilineales > Aggregatilineaceae > JAAYCM01. Next base: position 2,077 of record JAAYCM010000028.1, on the reverse strand, counting down.
GGCCTGTGCCGTCTCTGGGGTGACCAGCGTGCCATTGGCCGCCGCCGCGCGAATCTCGTCGTGGTAGCCTTCCTCGCGCCGGGTCATCACATTGAGCAGGTTGTAACGCTGCGGGCGGGCATCCAGCTCCAGCATCATCCCGCCCAGGTTCGGCTTCCAGATCGCGTTATAGGTCGAGCCGGTCAGTACGATCTCCTCGGTGCTATCCTTGTTGAAATCGAAGGCGCGCACCTCGAGCGGAGCGTCTTCGCCATCGGCCAGCGCCTCGGCCTCGATCAGGTTGGCGTAGTTCGCCACGCGGAAGTTGAACAGGTAGACGCCGCCGAACAGCCCGTGCCAGTAGGCGTCATTGGCCTGCGCCCGCCACAGCAGATCGAGCGCCCGGCTCTTGCGCTCGCCAGAAGGCATGGCGTGCACCTTGTCCGCGACCATCAGCATCCGCTTGTGCATGTGGTTCACTTCGTCATACTTGATCATGAAGTTACGCCACACGCTTCCGCGCAAGTAGCGCAGCACATCCTCGCGGCCCTGGTCCTCGAATTCACGCTTGATGCCCCGCAGCTCGCGGAATCGCTCGGCGGGCAGCGACCACTGGCCCATCTCGAAGTAGCTGGCCGTCGGCAGATAGACACGCCCCAGCGCCGGATAGCGATCGAGATACTCCGCCGGGCAGATCGTCCGCGCCCAGTCGCTCTCCCGCTCCAGCGCGGCGAAAAGCTCGGCCATGTAGTTCCCATTCCCCCAGCAGTGCTCGTAAGTGCCCGGCCACACGCCGAATTTCTCGCCATCGTCGCCCATGAAGGCGATCTTGGGCTGCTGGCCGGGCAGTGGCTGGGCGGCTTGCTGGCGCAGCCAGTCGATGATGTTCGGCACCGTATCCCAGGGAATCGCGTAGCGCAGGTAGCTCAGCGTGGGGAACACGCGCACCATGTAGCCCTGTTCCTCGCTCACGAAATAGCCGAACAACTCGCGCTCTTTGTTGTAACCGACCGCCTCGAAGTGGGTGTCGTCGATGATCACGTAGTCGATGCCCGCTTCGGCGATCGGGCGCACCAGGTGCGGCTCCCAGACGCGCTCGGCCAGCCACATCCCGCGCGGGCGGCGCCCGAACACGTCCTCGACCGCCTGGCTCAGCTTGTGGATCTGGCCGATCTTGTCGGCGTCGGGCAGCGTGGTGAGGATCGGCTCGTAGTACCCGCCCGACATCACCTCAACCTGACCGCGCTCGACCAGCGTTCGCAGGCGTTCGAGCAACGCCCCCTGGTGCCCGATCAGGTAATCCAGCAGGCTGCCGGTGAAGTGAATCCCGCACTTGACGCCGGGATGCCGCTCCAACAGCTCGACAAACGGGTTGTATGCCGTTTCGACGGCGTGGTCGTTCACGAAATCAAACTGGCCGGCAGGCTGGTGATTGTGCAGAACCAGCGCCAGGAAAATTGGTGGGGTCATGGACACTCCTGAAAAAGGCTCGCGCGATCGGTTGGGCTCAAGACGCCAGCGGGATTATAGCGTAATCGCGGTGGCCGGGGCACATCGCGCCCGCGCCGCCCGGCATTTCGTGAATTTTCCATAAAATCTGGTGTTTCGGGCCTCGCGCGCCCATTCGCGGCGGCATCCCTGTGCTACAATGGTGCCAGGCTGACATACCCCACGCCACAAAAGGACGCGGAATGCTCTACAATGTGCTCATTGTCGAAGACGATCGCCGGACTGCTGAGAGCCTGGCGGCTCAAGTCCGCATGTTGGGCCACACCGTCGCGATCGCCCTGGGGCCGCGCAGTGCCCTCCAGCATCTCAATGAAGTGATCCCCGACGTCATCCTGATGGACATCAATATGCCCGGCGTCAATGGGCTGGAAGTGCTGCGCTTCCTGCGCCGCGATCCGCTCACGGCGCGGGTGCCTGTGGTCATCGTAACAGCCGAAGGATCGCCCGCGCTGAAGCGCGACGCGTTTGCCGCCGGGGCAAACGCGTTCCTGCTCAAACCGCCTTCGCTAGAAAACCTCGAAAAGGCGCTCGATCACGTCATCATCGCCAATCCGCCAGCCTGATCGCGCTACGGGATCGCGCGCCACGT
>JAAYCM010000027.1 GCA_012729765.1 Chloroflexota bacterium | reverse complement strand
GATTACGAGCGCTTGCCTGACACCTTGAAAGGCTTGCATTTCCTGGCCTTTGCTATTGTGATGGCCCATCAGTTCGTTCGGTTGTTGGCTCATGTGCTCTAAAGTGCATAACAGCCTCTAGAATACGGGTTCAGTGGCCACCGCGCGGGCCAATGGGCGCGCCGGGGGGAAGATCGGCACAGCGTGCCGTACCGCGATGGCCTCTTCCGTGTGTTCGCGATCGGGCGTGGTCAAAACGGCAGCCAGCAGCAGGAACGCCAGCGTGCCATAGCGCTCGTACTGGTGGAACTCGGCGAATAGAATCGGCAGCGTCGCAATGCTGAGCCCGAGATAGGTCCCAACACGCCACGCGGACTCCTTTCGGAAGAGCAGCAGCAGCACGGAAAAGCTATAAGGATTGATATAGGGCGTCCACACCAGCCCCAGCAGTACAGCGAGCGAGCGCCACTCGGTCAGGCGGCGGCGCATCAGGATCAGCACCGCGGCTGTGACGGCCAGCGCGGGCAGCACACCCCACGCTCCAAACACCGAGAACGAATAGCCGCTGAGCGTGCGCGTTTCGGTTGCCACGCCACTGCCATCTAGCGCGCCGAAGTAGGTGCGTAGCGTCTCGGTCAGCCAGGTGGGGTACAGCAGGATCGAGATCAGGGTAACCGAAGCCATGGTCAGCATCGCTTCCCAGTCTCGCTCCCACAGCGTGCGTGCCCCCTCCAACATAAGCACCAGCGGGAGCACCTGGGGCTTAATGGCGATCAGTAGAAGCGCTACGCCCCGCCGCCACCCGCGCGCTCCGCGCAGAATTAGCCATAGCCCCACGCCATTGACCAGAAAGTCGATATTGGCTGAGGCCCATAACATCAGAAAGGTGGGATGCAGCACCAGGACGAGCGCGGGCAGCCGGCCGCTGTCCAGGATGATCACGCTCCAGAATGCGACGTTCAGCGCCACGACCAGGCGCGCCGTCGCATAATAGAGCACGCCGAAGAAGAACATATACCAGGGCGAATACGGGATCGTGCCGGGATATGCACCATATGCGGCCAGGTCGGGATCGATGGTCAGACCATCGCAGTACGGATCGCAGTACGGATTCTCGCCACGCCACAAATAGCGGATCTGCTGCACCGTACGCACCCAGTCGTCGTGGTTGATCGGCTCCAGAACGAGGTAGGTCATCACCAGCGTGACCACGAAAACCAACGCCAGGAACAGCGAGTAGGTATGCCCGGAGATAACCTCGCGCAAGGGGCGGTGCAAAAGTACGGCCATCCTCACTCCCACGGCTCGAGGAGCGCGTCCTCCGACTCGACGCTGCGCGGATAGCGCCGTTTGTGCTGCCGGGCAATCGATTCGCGCACCTTGTGGTGGTCGCTCTCTTCGTAAGAGATGTTCCGGGTGATCACACGCCGCTCGGGCGAGGCAAACAACACGACGTCGGACTCGATCACGCGGCCCGGCATGATCACCAGCCCGGACCCCAGCCGCGTGTTATGTCCCACGCAGCCGCCGAGCACGGGCTGGCCCGTATCCTCCAGCTCGCCGTAGGCGTTCAATGCCTGCAGGGGAGCCGGCAGCAGGTTGAAGTCGGTGAAGGTGGTGCCCGCCCCGACAAAGCTGTTGCGTCCCACCACGCACATTTGCAGGCAGGTGTTCTGCGCGACGATGGTGTACTCCATTAGCGTGGACATGAACAGCGCCGCGCGAAACGGCAGGAAGCAGTTGTTGCCGACCACGCTCAGCATGAGCTGGCAACCCTGCGCGATGTTCACGTTATCGCCGATCACCGAGTTGTCGATCACCACGCCAGGGCCGATGTAACAGCCGCGCCCGATGGTCGTCGGCCCCAGGATCACCGCCGACGGATCGATGATCGTGCCCTCGCCCACCTGGACCAGCTTGGAGCACGAGATCACCTGCTTCTGCTCGAGGATGGCGCGGAACAAGACGGTCAGCGCGAAGAGGTTGTGTCGGGCGAGGTATTCCTCGAAGCGGCTCCCGCGCGAGAATACGCCCAGGATAATATTAGCGAAATACACATGGATCCAACTGTCGATGGACAGGCACGAGCGCTCGGTGAGCAGGTGCGTCAGGTCCAGGTCGCGGCTGGCCGCGCCGTCAGCAGCGCCGGGGCGCAGGTTGCTCATCGAGTCCGGGACGTTGTAGTACCCCTTCTCCTTGTAGTCGCTGTAGATCGGGATATCGCGCCAGTGGCGCTCGGCGACGTACCCGTCCGGGAAATACCACAGGTCGAGCGGGTAGTACAGCGGGCGCCCGTTGACGTCCTTGACCGGCTTCAGGCGCGACAGAGGGATGCTGTATTTCATCCAGGCCGCGTCGGCGGCGGGCAGCACGGCCCGGCTCGGTAGGCGGCTGGCCTGTGCCTGGCCAAAGAACTCGCTGAAGAACTCGCTGTCGAAATACAGGTTATCGCGGTAGACCACGATCTCGCCGCCCTCGGGCGCGAAGCTGGGCAGATCGTGCACCGACTCCAATGCCAGCTCGGCGGGGGTCGGCCCGAGCGCGTCATCGAGCACGTCAGCCTGGTGGATTTTGAGCGGCTTGTTGAGGATGCTCAGGTCGCAGGCCGGCTCGTTGAACGGGGCGATCAGGTGGCGATCTTCTATCGTGAACTTTCGCATGGCGGCCCCCCGCTCACCCACTGTGCAGCCACGTGCGCAGCGTGGTGATGAACCGGTCCGGCGAATCCATCATGATGAAATGCCCGGCATCGGGAAACCACTCGATCTGCGCGTGCGGCACGCCGGCCTTCAGAACCTGGTTTTCGCTGGGGCGGACGATGATATCGCGCTGCCCGTACATCCCCAGTGTCGATACTGTGACTCGGTTCAGGTCGGGGCGCAAGTCGGTTTTACGCAGCGTGCCGATGCTCT
>JAAYCM010000026.1 GCA_012729765.1 Chloroflexota bacterium | reverse complement strand
TGGCCGGGAACGCCGCGATGATGATCAACGGCCCGTGGGTGATCAACAGCCTCGAAGCCGAAGCGCCGGACCTCGAATACACCGTTGCGCCCATCCCCTATCCTGAGGACGGCCAGCCTGCCAACGGCCTCGGCGGCGAGAACTTCTCGATCTTCGCCAATAGCGACGTCCAGGACTGCGCGTGGGACTTCATCACCTTCACGCAGGCCCCTGAGAACATCGTGGACTGGTACGCCGGGCTGGGTTTCCTGCCTTCGCGCGACCTGCCTGAAGAGCAGACCACCTTCTGGACCGAAGACCCCAACATGGCTGTCTTCCTCGACCAGATGCAGTACGCCCGCGCGCGCGGTCCACTGCCCAACTGGCCGGAAGTCTCTGAAATCGTCCAACTGATGCTGCAGGAAGCGCTGACCGGTCAGGCGTCCGTGGAGGAAGCAATCTCCAACGCGGCACCGCAGATCGCAGCGCTGCTGGGTGAGTAATTCCAACTAGAGCAAGGGGGGCGGTCAGGGTGTCAGTTTCGCGTCTGTGCCCTGGCCCGTCCCCCTCAAGCGCAAGTGAGGTCGCTGCTCTCCAGGGCTGCTCCGGCATCCATGGGGAGCAGCGGCGCACCACTCGCCGCTCCTCCCGAGAATTTTAGCAAAGGTCGCCTTAGCTATTTGCATCCCGCGCGCGGGCGCGGTTGGTCTGTGAGGATATGATGGGCTTCGATCTCCGACGTATTCCCTTTAGCCGCTATGGCTCGTATCTGGCGTTTTCCCATCTGGCAGCCGATGCAGACTTAGAAGCAGGATTGTATCTCCGGACGGTGCATGGCGGCGTCGCCCATCGCGTCCTCTTTCGCGTTGAGGTCACAGACGGCAGCGCGCCCATTCCCTTCACCGAGGAAGCGTCTCCCGCCTTGTTGCGCCTCGTCACGCCGAAGGGCACCGTCGAGATCTGCATCGCCGATCCCAAGGTGATCCGCGTGCGCGGCAAGGGCGTCGGGCTCCGGCTGACACGCCAGCCAATGCCCACGCGCGAAGGGTGGGTCTACGACACAGTTACACAGGCCGGAGAAAACTGCTGGTCCGTCAACATTCGGGGAGCCTTCCGCCAGTACATGCTGACCTCGCTGCGAGGGAAGCTGGCCGTCGACGCGCCGTGGGAAGGACTTGCCAACCGCTACGTGCAGATCGACTTCGCGCCCGATGCTGAAAACGAGTTTGAGTGCGCCATCGAGGAATACCGCTCAAGCTGGGAGCCGCGCACCTATGCCGAGCCGTTTGACGCGTGCGTGCAGGCGGTTGAGAGCCAGTTCGCGCAGTGGGAAGCTGAGCAGGTCTTCGTGCCGGACGATCTCACCGAGGCGCGCCGCAATGCCGCCTATGTAAACTGGTCGTGCGTGGTCGCGCCCGCCGGGCTGCTGCACCGGCCCGCGATGTACATGTCAAAGAACTGGATGGACAACATCTGGAGCTGGGACCACTGCTTCAATGCGCTTGCGTTAGCCGAGAAGAATCCCGCGCTGGCGTGGGATCAGTTCATGGTCATGTTCGACGCGCAGGACGAGTTCGGCGCGCTGCCCGACTATATCAACGACGTCGAAAGCGTGTGGAACTTCGTGAAGCCACCCATCCACGGCTGGGCGCTGCAGCGGCTGCTCGAACGGAACCCCGCGCTCGGCCAGGAGCGCCTCGCAGAAGCCTACGCCCCGCTCTGCCACTGGACGAACTGGTGGCTCAGCTATCGCGACACCGATGGCGACGGGCTGCCCGAATACAATCACGGCAACGACTCCGGCTGGGATAACGCCACCATCTTTGCGCATGGCGTCCCGGTCGAAGCGCCCGACCTGGCTGCATTCCTCGTTTATCAGATGGACGTGCTGTCCGACATCGCCGGGCGGCTCGGACGCACCGCTGAGGCCGATCAGTGGCAGCGCCGGGCTGACGACCTGCTCGAGAAGCTGCTCACCGCCTTCTGGCGCGGGGATCACTTCGTTGCACGGCACGCCCGCAGCCATGAAACGATTGCCGCCGACAGCCTGATCCTCTATCTGCCGCTGCTGTTGGGCAAGCGCTTGCCTGACGAGGTGATCCGGCACCTGGTCGACGATCTCAAGGATCCCAACCGGTTCCTGACCGAGCACGGCCTAGCGACCGAACACCCCACCAGCCCCTATTACCAGGCGGATGGGTACTGGCGCGGCCCGATCTGGGCGCCATCGACCATGTTGCTGGTCGATGGACTGAATGCAGTCGGAGAGCGCGAATTTGCCCGCGAGCTCAGCCGCCGGTTCTGTGCGCTGGTCGCGCGCAGCGGCATGGCCGAAAACTTCGACGCGCTCACCGGAGAAGGGCTGCGCGACCGGGCGTATTCGTGGACGTCGAGCGTCTTCCTGCTGCTGGCGAACGAATACCTTGCTGACGAGAAAGCCGCTGAACCCAGCGCCGGTTGACGCCCGGCTAGAGCGGCCCGGTGCGCAGGCGTCGTAACGACAGCCGCCCGGAAAGCGAGCGCGCACAGATCCACGCGGTCCACGGCAGGCACAGCGCAATGAGCGCGGTTGCCAGCCAGAAAATGCCGCTCAGATCGAGAATCGGCAGCAAGGCATAAGCCAGAAGCGGCCCTGCCGCGCTGCCGATGTCGCCTACCGTGTTGAGCACGCCCAAGACGCGCCCCTGCTGGCCGCGCGGCGAGTAATCGCCTGCCAGCGTCATGACCTGGGTTTGCAGGACGCTGGTCGCTACTGCGCCGAGCATCGTCGCCAGCACGAGGACGGTGCCATAGCCCACGGCGGTCATCGCCAGCGCGACCGTCCCCAAACCCAGCGCGCCAACCGCCAGCAGCCAGCGGTCGCCGAGCCGGTCTGACGCCCAGCCAGACAGGGGCGACGCGATTAAGCCCAAAACCTGATTCCCGGCGGATAGCGCGCCGGTAAACGACGCAAGCGGAATCACCAGCCCCAACAGCAAGACGGTCTCGCCAACCCGCTGCTCGAGCAACAGGGGCAGCGTCGCCCCCAACAGTCCAATAAAGATCAGCCAGTTTACGCCGAGCAAAACGATCGCCGTCGCCAGCGGAACCAGCACCCCGCGCCAGCTTCTTTCACGCTCTGCGACACGCTCCGGCTCGGGGGAGCCAGCCGGAACGCTGCGAGCGCTTCGGACGGGGCGCGTCTCGGGGAGCAAAAGCAGCCACATCACCGCCGCGCCGAACGTCACCAGCGAGCAGACCCGCAGTGCCGGGCTGTAGCCGAGCCAGTCCGTCAGCACGCCGCCGATCAGGGCCGCGCCACCCGACCCGATGAAGTACCACATCTGCAGGCGTCCGATGGTACGGCCGCGCCGCTCCGGCGTGGCGAGGTCCAGCGCCATCGTGCTCGCGCCAAGCCACACCCCCGCCCACGCCGCGCCCCATAGCAACCGGCCGATCAGCAGCGGCCAGAAGCCGGGGATGGTGTACAGCAGCGACGACAGCGCGCCCGCAAACAGCGCCGGAACCATGATACGGCGGCGCGGCCAGCGCTCAATCAGCACGCCCGCCGGTCCGTTGAGCAGAATACGGATCAGCCGGTTCGCCGAAAGCATCAGCCCGACGTCCGCCAGCGCAATCCCGGCGGCCTGGGTGTGCGTCGGCAGCACGACATAGAGCGTCAGGTCGCCGAGCAGCGAGATCGCGACACCCAGGCCGATCAGGAACAGCGCGCGGTCGTGCGAGTAGCTTTGCCGGTGTTGGGCCAATGCCCAATTAGTCATCGAATGCTTCATCCACCGGGCGGCCATCCCACGCCGAGGGCGGCGTCAGGCCAAGCGCCCGCGCCAGCGTCGGCGCTGTATCCGCCAGGTTGACCTGATCGCGCAGCTCATAGCCGCGTTTGATCCCGGGGCCGCTGATGATCCAGGGGATGATCAGATCTTCGGGCACGTCGCCGGTGTGCGTGTGCTCGTTTCCGCCGTGATCGGCCAGCAGCAAGAAGGTGGTACGCTCGCGCAGCCCCGCCGCTTCCAGCCGATCCAGGAAGATTCCGAGCGCGTGATCCATCGCCTCGATCGCGTCCAGATACGGGCGTGACATCCAGCCCGCGTCGTGCCCGGCAATATCGCTCTGCTGCATGTAGAGAAAGGTGAAATCGGGCTGCTC